>ONJB01000089.1 GCA_900318015.1 uncultured Bacteroidales bacterium | reverse complement strand
CTCGTAATCCTTGGTCGGACCGAAGATCTTCTCGCAGAAGAGACCGTCACGCTCGGGCTTGTAGGTCCTGTAGTTGACCGTTTCCGGCTTCAGGACCTCTCCGCAGGACCTTTCGGTGATGTCCTCCGGAGAAGCGAGCGCGATGGAAATCTTCGAGAAGTTCGACTTCACTTTGCTTTCCTTGTTGTTATATGCAGGCATATTCGTAACAGTCTTTAAATTAGTCCAAAGTGACCTTGAGTCCGAGGCCGCGGAGTTCGTGCAGGAGGACGTTCAGCGACTCGGGGATGCCCGGAGCGGGCATCGGATCGCCCTTGACGATAGCTTCGTACGTCTTGGAACGGCCGTTGACGTCGTCGGACTTGACCGTCAGGATCTCCTGGAGCGTATTGGCGGCGCCGTAGGCCTCGAGGGCCCAGACTTCCATCTCACCGAAACGCTGGCCGCCGAACTGGGCTTTACCGCCGAGCGGCTGCTGGGTGATCAGGGAGTACGGTCCGATGGAACGCGCGTGCATCTTGTCGTCGACCATGTGACCGAGCTTGATCATGTAGATCACACCCACGGTGGCGGGCTGGTCGAACCAGTCGCCGGTGCCGCCGTCGCGCAGGCGGGTCTTGCCGAAGCGCGGCACGCCGGCCTTGTCGGTGTAGTCGCAGATCTCGTCGATGGAGGCACCGTCGAAGATCGGGGTGGAGAACTTCAGGCCCAGTTCGGAGCCGGCCCAGCCGAGGACCGTCTCGTAGATCTGGCCGAGGTTCATACGGGAAGGCACGCCCAGCGGGTTCAGGACGATGTCCACAGGGGTACCGTCCTCGAGGAACGGCATGTCCTCCTGACGGACGATCTTCGCCACGATACCCTTGTTGCCGTGACGGCCGGCCATCTTGTCACCCACGGTAATCTTGCGCTTCTTGGCGATGTAGACCTTCGCAAGCTGCATGACGCCGTTGCCGAGCTCGTCGCCGACCTTGATCTTGTCGAGTTCGCGCTTGGAGCGGGTCTCGGCCTCCTTGTGGGCGATGCAGTAGTTCTGGATGAGCTCGCGCACCAGACCGGCGGTCTTGGCGTCGTTCGTCCACTTGGAGGAGTTGATGTTCATGTAGTCGGCTTCCTTCAGGCCCTGGAGCGTGAACTCCTTGCCCTTCGGGAAGATCTCCACGCCGTAGAGGTCGCTCACGCCGGCGCTCTTCTTGCCGTTCACCAGGGACCACAGCTTCTCGATGAAGGTGGCGCGGAGCTTCTCCGCGGCCTTTTCGAATTCCTGCTGCTTGATCTCCAGGCGGGCCTTCTGCTCGCTTTTCGCGCTGCGGCGGCCGCTGTCCTTGGAAACCTTCTGGTACAGGGCGGTCTTGATCACGGTGCCGCTCAGGGAAGGATTGGCCTTCAGGGAGGCGTCCTTCACGTCACCGGCCTTGTCACCGAAGATGGCCTTGAGGAGTTTCTCTTCCGGGGAAGGATCGCTCTCGCCCTTCGGGGTGATCTTGCCGATCATGATGTCGCCCGGCTCGATGTGGGCGCCGATGCGCACGATACCGTCCTTGTCGAGGTCCTTGGTGGCGTCCTCGCTGACGTTCGGGATATCGGACGTAAGTTCCTCCATGCCGCGCTTGGTCTCGCGGACCTCGGTCAGGTATTCGTCCACGTGGATGGAAGTGAGGATGTCCCACTTCACCATCTCCTCGCTGAGGACGATGGCGTCCTCGTAGTTGTAACCCTTCCAAGGCATGAAGGCGACCTTCAGGTTGCGGCCGAGCGCAAGCTCGCCGTTCTGGGTGGCATAACCTTCGGTGAGGACCTGGCCGGCCACGACCTTGTCCCCCTTCCGCACGAGCGGCTTGAGGTTGATCGTGGTGGACTGGTTGGTGCGGCGGTAGATCGGGAGCTTGTACACCGTCTCCTCCGGCTGGAAGCTCACGAACTTCTCGTCGTCGGTCCGGTCATACTTGATGTGGATCTCGTTGGCGTCGACATAGGTCACCAGACCGGTGCGGTCGGCGATGATCTGCGTGCGGGAGTCGATGCAGACGCGCTCCTCCAGGCCGGTGCCCACGATCGGGGATTCCGGGCTCAGGAGCGGAACGGCCTGACGCATCATGTTCGCACCCATAAGGGCGCGGTGGGCGTCGTCGTGCTCCAGGAACGGGATCAGGGACGCAGCCACGGAAGCCATCTGGTTCGGGGCGACGTCCATGTAGTCGACCTCCTCCTTGGAGACCAGCGGGAAGTCGGCCTCCAGGCGGCACTGGATGCGGTCGCCGAGGAGCTGGCCGTCGTCGGTCATCTCCACGTTGGCGAGGGAGACATGCTTGCTCTCTTCCTCTTCGGCGCTCATGTAGTGCCAGCCGCTGTCGCTGAGGTCCACCTTTCCGTCGTGGACTTCGCGGTACGGGGTCTCGATGAAGCCGAGCTCGTCGATCCGCGCATACACGCACAGGGACGAGATCAGACCGATGTTCGGACCTTCCGGAGACTCGATCGGGCACAGGCGGCCGTAGTGCGTATAGTGCACGTCACGGACCTCGAAGCCGGCGCGGTCACGGGAAAGACCGCCGGGGCCGAGGGCGCTGAGACGGCGCTTGTGGGTGATTTCGGCCAGCGGGTTGGTCTGATCCATGAACTGGGAGAGCTGGCTCGTGCCGAAGAACGAATTGATCACGGAAGACAGGGTCTTCGCGTTGATCAGGTCGATCGGGTTGAACTGCTCGCTGTCCCGGACGTTCATCCGCTCGCGGATGGTACGGGCCATGCGGCTCAGGCCGACGCTGAACTGGTTGGCGAGTTGCTCGCCCACCGTGCGGACGCGACGGTTGGAGAGGTGGTCGATATCGTCGACCGTAGCCCGGGAGTTGATCAGCTGGATGAGATACTTGATGATCTCGATGATGTCGGTGTTCGTCAGAACCCGGACACCCGGATCGATCGTCAGGCTGAGCTTCTTGTTCAGGCGGTAGCGGCCCACGCTCCCGAGGTCATAGCGCTTCTCGGAGAAGAAGAGCTTGTCGATGACGTCGCGGGCGGTGGACTCGTCCGGCGGTTCGGAGTTGCGGAGCTGCTTGTAGATGAAGTTGACGGCTTCGATCTCCGTATTGGTCGGGTCCTTCTGCAGGGTGTTGTAGATGATGGCATATTCCGCCGAATTGGCCTCGTTCTTCTGCAGCAGGATGGTCTTGACGTCGGTGTCAAGGATCTTGGCGATGGTGTCCTCGTCGAGCGCTTCCCCGCGGTCGACGATGGCGAACGTACGTTCGATGGGAATCACCTCACCGGTGTCCTCGTCTTCGAAGTCCTCGGTCCACGTCTTGAGGACCTTGGCGGCGAGGAGGCGGCCACTGTTATCCTTGAGGGTGGCTTCATCGGCGGCGACCTCATCAGCGAGTCCGAAGATGTCGATGATATCCTTGTCGCTGTTGTAGCCGATGGCCCTCAGCAGGGTGGTCACAGGCAGCTTCTTCTTCCGGTCGATGTAGGCATACATCACGCTGTTGATGTCCGTCGCGAACTCGATCCAGGATCCCTTGAAGGGGATGATGCGGGCGGAATACAGCTTGGACCCGTTGGCGTGCATGCTCTGGTCGAAGAACACGCCCGGGGACCGGTGGAGCTGGGAAACGATGATGCGCTCCGATCCGTTGATGATGAAGGTGCCGGCAGGCGTCATGTACGGGATGTTGCCCAGATACACGTCCTGGACCCTCGTATCGAAATCTTCGTGCTCGGGATCGGTGCAGGAAAGGCGGAGTTTCGCCTTCAGGGGGACATTGTACGTGAGGCCCCTCTCAAGGCATTCCTCGATCGAATACTGGGGAGGATCGATGAAATAATCGATAAAGCGGAGCTCGTAGTTGTTCCGCGTGTCCTCGATCGGGAAAATTTCCTGGAATACCTGGAACAGACCCTCGTTGCGGCGGCTTTCGGGCGTGGTCTCGAGCTGGAAGAAGTCCCGGAAGGACTTGAGCTGGACCTCGAGAAGGTCAGGATACTCCAGAATTTTGGATGTTGCGAAATTGACTCGCTTGTTTTGGGTCTTGTTTGACATTTGTGCTTCCTTCGCTTTGGGAGAAAAATTTAAGACGGAAAAAAGGTTTAGAGCCTACTAAGGGCTCTAAACCTGATTCTTTCCCTTACGGGAAGCGGGCGGAGTTACTTAATCTCAACCTCGGCGCCAGCTTCCTCGAGCGCGGCCTTGAGAGCCTCGGCCTCGGCCTTGGAAACTTTCTCCTTAACGGCGACAGGAGCCTTGTCGACCAGTTCCTTAGCCTCCTTGAGGCCCAGACCGGCGTTCTCCTTGACGGCCTTGATCACCTGCAGCTTGGCCTGGCCAGCGCTGGTGAGCATCACGTCGAACTCAGTCTGCTCAGCCGGGGCGGCAGCCTCGGCGGCGGCGGGGGCGGCCACGGCCACGGCGGCGGCGGCGGGCTCGATACCGTACTCTTCCTTCAGGATCTTAGCGAGTTCCTGTTAACCAACTCTTCTGCGAGAACTTTAACATCTGCCATAGTTGTAATTATTTAATTGTTTGTTATTGATTAGTTTTCTTTTTCTTCGAGGGTCTTCACGAGGCCGGCGATCAGCTGGCCGCCGCCATTCTGCAGCGCGGAGACCACGTTCTTGATCGGGGACTGGAGCATACCGATGATGTCTCCAATGAGTTCCTCGCGGGACTTGATGCTGATGAGCTCCTCGAGTTTGTCGGCGCCGACGAAAGCGCACTCCTGCACATAGGCAGCCTTGAGCGCGGGCTTCTCGGAACCGGCCTTGTTGTACTTCTTGATAAGCTTGGCAGGAACGGCCGGAGCCTCGCAGTACATGATGGCGGTGTTGCCTTCGAGCGCAGGGACCAGCAGGTCCATTTCGCTGTTCTGGGCGTCCTTGATCACCTTGTGGAACAGGGTATTCTTGACGACCGTCAGCTTGATGCCCTCGTTGAAGCAGTCGCGACGGAGCTTGGAAGTATCTTCGGCGTTGAGGCCGGCGATATCGGTGATGTAGAAGTTAGGACACGCGGCCAGGTTTTCCTTGATGGCGGCAATCACCTGCTCTTTCTGATCTTTAGTCATATTCGTTTCCTCCCTTCGATTATTCGGCGGTGAACGCCTTCGGATCCAACTTGACGGCCGGGCTCATGGTCGTGCACAGGGTAGCGCCCTTGAAATAGGTGCCCTTGAGGGACTGGGGCTTGAGCTTGAGCACGGCGCCCACGAACGTCTTCGCGTTCTCGGCGATCTGCTCCGCGGTGAAGGAGACCTTGCCGATGGCGGCGTGGATGATACCGGTCTTGTCCACCTTGAAGTCGATCTTACCAGCCTTGACTTCCTTGACGGCATTGCCGACCTCCATGGTCACGGTGCCGGTCTTGGGGTTCGGCATGAGACCGCGGGGACCGAGGATACGGCCGATCTGACCGACCTTGGCCATCACGGACGGGGTGCAGATGATCACATCCACATCGGTCCAGCCTTCCTTGATCTTGGTGATGTACTCGTCGAGACCGACATAGTCGGCGCCGGCTTCCTTGGCCTCGTTCTCCTTGTCCGGGGTGCAGAGGACCAGCACGCGGGTGATCTTACCGGTTCCGTTCGGAAGGGTGACAACGCCACGGATCATCTGGTTCGCCTTGCGGGGGTCGACACCGAGGTTGGTGGTGATTTCCACGGACGCATCGAACTTGGTATAGGTGATTTCCTTCAGCAGCGCGCACGCTTCCTGGAGGCTGTAAACCTTGCTCTTGTCATACTTGGCAAGAACGGTCTTCTGATTCTTGGTCAACTTGCTCATGGTTCGTGCGTGGGATTAAAGGTTCTCGGGGAATTCGCCTTCCACCTTGATACCCATGCTGCGGGCCGTACCGGCCACCATGGACATCGCGGAGCGGAGGGTGAAGCAATTGAGGTCGGGCATCTTAGACTGGGCGATTTCCTTGACCTGGTCCCAGGTCACGCTCGCGACCTTCTTACGGTTCGGTTCGCCGGATCCCGAAGAGATCTTGGCGGCCTCCTTCAGCGAGACAGCCACCGGGGGCTGCTTGACCTCGAAGGAGAAGGACTTGTCACTGTAAACAGTGATGACGACAGGGAGGACCTTGCCGGCCTGATCCTGGGTGCGAGCATTGAACTGCTTGCAGAAGTCCATGATGTTCAGGCCCTTGGAACCCAGAGCAGGTCCTACCGGCGGCGCAGGATTCGCAGCTCCGCCCTTAATCTGGAGCTTGATGAATCCAGTTACTTCTTTTGCCATGATTAAATGCTATTCTTTCGTTACTTGAGTAAAGCTGAGTTCGAGGAGGGTCTTCCTCCCGAAGATCACTACCACTACCTTGAGTTTGCTCCTGTCTTCGATGATTTCTTCGACAGTTCCGCTGAAGCCGCTGAACGGTCCGTCCGTAATCTTGACGGATTCACCGACCGTGAAGTTGACTTCCGTCTCGGCTGCGCTGACGGCGTTCTCGTCCTGACCGCCGAGGATGCGGGCCGCCTCCTCGTCCCGGATGGGGACAGGGATGCGCTCGTACTGGCCGTTGCCGGTCTTCTCGGTCAGGAACCCGGACATGCCGGGGATGCCGTTGCGGATGACATATTCGAGATCAGGGTTGAGTTCCGCGTGGATCAGCACGTAGCCCGGGAAAAGGAGTCTCTCGACTTCTTTGCGCTTGCCATTCTTCGTGACGATCTCCTTCTTGACAGGAACGAGAACCTGATCCACAACGGATTGCAGATCAGCGTGTCTTTCGATTTCCTTGACGAGATATTCGGCGGCCTTCTTCTCTTTTGTTCCCGCGGTACGCAGAACGTACCATTTCTTGTCAGCCATAGACAAAAATCAAATTACAATGCGTAAATAAACTCCATCAGCTTCTGGAAAGCGAAAT
>ONJB01000009.1 GCA_900318015.1 uncultured Bacteroidales bacterium | reverse complement strand
GATGGTATGCTCGTCGACAGCCCACGCTGCCACCATCTTCTTGCAGATGTTCTTCGCCTTGAGCTCGACGAAGAGGTCGTTGAAATTCTGGATCATATCGGTGTTATGGATTAGTCTTGGTTCTGAAGGGCGATGTGCATGGTGTCGCGGGCGATCACCAGCTCCTCGTTCGTGCAGATGAGGGCGGCCTTCACCTTGGAATCCTCGGTGGTGATGATGGCATCCTCGCCGAAGGCGACGTTCGCCTCGTAGTCCACCTTGAGGCCCAGGTAGGAGAAGTTCTCCAGGACGCGGCGACGGAGGCGGGAGTTGTGCTCGCCGATGCCGCCGGTGAAGACGATCAGGTCCACGCCGTTCATCGCGGCAACGTAGGAGCCGATGTTCTTGATGATGTCGTAGGTGAACTTCTTGAGAGCGAGCTTGGCCTTGGGATCGCCGTTGTTCGCGCGCTCGTCCAGTTCGCGGCAGTCGGAGCTGTACTCGGACACGCCCAGGAAGCCGGACTTGCGGTTCAGGATGGTGGACATCTCGTCGGGGGTGACGCCGAGCTTGTTCTCCAGGTAGATGACGGCGTTCGCGTCGATGTTGCCCACGCGGGTGCCCATGATCATGCCCTCGAGCGGGGAGAAGCCCATGGACGTGTCCACGCACTTGCCGTTCTGGATGGCGCAGATGGAGCTGCCGGCGCCCAGGTGGCAGGTGATGATCTTGGAATTCTCGAGGTCCAGGCCGGCGAGCTTGGCGCCCACGCCGGCGACGAACTGGTGGCTCGTGCCGTGCGCGCCGTAGCGGCGGACGCGGTACTTCTCGTAGTACTGGTACGGGAGGCCGTACATGTACGCGTAAGCCGGCATCGTCTGATGGAAGGCGGTGTCGAAGGTCACGACCTGCGGGACGCTCGGGAGAACGGCCTGCATGGCGTGGATGCCCAGCAGGTGCGCCGGATTGTGGAGCGGGGCGAAGTCGCTGCAGAAGGCGATCTTCTCCAGGACGTCGTCGTCCACGAGGACGGAACCGGAGAAGAAGTCGCCGCCCTGGACGATGCGGTGACCCACCGCCTCGATGTCCTCCAAGGAGGACAGGACGCCCGTCTCGGGATCCGTGAGGGCCGCAAGGATGAGTTCCATGCCCACTTTGTGGTCGGGAATCGGAATATCCTTCACGATCTTGTCCCGGCCGGTCGGGGCATACTGGAGGATGCCCGCAGGGAGGCCGATCTTCTCGGCGATACCTTTCGCGATGATGTCGAAAACATCATCGTTCTTCATGTCGAGGAGCTGGTACTTGATGGAAGAACTTCCGCAATTGATGACAAGGATGATCATAGGTATGAATCTTTAATTAATTTTCGGTCAATCCTTGCAAAGTTAATAAAATAATCGCTACTTTCGCAAAAGAAAAGACGGAAATGGCGGAGCGGGCAGGCATAGAGGCGTTGGCAGTCCATTTCACGGCCGGAGTCGCGGCCGGGGCCCTTCTTCTGCGCCTTCCCGCGGACCCCGTTTTCCTCTCCAGCGGCCTCCTCCTCGTCCTTGCCTCCCTTGTCGTCATCGTCCTGAAAACGGAGCGCGGCCACCTGCTGTTCCCGGCCTTCCTGCTGCTCGGCGCCTTCTGCGCCTTTACCGATGCATTCCCCGGCGCGGACAGGGTCACCTTCCTGGAACGGTGGACCTCGGCCTGGGCGGAACGGCTGCGGGCTTTCATCGACGGCATTCCCTTTCCTTCCGAGGGCACGGGGCCCCTGCTGAAAGCGCTCCTGACCGGCGACCGGAGCGGGCTCTCGCAGGACACCGTGCGCGTGTTCCGGGAAAGTGGCGGCGCGCACCTGCTGGCCCTGTCGGGACTCCACATCGGCATCCTGTACCTCCTCCTGTCACGGCTCCTTTGGCCACTCGGGAACAGCCCGCGCGCCCGCCGTGTCCGTTACGCGCTCATCGTCCTCGCCGCCGGCCTCTTCACCCTGATGACCGGAGCCTCCCCTTCCATCGTCCGGGCCTTCCTGTTCATCTTCCTGAACGAGACCGCCCGCATCGCCTGCCGGCCGCGGGACCCGCTCCGGATCCTGTCCACGGCCCTGCTCATCCAACTCGTCCTCACTCCGTCGGCCATCTCATCGACGGGCTTTCAGCTCTCCTATCTCGCGATGGCGGGCATTTTCCTGCTCTTCCCCATCCTGGATGGCTGGTACCCGAAGGGCCCCCGCATCGACCCGGTCCGGAAAATCTGGGAGGCCGCCGCCCTGTCCATCTCCTGCCAGGTGTTCACCGGTCCCCTCGCCTGGTTCCGGTTCCATACCTTCCCGACCTACTTCCTCCTCACGAACCTCTTCGCCCTGCCCCTGACCACCCTCCTGATGGGTTCGGCCGTGACAACGATCATCCTCCGGGGCATCCATAGCTGTCCCGGTCTCCTCATCCGCGCCACGGACTGGCTGTGCCAGGCCCTGGTCTGGATCCTGCAGGTTATTTCGTCAATGTGAAGCCCGGGGAGGCCCATTCGGTCATGGCGCCGTCCTCCGCAGTATAGATCAGATACCCCTCCGTGCCGTCCAGGCCCAGAAGCAGCTCGCGGGCGGTATCCAGGCCCACGACCATGCACCAGGTCGCGAGGGCGTCCGCATCGGCCGCGCCGGCAGGACTTACCACCGTGGCGCTCAAAAGGTTATGGTCCACGGGATAGCCGCTGCGCGGGTCGATGGAATGCGCATACTTGCGGCCGTCCCGGACATAGAATTTCCGGTAATTGCCCGATGTGACGATGCCGGCAGGCGTGAGGGAAGAAGACCAGACACCATCCAGTTCCGCGCCCACCGTGTCGGTCCCGTCAGCCGGCCGGTCATAGGGTCGGTCCACGCCCACGTTCCACGGCCGTCCGGAAGGGCTGTGTCCGTCGCACCAGATTTCGCCGATGTCCACGAGCATGTCCTTCGCGCCGATGGAATAGAGATAGGCCGCCACCAGGTCGCAGGTATACCCCTGCGCAATGGCATTGTAGTTCAGCACGACCGGGGCGTCCGTCCCGTCCCGGCGCACGTCACGCACCGACAGGGTGCCGTCCGCGCGGGGGGTCATCAACGGTTTCAGCAGGCCCATCCCGCAAGAAGCCTTGATGGCCGCGACGGCCTCGTCGGAAGGCATTTCGCCCGACTTGAAGCCGAATCCCCAGGCGTCGAAAAGGGGGCCCGCCGCGAAATCCAGCACACCGCCAGACCGCTCATACCAGCCATACCCGATCCGGTACATCTCCAGGAACAGCCCGTTCGGGCGGATCGTCTCCCCGGCGTTGAAACGGGAGAGCAGGGAGCCCTTGTTGTAGCCCGAAAGGGTCGTGTCCACGCGGACGAGGATGGCGTCCACGGAGTCGCGGATCTCCTCCGGCGACACGGAAACGCCTTTCAGGTTCACTTTCACGGAGTACACCCCGCCCTGGGCGTGGCCGGAGACCTGGATGAAGCGGTCTTCCGGTGCGCAGGCGGACAGGATGAGCGCAGTCAGGAGGGCAAGGACGGTTTTTTTCATTTCGAAGACGGTTGCGGCAAGATAGTTGCACAAAATTACGATAAAAATTACGATATTTGCAGATTGGATACGCAAAAACATTTATGAAGAAACGTTTACTGCTCTATACAACCTTGCTCCTGGCCGTCTTCTCCGCCTTCTCCTGCAAGAAAGACGAGGAAACGACCACGATCAAGCCCTCCATCTACGGCGTGGCCTTCGACCTGGCCACCTTCGGCCGGCCCGGCGAAACTTTCGTCCTGAAGCCCTACGGCGCCTTCGTCACCGAGGGTGAAGGCGTCGAGAAGTTCCAGTACAAATGGAAGGTCAACAGCGACGCTTACTCGGACCCGATGGACACGTTCACCCTCAAGGTGGAAGAAGTGGGCAACTACACCATCACCTGCATGGCCTCCGATCCGGATGACAAGTATTACAGCAGCACCAGCTCCAAGACGATCATCATCATCGACCCCGCCCTGGGCAAGACCCTGACCGGCACCGGCATCGAAGCCTGGGACGACCATATCATCGACCCCCGCGGAATCCTCGGGGAAAGCGAGTATTATTACGTGCAGATCGGCGAGCTGGACTGGTTCCGCAACAACCTCGCCTGGACCGGCGAAGGCCTCGCCTATGAGAACGCCGACGTCACCTCCTACCCGCTCGGCCGCTATTACACCTGGGACGAGGCCATGGAAGCCTGCCCCGAGGGTTGGCGTCTTCCCACCAACGAGGAATGGGCCTTCCTGGGCACCGAAGCCGCTCCCCTGCTGTGCGATGCCTACCTGAACAGCAAGAAGATGTGGGAGTACTGGCCCAACGTAGGGCGGACGAACACCACCAGCCTGGCCCTCATCCCTGCCGGCTATGCGCTCCCGGCCATCACGACGCCCACGTACAAGCGCCTCTACGACTACGCCGCCTTCTGGACTGCCTCGGTCTCCGAAGACGACTCCCGCATGGCCGCCTACCGCTACATCCACGTCAAGGAGAACGAGGTGCGCACCACATACGCAGAAAAGGGCTCGCTGGCCCTTTCCGTACGCTGCGTGCGCAATCACGTCGACGACTGATTCCTATCGTAAATCCGTAATCACATACGAATCGGGAAGCGATTTCACGTTCAGCGTGAAGTCGCTTTTTCCTTGCTTGTCCTCGAAGACGATGTTCTTGAGGACGAAGCGGGCGGACGTCTCCTCGTCCAGGACAAGCGTGACGTCCAGGGAATTGGCCGTGGATCCGTTCACGCGGATCCGGTCCATGTAGCCCTTGTAGGAATTGATGAAGAGGGCGGGATTGGTGAAAAGGTCCTCTTTCTCCACGGTCTCGATGAGGAGTTCTTCCGCCGCGCGGTCCAGGCTCCAGCGGGTGGTGCCGTCGCTGCGCACTTCCAGGCCGAGACCCGAAAGCAGGTAGGCGTTGTCCTCCACGACGACGTCGCCGTCGGTGACCTGGGTCATCGGCCGGCCACCCTGGGAGAGGCTGTAGGTATAGTGGAACAGGACCCGGTGACCCGGGACGCGGTCCAGGATGGGAATGCTGCCTTGCGCGAAAGCGCTCAGGGACAGGAGGATGGCCGCAAGGCCGGTGACGATTCTTTTCATGGTTCTCCGTTCATAAAGTGGCTCAGGATCTGGTCCAGTTCGTTGAAGTCCTTCACCAGGACTTCGCGCGGCTTGGAACCGTTCTGCGGTCCCACGATGCCGGCGGCCTCGAGCTGGTCCATCACTCTGCCTGCTTTTGCATAACCCATGCCAAGCCGACGCTGGAGGTCGGAGGTAGAACCGCGCTGGCTCGTGACAATGAGGCGCGCAGCCTCCTCGAAGCGCTCGTCCAGCTGCTTCATGTCCACCAGGCCGCCACCGCCTTCGTCCCCTTCCTCAGGGGCGGGTTCGGGCAGGTAGTACGGAGTATTGTAGGATTTCTGATAGCCGATCTGTTTTCCGACGGCATCCGTGAGCGCGGCAATCTCATCGTTGCCGATGAAGGCGCACTGGATGCGCTCCATCTCCACGCCGCTGTACAGCAGCATGTCGCCCCGGCCGATGAGCTTGTCGGCGCCGGGCTGGTCCAGGATGGTGGAGGAGTCGATGCGGGAAGTCACCCGGAAGGCGATGCGCATCGGGAAGTTCGCCTTGATGAGGCCGGTGATCACGTCCACGGTCGGACGCTGGGTCGCGAGGATCACATGCAGGCCCGCCGCACGGCCCTTCTGGGCCAGGCGGATGACGGAGGTAGTGATGCTCCGGGCGACGGCCTTGGACTCGGGACCGGCGCCCACGGACATCGTCAGGTCCGCGTACTCGTCGATGACGACAACGATGTAGGGCAGGAAACGATGGCCTTCGGTAGGAAGCAGGTGGCGGTCGCGGTACTTGTCGTTGTACAGCTTGATGTTGTTCACCCCCGCCTTGTTCAGGAGGGCGTAGCGGTCATCCATCTCGATGCACAGGGACTGGAGGACGGCGGCCGCGCTCTTGGCGTTCTTGACGATGGCCTGGTCCCGTTCGTCCTGCTCGTCGGCGGCGTTCGGCAGCACCGCGAGATAATGGCTCAGGAGCTTCGCATAGGCGGAGAACTCGACCATCTTCGGGTCGACGAAGACGAACTTGAGTTCCGACGGATGCTTCGCGTACAGGAGCGAGGACACGATCACGTTCAGACCCACGGACTTACCCTGCTTGGTGGCACCGGCCACCAGGAGGTGCGGGGCATCGGCCAGGTCGAACACCTTGACTTTCTGGGAGATGGTATAGCCGATGGCGACGGGGAGTTCCGCCTTGCTGTTGCGGTACGCGTCATCGTTCAGCAGCTGCTTGAGCGGGACGATGGAAGGGGTGTCGTTCGCCACCTCGATGCCCACGGAATCCGACAGGGTGACGATGCGCACGCCCTTGGCGTTCAGGGAGATGGCGATGTCGTCCTGCAGCATCTTGATGGAGGCGATCTTCACGCCCGGGGCCGGATACACCTTGTACAGGGTGACGGTCGGTCCCACGATGGCGGTGACGTCCTTGACCTGAATCTTGTAGCTGGCGAGGGTCGCCCGGATCTTGTTGTTGTTGCGGTTCAACTCGTCCTGCGAAGGTTCGTGCCGGGCGCTCAGGTAGTCGCCCAGGATATCCAGCGTCGGGAACTTGTACTTGGGAAGTCCTCCGTTGGCGGGATCCAGGCGGTTGTCGATGCGCGGGAGCGGCTCCCGGACCTGCTGGTCCAGCGTATCGTCCGTCTCCACGGTAAAGGTTCCTTCCGCCTCCACGGCCGGTTCCGGCGTGATTTCCTCCGGACGCGGCGTGGAGACCTGGGCCACCCGCACGGGTTCCGGCTTGGGCTCGGGTTTCTGGACGAAAACGGGGTCGGGTTCCGGCTCTTCGACAGGCTCGGAGACCGGCTTACGAGGTTGCCGGGCCAGCGGTTCCGGTTCGTCATTCCCGTCCTGAACGGGAATCTCTCCCGGGAACGACTGGAAACCGCCCGTCAGGAAATAGAGCCACAGGCCGGTGAGGGCCAGAAGGGCGATGGCCGTGACGACAAAGCCCACCAGGTCGATGCTGCCGTCCACGAGCGCGGCGCCGGCGCGGCCGCCGAGGCCGCCGCCGAACAGGGTCTCCCATCCGGCCAGCCGGCTCACGAGGGCCAGGAGCCAGGAACCGAGGAAAGTGCCCGTGAAGGAATAGACGAACCACTTGCCCAGGGAAATCTTGAGCTTGGGGACGGCCCGGCTGAGGGTCCAGGCCACGAGGAACGCGACGAGCCCGAGCGCGGCGAGGCCGAAGCTCCGCGTGACGAGGAAGCGGCCCCATCGGAAGCCGAGCTTGGATCCGGCGTTGGAGACGGCCGCGTCGCCCCCCATCAGGTCCGGTTCCGACAGGAGGCTGGCATCCTGCTTCCAGGTGAAGAAATACGACCCCACCGCGATGGCGGTGAAGAGGGTGAAGATACCCAGCAGGACGGCTGCGACGATCCGGTATTCGGACCGCCGCTTCTCGTCGAGTTCAGCCCAATAGGCGGAGGGACGTTTCAGTTTCATTTCTTCTTGCCGTTCTTCTTGTAATTGACCCACTGCTTCTTGCCGCCGCCATTGTTGCCGCCGCTCCGGTTGAAGCCCATGTTCATGCCCGGGCGGGAATAGTTGGCGTTCGCGTCGATCTTGGAGAGCTCCAGGCCTTCGGGGACCGTCACCCGGCCGCCGGAGAGACGCTCGATGTCGGCGAAGATGGTCTCGTCGGCCACGGTGTCCTTGTTCCAGATCAGGTACTGCTGACGCATATAGATGGCGAGGGAGCGGATCATCGCGGTCTTCACCTCCCCGTCCGCCTCGCTGGCGATCAGGTCGATGATGCTCTCGATATTGCGGCCGTAGTGGCGCGCCTTGATGGGTTTCGTGTTCAGGGGAATCGGGTCCGGACGGCTGTTGATCACCTCCGGATGCGGCGCGGGATAGGGGGCGTCGATGTCCAGGTCGTAGCCGGCGATCATGTACAGGTGGTCCCAGAGCTTCTGCTCGAAGTTCTCCTGCTGGTGCACCTGCGGGTTCAGCGTCTCCATCACCTTCACGATGGCGCGGGCCTGCTCCGACCGTTTCGCGCGGTCCTCGATGCCCTTCATGATCTCGACCATTTTCAGCACGTTCCGCCCATACTCGGGCATGGCCAGCTTCTCGACTTCGGTATTATAGTACAGCTTGATGGTGTTCTCGTTCGCTTCCATTCTTCTCAGACTTTTCGTATAACACGCAAAGATAATCAAAAAACCGCACACAAAGAAACTTATACCTCCACGAATTCGTCCTCCCCGTTCTCGCGGATGTACCAGAGGGTACCCGTCACGGGACTGTGTCCCAGCGCCCTGTACAGGTCCATGTAGCCGCGGACCTGGTCCACGTACTTCTTCTCGGGCTGGCCGAACTTGTAGTCAAGGACGGCGGCGGAGCCGTCGGGCCGGAGGACGACGCGGTCCGGACGGACCTCGGCGCCGTCCGCGCCCAGCAGGGGCGCCTCGTTCAGCACCTCCACGCCGGTTTCCGCGAACCAGCCGCGGTCGGCCACGGAGGCGATTTCCGCCTCCAGGAAGGCCAGCGTGCGGTCGCGGTCGCCCTGCGGGAGCTCGCCGGAGGCGACGGCGCGGTCCACGGCGCGGGGCAGGTCGCCGGGCACCGTGACGGAGGCGAGGATGTCGTGCAGGACGAGGCCGCGGAGGCGGTTGGACGCATCCGGGCCCACGAGGCCGTCCGGGCCGAAGTAGTCGGCCGCGTCACGGCTGAACTGCAGGCGGCCGCTGACGCCGGACGCGAAGGAGGGATAGCCCGTCGGAAGCGGCAGGGCGCGCCCTGCCTTCCGTTCCATCGCGCCGAAGTCATACAGCTTCCCGGCGTGGTAATCCAGCGTTCCGACGAAGCCGTACAGGATCTGCGAGAGGTTCTTCCAGTCGGCGGCCTGACCGTTCCGCACGGAATCGAGCACCTTTCCCGGCGGCACTTTCGCGATGACCTTCAGGCCATACTTCGCCCGTGTCAGGGCCACGTAGAAGACATTGATGTTGTCGATGTACTGGAGCTTCCGCTCGCGGTGGTAATCTTCCGCGAACAGCGTGCTCTCGCTGGAACCGCTCAGTTCCACATGATAGACGCCGTCGGCAAATGCCTCGAGCGGCGTCCCGTCCACCTCCGGACGGCACCAGTACGACGAGCCCTTGAACAGGGTGACCTTTTCCGCGAACGGGAAGATCACATAAGGGAACTCCAGGCCCTTGGACTTGTGGACCGTCATCACGCGGACAGCGGAGCCGGTTTCCGGCGAGGCGATCTTGGGATCGGCGTCCGCCCACTCCCGAAGGAAGGCCGACAGGTCATTCCCGTGGGCGGCGGACCAGTCCAGGAGATGGTCCATGAAGGACTGGACATAAGGAACTTCCGCCTCGAAGGTTTCCGGATCGGCGTCCCGCAAGTCACGCAGGAGCGATTCCGCGAGGTCCGTGAGCGAATGGTAGTGGTCGGGAATCCGGATGTCCATGGAACGGGCCAGGAAGCCGGCCACGGAGGCGTGCTCCTCCGTATCGGGCGCGTCGACGAGGGAGAGCTGGGACACGAGCCGCCGGACGGTCACGGAAGACTTCACGAACAGCGAGTCGTCGGACACGACCGGAATCCCTTCGGACACGAGCCGGGCGGCGATTTCGGAACCTTCCTGGTTGCCCCGGACGAGGATGGCGACATCGCCATATTTCCCGCCGGCATCGACTACGCTCCGGACCGAGGCGACGATCTCGTCCATCTCCGCATCGTAGTCCTCCAGGAACCGGATATCGACGGAACCCTCGGCCGGATCCTTGAAGCACACCTGCTGCGCCACGTCATGGTAGATCCGGCGGATCTCATCCCCGCCCAGGAGGCCGTCCAGCTGCTCCGCCGCGTACGGGAAGAACGTGTTGTTGAAATCCACGATGGCCTTGCAGGTACGGTAGTTCCCGTCCAGCACTTGCTCGGCCTCCTCCCCCAGGCGGAAATCCGCCCGTACCCCGGAATCGAGCAGGCGCCAGTCAGAACCGCGCCAGCGGTAGATGGACTGTTTCACGTCGCCCACCACGAGGTTGTCGAACCCGCCGGCCTCGCTGTTCAGCAAGAGCGGCCGGAAGTTCTCCCACTGCACCGTGGACGTGTCCTGGAACTCATCCAGGAGGAAGTCCTCGAAGCGGACCCCCAGCTTCTCATACACGAAGGGCGCGTCGGACCCGTCGATGATGCCTTTCAAGATGGTGTTGGAGTCGTCGATGGAAAGGACGTTCTTCTCCTTCTGCACCTCGTCGAAGGCCTTCCGCAGTTCGGCGGCGATGCCCAGCGTATAGGCCTGGCCGCCGATGAGGCAGGCTGTACGGTACTGGCGGTAGCGGTCTCCGAACAGGGCGCAGAACGCACCCAGCGGCCCATCCAGACTGCCTTCCAGCTCCACACGGTACTTGTCCTTGGATTTCGCGAACCACTTCGAGGAATCGGAGGCCTTGTCCAGGAACGAGTCCGTGGGCGCGACGACGGCGTCGTGCATGCCCAGGTCCCGGAAGCCGTACAAGGCTTTCAGGAAGCCGCGGTTGCTGTCTGCCGGGTCCACGCCGTGAGCGGCCAGCACGTCCAGAACCGCTTTCGCGGCGGCGCGGACATCCTTCACGAAGGCATCGGCCAGGGCGGCGCAGCCTTTCTGGATTTCTTTCAGATGGTCCTTCGCATAGGCGGTGTCTTCGTCGATGCCGTAGCGGTGGACGGCTTCCGCGTGGTCCGTGGACTTAAGGTTCACGGCCATCTCCTTGAGCGGAGGCTCCAGGTTGAAGCGGTTGCCGCTTTCCAGGCCGGCCTTCACGTTCTCGGTGAGCCAGCCGAGCAGCCCCCGGTCATCCTCCGTAAGGCCGTCCAGGATGCGGTCCACGCTCTCTTCCACGAGCGCCGCCTTGTCCAGTTCCACCTGGTACGAGGCGAACTGGCCGATCTCGCGGGAGAAGGCCCGCAGCGTCTGCTGGAAGAACTTGTCGATGGTGGACACCGCAAAGGAGGAATAGTCGTGCAGGATGCCGCCCAACTGCCCGGAAGCGCGTTTCTGCAGGGCCTCCGCCGTCGGGAAGGCCGCCGGGACGAAGTCCTTGAAATACGGGGATTCGTCCGGCTTCGTGGACAGGACGAACAGTTCGTCCAGGATGCGGCGCTTCATCTCGTCGGTGGCCTTGTTCGTAAAGGTCACGGCCAGGATATGGCGGTAGGCCTGCGGGTCCTTCTTCGTGAGGAGCAGGCGGATGTATTCACGGGCCAGGTTGTAGGTCTTCCCCGAACCGGCCGAAGCTTTCAGGATGGTGATCATCGTCCGCAAATCATTTTGAAGTCACAATATTCGCAGGTCTTCCGCTCTTCCGTCCGGCGGAAGGGCACGGCAGGGTCCGTCATCTCCGCAAGAAGGTCCTTGAGGCACTCGCGCGTTAAGCGAGCGAACTCCGCACTGGCCGGACGGTCCTCGAGCGGCTCCGTGAACAGGCGGGAGACCGAGTAGATGGAATTGACCACGGGGCGGCCACGGAGATTTACCTGTTCCTGCGCCAGAAGGCCGTACAGGAACAGCTGGAGGGCAATCTTCGGACGGCCGTTGTTCGTAGGCCCGAAGAGTTTCTCCACCACGTCGGCGGCGTTGTCGTCGGTAATGTCGATGTCTTCCTGCTCCACCTTGCCCGTCTTGTAGTCCACGATGCGGGCTTCCCCGCCGAGGTAGCTGTCGATGCGGTCCGCGAAGCCCTTGATCCGGTATCCTTCGAACGTTCCCGTCATCCGCCCTTCCAGGCACAGGATGTCAAACCCCTTCGACCCGGACTGGACCAGAAGGTCCCGGTCGTGCCGGAGTGTCCGGAGGACGTACTCGACGATGACTTCCTCCACGACGAGGTCGCGGCCGGTGACATCGACCGTACGCATCTTGTCGATGATCGTTTCCCGGACCAGGGCCTTGATGGCTTTCCGGTCCTTCAGCATCCCGTCGATGTCCGCCACGGTCAGGCATCGGTGGACATAAGGCTGGTACAGCGCCTGCATGGTGCCGTGATACACGGTCCCCAGGGCGCCGGCGTCCATCGCCTCCAGCACCTCTTCCTCGGTGGTCAGGCGCTTGATGAAGGAGTAGTAGAACTTGGCCGGGCAGGACAGGTAACTCTGGAGGGACGAGGCGGAATGCTCCCCGTTCCGGATCAGGTCGATATCCTCCTGCGTCTTGGGAATGATGTCCGCTTCAGGCGCTAGCTCCATGCGGGACGTGGCGACAAAACGTTCCAGCGGAACGCGGTAGTGATATTCCAGTTGCTTGATATACCGGCTCTCCTCGCCGGTCTTGAGGCCTTCGGTACGGCTGTCGGACACCAGCCACACGTGCTCCGCGCGCTGGATCATCCGATAGAAATAGTAGGCCCATACGCTGTCCTGGTATTCGAAGGTGGGCAGGCCGAATCCTTTCCGGAGCTCCGGCGGGACGAAGGAAGCGCTGGCGCTCCGGCGCGGGAACGTACCCTCGTTCGCGGAGAACAGGATGACATTCCGGAAATCCAGCGCGCGCGTTTCCAGCGGTCCCATCACCTGCAAGCCCTTCAGCGGTTCACCCCGGAACGGCACGGCCTCGCCGGACAGCAGTTCGTCCAGCAGGCGCAGCCAGGTGGCCGGCAGGACGTCCAGGCCGATGTCCCCGAGCAGGTTCAGCGACTGCATGCACCGCTTCGCGAAATCCAGTTCCAGGAGCATCTCCTCCACCCCGCGGAGTTTCCAGCCCACATAGCTGACGAGCTCGGAGAGATAGCGGACCAGTTCGCGGTTCTGGTCGGCGGAGGCCTCCTTGGGCCGGGTGATGACCGGTCGGAACACGAGGTCCAGCAGCGGCCCGCCCTGCAGGTCCGCCTGCGGGATGTAATATTTGGCATCCCGCTTGACGGCCTGGACCACGGACTCCTCCTCCGGAGTCAGGACGGCGCGGAACAGGCTGTTGGAAAAGATGGACCGGACTTCGCGGTGGTAAAAGTGCCAGCTGCCGGCCTTTTCCCGCAGGCGCTGCTGCATCAGGGCGACGGCCGACACGAGGGAATAGACGGCACCGCCCGTGAGCGGGCACCCCATCGTCACATTGATGTGGGCATGCTCCGGCGGGATGGAGTTCAGCAGGGGCATCAGGAGATTCTCGTCGGGCAGGATGAAGGCCGTTTCCACCGGATCCCCGGTATCGCAGCGGGCCAGGATCTCGGGGGCGAGCTTCGCCTGTCCCACGGAGGAAGGCACGTTCACGACATGGAAGGAGGGCTTTCCGAGGCCTTCCGGATCCACCGGGAACGCATTCGGGAAATCCCGGACATTCTCCCGCATGAAGACGGACGACTTGTTCCGGGGGTCCCGCACGGCATCGGAGACGAAATCCCAGCAGAACTCCGCCAGACCGGCGTCGCGGAGGCGGCGCAGGACCGTCTTCTCGCACTCGTTCAGGGCGTTCAGGCCCACGAACACGAACCGCTGCGCGTTCGGGAACACGGCCGACAGGACGTCGGCGACGGACTCGCCTCCTTTCAGGCGTTCGGCCAGGTCGCGGTACACCATCCCCTCATAGGCCATTCCCTTCGCCCGGAGGCGCCCGCGGAAGTCCTTATAAAGCGGAAAGAGGATGTTCCAGACCTGGAGGAAACGGGCCTTCACGGTGGCGTCGTCCGTATCCAGACGGACGGTCAGCCGGCCGTTCCGGTCGCGGAAATGGTCCACGAAATGCAGGATGGCCTCCCGCTGGACTTCCGACAGGTGGCTGTAGTCGTCCTGGATATCCTTGAAATCCGCCACGTCAGTGAACAGGTCCTCCGCGTCCACGAGGAACTTGTCCACGTCGCCGAAGTCCGCGAGGATCACCTCGCCCCAGAAGACGAACTCGTCCAGGGGCTCGGCCTTCGGGTACACCGCCCTGTAGGATTCGTACAGTTCCAGCAGCAGGCGGATGCGGTCGGTCACCTCACCGCCCTGGACCTTGTAGAAGAAATCATTGATGGTCAGGGACTGGGGCGCCAGCATGGGCCGGTCCGCGCCGCCCTCCCGCAGGAGGTCGCCGAGGTATTTCCGGAAGAACACGGCCGACCGCCGGTTCGGGAAAACGAAGCAGGTCCCTTCGATATCCGTCGCGAGATAATGGGCCGCGACCTGTTTGAGAAATGGTATCATACTGCAAAGAAATACTCCCTTTCTGCCAAAATATTGCACAAGGGGGTGAAATCTTTTCAAAGTTACATCTTTTCAGACGCTGTTGCAAATGATGCGGATTATTCTTACCTTTGTAAATAGAATAATTCCAAACAACACTAAAAGGATACCCAACCATGAAAAAGAAATTCAGATGTCTCGTCTGCGGTTACGTCTACGAAGGTGAAAACCCGCCCGCAGAGTGCCCGATCTGCCACGCGAAGGCCGAAAAGTTCGTCGAAATCAAGGAAGAGGCCGGCAAGCCCATGTGGGCCTGCGAGCATGAGCTCGGCGTCGCCAAGGGCTGCGACCCGGAGGTCTGGGCCGGCCTGCAGGACCACTTCAAGGGCGAATGCTCGGAAGTGGGCATGTACCTCGCGATGAGCCGTCAGGCCGAGCGCGAGGGCTACCCGGAAGTCGCCGACGCTTTCAAGCGCTATGCCTTCGAGGAAGCGGACCACGCCGCCCGCATCGCCGAACTCCTCGGCGAAGTCGTCTGGGACACCAAGACGAACCTCAAGAAGCGCTATGAGGCGGAGGCCGGCGCCTGCGAAGGCAAGCTCGAAATCGCCAAGAAAGCGAAGGCCCTCGGCTACGACGCCATCCACGACACGATCCACGAGATGGCCCGCGACGAAGCCCGCCACGGAGCCGGCTTCCTGGGACTCTACAACCGCTTCTTCAAGAAGTAACCGCGGTTGACACCCTCTTTCCCCGCGTGCAGGACAGCGTCTTGTGCGCGGTTTTTTCATACCCGGAGAGGTCCGTCACCATTCGGGAATCAGGTTCAAGATGAAATGGAAGACTGCGTCGGTATGTCCGCCGTGGTTCCCGTCAGCGGCGGTGTAACTACCGGGGGCGGCCACGTCCAGGAAGGCTTTCATGGCCGTAAGATTGGCATAGGGGACCGTATCATCCTGGTTCGAGTGATACAGGATGATCTTCGTCCCGGAAGGCGGGGCCCATCCGGACGTCAGCGAACAGCGCCGGCAGGCCGCCAGGACGCGGGCATGGGCATCGCCCCGCCCCGCCATGAAATCGTCATTCAGGACTTCCGCCAGGTCGCGGGTGCCGAGCAGTCCGTTAATGGCCGTAAGGGTGTACTCCTTGGACAGGATCCAATTCCTCCAGTTGTGGAGCAATTCCCCCTTGAAGAGGTTGTCATAAGGGATTCCCAGATGCTGCGTCTCGTTGATGCTGACCACGCTCAGGGGGACGAACGCGATGGCGTTGCGGAAGGTCCCGCCGGTGTAGGCGTTCCAAGTCAGCTCCAAGTCGAAGGGGCTGCCGCCGCACATCACTTTCTCGAAACTGATATGGAGTTCGGGATGCTCGGAGACATACTTGAGGTTGGCCATGGAATTGAACCCGCCCTGCGAGTAGCCGAAGCTGAACAACCGGGACGGGAGGACAACCTTCCGGTCTTCCAGCAGCTGGCGGGCGGCCAAGTAGGCGTCGATGTTGCCGCGTGCCGTGGTTTTCGGGTCCAAAAAGGCCTGGGGACGGTCCGCGCTGGCGCCGAAGCCGTAGTAGTCGGGCATCACGATGGCATAGTTCCTCCAAGCCAGTACCCCTTCGAATTGGGCCTTCATCGTGGGACACTCGAAATTGGAGGCGATGGTGCCGTGGCTGGTCAAGGAGATGCCGGTCAGGGCCTTCGTGCCGTTCAAGGCTGCATCGGGGATGTAGAGGAGGGCGGACAATTCCACCGGCTTCCCTTGCGGGTCCTCGGAAAGGTAGGTATAGCTGATGGCGCTGACCGGTTTGTCGTAGTCGGGGAAGTAGAAAGAGAGCAGGAACCCGAACCCCATCATGGAATACCCGGTTTCATTCAACAGTTCCTCCAAGGAACCATAGGACTTCACGGCGGTGATGTCGTAAGAGCGCAAAGGGGTTTCCTCTGGAATCCCTTCCCGGACGCAGGAGACGAGCGCCAGGACGGTGAGGACGGATAACAGGATCTTTTTCATCACGGCAGTTTATGGATAACAAATATACGCAAGTCGGGCGAAAGGTGTACATCTTCCGGCAAAAAATCGTATCTTTGAGATTGTCAAAGACTTGGACCTCTTATGAACTGTATCCGAACGCTTTTCCTCACCGGGACGCTGGCGCTGGCCGCCGCCGCTTCCGCGCTGGCCCAGGACAGCCAGCTTCCCATCTACCTCAACACGGCTTACTCCTTCGAGGAGCGCGCGACGGACCTGGTGTCCCGCCTCACGCTTGAAGAGAAGCAGAGCCTGCTGGGCAACAACATGGCCGCCGTGCCCCGGCTCGGCCTCAAGAACTACAATGTCTGGAGCGAGGCGCTGCATGGCGTGCTCTCCGGCGCGAACCCCTCCGTGGGCATCCTCGGGCCGTCTTCCTTCCCCAACAGTGTCGCCATCGGATCCAGCTGGGATCCGGCCGTCGCCGAGCGGATGGCCTCCGCCATCGCCGACGAGGCGCGCGCCATCTACGCCACCGGCACGAAGGGCCTGACCTTCTGGTCGCCCGTCGTGGAGCCGGTCCGCGACCCCCGCTGGGGCCGTACCGGCGAATCGTACGGCGAGGATCCGTTCCTGGCCGCGGAGATCGCCCGCGGTTTCGTCCGCGGCCTCATGGGCTCCGACCCCAAATACCTGAAGGCCGTTCCTACGGCGAAGCACTATTTCGCCAACAACAGCGAGTTCGACCGCCACGTGTCCAGTTCCAACATGGACAGCCGCGACATGCGCGAGTTCTACCTGTATCCCTACAAGCGCCTGATCGAGGACGAGAAGCTGCCGTCGATCATGTCCTCCTACAATGCCGTCAACCATGTCCCGACTTCCGCCAGCGCCTTCTACCTGGACACCCTGGCCCGCCGGACCTACGGCATGAAGGGCTATGTGACCGGCGACTGCGCCGCCATCCAGGACATCTACGACGGACACTATTACGCCGAGACCCGCGAGCTCGCGACGGCGTACGGCCTGGCCGCCGGCGTGGACTCCGACTGCGGCAGCATCTACCAGCGCTTCGCCATCAGCGCCTATGAGCAGGGCATCCTGCCGATGGCCCTGATCGACCGCGCCCTCATCAACATGTTCACCATCCGGATGCGCACCGGCGAGTTCGATCCCGACCAGATGGTGCCGTACTCCAAGTTCGAACCGTCCCGCGTGAGCTCGGCGGCGAACCGCGCCCTCGCGGCCGAACTGGCCGTGAAGACCCCGGTCCTCTTGAAGAACGAAGGCAAGTCCCTCCCGCTGGACCCGAAGGCGCTGAAGAGCATCGCGCTCATCGGCCCGCAGGCCGATGACGTGGAACTGGGACCGTATTCCGGCCGTCCGGAGGCCTCCGCGATGATCTCTCCCTACGCCGGCATCCAGGCCTGGCTGAAGGCCAAGGGCTATGACGTCGACGTGCGCCTGGCCGTAGGCGGCGACATCAAGAGCAAGAGCAACCTGCTGTACATCGCTTACTTCGAAATCGAGAAGACTGACGGCTCCACCACCCGCTACGACGCCACCAAGTACACATCCTGCGCCGACGGCATCACGGTCGGCTCCGGCATGGGCGAAGAGGAGCAGGTCCGTTCCATTGACGACGGCTCCTGGACCGCCTACGAGAACGTGGACATCACGGGCATCGAGAACATCACCGTCGGCCTGAACATCCCCACCGAGGGCGGCATCGTGGAAATCCGCGTGGGCGGCCCGGACGGCAACCTCATCGGCCGGATCGAGGCCACGAAGGCTTCCGGCGCCCGGGTGGGCGGCGTCTACGGCGCCAGCATGCCCATGAAGACCAGCGCCCTCAAGCTCGGTTACAATGGCCCTCAGACCGTCTACCTCGTGTACAAGGCCCCGCAGGACGCGCCGATTGACGAGGCTACGCTTCAAACGGCCCGGGACGCGGACGTCGCCATCGTGTTCGTCGGCACCGACGAGAACACGGCGACCGAGGAGGCCGACCGGCTGACCCTCCTGCTGCC
The DNA here is from genome assembly GCA_900318015.1 of uncultured Bacteroidales bacterium. Taxonomy (GTDB): domain Bacteria; phylum Bacteroidota; class Bacteroidia; order Bacteroidales; family UBA932; genus Cryptobacteroides. The sequence continues at coordinate 69,316 of ONJB01000009.1, read as the reverse complement.
CGGAAACCAGCTCAAGCTCATTCAGGCCGTGGCGGCCGTCAACCCGCGCACGATCGTGGTGATGCAGACGCTCGGCTGCGTGGAGGTGGAAGAGTTCCGTCACCTCCCGAGCATCGGGGGCATCCTCTGGACGGGCTACAACGGCCAGGCCCAGGGCGAGGCCATCCCGCGCCTGCTCTTCGGCGAAGTCTCCCCGGGCGGCAAGCTGAACGCCACCTGGTTCAAGACCGTGAAGGACCTGCCGGCCATTACCGACTACAACCTCCGCCGCAGTTCGGGCAACCAGGGCCGCACTCTGTGGTATTTCAACCGTGAAGTGTCCTACCCGTTCGGCTACGGACTGAGCTATACGACCTTCGCGTACAGCAACTTCCGCATCAGCAAGAACGCCATCACCCCGAACGACAAGGTGACGCTGAGCGTGGACGTGACCAACACCGGTGACGTCAGCGGCGACGAGGTGGTGCAGATCTATGTCCGCACCCCGGACAGCCCGGCCGCGCTGGAGCGTCCGGCGAAGCGCCTCAAGGGCTTCCAGCGGGTGACCATCCCGCGCGGCCAGACCCGCACCGTCCGCATCGACATCGACTGCGCGGACCTTTGGTTCTGGGATATGAAGGCCGACCGGATGACCTACGACCCGGGCCGCTACGTGTTCGAGTTCGGTTCCTCCTCGCAGGACATCCGTGGCAGCGTGACCGCGACAATGTCCGGCAAGCTGAATCGCCGCCTCAAGACCGTCTGGGCCAGCTGTGACGCCTCCGTGCTGCGCATCGGGGACACAGCGAAAGCCTCCTTCTCCGCCTGCATGAACGACGACAGCTTCTACGAGGGCGCCAAGGGCGTCTGGACGAGCAACAACCCGGCCGTGGCCACCGTCGCCCCCGACGGCACGGTGAAGGCCGTGTCGATGGGCGTCGCCACCGTGACCTGCACCGTCACCATCGACGGATGCACCAAGGAGGACACCTTCGCCGTGAAGGTGATGCCGGATCTCGGGCTCGCCAGCCTGAAGGTCGGCGGCAAGGCGGTCAAACTCGGTGATGCCGCCTCCCTGAGCTATCTGCTCAAGCCCGGCAAGGCGCCGAAGGTGGAAGCCGTGGCGGCCAATCCGGCCATCGACGTGACCGTGAAGCAGGCGGACGCCGTGCCCGGCACGGCCGTGGTGACCCTCCACGACGGCCAGACCGGCGACAGCCGCCAGGTGACGGTGAACTTCGGCACGAAGGGTGCCTCCGACACCTTCCGCAAGGGTACCTTGAACGATGCCTGGCATTGGGTCCGGGAGGATCCCACCGCATGGATGCTCTCCAGCGCGAACGGCCTCGTGCTGACCGCCGGCAAGGGCGACATCGCCCTCAGCGGCAATTCCGTGCCCAACATCCTGCTCCAGAGTGCCAATTCCGACTGGACCGTGGAAACGAAGATGGTCTGCGCCCCGGCCCCGCCGGCCCAGAACGCGGGCCTCGTGGCCTACCAGTGTGACGACAACTTCGTGAAATTCGTCCGTACGGCCACCTTCAGCTTCCGCCGGCCGGCCGAGCCCGGCGCTGCGCCTTCCCCGGGTCAGCTGCAGCTGATGGTAGAAGAGAACGGCCAGCAGAAGAGCGTCGCGACCCTGCCCCTGGACGGCATCGTGGGCGCGGACAACGTCCTCTGGCTCCGCCTGGAAAAGGATGGTGACTACTATACCGCCTGGTACTCCGTAGACGGCAAGAAATTCGAGAAGATGGGCATCGCGCAGGCCGTCCTGAAAGACGTCCAGGTGGGTGTGATCGCCTGCGAGGGCGAGATGCCCATGATGATGCGCGGCGGCGGTGGCGCCCGGAGAGGTGGCGTGCCCATGCCGCAAGCCGAGCCACTCAAGGCCTCCTTCTCCGACTTCAAACTGGTCAGCCGCGGCCGGAAGTAATGACGGCCCGGCTCCTGCTCCTGACGCTTTTCCTGTCCGTAGGCTGCCTGACGGCCCGCGGACAGGATTTGCGTACCGGGGTTGCGACCGATGACGGCGGTTTTCTCGCCGCCGGAGACTATCTCGCCTGGCTGGATGCAACGGGAAACATCCTGCGGAAGCGACCGCTGGAGCGCCCTCTGACGGCCTTGGCGTCCTGTGGCGGACGGCTGTATGCCCTGGATGCCGATGGACGGAAACTCTCCATGCTGAATGCGGACGGAACGGTCGTGGCTCGTGAAACACTGCCCGTGAAGGGCCGTCTCCGCGCCTTGGCCGCAGACAGGAACACCCTCTGGGCCGTTACGGACGCCGGGGAGATTGCCCATCGGACCGGCGACACCGCCTGGACCGTATTCGATTTCAACACCCAGTACGCGGGCTATTATCCGTTGATGGATTTCCACGCCGTGGCGGCCGGCGGCGGCAGCGTGATGGTGGTAGGCATCGGCCCGGACGGCACCCCCGCCGCCTTCACTTCCGCCCGTGGAACCGTCTGGAGCGAACGCTTGCTGGATTACACGGAACAGGGAATCCCCTGCACTTTCAAAGGTACCGTCACGGCCTTGAACTACGATGCGCCGCAGGACCGCTTCTACCTGCTGGGCAGCGGCGGAGCGCAGCTCGCCCTGCCGGGCTGCTCGCATTGCAACAGTCTCACCCGATATCCCGTGGACACCCTTCTCGCCCGCATCCCCGGCGTCTCTGCCTCCCTTCTGCTCGGCGCCGACGGCTTCCTCCGCGTCGAGGAGCGATAGCCTTTTTTTCGTACATTTGTCCTATGAACAGAAAGTCCCTTCTCCTGGCCGCGGCGGCGGCCTGCCTGTGTGTCAACGCCCTGGCGCAGAATCTGGTACGCCATGTCAACCCTTTCGTCGGAACCGCCGGCTTCGGAAATGTGTATCCCGGAGCGCAGGTGCCTTTCGGAGGCATCCAGATCAGCCCCGACACGGATGATTACGACTATGACGTCGCAGCGGGTTACAAGTACACGAAACCCACGATCATGGGCTTCAGCCTCACACACCTGAGCGGCACGGGCATCCCGGACCTCGGCGACTTCCTGTTCGTCCCCGGGACCGGGACCGTGAAAGCGGCCCCCGGGACCGACGAGGACCCGGATTCAGGCTACCGGTCCCGCTTCAGCCACAGCACCGAATCGGCCAGTCCGGGGTACTACACCGTGGAACTGAGCGACTACGGCACCCGGGCGGAGATGACCGCGGCGTCGCGCAGCGGCGTGTTCCGGTTCACATATCCCGCCTGCGACTCCTCCTTCGTGATGATCGACCTGGACCATACCCTGCGCTTCCAGTGCGTCTGGTCCTCGGTCCGGCTGCTGGATGACTACACGATCGTGGGAAGCAAGACGGTCAAGGGCTGGAATCCCGACCGGCATGTGCATTTCGCCGCCCGGTTCGACCGGCCGATCAAGGATTTCCTGATCCTCCAGGACGGAAAACCGGTCATCTACAACACCAGCCGCTTCCGCAGTTCCAAGGAAGCCTGGGGCACCGGGCTCCGGGCCTGCGTGAAGTTCCCGACCGCCGCCGGCGAACAGGTCAATGTCCATGTGGCCGTCTCGGCCACGGGCATCGACGGTGCCCTGAAGAACCTCACGGAAATCGACGGAAAGGACTTTGACAGGGTCCGCGCCGATGCGGTCGCTCTTTGGGAAGCGGAACTCTCGCGCTACGAACTGGACCCGTCCTGCACCGAGGAGGCCAAGGAGACCTTCTATACAAGCGTGTACCGCACTGCCTTGCATCCGTTCCTTTTCCAGGACATCGACGGGCGCTTCCTCCGGCATGACGGGACCATCGGCACGGCCGAGGGGTTCACGAATTATACCACCTTCTCCCTCTGGGACACCTACCGCGCCTTCCATCCCCTGCTGAACCTCGTGAACAAGCCCCTTCAGGCGGACCTCGCGAACTCCATGCTGGAACACTACGACAAGAGCACGGAGCACATGCTGCCCATCTGGTCTTTCTACGGCGGCGAGACCTGGTGCATGATCGGCTACCACGCCGTCTCCGTCCTGGCCGACATGATGATGAAGGGCGTCCAGGGCTTCGACTACGAGCGGGCCTTCCAGGCGATGAAGACGACGGCGACCAACCCCAACTACGACTGTCTGCCGGAATACACGGCCCTGGGCTACGTCCCCTTCGACAAGGAAATGGAATCCGTGTCCAAGACGCTGGAATACGCGTATGACGACTGGTGCATCGCCCAGGCCGCCAAGCTGCTGGGCCACGAGGAGGACTACGCCTTCTTCCTCGCGAGGAGCCGGAACTACCGCAACCTGATCGACCCCGAAACCAAATACATGCGCGGACGGGACTCCCGGGGCAACTGGCGGACTCCCTTCTCGGACATCGCCTATGAGGGCCCCGGTTCCGACAATGGCTGGGGCGACATCACCGAAGGCTTCACGATGCAGTACACCTGGACCGTGCCGCACGCCTTCGAGGATTACATGGACATCGCCGGGAAGAAGTTCCTCCGCGACCGCCTGGACAACATGTTCACGATCGAGATGAGCGACGACATCCCGGGCGCGCACGACATCTGGGGCCGCATCGGCGGTTACTGGCACGGCAACGAACCCTGCCACCACGTGCTGTACCTGTACAACAAGCTGGGCAAGCCGGAGGACTGCCAGAAGTGGGTCCGCTACGTCGCCGACCACTTCTACGGCAACAAGCCCGACTCCCTGAGCGGCAACGACGACTGCGGCCAGATGAGCGCCTGGTATATCTTCAACTGTCTGGGTTTCTATCCCCTGTGCCCCGGCAGCAACGAGTACGAGCTGGGTTCCCCCTGCCTCCCCGGCGTCACCGTCCGCCTTTCCGACGGCGGGCTCCTGAAGGTCCGCACGAAAAACTGGACGCCGCAGAACGTCCATGTCAAGGCGGTGTACCTCAACGGGGCTAAACTGAAAGGAACAACGCTCCGCTACGAGGATATTCGCGGCGGAGCGGAGCTGTTGTTCGTGATGGGGAAATAGCTAGATCTTGGCGGCCAGTTCGCGGATCCGCTGCATGTGCTGCGGAATGCTGATGTGCTGCGGGCACTTGCGCAGGCAGGCGTTGCAGCCGATGCAGGCATCGGCGCGGACGCCTTCCTCCTGTGCCTTGTACGCTTTCAGGAACGCCTGGCGTTTCCCGATGACATCCTTATCGGCGGTATTCGGGGACAGGAGCGCGTCGCTGGCACTGTTAAAGATCTTGAAGTTACCGGGAATGTCCACGCCAGCCGGGCAGGGCATGCAGTAGGCGCAGGCCGTGCAGGGGATCTGCCCCTTGGACTTGAGCAGGTCCGCGACCGTGAGCATGAAGTCGTGCTCTTTCTCATCGAACGGCTTGAAGCCCGTGAACAGGGAGACATTCTCCTTGAGCTGCTCCATGTTGGACATGCCGCTGAGCGTGACCATCACGCCGGGCAGCGAGCCCACGAAAGTGAGGGCGTTCGCGGCGGGGGTCAGGTCGGGATGGCGCTCTTTCAGCACGGCGGCGATGTTGCCGTCCACGTTCGCGAGCTGTCCGCCCTTGACCGGTTCCATCACCAGGGCAGGAATGCCCTTGCTTTCCAGGTACTTGTACAGGTATTCTGCGCTGGTCGTGCCGGAGGAGCCACCCCAGCCGCGGGACATTTCCTTCCAGTCGACATAATTGAGCTGGATCTGCACGAAATCCCAGTCGTAGAGGTCCACCAGGCCGGGAAGGTCGTCATTGGTCCCGTGGAAGGAGAAGCCGATGTGGCGGATCCGGCCCTTCGCCTTCTGTTCCAGGAGCCAGTCGAACAGGCCGTTGTTCTTGAAGCGGGACTCGAAACCTCTCATATTCTGCAGGTTATGCAGCAGGAGGAAGTCGATGTAGTCCACATGGAGATTCTTCAGGGAGGTCTCGAACATCTGCTGCCCCGCCTCGAGCGTGGCCCGGCCGTTCATGTTGGAAATCTTGGTCGCGATCTTGAAAGACTCGCGCGGATGGCGGGCCAGCGCCTTGCCTGTCACCTTCTCGGATTCACCGTAGGCCGGCGCGGTGTCGAAATAGTTCACGCCGTGGGCGATGGCGTAGTCGACCATCGCATTGACGGCTTCCTGGTCCAGGGGCGCGTTGCGGCCGAATCCGCCGCCACCGCCGCCCAGCGTGGGCAGGCGCATGCAGCCGAGGCCCAGCATACCCAGGGTCTCCCCCATCTTGCTCCAGGTCCTCGTGTCGATCTTGGTGCCGTCCGGCGCCTCTTTCCAGGGGCCGGGCAGGCCGGCGGGGGCACCGGGGCGGTTGGCCGCCCGGGCGGTGTCACACAGCAGCGGGCCGCAGAAAGCGAGCCCCATTCCGGCGAGGAACATGCCCCGAAGGGCCTCGCGACGGGTCATCTTGTCGTCCATAGTCGTATCAGTTTATCGTGTTGTTGCGGGGTGTCCTTCCCAGAAGCGCTTGACGTCAGACCAATGGTAATAGGGAGCGACATCTGTCTTCACAGGGATGGAAGTTTCGTTTTCGTTCAGGAGGAATTTCACCAGGACATCGTCGGAACCCGGCTTCCGGTAGAACACCAGCTGGATGTTCCCCGCCATCGGGACGATCTTGTCGATGGAGATGCTCTTGTACAAGTCCTTCGTGTCAGGCTTGCCGCCCAGCGTTTCCTTCAGGCCGATCAGATAGGCCAGCGGAAGGACGGAACTGTCGTGGCTGAAACGGAGCGTCAGAGCGGGCTTGCCTTCCCGGATCACGCGGTCCGCGATGCTCTCGATGCTGTCACGGACGGCTTTTTTCTGCAGGTACATGGGCGTAGAGCCCGGAATGAGACCCGTCTGACGGAGCCAGCCGGCGCTGGAACCCGTGAAAATCCGGAACAGTTCCTCCTTCGTGAAGATGTCCGTCATGGAAAGGCCCAGTTCCGGCACGTTCTGGAAATCCTGCGCCACGTTGTAGAGGCTCTTCATCAGGTCGGGGCCGTCCACGAAGCCTTCCACCTTCCGGACATCCGTGAACAGGACCTTCATCAGGCGTTCGGGCTTGCTGTAGGCGTCGTCCCGGTAGGCGCTGAACTTCCGGTGGATGACTTCCGCCTCCTCCGTGACCTCCGGTTTCACGCGGCTGTCCGACACCACGAACGGCATGTCGTGCTCGCTCGCGTCCATCCGGATCTCCAGGTCGGGATTGAGGCCCTGGAGCTCCCAGCAGAAGTTGAACATGCTGATCATCACGCGCCGGGAGGTCGATGCCCGGGCATCGACCTGCAGGGGCTGGGAAAGCAGCTCCGGAAAGCGGTCGTACATCCGGTGGGCGATCTCCCGGTGCTGGCGGCCGCCGAGGGCGGTCAGGTCGCCGTCGCGGTTGTACGCATCGGCATAGCCGGCCTTGAGCTTCGCGAGCACTTCCTCGCCCTTGGGCGTGAGGAGGCCCAGCTTCGCGGCGCTGTCCATCGGCGTGATGGCCTGGACATAGTACTTGTTGCTGGTCATGTACCGCGACCCGTGGCGGCCGTAGTGGCTGATATAGAAGGGCTCGTACCCCGCCGGGGCCGGTGTCAGGACCTTCTGGACAGGGCCGGGATAGGCGAAATAGGTGGAACCGGTCCGGTTCAGGTCCGCGTACATCTCCCGCTTGGAAGTCTGCGCAGCCGCTCCCACGGTCAAGAGCAGGAGCAGGGTGAGGGTGAGTCTAGTCTTCATCGTCGGGGGTCTCCTTATAAACCAGGTGGGCGGCCTCGATCATGTTCCGGTAGTACGGTTCCACGTCGGACCAGTGATAGTAGGGATAGCAGTCCGTGGCAATCGGAATGGACGTCTCGTTCTCGTTCATCAGGAACTTCACGAGGATGTCGTCCGAGCCGGCCTTGCGGAAGAACACCAGCTGGATGTTCGCCGCCATCGGAATCAGGCGGAAAATGGAGAAGTGGTTGTGCAGGTCCTCCATGTCGTCCGTCGCATGGATGGCTTCCTGGAAGCCCAGGATGAAGGAGAGCGGCAGCACGACGCTGTCGTGACCGAAGCGGAGGCGGAGGCCGCTGCCGCCGGAAGCGATCATCCGGTCCGCTTCGTCCAGGAAGTTCTGGAGCAGCGGATAGATGCGCCAGTAGGCGGTCCGGGCACCGGGCATCAGGCCCTCCCAGAGGCACCAGCTGGCGTTATAGACCCGGAAACCGTCGATCATGCCCTCTTCTCCGAACAGGTCGTCGAAACGCAGGTTCAGCTCGGGCACGCAGTACATGTCAGAGGCGACGTTATACAGGTCGTCGGCGAAGGTATACTGGTCGATGAAGGTCTTCGCTCGTCCGGGGTCCTTGAAGAGGGCCGCCAGCTGCTTCTCGCCGCTCAGGAGCTTCTGCTTGAACTCCTTGAGCTTCCGGTACAGGGCGTCGTCCGTCCGGCTTTCCGGAACCACGATGCGCTTGTCGGCCGTGATGTAGTGCATATCGTGCTCGCTCGCATCCATGCTGATGTCCAGCGTCGGATTCAGCGCCTTGAGCTCCAGGCAGAAGTTCGCCATGCTCAGCATCACGCGCCGGGAAGTGGAGGAATTCGCCTCCACGAACAGCGGCTTCGTCATCAGCGAAGGATAGTTGTCATACATCCGCCGGGCGATCGCCTTGTGCTGCCGGGCGCCGAGCGTCGTAAGCTCGCCGGCCCGGCCTTTCGCGTCGGCGGTCGCGATCTTGATGCGGCGACGGACGTCCTGGCCGTACTCGGTCAGGAGTCCCAGCGTCAAGGCGGTGTCCAGCTGCCGGTTCAGCCGGTCATAATGCTTGTCGCTGGTCATGTACCGGGCGCCGTGGCGGCCGTAATGACTGATGTAAAACGGTTCATAGCCCGCCGGCGCAGGAGTAAGATGACCGGTCGGGAGGGGGTAGTTGGCATAGTTGCCGGCCGTGAGCTCCATATGGGAGAGGAGCTCCTCACGGGATGTCTGCGCGCCCGCCGTCCATCCCAGGACGAGCAGGCCCAGCAAGGCGAGTCCGAATCGTTTCATATACGTTACAGGGTTTCCAGGTCTTCGTCGGAAAGGCCGAAACGGGCGGCCACGTCGTCCGGGATGTCATGGAAATCGATGGCATCCCACGCATCCTCGATCTCGCGGCGGTCCTTCTTCGTGGGACGGCCCGCCCCGCGGTCGCGGGTGATGAAGAAGGTTTCCACCGGGGCGCGGAGCTTCTCCAGCTCGGCCGCCGGCGTCAGGTTCAGCGCATACTCGGGGACGAGTTTCGCCCCCACACGGCGCTCCAGGGGCTGCAGCACCTTGTACGTGAAGGTCACGGACCCCTTCTTGACCGTCAGCACGTCGCCGGGCTTCACCTCCTTGGAGGGCTTGGCATTGACCCCGGCGATCTTCACCTTGCCGCCCTTGCAGGCGTCTGTGGCGTCGGTCCGGGTCTTGAAGGCCCGGATGGCCCAGAGGAATTTGTCGATGCGTGCGTCGGCCATGTCAATTCAGTTCAGGATCCGGGAGTTCGTCGCCCTCGAGCCCGTCGTAATCCTCCCCCTTCAGGTAGGGTTCGGCGTTCGGGTCGATGTATTCGTCCTTGTCGTGCCGGGGCTCGAGCGACACCTCCAGGAGGAGGGTGCCGTGCGCCTCCGGCGTGAGCGTAAGCTGCTGGATTTCAGCCGGGACCACGATGGCCTCCCCCGCATGGAAATGCAGCGGTGTCATCCCCTCCACTTCCAGCGAGCCCGCGCCTTTCACGCATGCGTACAGCAGGAAGCTCCCGTTATTTTCGGCGCCGATGCGCACAGGGTTCATCAGGCGGATCTCCGACACGGAGAACTGCGGGGTGACGGCGATCTTCTCCGTCACGGCCTCCGGATCGCCCTTTGCTGAAGCGACGCGATAGGGCTTGAAGTCGATCAGGTCGAAGGCTTCCTCCAGATGGAGTTCGGCCTCCGGGTCGTCCCAGGCGTGGAGCCGGAACCAGAGTTCGGAGGACTCGGCGACTTCCAGGAGCCGGACGTCCTGCGCGGCATGGACCATGCCCGGGGTGACGAGGTAGTGCTCTCCCACCTTGGGTTTCACGACGTTCAGGAGCTCTTCCACCGTGCCGTCCTGGCACTTGCGCCAGAACTCCTCGGCCGTGACTTCCCGCTTGAAGCCCAGGAAGAGCTTCGCATCGGCCCCGGCCTCGGCCACGTACCACAGGGCCGTCTTGCCGAAGGCGTCATACCGCTGCTCGGCCGACTCGTCGTCGGGATTCACGTGGAGAGAGGTGCGGCCCTTGATGTCCAGCCACTTGACCATCACTGGGAACTGTGTCCCGTAGTATTCGAAGGGGACCTCCCCGGTAAAACGCTCCAGGTAGGTCTGCATGATGTCGCTGATGGAGTTGCCGGACAGCCAGCCGTCCAGGGCCACCGAGTCGATGTACCCGAGGTCCGCGATCCGGTACTCCGCGATGCCCCATTTGCGTTCCACCCTTTCGGGGCGGAAGCGCATCGGTGTCAGTTTCTTTTCCTCCATCCCTTACCGGATTTCGATGTCGTAAGGGAGGCGGGCGTACACCTGCGTAGGCTCGTTCTCGCGGAGATCCTTCAGGCTCTTGCCCAGCGCCTCGAACGGCGTACCCGTAAGGATGGACGGGGCATCCTTCTTCCCGGAGAACAGGTCCAGGAGCTGCTCCGTCTGGCTAAGCTGGGCGGGATAAGTGACCACGTGGTAGTCGCCCTTGGACAGGAAGCCGGCCAGGGAAGCGGCGTAGTCCACGGCTTCGCGGAGGCCGCCGATCTCATCGACCAGACCCAGGCCGATCGCGTCGGTTCCCACCCACACGCGGCCCTGGGCCATGTCGTCCACCTTCTGCGTTTCCAGCGAGCGGCCCTCGGCCACCAGGCCCACGAAACGCCCGTAGATGTCATCGACATAGAGTTGCAGGCTGGCGGTCTCCTCCGCGTCGAAGGGACGCATCAGGGAGAACATGTCGCTGTGCTTGTTGGAACCCACGGTGACGAAGTTCACGCCCACCTTGCCGACCGTCTTGGAGAACTCCGGAATCAGCGAGAACACGCCGATGGAGCCGGTGAGGCAGGTGGCGTCGGAGAAGATCTTCTGCGTTCCGGCGGAGATCCAGTACCCCCCCGATGCGGCGTAGTTGCCGTAGGAGGCGACAAGCGGCTTCTCGGCCATCAGGAGCTTCAGCGCAGTACGGATCTTCTCGGAGGCGACGACGCTGCCGCCCGGAGAGTTGACGCGGAGGACGACGGACTTGATGGTCTGGTCCTTGCGGATCTTGTCGATCTCGGCGACGAAACGGTCCGCCGCGATGTCGGAATAGTCCCTCCCGTCCACGATCTCACCGTCGGCGAACAGGATGGCGACGTTCTCCTTGCCGCGGAGCCGGCTCACCTTGGCATCGACATAGTCCAGCAGGGAGACCAGGTGCAGGTCCTCTACCTTCTCCACCTGGGCGAGGGCGCAGAGCTTGTTGACCAGGCCCTCATGGTCCAGGAGTTCGTCCACGAGCCCGTTCTCCAGGAAGTCCTCCGGGAAATTGAGCTTGAGGTTGTCGATGAGGTCGTTGTACTTCTCCACGGAAAGGCCGCGGGCTTCGGCGGTGGTGGCGGAGATGGTCTTCCACAGGGAATTGACCATCACCTGGTACTGCTCGCGGTTCTCGGCGGAGGGAGCGTTCTTGATGTACATCTCACCGGCGGACTTGTACTTGCCGTGGCGGATGAGCTGGTAGTTCACGCCCACCTTGTCCAGCAGGTCCTTCAGGAAGATCATCTGGCTGGCGATACCCGTCATCTGCGGGGATCCGCCATGGTAGGAGGTCATGTAAATCTTATCCGCCACCGAGGCGAGGTAATACGAGCCGCAGGAGGGCGTCTCGGTATAGGCCACCACGGCCTTGCCGCTCTTGCGGAACTCGGCGAGGGCGGCGCGGAGTTCCTCCATGGAGGAGGTGCCGCCGGAAGCGGCGTCCGCCCGGAGGAGGATATACTTGATGCCGGGATCGGCCGCGGCGGCCTCGATGGCCTGGACGGCGTCCCAGAGGCCCACGGTCGTACCGCCGGCGGACATCCCGAGCATCGAAATGCCCGGACTGAAGGTGTCGTCCTGCGTCTGCTCTCCGAGGGTGAATTGTTCCATGTCAATGTCCAGCACACCTTCCCGGGGCAGGACCGTCTTGCTGCTGCCGAGACTCATGGCACCGACCATGGCGAACAGCAGGAAAAAGCCGACGAGCTGCATCACGATGAACGCGCAGATCACGGCCAGCATCATTTTGACAAAATCTTTCATGCTACAGGATTCGTTATGAATAACAAAGATAAGCATTTTTCCACGAAATAGCGTATCTTTGTCTCTGACAAAACCTTGCAAACATGATCAATCCTGTCTACTCTCCCGCCCCCGGCCGCTATGAGAGCGGCATCCGGTATCGCCGGTGCGGCCGCAGCGGCATCCTTCTCCCCGAGATCGCCCTGGGCCTGTGGCACAACTTCGGCAACGTGAACCCGCTCGCGAACTCCCTGGAGATGGCCCATTACGCCTTCGACCACGGCATCGTCCACTTCGACCTCGCCAACAACTACGGTCCTTCCTACGGGTCGGCCGAGGAAACGTTCGGGATGATCATGCGCAAGTCCTTCGCCCCCTTCCGTGACGAGTTGTTCATCTCCTCCAAGGCGGGCTATGACATGTGGCCTGGTCCCTACGGCGAATGGGGCTCCCGCAAATACCTGATGGCGAGCCTGGACCAGAGTTTGAAACGGATGAACCTCGATTACGTGGACCTCTTCTACTCCCATCGGTTCGACCCCAAGACCCCGCTGGAGGAGACGATGCAGGCCCTCGTGGATATCGTCAGGGCCGGCAAGGCGCTGTACGCGGGCATCTCCAACTACCCGCCGGAGGCCGCGGCCTTTGCCTATCAATACCTGAAAGACCGGGATGTTCCCTGCCTGATCTACCAGGGCCGGTACAACATCCTGAACCGGGAGCCGGAGCGGGCGATCCTGGACCAGGCCAAGGAGAACGGCGTGGGCTTCATCGCCTTCTCGCCGCTGGCGCAGGGGCTCCTGACCGGCCGCTACCTGGACGGCATCCCGGCCGATTCCCGGATGGCGAAGGAGAAGTTCCTCAAGTCCTCGGCCCTGACGCCCAGGATGCAGGCGGCGCTTGTCAAGTTGAACGGCATCGCCGCCCGCCGCGGACAGACGCTCGCCGAGATGGCCCTCGCCTGGTGCCTCAAGGACGACCGGGTGACGAGCGTGATCGTCGGCGCCAGCCGGGTCGCCCAGATCGAGGACGACTTCAAGGCGCTGGAGAACACCGCCTTCTCCGCGGAGGAACTCGCGGAGATCGATGCCGCCGTCCAGGGCCTGTAGATTGGCAGAAAATCCGTATATTTGTAGGATTTTACGAATTATCATGGCACAGAAACCGTCCATTCCCAAGGGAACCCGTGACTTCGGCCAGCGCGAGATGGCCGAGCGCAACTATATCTTCGACACCATCCGGAGCGTGTTCCGGACCTATGGCTACCAGCAGATCGAAACGCCCGCGATGGAGAACCTCTCCACGCTCCTGGGCAAGTACGGAGACGAGGGCGACAAGCTCCTGTTCCGGATCCAGAACAGCGGCGAGAAGGCCGAGCTGCCGCCCGAGAAGGGCCTGCGGTACGACCTGACCGTCCCGTTCGCCCGCTACGTGGTCCAGCATCAGAACGAGATCTCGTTCCCGTTCAAGCGGTACCAGATCCAGCCCGTCTGGCGGGCGGACCGGCCGCAGAAGGGCCGCTACCGCGAGTTCTACCAGTGCGACGTGGACGTGATCGGTACCACCTCGCAGGTCAATGAGCTCGAGCTGGTGGAGATGGTGGACCGCGTGTTCACCCTCCTCGGCATCCGCGTGGGCATCAAGGTCAACAACCGCAAGGTACTTACCGGCCTCGCGGAGATCTGCGGCTTCCCGGAGCGGGTGGTAGACATCACCGTCGCCATCGACAAGCTGGACAAGATCGGGCTCGAGAGCGTCGAGGCCGAGATGCTGGAGAAGGGCCTGACGGCCGACGCCGTCGCCGTCCTGCGGCCCGTCCTCCTGCTCTCTGGCACCACAGAGGAAAAGCTCGCGACCATGCGCGGCCTGTTCAACGGCGGTTCCACCTCCGGCCTGGTTTCCGCCACCGGCCTCAAGGGACTGGACGAGCTGGAGGAACTGTTCGGCTTCATCGGCACGGCCGGCGTTTCGCAGCCTGTGGAAATCGACCTTTCCCTCGCCCGCGGCCTCAACTACTACACCGGCGCCATCTTCGAGGTGAAGGCCCTGGACTTCCCCATCGGCAGCATCTGCGGCGGCGGCCGCTACGACAACCTCACCGACATCTTCGGCCTCCCGAACGTCTCCGGCGTGGGCATCTCCTTCGGTGCGGACCGCATCTACGACGTCCTCAAGGGCCTGGAGAAATTCCCGAAGGACCTTGGCAGCTCGACGCGGCTGCTGTTCGCGGTGATGGGCGCCGACGAACTCCGATATGTCCTGCCCTTGGCAAAGGCCCTCCGCGAGGCCGGCGTCTCCGTGGAAGTCTACCCCGAACCGGGCAAGCTCAAGAAGCAGTTCGACTACGCCGCCAAGAAGGCGATCCCCTTCATCTCCATCAACGGTTCCTCCGAGATCGAGGCCGCCACGGTGAACCTGAAGAACCTCGAGACCGGCGACCAGCAAGCCTTCCCGGCCGCTGACCTGGATAAAATCCTGGAATTCCTCAATTAAATTTTGGAATTTCAAAAAAAGTCCCTATCTTTGCACTCCACATCGCGGAGTAGAGCAGTCGGTAGCTCGTCGGGCTCATAACCCGGAGGTCGTAGGTTCGAGTCCTGCCTCCGCTACTAAATGAAAGAAGAGACCATCAAACGGTTTCTTCTTTTTTTGTTGATTATCTTTGGTTTACGCTCAAAAAGCCAGATAGCGAGAGTTCTTTCCGCGGTATTTTCAAGGCAAAAAGTCGGAAAATGTTTGACCTTATATGCGACCAGTTATGTTTATCAAATAAAGTGGTCGCAGATTATGATCCGTAACGCTGCAAATGTCTCGTTCTACTGTCGCGAGAGCAAAAAAAACAAGGACGGTATAGCTCCCATTGAATTGAGTTTGGTTATAAATGGGAAGCGATGCTATGTACAACTACCAAGAAAAGAGAATCCTACGGCCTTCAAACGGGGTATAAACAGTAAGAAGGACAGTGATCTGAAGGATTATCTGCGCGCCATCAGAGACCGCCTGAACGAGATTGAAACGACCATTCTGCGCGATGAAAAGGCCTTGACTGCGGAATCCCTGCGGCATTACTTCAAGACTGGCGGTTATGAGGTGTATACCGTCGGCGCACTTTTCGACGATTACATGCGCATCCTGGCCAAACGCGTCGGCGTCGATCTGACTCACAAAACTTTCAGGAAATATGAACTCGCCCGTGACCGGTTCTACAAGATTCTGTCTCCAGATGAACCTGTGAGCTCCATTACGAAGGCAATTATCCTGGACTATCAAGCCTCGTTGAACCAGCTGTTTGACTACGTGACGACCAACTCAAACTGCCAGAAGATCAAGACCGTCGTCCAGTTTGGCATCGACAACGGAAGAATCAAAATCAATCCTTTCAGCGGCGTACGGCTGAGACGAGGAGAAAAGAACGTTCAGTTTCTGACAGAGGAAGAATTGGCAAAGATCCGGATGACGGATTTCCACAACGAGAGCTTGAACCGCGTGCGGGATCTGTTCGTTTTCCAGGCAGCATCAGGGCTCAGCTACTGCGACATGGCCAAGCTCACTCCCGAAGATTTTCAGCAGGCACCAAACGGTCAGTATTACATCCACGACAAGCGTAACAAGACCGGAGTCTACTTCACCTCAGTGATTCTTGAAGATGGCGTGGATATCCTCAGGAAGTACGATTTCCAGCTGCCGATGATTTCCAATCAGAAGATCAATTGCTTCCTGAAGGTCATTCGCGACTTCTGCGGAATCGACAAGCCAATCTTCAGCCATGTGGCTCGTCACACCTACGCGACCCGCTGCCTGAACAAGGGGGTCCGCCTGGAAGTTGTGGCGCGGCTCCTTGGGCACAGCACGACAAAACTGACACAACATTATGCCAAATTATTGGATAAAAGTATTTTAGCAGAAGTTGATGAAGCTTTCTTAAAGCTGAAGGAGGAGTAGCGGAATTGGGTTCATTATTCCAGTCAATCGTCATCGTTTACTTC
This sequence comes from uncultured Bacteroidales bacterium, assembly GCA_900318015.1. Lineage (GTDB taxonomy): Bacteria > Bacteroidota > Bacteroidia > Bacteroidales > UBA932 > Cryptobacteroides. The sequence continues at coordinate 53,153 of ONJB01000009.1, read as the reverse complement.
TCTTAACTTGTGTTATCGCTGCCCGTACAAGTTCCATCTTATTCTCTCTAATCGCCCGTCCTATTGGACCGTTGTCATCTCGCCAACGAGCCCAGGCCTCACCAGGTAAGCTCTTTTTGGGCGAACCCTTTACGAAAGAAGATGCGGAATCAAAGTTAATCTTGGAATCGACTAGGAAAGTTTTCTCTTTTGAATCTGGAGATTGAAGCAGTCCGCCAGCCATAAAATCGTACATCATATTTCTTTGTTTTATTACGCAAGATAGTAACCTTTTTGCGCGGTTTTACGGCTATAAATGGTCATGTTGGGCTGCCGAAAGGACTTTGTATTATGCAACTGTAATCGACGGCTGCTTCATCTTTCATCACGGTTCGAAATGGCATACTTGGCGTTTTTGTTCTTATTTGTTCATGCGCGACCGTACTTCCACAGGCATCGAATTCTTGAAACTTCGCAATGGAACCGCTACTTCGTCCTAGCCAGTTGTCTTTTTATTAACAGATAAAGCCGAAGCCTGTAACTGACTGATACAAGCTGAAATAAGCGCAACCAAATCATTTACTATTATGTAAACAAATATAACATCCAATTGCCTCGACATAAATACCGCGAGCGGTCATGTTTTTAATTATTTCTCAACTCATTCTTCCAGATATAAGGGATCAAAAATAATAGTGTAATAGTGTGCATCTCCCAAGGGAAGGGAGAGGGAGGGGGAGGGAGGATTACTCTGAGATGGTCAGACTGAATTTGTTCGCCGGCTGATAGTAGACGTTGTCGTCCGTACACCATGAATACGAAATGTCCAAGTATTGGACAGCTTCTTTTGCTTGACCAGGGCAATGGTAAACAAGTTCGGGTTCGCAGCGGGTAACGGTGAACAATCCGTTTTTCTCTCCGTACTGAATCGTAGCGCTTACCGTATTCGGAGAGCAATTCAACTGACGGCGAATGCGATTGTATGAAATACCATTGTCAACAAAAGAACTATCCCAGCCACGTGCACGGCAGATCTTCTCGGCCTTCTTGTATTCTTGAAGGTTCCGCGGATTCTGTTTTGCACTAATGCACTGCTGCGCGTAGTCTTTTTGACGTTGGCTTTCTACTATCGACAATGCTTTCAGCGTCATTTCAATCGTTTTGACGGAAGTCGCGTCATAATTGCCAAGGTCAATATCCTTGTGCTTCGGTGTGTGATAACCAGCTTTTCCTCTATTCTTTTTCTTTTGCGCCTTAAGTTTATTAAAAACCAAATATGTATGGCCGCAGTACGTGGACATATGAACCAAGTCCATTTCAAGCAGAATATGGACATATGTTCTACATGTTCCCGGAGCCAATCCAGAGACTCTTGCCAGTCCTTTATACGACCAATCCTTCACAACAGATGCTGGCTTACGATTCTTCATCAGGATGGCAAAAGCAACTGCCCGGCGTCTCTTCCTATCACCAATTACATATTGAAAGAGTCTTCTGCTCAGACGGTTCATCTTACTCATATTCTTGCTCCGAACACCTCGGCATAACAAAAAGAAAACCTTCCGAGTACGCATCTACTCTCGTAGATCCTGAAGCGCGTACAAGGACGGTTTTCGTTATTATCCTATGTCATTGCAAATCCGCTTCAGGCAAGATTCACAATGCAAAGAACGCTAAAAAACCAGCCGGAATTACGGAGATAATTGAAGTCCTTACAAGATGAAAATGCGATTGTTGTGTCCGGACATAAGTGTTTGTTAATAAAACAGTTATTTTTCTCTTCTTTGTGCTCCCGGCAGAATCTCATCCCCTGCTTACATTCAGGCGGATATCCATTTGGTGACATCGTTGCTCCCAATGGTTGTTATGGGCAAAAAAACGCCCACCGAAGTGAGCGCAATAATGAGGTATAGATCAATCGGGAGAATAATGCTGTATCTTATTCCGGTAAAACCTTACGGATTCGGATATCTTTGAGACTGAATGGTAGGCCTCCGGTGGATGAAATCTGGAAATGGACGTGATTCATTATCGACCAATAGTTCGTCGAATGGTCGGTCCAATCATCAAGATTATTTAATGGAACGACTACTTTTTCCCATTTTCCATCCGTCGGATGCTCATCAGCAATGTATCCATAAAAAAACGTCGCGAGTTTCCATGTATCATGGTCTATGAATGACTCAAATTTGATGTCTATTGTCAGAGACGGATCCTCGTTTCTAATAAAGAATTCCAGTGCAAAGCCATTATCTTTCAGATACGACAGGTCTGCCCCATTCTCCAAAGAATCATTAAACAAAAAGAAGCTTCCATCCCACTGCTTCCATCCAAAGTAAGTAATCTCTTGGCTTTCCAGAACGAATCCGTTCTTTGGATGCAATACTGTCACTTCTGCCTTCTCTACCTTAAGTAGCTTCCCGCCCGATAATTCGAAAAGTAATTCGGCATTCACTTGTTTACGCCCAACGAGATAGGTTTTACCTTTATATTCCTCGAAATTAATCCATGTGATGGTTTGATCATCATAATCACAAGAATCCTCAAATCGAATCACAGAATCAGTTATATCGATAAAAGAACGCCCTATGCTTTTAACGACTTGAATGGCCCACCCTTCATAGTTCTTCCCAAATACAGGGTCTCCAGTACGAGCTATAATAATCTCATCTCTCCCATCTCCATCAACATCATAGAAAACATAATCAAGGACCAATCCCATTCCTTTATGCCCGGTCTTGGGTAACCGCGTGTAGGATCCATTATAATCCGCGCCATTACCCCAGAACACAACTGACATATTGTTATAATCATTCTCAAATGGAACAATCGACGTCCCGTCTACATCATTAAGACCTGCAAGCAAATCAATAAAACCATCTTTATCTATATCTATTAATTCAGCTGTATAGAAGCCCTTAAGAAGGTCATGGTTTACTAATTCATGATGAGCAGTAAAGCCCCCATCCCCAGCATTTACCAAAACCATCTCCTTACCATAGCCGCCATCGACAAGAACCACATCCAAATCCCCATCGTTATCATAGTCAGCACTCGCCGCACCGTGGTAAAAAGATACATAATCCATATATTCAACCTCTCTAAAACTACCATCCATTTGGCTGAGAAGGACAACTGGATAAGCACCTGGGAATGGAGGCGCGTCATATCCATGCGAAGCCAAAAAAAAGTCGGGTAATCCGTCTCCATTATAATCCCCAGTGATTGTCTTTCTAGGATTGTTTCCTAATACGCTCCCATAGTTTTGGGAATCCTTTATGAAATAACCATCTGACGTGCCTAAGTAGAATCGTATCGGATTATGAATTGCATCTTCGCTCCAATCATCATCATAAACAAGAACATCCATGAAGCCATCCCTGTTATAATCAAACAAATGAAAGCCATTCGCATGAAATGAAAAACTTTTGAAGTCCTGTCCCGGGCACAGATACTTCAACTTGACAGAAGGTTGCATCAAATCTGGGAGCGGATAAATAAAAACCTCTTTCTCAAATGTCGCCACCAAGTCCTTCGTCTCATCAATACTCACTGTAATCTCCTCTTCTGTTCCAGAATAAGCCCCACTCCATCCTTTAAATACTGCTCCTTCAGAGGGAATGGCTTTTAGAAGGATTTTTGTTCCATAATCGAAATCGGCCCTTGTTTTAAGGAGCAAGTATTCATCCACCACACCAGGACCTACAATCTTGAGGTTATATGCATATTTGTTCTTGGTGAAGATTGCCTTGACCGACTTTGCTGAGGAAATGGTAATTTGAGCAGGATTGTCTGTACTGGTCAAATCTCCTTCCCAATGATCAAATGACCAACCCGTGGCAGGTGTTGCGGTCAATTCCACGACAGTTCCTTCTTGGTAAGAGCCAGACCTTGTTTCTTTTACGGTCTCAGACACGGCTCCTTCTCCCTCGACATTTACTGTCAGATCGTACATCTTCTTGACGAAAACGGCCTTTACCGACTTGGGTGAAGAGACAGTAATCTGAACAGGATTCGTGTTGCCATTCAAGTCTCCTTCCCAATGGTCGAATAACCAATGGTCAGAAGGCTTGGCAGTGAGCTCTACAACCGTTCCGGAGCCATATTCGGTTTTCGTCGAAATCATCCGCTCAGCGACAGTCCCCTCCCCTTCAACTGACAAGGTCAATGGATAGGTCTTGAGCGTGAAGTTGGCCACGACACTCATATCTGAAGTGACCGTAACCGTCTTGGGATTCTCCGTCCCAGAGATGCTACCACTCCAGCCGGCGAAAACGTATTCTCCACTTGGATTTGCCGTAAATGAAACGGATGTCCCTTCCAGTACGGATCCTGAGGATGGTGTCATGACGATAGAACCTCCTTCCTCGGGCTGAACCTTTGTGGAAATGGTATAGTTGACCTCCTGTTTGCAGGAAACGATAATGACGGCAATTATCGCAATCGAGGCTATCAGCTTCTTCATGTCGGGTTAGTTTTACACAAAATTACTTTTTCTCCTCGCATTTAACAAATCCTCGAGCATTCTCCATCTAAGATCTTCCACAACATCCCGAATACCTGTTCACGCAGGATGTACACCCGACTTACCCCCACCTGCAATGCTTAGGTGGGGAATAGTCCCCGCCTGTAATCTTTCAAATTCAAACGTTTATGGAAACAAACAACCAAGTGAGCAGCGTCTTCAAGACGCTGGATGCAGTTAACTGCAGTCAGTACACGGAGCGGAAGGGCAACCTGTCCTACATCTCCTGGGCATGGGCATGGAGGATCGTGAAGTCGCACTTCCCCGACGCCACGTACACCATCTACGAGAACGCGGAAGGATGGAACTACTTCACCGATGGGCGGACCGCCTGGGTGAAGACCGGCGTCACGGTCCAAGGGCTTGAGCACATCGAGTATCTGCCGGTGATGGACCAGCGGTTCCAGTCCATCCCTCTGGAGAGTGTCCGCAGCACGGATGTCAACAAGGCCATCCAGCGGAGCCTGACGAAAGCTTGTGCCCGCCACGGACTCGGTCTCTCCCTCTACGCCGGTGAGGATCTTCCTGACCGGCAGCAACCTCAGTATGGTCAGCAACAGCCCGCCCAGTATCCTCAGCAGCATGTGCAGCAACCGGCACAGTACTCCCAACCCCAGCAGCAGGTCCCGGCGCAACAGCCGGTGCAGCAGGGCTGGAGACAAGCCAGAAGCCAGTACTTCGCCGGTCAACAACAACATCAATAAACCACTAAATACTATCAGACAATGGAATCCGTATTCGTTCCGGCAGTAGCGCCCAAGTGTGTCCCTGCCCTTCAGACCAGTCACGAGGTGACGGTCCTGCCTATCTTCCAGACCGAGCAGAAGCAACAGAAGGCTCCTGCCAATCTCCCGTTCATCGAGGCCAATACTTCAGAGGTCGAGATGTGCCATCTGAAGGATGACTGCATCGTCCCGGTATTCGCCAAGGACAATGAACTGACAATCAGCCATCAAAGCTTCATCGAAGCAGTGATGGATGCCGCGAAGGAGGTCTTCCCCCATGAGGAAATCTCCGACCCGGCGATCCGTGTATCGCATATGATCAAAGGACGAATCCCTGAAGCGATACACAAGCCGGTCTCACAGCTCCTTGAGAGCGACAGGACCATCTATTACGAGAGGATGATGTTCTGCTTCGATGTCCCGACAATCTTCCAGGACATCAACGGTTGCAGGTTGAACCTGACCATCGGTGGGGTCCGGGCCTATAACGAGCAGAATTTGTTTGCCCGCAAGTCTCCAGAGAAGTTCAAGTTGTTCATCGGGTTCAAGAACATGGTATGCTGCAACCTCTGCGTATCCACCGACGGATACAAGGCATCCATCCGGGTCATGGAAGCCGCCGCGCTGCTATCTTCCGCAGTCGAGCTGTTCCGCAGCTACGACATGACGAAGCACCTCAAGCTCATGGAAGCCTTCCAGGGATGCCGGATGACGGAATCACAGTTCGCACAGTTCCTCGGGAAGTGCCGGCTGTATCAGTATCTGCCCACTGCTGAGAGGAAGGCCTTACCCGAACTGCTCCTCACGGATACGCAGATCGGGCTAGTCGCCAACGCGTACTACCGTGATGGAGACTTCTGCAAGTCAGAAGATGGGTCGATCGACCTCTGGCGGGTATTTAACCTGTTCACGGGGGCGAACAAATCGTCGTACATCGACAACTTCCTGGACCGTGCCGACAACGCCACGAAGGTGATTACCGGGTTGGCTCGTGCACTGCATGGAGATACGGAATACCGTTGGTTCCTCTGCTAAGACAAAGAAAGAAGCCCTCTTCCAACATGCTAGCTACGGAAGGGGGCATCTTCAAACTTAAACCAAGACAAAGATATGTACAATCAACAACAAATCCAAGCATCCTATCTCGCTGGGCTGAATGAGCAGCAGCGGGATGCCGTGCTCTGCAAGTCGGACATCGTCTATGTCAATGCTGGGCCCGGTACGGGAAAGACCATGCTCCTTACGAGCAAGCTGGTCGACATCATCCAGAATTCCGAGCAGCCGGAGAAGATCGTCGCACTTTCGTACACGAATTCGGCGGCGAGACTGATCGGGGTACGGTTCAAGGAGAAACTGACGAGGTTCGGGATCTCCAAGGAATACTCGCTCTTCAGCGGTACGATACATTCATTCTGCTACCGGATGCTCAAGCAGTATTCGGACACCTTCGACCGGAGTATCCTCGATGATGATGAACTCATGGAGTTGGCTGAGGATATCTCTCGCAAGTATAGTGAGAAGTTCACAGCCAAACAGATATTCGCCTGTATGTGTGCCAAGAAAACCAATCTGCCACCGGATGTCATCCGGATGGTTTCCGAGGTCAAATCCGCATTCAAGGTAATCTCTGTCCAGGACATCCTGGTCCTCTTCATCAAGGCACTTGACGAGGATGCCGGTTTCCGCGACTACATGCGCGACCAGGTGTCTTTCCTGGCTTTTGACGAGGCCCAGGATCTCACCGAGCAGCACTACGCCATCATAGACAGGATGCTGTCCATCAACCCGGCGGTGAAAGTGTTCCTCGTCGGCGATTCCAGGCAGAACATCTTCGAGTTCAACGGCGGATCCTTCAAGAACCTGGACGACTTCCTGCACCGGCACTCCAACCATGTCGTGAAATCCCTTACGATAACCTACAGGTGCAGGCAGGCTATCGCAGACTACGTGAACACTTTCCGCTTCACCGACTGCGCCAACCTCAACCTGCAGTCAAGGTGCCCGGAAGCAGGCCGCATCTACGTCAAGAGAGCCGTCAACGAGGAAGAAGAGGCGCGCGCGGTTCTCCAGTCCATCAAGGATACGGGGAACCTGAACTCCTGCGCAGTCCTGTGCAATAACCTGAAGTACCTGGAGACCCTCATCTCCCGGCTCCAGCTGGAAAGGATTCCCTATAAGGTCCTCGGAGGGCAGAAGAAGCTCAAGCGGCACATCCGGTTCCTGAACCACATCCTCCGCATCATAGACAACGAAAATGCGTACAGCATCCGGAAGATCGCCGACTATACCGGCACCGATATCCTGGAGGATGGGAAACGCAGGAAGTCCAAATTCTTCGCTTCTCCCCTCGGGCAGATCATCTCCTCCATACGTGAGAAAGCACCATACTGTCCATTCAGCGAGACTGCGACAAGGGTGTTGTCCGAGATTATGATGAGCGACGATGATGCCCCCTCCATCCAGTCCGACTACATGGACTTCCAGTCCTGGTCATACGACTATGGCTCGGTTTCGGACTATCTGGCGGCATTCGCCACTGACCGGGAAAGGTTCGCGAAGTTCTATCTGACCGACTACGCGGAATGCCAGGTCCCGACGGACAAGGGATTCCTGACGCTGAGCACCGTACACTCAGCGAAAGGGCTGGAATGGGAGCATGTCTACATCATGGGGCTATGCGAAGGGAACTTCCCGAATCCGTACTTCTGCTCTGCGAAGACGGAGGAGGGTGTCGCGGAGTTCATCAACGGAGAATTGAAGAAGATGTACGTTGCGTGCACCAGGGCAAAGGAATCGCTCTGCCTGTCCTATGCCACCAGCATCAAGCGGAAAGGCTATACCTTCCGTAAGGTCCCTTCACGATTCATATCAGCATACTCCTGACCCACAGCCGGAAGGAATTCTCCGGCACATACAGGTACACGTATCGATACACATAACCCGACGGGCTGGACAATCAAGATTATGTCTGGCCCGTCTTTACATTAATTCCAAGCACATGCAAACAAACATCATCAATTCCGCCTCCGCGGAAGGAGTCCTTCATGACATCATGTACGGGCTCGACCACGAAGAAGTCTGGTGCCTGTTCCTCAACGCCAGCCATTCCTGCCTAGGTAAACAAATGCTTTCGAGAGGGACGCTCACACAGACATCCATCGACAGCAGGACGGTAATCAAGCCCGCCCTGTTCCTCAACGCCACGGCAGTCATCCTGCTGCATAACCATCCTTCGGGGAATCCCCTGCCCAGTTTCAAGGACATGGAATTCACCAGGCGCCTGAAAAGCGCCTGTTCCCTATTCGAAATCGACCTGATCGATCACATCATCATCGGGAAGGACGGCTTCTACAGTTTCGCGGATGAACGGACACTTAAATACTAACCCAACATGGAACAATTGAACAAGATCGAAATCCGGGGCATCATCGGGAGCGTTTACGTCAAGAACATCGGAAACGCCAAAGCTGCCAACTTCTCCGTCGCAACCGACTACTGCTTCAAGGCACAGGACGGATGCGCAGTCATCGAAACGACATGGCACCGCGTCGTCGCATGGGAAGGGAATCTCATCAAGAATCTCGACAAGCTGCAAAAAGGATGCGGCGTCCATGTCCTCGGACGGATACGTACCCAGAAGTATATCACTGCGGCCGGTGTGGAGAGAGCCGGCTATGAGATCATCGCCAGCAAAGTGGAAATCATGTAAAACCGGGAAGGGCGCCACTTGGTGCCCTTCCTATCCAATCCATCAACATAAAGAAAACATGCCGTTCTTTGCTTGAAGCTCTTTCCTACATCAGGCCACAACATATCCCCCTTTGACACAAAGAATGGTTCCATATGTTCATCCTACATCAAGCCACAACAAAATGTACCCACATATACCGTTGTCCCATATTCCAGTCCTACATCAAGCCACAACTAATTGACTGACTTCGCCCTCCAGGGTCTTATTGTTCCATATTCCAGTCCTACATCAAGCCACAACTTTGGACATGGCCTTTGCCTTTCGGTAAAGTTGTTCCATATTCCAGTCCTACATCAAGCCACAACTATAAGGTCCGCTGTGTGGCTTACGACCCTGTTGTTCCATATTCCAGTCCTACATCAAGCCACAACCAGGTTATCCGGGGGATGGACGGCTCCGTGGTTGTTCCATATTCCAGTCCTACATCAAGCCACAACTTGTTCCAGTGCGCCATGAACGCATTGTGTTGTTCCATATTCCAGTCCTACATCAAGCCACAACCGGAGGGGGATATAAACACGAGAGGCAAAGTTGTTCCATATTCCAGTCCTACATCAAGCCACAACCCCAACCATATATCTGCATGGATATCAGAACATTACGGAGAAATGCATCGCCATAAAACTGACAACCGGATTGAAGAAGTAGCCTTTAGGAATCTACTTTTCCATTCTATCAATGAACTAAAACAATTCCAATTGCAATGGAGTTCCAGGTAATGATTCCTGTTTCTTTCCCCACATATTAATTATGTCACCATATTGCTTGTCAGTAACCGAGAGTATGCCGGACACTCCACATCATCTCCTATCCATCAAGAAGCGGATTCTTCCACTTATTGAAACAACAAAGTCTTGGCCCTCAACCAAGAACATCGTCTGGTTGTGGTTGATCCCGATGACGGGACGAAGGGCTTCACCGCTCTCCCAAAGTCCTTTCTTCTCTTTCAATTCCGTCGATGGCCTCGCTTCCAGATGGTGTTTCAAGGTAAGCGTCCCATAATGATACTTTCCTTGAATAGTCATTGACGAAAGTCCTGTGACTTCATACAGTCGCTTTGATAAGTCCTCTTGAGAGCAACCGTACAATTCTTTAGGCGATTTCTCATAGAATAGGACCATCGTACCGGGTCTAACGACACACCTGAGTGGACGTCCCTTCGCGTCATGCGTCTCGACCCACTCTCCTTGCTTACCGTTGAAATGATTCACTGCGGCAAGAGCGTTGAACAACTTGAAGGATGGTTTTTCGTCACCGTAAATAGCCATGCAGTAGTTACTGTCATTGGCCACATAGTATTTTTGCTTGTGCTCCTTGTCGGATTGATCTCTGTGAGCCTTAAGCGCTATTGGGGAAGTGATTGTCGGTGCATATACCCTTACCTTGCGGATTGGAACATTCTTTTCCCGGTTCATCCAGATGGTTTCCGCCACTGCTTTTTTCAGACTGCCGTGAATGGCAATGGCCTCCTGCACCTTCTCCCGTACCGCATCGTCGACTATCCTGGGGACATCCTTTTTCTCGTCAAGTGAGTCGACAGCCTTACGAATCACATACCGGATTTCTTCATCTTTCTTGATCGCTCCATAGAACGTATCCTTATGAAGGAGTGCACGGGCGGTATGCCCCTGCGCATACATGGGCTCCCCATCTCCATTTCTTTGGATAGCACCGCGCACACGGATCTTCTTCTTACCCAGTTTGGGAAGGTTGTCCGGCGTATAATGGGAAGTGAGAAGACTTGAGGAGACAGTGAGCACATCCTCGGTAAAGGTCGCCCATGGTTTCTGGAAGTGTGGCTTAGTCCCCTTGCCGAACCGGTAGTCTTCCTCCTTTCGCATATACTGAGCCCATGTATCGTACTCGTTCTTACCGATACACGCTATCGTTATTGCATCAATACAATGATGCGAGTGGCTAACTCTCTCTTTCTTGGCATATTCACCCTGGAGACCCCAGGCCTTACGGAAATCAGCCGTAGTGGCACCCTTCACAACATAGATCCGTTTGAACATTGTCTTCAAGTACATACGTGCATATCGGCCTATAATACCGATGTCGACACCCTGGCGGTTGGAGAATCCTTCAGGAACCGAAGTCATAGTAAAACGATCATACTTTCCTTTCCAATAGTCCCGCTTCATCCTCAGGTAATGAAGCCGGCGGATAGCCAAATCCTTCTCGTCCTTTGATGACGCGCTTTTGCATTTCCGACGCAGGATGGACATCTGAACCTCCAGACTTTCGACAGTATCCTTCCACTCCGCGATTCGTTGCAAAATCTGTTCATGCCCTTCAAGCGCGGAAGGCAATTGCGCCTTCTTGACCTCCCTGTTGAATCGGCTGTCGCACAGTGTCTTGTTCGCCTGAGAATCGTCCCCGCCGCGAGAACGCGGGACTGTGTGTTCAATATCGAATTCGAGTGCGTTCCCGAGGAACAATCTTGGAGTAATCTGCCTTCCAGTGTACGGGCAGACGTGTTTCTGTTCCTCATAAAGCCGGTACTTCAAAAGGTCATCCTCCGTCGGCTCATAGTTTTCACCCATGATAGCACGGATTTCATCGGAGTCCTTTTTCCTCTGGTTCTCCTTCTCCTTCTGCCAATCCGCGATGGCCTTTCTCATATTGCTGTCATTAAGCTCCCTTGCGAACTCAATATTCACCTTGGTATCGGCATCGATGACACCCTCGTCCAGAAGAGAGTTTAACAGGGCACGCAGGCGGAATAGTGCACGCATGGCCATGGGATTCCTGACCGAGTCGATGCGCGGAGAGCCAAGATGCAGTCGTCCTTTCTCATCCGGTAATACTGCCTGATAAGCTTCAATCATGGATGGGTGGTATAGCCTTTCCGGATGCACACCCTCTGCCAGCCCAAGAAGATAATCTGAGATATTCTTGATCTTGCTTGACTCCCTGCTTGTCGGATCCTTGGAGAAATCATCGAGGATTACCCGGACATTTTCAATGACATCGTCCATCTTTACAGGGGCGCCGGATATCTGGGGCGGAAGAGCAGCGGGAAGATTAGCATAGAAGACCGCATCACTATAAATGTAGCCCTTCTTAAGACAGGGAAGAATCTTGTTGATGGCCTTCAAGCTCAAAGAAGCATATCCCTGCGGCATACGGATCTTTGCCAGCGCATCAGCCTTCTCTTCCGTCAACTGGAGTGAAGACCGCAACCAACTGGATAGCATCGATTCGTCATCAAAAGAGAATAGTGCATGCCAGACATCATTCAGAATCTGATCGGATGTCTTACCCTCGCCTTTGGTGTACACGGAGCACAGGACGATTTCCCAATCTACGGGAGAATCAAGGTCAAGGGCATTGATAATGGCGGCAGTGACAGGACATGCCGAGACGCTGACCGACATCCGGTAGTTGAAGCGGTACTGGTTTTCCCGACCATCATCCGCGAATGCATAATTCCCTTTACCTGCAATCTTTTTAGCAATATCTTCAAACTCGAAGTCCGGCTTGCTTTTCCTGAAGAATAAAGGCCGAATTGCTTCTTTTTCATCATCACTGAGACATGAGAAATCATTCTCATAGGGTCTGCCTACTCTGATAGAATTGATAAACTGCGCCATCCGGAACTCTTCGTATCTAGGATGGGATACCGGGCAGCGGGGTTTCCCTTTTTCAAAACTACAGCTCCCGACAGTGCCTTTCTGAGACTTGAGCGGACGCTGGTAGAAGATCGCTCGCTCCAGCGATCTTTTCAGCATATCTTCCAGTCCCTGCTTCCTGCATATTGCATCGAACTCGGCACGATAGTGCTCCTCCCGGGCTGTATAACGGCACCGGACCTTTTCCCCATCACGGAACAACTTGTAAAAAAACTCTCCAAGATACTGACAACCGGCTTCCCTCATCTGCTCCGAAAGATGGCTGATGCTGGTCATAACCTTTCCGTTTTCCGAGTCGCGTCCTGATTCCTTCCGATTGCTCAGGAAACCACGCCTCTGGTTTATGTGATATAGCGCCCTTCCGAGAATATACCTGTCGCGAATATCGGCAAGATTCAGTTTACGGGCTAAAGCAGCATACCGATCATGGTAAGGATTCCCGTCCTCGGTATTGTCGGAGTGCTGCCACCGCATGAAATCATCCGTCAGAGGATAGACTTTCTTCTCCTTCCATTCCTTCAGCTGTTCATCGGTAAGATGGGGACACAGCCCGTTCTCAACAAGGACCTTAAGCAACTCGATCTTACGCAACCTGCGCCTGAAGTAATGCCGACGAGATGCCCTGGCAGCCGTTCTTTCCTGAACAGCAGGTCTCTCGCCGCTCTTGTCATGAGCGACGCCATCCTGAAAGATATGGACACCTTTATCCAGCAGGACACAGGAATTGTCATCATTCCGCCCAATCACAGCCCAGCCGATGGAATTGGTTCCTAAATCAAGACCCAATACTTTCTCTTTGGTTTGCGTTTTCATAAAAACACGCTATATTTGCATTGTAAGTATTCCTACATCTTACCACAATAAGGCTATATGCCGAAGGATTTTATCCTATGGTCCCGCGTACTCCGTGGGACCTTTATTGTTCCGCTTCCTTATCCGTTGGATATAAAAGCTGAAGAATGTAGGGTCGGTTCAACAAATATAAGAAAAAGGTCTTGATAAACGACGAAAATAGCTGGTATGAATTGCTTGTTGTCGGCTTAATGAATCTGTAGATTTCTTATCTTTGCATTGGACCACACAGGAAATGAGGCTACTATGCTTCATCACTAAGGGTAAATCCGGGCAACTGCAGCTGCTTCAGAAATGGAGTGGCTGCATTTATTTTGCTATATTTGCGAAAGAAATACAGCGTCATTATGACGCCGGGCCCGTCTGCCCACGGTCATCTCGGAAGGGGTGACCGTTTTTTTACCAAAAAGAACCGCTTAGACCCATCATGAAGGAAGATTTGGGTAGCGGTTCTTTTTTTTCGCGGATTATGCGTTAATTATAATAGCAGATAGGGATGGAACGCTACCTGTATCTATCCTCTTTATTTGCTTGATTTGATGTGATAAGAAAGGCTCTCGGATGGTTCAGGGAGCCTTTTTATAACTATGGATGGTGATAATGAAATAAAAGAACGCGTCTTGCCAGATGCTTAAACGAGATAAGAATTAGCTACTAATAGCGAGTAATAGCCAATCTACTCTTTTGTACATCTAATTGAGAATCGATTATATCTACCATTCCCATTAAAATACCACCATGTAAATCTTTGGGTCCACTCATCAAATGTGACATAGTTTGCAAAACGCTTTTCAGTAGAGCATGTCCACATGTTCATGTCGTAAGTGTTTATTGCTCCTTGATTAATGTGATACCACGTCGCCGGAGTAGAATAGGGGGGAGCGAAAAGAATCCCCATGTTTTTTTCATCCCATTGATCAATCACCTTCTCCGGGAAACCTGCCCATTCACTATTTGAATTCGCGCCTGAATCTATCCAAGAATCCTCTTCTGCGCCGGATGGTACTCTCCATCCAACAGGGCAAGGATCATATTTTGTCTTGTTCTTTTGCCATAAAGAGTTATCTCTTTCATAAAACAACCAATCCATTTCAGAAGCGCCCTTCCCTACTATAATAACTGAAGGGTTCTGAATAGCATACTCAATGGTGCCTGTAGTCCTTGATGTTTCAACTACATTTTCAACATCCGTGCTTGATTTTGCCTTAAACCAATCATGTGATTCTCTTGGTCCAGAACAACCAGCATAATTCAAGAATGGGTCTTTCCTTCCCCATTGATACAAAAGTCCATTAGTAAGAAAAGAGTCCTCTGGCTTAGCTGAAAGTGCTCCCAGATCTCTATCCATCATTATAGCACCACTGAGATATCTACAATAATTAGAATCAGGATTATAATCAGTAACCCAAATATGCCAGCTCCACAAAATGTTGCCTGATGCATCACTAACAGCAATTAAAGCATTACCCTCATGATAGTTTTGTGGAATTAAAAATGAAACGACACTCTTGTCAACTATTTTAACTTCCTTTATAATAGAGCCTATACTGGGTTTAGTGATTGTATTAAATGTCTCCCAAATCACTTTTACAGAATAAACACCGATGATGGGTTCGTCACTATTTCCTCGTACCGCATCTAAACTATACCACCCTGGCGAATGAACAATATAACAGTTTGCATGGCCATTATGGCTCAGATCTACAAGTGGTTTATATTGATAAACAATTACTTCCTCACAAAGGGGTCCGTTAACCTGTTTGAATGCTATGTGAGCTTCTCTGTTTTCAAGTGAAGTATTCTTAGAAACAGAAAAAACAAACTTATTAGAAGACAACCCCTTGGTTATAGGGGAGGATACTAGATTAAGCCATCCTTTAGCATCATCGGGAATACTGACGAGGAAATCGACATTGCTTTGAACCTCAACCTCAAAACACTGCTCTAAATCATTTAATTCAAAACTTGACGGAGAGACAAATAAGCCATCCCTTTGTTTTTGCGTTATCGTAATACGCCCTTCAAGAAGACCGTTTACCTGCTTAATAAGCACTATCCCAGTTCGATTATCATAAGTGTTGTTCGCTTCAATTGACAAAACTACTGTTGAAGACGATAGGGCTTTTGTTTCAATGAGTTTAATCCAATCAACCTGAGATTCAACTTCATATTGAACGTTAGCCCTAACTTCTACATTTATAGTTTGTGATTCATTTGAAAGTTCGTATTCCGGCGTAGTAATGAACAAACCTTCTGCCTGTTTCTGATTGATGGTAATAGTCTCAGCCAGCGGTCCATCAGTCTGCCTAATCGTTACTTGCCCTGTACGATCATCATAAGCTTTATTCTCACTAATTTTCAGAACGAGTGTCCTGGATGTCAAGGATTTTGTACTTATGTGAGATATCCAGTCTTTGCAATCTGCAGGGATGTCTACAACATAGTTAACGTTAGCTTTAACTTCAACCTCAAGAGCCTGCTCTGGACTTGAGACACTAAATGAAGTCTGACTTACAAGCAAACCAAGATTAGTATCCTGCGTCACCGATATGGTCTCTACCAACTCATCCGCCTTGATTGTCACGGTAGCGTTACGGGGGTCATACGTCGTGTTAGGATCGCATGTAACAATGAAGGATAACTCGCCTTCTTGGACTACTCCTGATGAAGGGGAAATCTTACACCAAGATTCAGATGATGAAACATTCCAGTCCCTGTTTGTGGTAAATGAAACCTTCTGAGTTCCGCCTTGTTCTGTGAAGTTAATACTACCTGGAGTGTTAACCACAAGAAAAGGAGCCTTTTGGCAAGAATAGAATGCGACAGAAAAACCGATCAAGGCAGTCAAAGCTAAGAAGAACCGTTTCATATTCTGTAAGAGTCAAGAGGATATGTTTATCTCTAATTGTATAGAAATCACCAAACTGAAAAATTTAAGAGCATACAAAGATAAACAATCTTTATAAATAATGACTTTTATAAATGAGTTGGTTAAAGTGCCCCTGTATCTTCCTTCTATAGCCTTACCTTTGTATAAGAGCCACATCTAACCGCTATCCTCAGGCTATTTCACGGTCATAGTATCTATTACAGAGAAGCATTTTCACAGGAACGAAGAATGTATTGTGATTTGGGTTTTTGAGGAATCGAAAACTTTGCATAATCCCAATCCTATTACAATCCGACTTCCTGAAAAAACCGACAATGCCATCTTGGATTCTTCGGAGAGATTGACGACCTTTGTGGACGGACAAACACAGGAA
Source organism: uncultured Bacteroidales bacterium (assembly GCA_900318015.1). Taxonomy (GTDB): domain Bacteria; phylum Bacteroidota; class Bacteroidia; order Bacteroidales; family UBA932; genus Cryptobacteroides. Next base: position 36,423 of record ONJB01000009.1, on the reverse strand, counting down.
CAGAAATTGCGAATAGCATCAACTCTTTTAGTCCGGTTGTTTGATCAATAAAGACCCTTGGTCGCGGGTTTTTGAACTTATTTGCGACCAGTAGTTCATTGGCACATATTTGGTCGCACTTTTTCGTCAAAAAAAGTCCCTACCTACCTTTGCACTCCACATCGCGGAGTAGAGCAGTCGGTAGCTCGTCGGGCTCATAACCCGGAGGTCGTAGGTTCGAGTCCTGCCTCCGCTACTAAACAGGCCAGCCATTACGGCTGGCTTTTTCGTTTTCGTGGGCCCTGCTCTTCCTCAAAAATGCATTGTTTTGAGGAAGAGTTGTTCATTTTGAAGGTTTCATCCACGAGAATGCCACTTTTTGAGGAGGAGATGAATCGACTATTCACTAATTGTGAACTTCCCATCTTTTTCGTACATTTGCGAGGTATGTCGAGGCAGGAATGCATACAGGGCTTTACGGACAGCATCTTCTGGGATGTTGACCGGAATCAGATTGACCTTTCCCAGCATGCTCCCTATGTCGTTCAGCGGGTGTTGGAATATGGGCAGATTAGTGATTGGAAGCTTCTTCTGGCTTATTATGGTCTGGATGAAATCGTGAGCATTTCCAAGAACCTCCGTTCCCTGGAGCCCCGTGCGCTTTCCTTCATCAGTACCATCTCCCGGACCCCTCAAGAGCAGTTCCGATGCTACAATACCAGACAATCGAACCCGAAACACTGCAACTTCTGAAGTCGCTGCAGTCTATGCCGATGTTCCAAGGTCTCCGTCTTGTCGGCGGTACGGCCCTGGCGCTTCAGTTGGGGCATCGGAAATCCGTCGACCTGGACCTTTTCGGAACGATTGAGACGGACCCGCTGGAAATCAGGGAAGCCCTGGAGGAATCCCATCGGGTCAGCGTCGTCAAGGAATCCAAGAACATCCACATCTATCTGGTCGATGGGGTCAAGGTCGATTTCGTCAATTACCGGTATTCCTGGATCGAAGAGCCGGTCGTTGATTCCGGCATTACCCTTGCGAGCATCAAGGACATTGCCGCGATGAAGATTGCGGCGGTCATCGGCAGAGGTACGAAAAAGGATTTCATTGATATCGACATATTACTCCGCTCGTTCACTTTGCAAGAGCTTTTGGAACTCTACATGCAGAAGTATCCGGACGGCACTCTCTTCATCGCTATGAAAAGCCTCACCTACTTCGAAGACGCCGAATCCGACCCCATGCCCTTCATGTTCGAGGAGACGGATTGGGAAGACGTAAAAACGCGGATTCGCGAGGCTGTAATCGGTCTTTAAAAGTGTAGCTATTTTCACATTTTGGAGGACTTCATTTGTGAGCCCTCCATTTCCGTCAAATTCCCATTTTCCTGACTTTCAATATATTGCGCAAATCTATCCACCTTCCGGATGTCTTCTAGAAGGTTCGAGAATTTATGTGTTTGGTCTACTAAACAGGCCAGCCTTAGGGCTGGCTTTTTCGTCTTCACAGAAAGGACGCTTTGGAGATATGGCCGAATGTGGCTATCTTCGTTCCATGAAGCAATCCGTAATCCGAGAGATACGCTCCGAGGAGATTCCCCTGCTGAATGACTTCCTGTATGAGGCCATCTTCATACCGGAAGGCGTTCCGGCACCGCCCAGATCCATCATCGAGAACGAGGGCCTGCAGGTGTATGTCCGGGATTTCGGGATGAAGGCCGATGACCGATGCCTGGTGGCGGAGGTCGACGGGATAGTCGTCGGGGCCGTCTGGACACGGGTCATGAACGACTATGGCCATATCGCCGAAGGCATCCCTTCATTGGCCATCTCCCTCTATAAAGACTATCGCGGCCAGGGCATCGGAACGGAATTGCTCCGGGAGATGCTTCTGCTGTTGCGGCGGAACGGTTATCCGCAGGTCTCCCTGTCGGTTCAGAAGGCGAATTATGCATTCGGAATGTATCTGAAGGCAGGATTCAAGGTGCTGAAAGAAACCGAGGAGGAGTATTTGATGGTCTGCACAATTCAGAATTAAATACAACCATGGACAAGAATGGACTCTTCCTGCAAGCCCTCGGCAAGTTTCTGCTCGGGGTTGTCGTCATCGGCCTGCTGCTTTTCCTGCCGGCGGGTTCGCTTCGGTATTGGCAAGGCTGGCTGCTGATGGGCATTCTGTTCGTGCCGATGTTCTGCGCCGGCCTCGTCATGATGGCGAAGAATCCGGACCTGCTTCGCAAGCGGCTGAACGCCAAAGAAGAAGAGAAGGAGCAGCAGACGGTCGTGAAACTCAGCGGCCTCCTGTTTGTCGCCGCGTTCGTCGTGGCGGGCCTCAATTGGCGTTTTGGCTGGTGCGTGCTGCCGGACTGGGCCGTTTGGGTATCGGCAGGACTCTTCCTGGTCTGCTATCTGCTCTACGCGGAGGTTTTGCGGGAGAACACCTTCCTGTCCCGGACCATCGAGGTGCAGGAAAATCAGAAGGTCATCGACACGGGGTTATATGGAGTCGTCCGGCACCCGATGTACATGGCCACGACCGTCCTGTTCCTGGCCATGCCCCTGGTGCTGGCCTCTCCCCTCTCTTTCCTGATCATGTTGCTGTATATTCCGCTGATCGCCAAGCGGATCAAGAATGAAGAGATAGTCCTGGAAGAAGGGCTGGAGGGTTACAAGGAGTACAAGCGGAAGGTGAAGTACAAAGTAATCCCTTTCGTCTGGTAAATTCTTCTCGAATGAAATAAGACCCTACAGCAGCCGGGAGAGGTCCTTCTCCTCGATGACGCTGAGGCCGTTGGAGGCGATGACCTCCGCGGCCTTTTCGGCATTGTCCGTGCGGAAGATGAGGACGCCCTTTCCGTTCAGCAGGAAGGAGTACAGGTAGGCGATGCTGATGCCTTCGCTGGCGAAGATCTCGATGGCGTCGGCGGCCTTGCCGGGACGGTCGTCGAGTTCGACGGCGAACACCTCGCACAGCGAGACGGCGACACCGGCTTCCTTGAGGACGCTGCAAGCCTTTTCAGGCTCGGAGCAGATGATGCGGAAGATGCCGAAGTCGGCGGTGTCGGCGATGGTGGAGGCGATCAGCTGGATATTCTCCTGCTTGAGCAGCCGGAGCACCCGGACGAGGGCGCCGGACTTGTTCTCGATGAAGACGGATAATTGATGGACGGTCATGGTTATGCGGCTGTTTTAGTATTTCTTTCTGGTGTCGACGACCCGGACGGCCTTGCCCTCGCTCTTGGGGAGGGTGTTCTTGGGCACGAGGCGGACGCGGGGCGTGATGAGAATCTCGTCGCGGAGCTGACGGGTGATCTCCCGGGTGAGGGCCTGGAGCTTGCTGTAGTCGTCGATGAAGAGGTCCTTCATCTCCACGTCGACGGTCATGGCGTCGTTGCCGTCCACGGTCTCGAGCGTGATGAGGTAGTCGGAGGCGAGCTCCTGGAACTGCATCAGGATGGTCTCGATCTGGATCGGGAAGATGTTGACGCCCTTGAGGATGATCATGTCGTCGCTGCGGCCCTTCATGCGGTCGAGGCGGAGGTGGTGGCGCCCGCAGGCGCACTCGCCCGGCAGGATGCGGGTGAGGTCGCGCGTGCGGTAGCGGAGCAGCGGCATCGCCTCGCGCTTGAGGGTCGTGAGCACGAGCTCGCCGACCTCGCCGTCCGGAACGGGTTCGAGGGTATCGGGATTGACGATCTCGACGATGTAGTAGTCCTCCCAGATGTGCATGCCGTTTTGTTCGGGGCACTCGAAGGCGACGCCGGGGCCGCACATCTCCGACATGCCGAAGGAGTTGTAGGCCTTGACGCCGAGCATGTTCTCGATACGCTTGCGGGTATCCTCGGAGTGCGGCTCGGCGCCGATCACGAGGGTGCGGAGCTTGGTGTCCTTGCGGGGGTCGATTCCCTTCTCGCACATCACCTCATACAGGCGCGCCGCATAAGAAGGGATGGCGTGTACGACGGTGGTGCCGAAGTCCGTGAAGAACTTGAGCTGGCGGAGGGTGTTGCCGGCGGCGGCAGGGACGGTCAGCATGCCGACCTTCTCGGCGCCGTACTGGAAACCGAGGCCGCCGGTGAACATCCCGTAGCCGGAGGTGTTCTGGAACACGTCCTCGGGGCGGCAGCCCACCATCCACAGGCAGCGGGCGACGGCATTGGCCCATTCTTCCAGGTCCTTCTGGGTATGCAGGATGACCGTGGGATTGCCGGTGGTGCCGCTGGAAGAGTGCAGGCGGACGCACTGGTCAAGCGGAACCGCGGCCATGCCGAAAGGATAGGTTTCGCGCAGGTCCTGCTTGGTGGTGAACGGAATCTTCTTAAGGTCATCAAGCGTCTGGATGTCCGAAGGCGTCAGGCCGGCCTGGCGGAAACGCTCCTTGTAGAAAGGCGAATCCATGCAGTGCTTGACGGTGGCTTTCAGCCGCTCCAGCTGGTAAGCCTCTATCTCTGAACGGGAGAATGACTCCTCCGGATTGAAGAACTTCTGGTAAGACATAACGTAGGTCGATGTTTATTCGTCTAAATGGGCTTCGCAAAGATAATTAAAAAAAGTTAAAAACAGTTTGACAAAAATGATTACATTTGCTTCTGGTCCAGAACAATCCCCCTGAAACGATGAAAAAGATTCTCTTCTCCTCTGCCTCATGCCTAGTGCTTCTCGGGGCGATCCTTGCCTGCAACCGTCTCGCCGGGTTCCGGGAAGGTCCCTGCGACATTTATCGGAAAGGCGGCACGCCTTGCGTCACCGCCCATAGTACTACGCGCCTGCTCTATTCCAAGTACAGCGGCCCGCTGTATCAGGTGGTCCGCGAAAGCGACGGTGCGGCGCTGGACATCTATGCCGGAAAGAACGGTATCGCCGATGCCGCGGCGCAGGACGCCTTTTGCAAAGGCTCCGTGTGCTACATCTCGGTGATTTACGACCAATCCGGGATGGGCAATGACCTGCTGCCGGCGCCTCCGGGAACGTTCCAGGGACCGGACAAGGGCGGTTTCAACACCCGCTCCATCGCCGACATGGCCCCCGCCCTCCTCGGCGGGCAGAAGGTCTACGGAGCCTATGTCATGCCCGGCATGGGCTACCGCTGCAACGACGCCCGCGGTCTCGCCGTGGACGACGAGCCGGAGGGGATGTACTATGTCATCGACGGAAACCATTACGACAGCGGCTGCTGCTTCGACTACGGCAATTCCTCGACCAACGGCCGCGCCGTGGGCACCGGCACGATGGAGACCACCTACTATGGCACCTCCACCGCCTGGGGCCGCGGCAACGGCGAAGGTCCCTGGATCATGTCCGACATGGAAGCCGGCCTGTTCTCGGGCTATGACCCCAAACAGAACGACGTCCCGTCCATCACGGACTGGCGCTTCGTGTCGGTGTTCGTGAACGGCGGCGGCGGAAACCAGTGGGACCTCCGCGGCGCCGATGCTTCCTCCGACACCCTGACCGTCTTCTACAGCGGTCCGCGCCCCCACAGCAAGGAAGGAAAAGATACCTACTACCCGATGCACAAGAAAGGCGGCATGCTGATGGGCAACGGCGGCGACAATGGAAACGGATCCGCCGGCACCTTCTTCGAGGGCGTCATGACCGTGGGATATCCCACCGAAGAGGCCATCGCCGCCGTGCAGAAGAATATCGCCAGGGCGGGATACAGCGCCTATCCGCTGAGCCTCTCCCGCATCACCACCTTCACCCCAGGCGGGAGCGCCCAGGTCGGCGTTTTCTTCGAAAATACGCTGGGAAAGCCCGTCAAGGACCTGTCCATCCTGCCTTCCCTCCCTGAAGGTTGGTCCATTTCGGAAGGAGAAACCCTTCCTTCAACGGTCGCTCCGGGCGAGCAGGTCACAGCCATGTTCACGCTCGCTGCGCCGGAAGGACGCTCCGCCGGATGGGCGGGTTTCTCCGCGGCCTGGAAAGGCGGCGAGCTCGCCATCGGCAGCCGCATCCGCAGCGCCGAGGCGGTCAAGGTCAATGAACTCGCCCTGGCGGGCGAAGGCCTCGAGCCGTTCGTCGAGCTGTACAACGCCGGGTCCGAAGAGGCCGATCTTTCCGGCCTGGAACTCGTCGTGCGCCGGAGCGGCCAGGCCTCCGTCCGCGCGCTGACGCTGCCGGAAGGCACCCGGCTCGCCGCCGGCGGCTTCCTGCTGCTGAAGCAGGCCCCGGAAGCCGTGCCGGCCCCGACGACGCTCTTCATCCCGGTATCCACCGGGCCCATTCTCACCTTCCCGGCCGGCACGAACGTCCTCCCGGCGACGTCCGTCGACGGCATCGCGGCCGGGCAGAAACTCGGCATCGGCCTGGGCGGCTCCTATGAACTCGTCACGGTAACCGAGGTGGGTACGCCCGCCACGCAAACCAATCTGGCCAGGCCTGCGAAGGCAGGCGACAACACCCTCTTCATCGATACGACAGCGGATCTGGTTGCCGGTCAGGAGATTACCATTGACACCGGCGACCGCAAGGAAATCGCCGTCGTCAAGAACGTGCTGGTCTCGGCGCGGAAACGCATCCGTCGGTTCGGCGAACCGACGCCGCCCACCCCGCCCGAACTGGGGCACGTGGAATTGGCCGCCCCGCTGCAAAAGGACCATGCGGAGAGTGTGGACGTGTCCAGCCCAGGAACGGGCGTCCGCTTCGAACCCGCCACCCGGTTCGCCCACGAAAGCGGCGATGCCCTGCAGCCTTTCACGGCTGAACCGGAGGGCCTGTATGCCACCGGAAAACCGGATGTCGGCCTGACTTATCGCTACGCGCTCTCCCCCACCGCCGGGTCCGTCGCCCTGGTCGATCCCGCCACCGGCGTCATCCTGGACGCCGTCGTGTACGGTTCGCAGCAGAGCAACTCCAGCGCGAACGGGACGATTGCCAGCCCCGAACTGGCGACGTTAGAGGGGAACCAGCAAGGTGGAGGCTGCATCGCGGTGGTGCCCCGGGCCCTGTCGCCCTTCCAGCTCGCCCGGATGCCCAAGGGCACCGTTCCGCCGCCGGTTTGCATCATCCGCTGGCCCGACGGAAACGACGCCGATGCGCTCTGCACCGACTTCCGTCAGACAACCGCTCCCACGCCGGGAACTCCGAATCAGGATAACCGCTAGAGGAGGTCTTCGATCTCGTCCTCCAGGTCCTCCGGGGTGACCACCGGCTCGAACCGGGCGACGACGTTGCCCTTGCGGTCCACGAGGAACTTGGTGAAGTTCCACTTGATGTCCGGGTTGGAGGCATAGTCGGGATCGTTCCGGGCGAGCATGCCGTCCATGAACTTACCCCGGTCGCTGTCCCCGAAGCCGGCGAACGGCTTCTCGGTGTACAGCCACTTGAAGATGACGTTGGCGTTCTCGCCGTTTACGTCGGACTTCGCCATGAGCGGGAAGGTGACGCCGTGGTTCATGCGGCAGAACTCCTCGATTTCCGCGTTGGTACCGGGTTCCTGGTGACCGAACTGGTCGCAGGGGAAGCCGATGACCACGAAGCCCTGGTCCTTGTACTTCTTGTAAAGGGCCTCCAGTCCGTCGTACTGGGGCGTGAAACCGCATTTGGAGGCGGTGTTCACAACGAGCAGGACCTTGCCCTTGTAGTCCTTGAAATTCACTTGTTCACCGGCGTTGGACTCGGCGGTGAAATCATAGATGGTGGTCTTGCCGCCGGTGCAGGCGATGGCGCAGATGGTGGCAAGGAAAATGAGTATCTTCTTCATGGATGCAAAGTTACAAGATTATTTCAACTCCTTGCGGAGGGCTTTCGGCAGCGCGTGGCGGTTGAGGAAGATGTAGGTCGTGTTGAGGGCGATGTAATCACGCGACATGTACCAGGTCCCCTGGTAAGCATTGTTGGTACCCCAGGAGTTTTTCACCAGGTAATAGGGCTTCCCCTGCCCGTCGACGGCCTTGCCGTAGATGAGCATGACGTGGTCGTACGTGAACCGCCAATCATCCCACTGTTCCTGGCGCATCTCCTGCGTGGGGATGACGCCGTCCAGCAATGCCGCCACGCCCGTCGGACGGGAGAAGTCGCCGGATACGTCGCCGCCCCAGGCGACCGTGTAGCCGGCGTCCAGCGCCCGGTCGACCGCGTCCATCAGCCGGTCGATCGGAATGTTGTAGCTGGGCTTGAGCCGCCACTTGTAGGGAGCCTCGATGACAAACCACTGGTTGAACGGATGATGCGTATAGCTCGTCAGGCTCACATAATCGTCCAGGTCCAGTCCCAGGCTCGCGGCGAATGACTGGGGCGTATAAGTAACCCCTTCATAGACAAAGGACTCCGGGCATCGGCCCACATACCGGTCGATGAGGGACTGGACACTGTCCTTCCAGTGCAGCTTCGGTTCCTTGTTCCGCAAGGGCGCCTGCTCCTCTGTCGTAAAACGGTTCAGTTCCGGTTTCCCGTCCTGCCAGACAATACCGCTGACCATGCGCTCCAACTCGGGGAAAAAGACTTTGAAATTGGCATAGGGGTCCCCGGTCAGCGAACCCGGCGCAGGCATGGCGTCCTCGGGACAGATCCCGTGACGGCGGATCACTTCCAGGACATCGTCGCAGGATCCTCCTTCCGAGATCTGGCTGTATCCGTGCATCCGCACATAATGGGTGGCGCAGTCCATATAGTCCTTGTTGACCACGAACATTTCGCACAGGTCGTAGGTCTTTCCCGTCTTGCGGAGGATCTCACTCTCGAAGAAACCCAGGGTCGCATAGTCCCAGCACGTTCCGCTGCGATACTGGTTTTTCACGCTGGTGACCGGGAGCTCAAGGACGGTCCGGAAGGTTTGGCCCTGCTGGGCCGAGGCGGTCCAGGCCAGGAGGCCGGAAGAAAGGATAATCAGAAGCTTTTTCATAGGACAAATATAGCGATAAATTCCGTCAACTCTTGATATTTGACGGTCGATTGACTACCTTTAAGCGCACAAACACATCGACCCATGACCCCGCGGGAATTCCTGGACATCCTCCACGTCGCCGAGCGCCTGAAAGACACGCCCCGGCACTGCACCACCACGAAAAGACGCACCGAGAGCGTCGCCGAGCACAGCTGGCGGATCTCGCTGATGGCCCTGCTGCTCAAGGGCGAGTTTCCGGAAGCCGACATGGACAAGGTCGTGCGGATGTGTCTGATCCATGACCTCGGCGAGTGTTTCACGGGCGACATCCCCACCTTCGTCAAGACGGACGCCGACCGCGACGTCGAAGATTCCCTGCTGGGCCGATGGGTCCGCTCGCTCCCGCCGGAGGTGTCCGCGGAACTGACGGCCCTGTTCCGGGAAATGGACGCCCAGGAAACCGTGGAAGCAAAGATCTACAAGTCCCTGGACAAACTCGAGGCCCTGATCCAGCACAACGAATCCCCGCTGGACACCTGGTCCGATAATGAATACGCCCTGAACCAGGTGTACGCCTTCGATACGGTGGCCTTCTCCGCCTGGCTCAGCGACCTCCGGAAAGAGATCCTCAACGACACGCTGGCGAAAATCGCCGGCGCAAACCCCGCATAACGCCATGAGACTATCTGCCCTGATCACCCCCCTGCTGGCGCTGGCCACCTGCCTGGCCGCGAACGCGCAGCGTTACTGCAATCCCCTTCCCATGCCCATCGGGCAGGGAGGAAACGCCTCCGGCGACGTCACCGTCCTCGAAGAGGGCGGCAAGTACTACATGTGCTGCACCGGCGGCGGCATGTGGGTGTCCGACAACCTTTTGGACTGGGAGTTCCACGCCGTGGAGCATATCCCCGTGGCGCCGGACCTCGTCAAGTACAAGGGCCGTTTCTATCTGACCGGCAATACCGACCATGTCTTCGTCGCGGACCATCCGCTCGGCCCTTACACGGACCTCGGCCTTTTCAAGAACACCGGCCCGGTCGAAAATGGCTGGAACGGCGGCTTCGACACCAAGATCTATGTCGATGACGACGGCCAGCCGTACCTGTTCTGGCCCGGCCGCGGAATCAGCGGCATCTACGGTGTCCGGCTGGACCCGGATGACCTGACGACCTTCGCCGGCGAGCCGGTCCATCTGTTCGGCTTCAATCCCATGCACGCCTGGGAGCGCTACGGCGAGATGAACGAGTATCCGGGCGTCGCCTGGATCGAAGGCCCCTGGGTGATCAAGCGGAACGGGATCTACTATCTCGAGTATTCCGCCTCCGGCACGCAGTGGAAGACCTATGCCGAAGGCTACTATACCGCCACTTCCCCGCTCGGCCCCTATACTTATGCCCCCAACAATCCCCTGCTCCGGAAGACGGAAGGCCTCGTGACCGGCACGGCCCACGGCTCCATCGTCCAGGTCAAGGGCAAAGACGAATGGTGGCAGTTCTACACGATCGTGCTGTCCAATCCTCCGGGCGGACGGCGTATCGGCATGGACAAGGTTACGTTCGATGCGGACGGGCTGATGGCCTGCACGGTCACGGACACGCCTCAGGCGGCGCCCGGCGCGGCGCTTCCGGCCGCCGTGCCCGCCTCCATCCCCGTCACCATCAACAAGATGAACGCGATGAACGCCCTGTCCAAGTGCTCGTCCCAGCAGGACGGCTACCCGGCCGCCTTCGCCGTGGACAACTACAGCGGGACGGTGTGGAGACCCGCCGTGGACGATCCGCAGCCGTCCCTCACCATCGAGCTCTCCCCCGCCACGCGCTTCGACGTCGTCCAGCACTTCACCGTGGACGCCATGCGGGTCCTGTTCAGCGGCGGCGGACGTCGGTTCGGACCGCAACGCGAGCTTCCCGTCTATCGATACAAGCTGGAGGTCTCGCAGGACGGAGAGACGTTCCGGACCGTCGTGGACATGACTGGAAACACCCTGCCCAAGGATACCGTCTGTGACGAATTCGCGCCGGTGAACTGCCGCTTCGTCCGGCTCACCGTCACGGACTGGCCCAAGAACAGCCCGCTGGGCATCATCGACTTCACCGTGTTCGGCTATCCCGACGGCTATGATGCGCCGGCCGTCGCCACCCCCGTTTTCTCCAACCTTCCGCTGGACGGAGAGCGCCGCTAAAATCGTCACACCATGCGTAACAGACTATCTTGCATAGCATTAGCGTCCTTGCTGATGCTCCTTGCGGGCACGGCCCGCGCCCAGGCTCCGTACGTACCCTCGGAGGGAAACCTGCAGTCCCGGAAGGAGTTCTCCGAGCACCGGCTGGGCATCTTCCTGCACTGGGGCATCTACAGCGCTTATGCCCAGGGCGAATGGTATCTTTCCATCAGCAAGCTGGATCCTGAAACCTACAGCGAGGCCGCGGCGGGATTCTATCCCGCCCGCTTCGACGCCGAAGCGTGGGCCCGGGCCTTCAAGGAAGCCGGAGCAGGTTATGTCACCATGACCTCCCGCCACCACGATGGATTCTCCATGTTCAAGACGGCGCAGACCCCGTTCAACATCGTGGACGCCACCCCCTTCGGCCGCGACGTCCTGGGAGAACTCACGAAAGCCGTGAAGGGCCAGGGAATGCGGATGCATTACTATTATTCCCTCATCGACTGGATCCGCCCGGACTACCCCAAGGGCAATTCCGGCGTGGCAAAGGACCCGGCGAAGGCCGATTACAACGCCTATTTCGAGTTCGAGAAGCGGCAGATCCGTGAACTTATGGAGCAGTACCATCCCCAAGCCTTATGGTTTGACGGCCAATGGGACCAGGGCGGCAGGCCGTTCGACTGGCGGATGCGCGAGCTCTATGACTTCATCCACGGCATCGACCCGGACTGCATGATTGGCAACAACCACCATTCGGCGGCCGTCGGCGGCGAAGATTTCCAGCTCTTCGAGAAAGACCTTCCCGGCGAGAACAAGGCGGGATTCAGCGGCGGAGCCACCGTCTCGGACACCCTCCCGCTCGAGGCCTGTGAGACGATGAACAACAACTGGGGCTACCACGTCGCCGACCTGAACTACAAGAGCGTCCGGGAGCTGGTCCACCTCCTGGTCCGGGGCGCCTCGAAGGGCTCGAACCTGTTGCTGAACATCGGCCCGCAGGCGAACGGCGCCTTGCCCGCCCCCGCCCTGGACCGCCTCCGCGGCCTGGGCGCCTGGATGCGCACCTACGCCTCCACCGTGGACGGCTGCGGCATCTCGCCCGTCCCGCCCCAGAGCTGGGGCGTGAGCACGAAGCGGCCCGGAACCGTCTTCCTCCACATCCTGGAGCCCGCCGCTGTCCCCGTATCCGGCGACAAGGGCATCCTCGTCATTCCCTTCCAGGGAAAGCCCACGGCCGTAAAAAGCTTCCCCGAGGGCGCTCCCCTCAAGTGGAAGGTCGACAAGGACGGTTTCCTGTGCATCACGATTCCCACCCCGGATCCTTCCGCAATCGACACGGTCATCGAGATTGCCGAAGCGTCCCTGTAACCCAATTTTGAACGAATCCGACCCATTTGTGGCAGGCATTGTTTTTGGGAATGCCTACCTTTACCAAAAATAACACACGATGAAACTGAACGCTATCCTCGCCGTCGCCGCCCTTCTGGGCACGACCGCCCTTTCCGCCCAGACTGTCCAGAAACTGGACGATGAAAAATACGTCCTGTCCGTCCAGGACCTCTCGATGACCGTGGACGCCGGCCACGGCGGCAAGATCCTCTCCTTCAAGCTTGGCGAGCAGGAGGTCCTTGCCCAGAACCCCGCCGCCGCGCCCCAGCCGGCTCCGCAGGGAGAAGGCCAGCCCCGGAGACGGTTCTTCAACCCCAACTCCTACGGCAGCACCTTCTGGACCAGCCCGCAGGCCGAATGGAACTGGCCTCCGGTGCCGGAGTATGACAACCTCCCCTACACGGCCGAAATCAAGGACGGCCCCGTGAAAGTCGCGGACGTCACCATTCCGGCCCTCTTCCTGCAGGGTCAGGTGTCCAAGTACGGCTACCGCGTCTGCAAGGCCTTCACCGTGGATCCTTCGGACCTGGCCTTCGTCATCACCTACTCCATCGTCAATGAATCCGGCGAGACGCGCAAGATCGCTCCCTGGCAGATTTCCCGCGTCCCGAACGGCGGTTTCCTCGAGTTCGATGCGAAACCGGAAGGCGTCACCCCGGCGGACCTGATGAAGGTCACCTTCGCCGAGGGCCTGGCCACCCTGGAGGTGGACGTGGCCGACCAGAACCGGAAGATCAACGTGGACGGCAAGGGCTGGCTCAATTTCCGCGACAAGGGCCTGGTCCTCACCCAGCGCTTCCCGGACATCGCGCAAGACGCCGCCGCCCCGGGCGAAGCGGAGATCCAGGTGTACATCGATGCCCGCAAGTCCTTCGTCGAAATCGAGGCGCAGGGCCCCTACACCGAACTCAAGCCGGGCGAGAAGCTCGACTGGACCGTCCGCTGGTACCTCGCCGCCGACAAATAGCGCGCATTTCCCGGAAATTCACTATCTTTGTATTCCTGACCCATTTCCGAGACCATGCACAACGACAATCTTGATATCTGGTGGGCGTCCCTGACCATCGCCCAGAAAGAAAGAATCGCCCGCAAGGGCCAGACGAAAGCCTCCCCGGACGGGCAGGTGGATGAGGCGCTCGTGCGCTACCCCGCCTGCACCAGCTGGTGGAACACCCTCGAGGAACCCGTCAAACAAAAGGTCCACGACCATTGCGTGGACCGGCATGGGTATCTCCTGCAGGACTGGAACGAGGCCGACCCGTACGGCGGCGACTAGATCTTTTCCAGCCGGGACGGCGGGACGACCACGTCCAGCGCTCCCGGAATGATTTCCAAACTTAAATCGGCGCCGGCCTCGAAGGGGTCGCCGTCACAGTGAGCCGGGCCCGGATGGTCCCGGCTTATTGTTACCCGCGTACTCCGGAAAGACCGCACGCGGCGGCTTGCATCGGCCTTGCCCGTCATCAGTTGCGCGGCCAGGAACGGGATCTCCCAGGTGGAGAACGGCTTGACGACGGTCACGTCCAGCAGGCCGTCCCGCAGGGAGGCCTTCGGCACGATCCGGGCCTCGTTTCCCCATTGGTTCGCATTGCCCACGGTGATGATCACCGCCGGCCCGGACCAGGTCCCTGCATCCGTCGTCAAGCGATACTGATGCGCCCGGTCCCCGTGCTTCCAGAGGCCCCAGGCCGTGGAAATGTAGGTGCCCAGGCCGCGCTTGGGCGAGCGGGCGAAATCCCAGGCCACATCCGCGTCCAGCCCGACGCCGGCCGTGCAGAAGAACGGCCGGCCGTCCAGCCGGGCCGCGTCGATGCGGGCGATGCGTCCCGCATTGAGCGCCCGGACGGCTTTCTCCGGATTCCGGCTGATGCCCAGGTGCAGGGCCAGGCCGTCCCCGCTTCCGCAGGGAATGATGCCCAGCGCCTTCCCCGTGCCCAGCAGGCCCGTGGCCACCTCGCTCACCGTCCCGTCGCCGCCCACGGCGACGACGATGTCGGCCTTGCAGGACCGGGCCCAGGCCGTCGCGTCGCCGGCCTTTCCGGTTTCCAGCACCTCGTACGTAAAGGAAGACCGGTCCAAATAACGGTCAATGGCGGCAAGGACCTTTCGCTTGTCCTTGCCGCCAGAGACGGGATTTACGATGAATGTAACGTGTTTCACTAGAACCGCCAACCCAGGGTCAGGAGGGCGTTGCAGAGAGCGGACTGGGCGCCGACTTCAGGCGTTACGACGCTGTTGTCGACATACGACTGGCCGCCTTCGTTGTAGTAGTACCAGTAAGGAGTGAAGTATTCGCTCGGGAGATACTGGAACCGGACCGCGAAGTCCATGAAGAAGGAACGCGGGGAGCTGTAGCCGATACCGAAGGAAACGGCGGAGCGGAGCTGGTCCTTGCGTTCGTCCTGGGTCAGGGGGACGACCCGGCCGTCATCGTCGAGCCAGTTGAGCTGGCCGCCGGTGGTCAGGTTGTAACCCACCCGGAGCGCCATCGCAGGCGAGGGCTTGATTTCCGCGCCCAGGCGGATGGCATGGACAGGGCCGGCGAAATCCTTGATATCCTGGTTCGTACCGCCGAAATCATAGTAGTAATCGTCGTCGTAGGCGGCGCGGAACCGGGTGATGCTGTAGTCCGTGTACTCATAGTCGGCGCTCAGGAGGCCGAACTGGCCGATGGTATAGGCCAGACCGACGTTGGCGCGCCAGGGAGAGATGACGTTGAAGGACCATTCATCCAGCGGGGAGTTCTGGGACATCTGCACGCCCTCGGCCAGGGAGGAGCCCTCCAGCTGGTAGGTCTCGTGGATCGTCATCAGCGTAGGGGTCTGGATGGCGGCGCCGATCCGCAGGCCGGCGACGGGACGGGCGATGAAGCCCACCTTCGCATAGAGGCCGGAACCGTCGTCGTGGTAGGAGGAGCGGACCCGCAGGGACTTGAAGTCATTCCCGTAGTCGATGCCGGCCAGGGCCTCTTCGGAACGGGTTTCGATATGGCGGTAGTTCAGGGAGGTGATCCCGAGGTTCGCGCCCAGGTAGAAACGCTCGTTGAAATCCAGGCCGAAGTTCATCAGGAGGTCATACTTGCTGCCCTTGCGTTCCAGGCCGTAGTTCTGTCCGATCTTGTCGGTCAGGACGATATTCCCGTTGTCCAGCAGGGACTCCGTGATGCCGACATAGGCGCCGTCGATCTGTTCGAACAGACCGCCCTGCCAGCCGACCATCGTCTCCCAGGAAGGGATGTTGGAGCCGTAGAAGTCGCCTTTGTTCAAAATGTCGGTGCTGTAGCCGTCGGCCTGGGAAGCCAGGGAACCGGCGAGCGTCGTGGTCGAGTTGGTGCCGGTGGCGCGCACCCGGTTCGTATAGTCGCGGGTGACATTGCCCACGATGCCGAAGGAGACGCGCTTGAGGCCGCGCTTGTTGCGGGTGTCATAGACCATCATCGCACCGAAGTTGGGCATGCCCATCCGGCTGTTGCGATTCTTGATCCGGTCCTGGAAGCCATCCGACAGGGTGCCCTGCGCGGTCACCGTGGAGATGCTGAGCCCGGGGGTGATGGTGAACTGCGAGTAGGAGGCCACGGCGGAACCGGCCGGATTGAAGGTCAGGGAGCCGAGGTCACCGCCGACGGCGGTCATCGCGTTGCCCATGCCCACGGAACGGGCCGTGCCCAGGTAGTCGTTTTCAGCGTAGTTGAGTGCGTCGCTCCAATCCTGCGCCCCGGCCTGGAGCGCGAGGGCGGAGAGGAAGACTGCTGCCAATATCCTTTTCATAGTCATGATCACGATTGAAGGTTAAACGTCCATTTATCGACGGCCGCCACCGCCACCGCGGGAGGAGGAGCCACCGCCCGAAGAACCGCCGCCGGAGTATCCGCCGCCACCGCCGCTGCTGCGGGAGGAGGAGCCGCCGGAATATCCGCCGCTACTGCTGCTGCGGGAGGAAGAGCCGCCGGAATAGCTGCCACCGCTGCTGCGGGAAGAAGAGCCGCCGGAATAGCTGCCACCGCTGCTGCGGGAGGAAGAGCTGCCGGAGTAGCTGCCGCTGCTGCGGTAGGAACCGCTGGAAGAGGAGCCGCTGCGGGGCGAAGTCCGGTAGTTCGCGGAGCTGCTGTTGCGGGAGACCGAGCTGCCGCTGCTGCGGGAGACGGAACTTCCGCTGCGGGAGACGGAGCCGCTGCTGCGGGCCGCCGAGCCGGAATTATAGGTGCCGGACGTACCGCGAGGCGTGGCAGTCGTACCGCGGGAGGCCGCAGAGCTGCTGCGCGTAGTGGTGGTTCCGGTGGTACGGGCCACGGACGAAGCCGAACGGGACGCGCCGGGAGCCGCGGAGCGGGAGACGCTCGTCAAGCCTGTGGAAGAACGGCGGGCCGTGCGGGCGACTGCGGAGCTTCCGGTCGTGGAGCCGCCGGCGCGGGTCAGGCCGCTGCTGCGTCCGGATGCGCCGCCCCGGGAGACGAAGCTCCGGGTGCTGCGGGAAGCGTCGCGGTGGCCGGCCTGGCGGGCATGGCTGTTCTGCTGGATCCAGCGGCCGGACCAG
The DNA here is from genome assembly GCA_900318015.1 of uncultured Bacteroidales bacterium. Taxonomy (GTDB): domain Bacteria; phylum Bacteroidota; class Bacteroidia; order Bacteroidales; family UBA932; genus Cryptobacteroides. The sequence goes on along the minus strand of ONJB01000009.1, from coordinate 19,535 downwards.
CCGCCTATGCCGTAGTAGCCGCCATAATAGTGGCCATAATAGCCATGGTAGCCATACCAGCCCGGATAATAGCCGTAGCCATAGTATCCGTAGTAGGACGGGCCCCAGTACCAGGGATCATAATACCAGGAAGAATAGTACCAGGGATCCCACGGATCATACCAGCCCCAGGTATGATAGTAGCCGTAGTGGCGCCAGGGACGGTAATACCAGGGGTCCCAGTACCAGGGATCCCAATAGGACCAGGTGGAATAGTACCAGGGGCTGTAGTAGCCGCGCAGGTACCAGGGGCGATAAGCCCAGGAATAATCCCAGCCGTAATTGTCGAAGACGGCGATGTCCGTTCCGTCGGTATTGAAACGGAGCTTCGCTATCTTGCCTTCAGGAACGACGACCGTGTCGCCCTGCGCGCTCAGGACGTATACTTCGGATTCGACGGACTCCTTGACCAGGGCGTCCATTTCCTCCTGGGAAACGGCGGCTACGGGAGCCTCCGAACGGGGATTCGCATAGATGCCGTCTTCGAACTGCTGCGTGCCCGCAGCGAACTGGGCGGAAGTGCCGCAGGAAACCGCGGCAAGCAGACCCAGCAGGTAGGGAGCCAGATGCTTTTTCATGTCAGAACCTCCTTTTTATCCAATAAAATAAGTATCTTTGTGCCGGAATAAAACCCGGATTGCAAGGGGAAGCGCAACAAATGTGCCAATTCCTCATTACACGGGCAATGTTACTGACAATTTTTCAAAAAAGCAATCGAAAAAGCAATAGAATTATGGCAAAAGAGGTAACGAAACGGTCCGAGAACTACTCCCAGTGGTACAACGACCTCGTGGTGAAGGCCGACCTGGCCGAGCAGTCCGCCGTCCGCGGCTGCATGGTCATCAAGCCCTACGGATACGCCATCTGGGAGAAGATGCAGCATATTCTCGACGGCATGTTCAAGGAAACCGGGCACAAGAACGCGTACTTCCCGCTCTTCATCCCCAAGTCCTTCTTCAGCCGCGAGGCCGAGCATGTGGCCGGATTCGCGAAGGAGTGCGCCGTGGTGACGCACCACCGCCTGATGAACGATCCCGGCGGCAAGGGTGTCGTCGTGGACCCCGAGGCGAAGCTCGAGGAAGAACTCATCGTCCGCCCTACTTCCGAAACCATCATCTGGAACACGTATAAGAACTGGATCCATTCCTGGCGCGACCTCCCCATCCTGTGCAACCAGTGGTGCAATGTCGTCCGCTGGGAGATGCGCACCCGGCTGTTCCTCCGCACCGCGGAGTTCCTCTGGCAGGAAGGCCACACCGCCCACGCCACCGCCGCGGAGGCCGAGGCCGAGAAGCAGCGCATGGTGGACGTGTACGCCCGCTTTGCCCGTGACATCATGGCCCTGCCCGTGGTGGTGGGCCACAAGAGCCCGGGCGAGCGCTTCGCCGGCGCCATCGACACGATGACCATCGAGGCGATGATGCAGGACGGCAAGGCCCTGCAGGCCGGTACGTCCCACTTCCTGGGCCAGAACTTCGCGAAGTCCTTCGACGTCCAGTTCACGAACAAGGAAGGCCAGCAGGAATACGTCTGGGCCACCTCCTGGGGCGTGTCCACCCGCCTGATGGGCGCCCTGATCATGGCCCACGGCGACGACAACGGCCTCGTCCTCCCGCCGGCCCTCGCCCCGATCCAGGTGGTGATGGTCCCGATCTACAAGAGCGACGAGGAGCGGAATCTCGTGCTGGACAAGATGTACGAGGTCAAGAAGGCCCTCGAGGCCAAGGGCCACAGCGTCGAGGTCGACGACCGCGACAACCTGCGCCCGGGCTTCAAGTTCGCCGAATGGGAGCTCAAGGGTGTGCCCGTCCGCCTGGCGATGGGCCCGCGCGACCTCCAGAACGGCACCGTCGAGGTCGCCCGCCGCGACACCCTCGAGAAGATCACCGAACCGCTGGAAGGCCTGGACGAACGGATTATCGGCCTCCTGGACGACATCCAGAAGAGCATCTACCAGCGGGCCTTCGACTACCGCGCCGCGAACGTCCGCAAGGTGGACACCTGGGACGAGTTCAAGGAGGAGATCGAGAAGGGCGGATTCCTGCTCTGCCACTGGGACGGCACCGCGGAGACGGAAGCCCGGATCCAGGAAGAGACCAAGGCCACGATCCGCTGCATCCCCGTGGACAGCTTCGTCGTGGAAGAGGAAGGCAAGTGCGTGTACAGCGGCAAGCCTTCGCATCAGCGCGTGATTTTTGCAAGATCCTATTAATCAACCGGTCAGCCTTATGAAGAAGGTTATCATCCTTGCCCTGGCCCTCATGGCCGGCAGCGCCGCCCTTTCCGCGCAGGATACGCAGAAGGCCGCGGCCGAAGCCGCCGCCGCCCTCACGGCGGCGACCGACAAGCCGGAGGTGGCGCCCAAGCCCACCTACTGGACCAATTCCCTGCAGAACCAGATCAACTTCGGCCAGACGGCCCTGTGGAACTGGGCCGCCGGCGGCTACAACAACTACACGCTCGCCGCGTCCATCGACGCGAATGCGAATTACAAGAAGGACAAGATGATCTGGAACAACCGGCTCCAGCTGGATTACGGATTCCTGTATTCCGCCGACAAGCCCATCCTCCAGAAGACCAAGGACCGCATCTACTTCGAATCCAAGTGGGGCTACGAGACGACGGTGCGCCACCTCGCCTACTCCGCGAACTTCGACTTCAAGACGCAGTTCGACGACAACTTCAAGTACGGAACGCCCAAGAACGAGGAAGGCCACGACCCGTCCATCCAGGACTGGCTGGACGCCCGCACCCTGATGTCCGGTTTCCTGTCCCCGGCCTACACGAACTTCGGTCTTGGTCTCCTGTGGACCCCGAAGCCCTGGCTGAGCGTGAACTTCTCCCCGCTCACCGCGGACCTCGTGATCGTGCGGAATCCCGCCCTCAGGAACACCTACGGCATGGAACTGCGGGAAGAAGGGCTGGACAAGAGCGTCGGCACGAATTTCAAGCCCCTGCGTTTCGGTCTCGGTGCCCAGCTGAAGGTGGACTGCAAGTGGGTCATCAACGACGTGTTCAACTACACCACGCAGCTGGTCCTCTTCTCCGACTACCTCCACAAGCCCCTGAACCTCCGGGTGAACTGGGACACCAAGATGATCTGGAAGCTCACGAAGTTCTTCTCCTTCACCCTCGCCACGAACCTCATCTACGACGAGAACGTGAAGGTCAAGCAGGTCGCTCCGGACGTGAAGGTCGCAGCCGTCCAGTTCAAGGAATTCACCGAGTTCGGCTTCATCTACACCTTCACCAACAAGAAATAAGACCATGGTCCTCGTCGCCGTCAGCGGTGGCCGGGACTCGATGGTCTTGGCAGAAAAGGTTCGCCGGGAAGGCGGACCTTTTGCCATTGCCCATTGCAACTTCCGCCTCCGGGGCGCCGACAGCGACGCCGACGAGGCGCTCGTCCGTGACTGGGCGGCCCAGCATGGTGTACCCTGCCACGTGCAGGCATTCGACACGGAAGCCTATGCGGAACAGGAAGGGATCAGCATCGAGATGGCCGCACGGAAGCTCCGCTACCGCTGGTTCGGCCAGCTGTGTCGGGAACATGGCTACGAGGCCGTCCTGACGGCCCACCATGCCGGCGACAATGCCGAAACGTTTTTCCTCAACCTTCTTCGCGGAACCGGTGTGAAAGGCCTCTTCGGGATGGCTGAGGAGGGGTTCCTGCCGGACCCGGACTATGCCGACATCCCTCTCCGCCGGCCGCTCCTCCACACGACCCGGGCGGAAATCGACGCCCTGGCCGCGACGTGGGACCTCCCCTGGCGGGAGGACCGCACCAACGCGGAGAACACCGTGAAACGCAATAAGTTACGGAATCAGGTCTTTCCCATCCTGCGGGAAATCAATCCCTCCTTTGAGGAAACCCTGGCCGCCGACATGGACCGCCTCCGGCTCGTGGAACGGATTGCGGATAACTACTATCAGGAACACGTGGGCCTGGTCTGGGACGGCCGCCGGGTGGACACGACGCTCCTGAAGACCATTCCCGGCTGGGAATACATCCTCTATCGGATTCTGGAAGGGGAAGGAATGGAGCCGGCGCTCATCGCCCAGGCGACGGACATCGTCCGGAGCGGCTTGAGCGGCCGCCGGGCGGGCATGTTCATCAGCGCCGCCGGACGGCTGGTCCGGGAGGAGGCCGTCGGAGCCCCGGAGATCGAGGTCGCGGAAGAACCCTGGAATCCGGGCCGCTCCCCCGTGATGCCGGAAGGCGTCCTGGCCGTCGATGCGGACAAGGTCCACGGGGACCTCGTCGCGGACCGCTGGGTGGCCGGCGACTGGATCCGCCCGCTGGGCATGCGCGGCCGGAAGAAGCTCCAGGACTGGTTCAAGGACCGGCACTGGTCCCTGGTGGACAAGAAGCGGGCGGTCATCGTCCGCGACAGCGGCCTGGCCGACCTGCACCACGTCGTCGCGGTCGCCGGCCAGACCATCGACGAAGCCTACAAGATTACCTCCGACACCCGCCGGATCCTCAAGATCACCGTCCATGGATAGGAAGCTGCTCACCCTGGGCCTGGCCCTGGCCGGGACCGCCGCCGCGGCGCAGGAGCGCCCGAACATCGTCCTGTTCCTGGTGGACGACATGGGTGTCATGGACACCTCCGTCCCTTTCCTGACCGACGGCAAGGGCAATCCGGTGCGCTATCCGCTGAACGACTGGTACCGTACGCCCAACATGGAACGGCTTGCCGGTCAAGGCGTCCGCTTCTCGCAGTTCTACGCGCAGGGCGTCAGTTCCCCTTCCCGCGCCTCGCTCTTGACGGGGCAGGATGCCGCCCGGCACCGCGTCACGAACTGGATCCGCAGCGAAGGGAACAACCGGGATGACTACGGCCCCTATGACTGGAACTGGGAAGGTCTCGGCGCGGACGACGTCACTCTCCCCCGGCTCCTGCAGCAAGCCGGTTACCGGACCATCCACGTGGGCAAGGGCCATTTCGCACCCTTCGGCCATTCGGGTGAAGACCCGCGGGACCTCGGGTTCGACGTCAACATCGCCGGCTCGTCCATCGGCGAACCCGGCAGCTACCTGGGCGAGAACGGCTACGGCCTCCTCCGCGGCACGCGCTCCCGCGCCGTGCCCGGGCTGGAGAAATATCACGGCACCGAGACTTTCCTCACGGAAGCATTGACCTTGGAAGCCCTTGCGCAGGTCGATTCGGCCGTAACCGCGAAGGAGCCTTTCTTCCTGTACCTTTCCCACTACGCCGTACATAATCCCTTCGAGATCGACAAGCGCTTTATCGCTCATTATCAAGACACTACGTACAGCCAGGCCGCCCGCGGATACGCCACGCTCATCGAGGGCATGGACAAGTCCCTGGGGGACGTGATGGACCATCTTCAAGAACTCGGCATCGCGGAGAACACCCTGATCGTCTTCCTCGGCGACAACGGGTCCGACGCGCCGCTCGGCGGCAGCCACGACATCGGCTCCTCGGCCCCGCTCCGGGGCAAGAAGGGATCCGAGTTCGAGGGCGGGACGCGCGTCCCGTGCATCATCGCCTGGGCCCGGCCGGACAGCCGGAATGCCTGGCAGCGAAAACACCCCGTCCTTCAAGGTGCCATCTCCCGGGAAATCGGGACCATCATGGACATCTTCCCCACCTTGACCTTGCTCTCCGGCGCCCAAGTTCCCCTTCCCCCCGCCTATACGGAGGACGGATACCTCCTCTGGGGCATCCTGGGAGGAGGCGAAGACCCTTGGCACGAGGACACCTTCCTCGACCATTTTCCCCACCAGCACCGCGGCAGCTATTTCACCACCTGGCGCCACGGCCCGTGGAAACTGATCTACTACTATAACCCGGATCACCCGGACTATCCACAGTGCACGCTGTTCAATCTGGAAGAAGATCCTTCCGAGACGAATGACGTCCTCCGGAAGCATCCCCGCATCGCCCGCCGTCTCCTCCGCGAGATGATCGACCGCCTCCAGCGCGACAACGCCACCTACCCCGTCGATTTCGAAGGCAAGCCCGTCCTCCCCCGCGAGGACGCGATCCGGTAGGGCAAGCTTTTGGCCGTGGTGCGGAAAAGTGTTATCTTTGCACACGATTTAATCTGTCACTATGGAATTCACCGCAAAACAGCTGGCGCAGGTGCTCAAGGGGACCGTGGACGGGGACGAGAACGCCGTCATCACGAAGTTCGCCAAGATCGAGCACGGAAAGCCCGGCACCCTGAGCTTCTTCGCCAATCCCAAATACGAGCAGTACGTCTATACCAGCGAGGCGTCCATCATCCTGGTGGACAAGACCTTCGAGCCCAAAGAGCCGGTGAAGGCCACGCTCGTGCGGGTGGACAATGCCTATTCGGCGGTCACGGAACTGCTGAAGTATGTCAAAGACAAGTCCAAGAAAGCGAAGCGCCACCGCAGCCTCCGGGCTACCTGGCACTGCTCCACGAAGTTCGGGAAGCGGGTCTGGCTGGGCGCCTTCTCCAGTGTAGGCCGCCGTACGGTGATCGGGGACAACACGGTCATCCACGAGAACGTGACCATCGGCGACGACTGCAAGATCGGCAAGGACTGCATCATTTATCCGGGCGTGAAGATCTTCCCGGGCATGGTCATCGGCGACCGGGTGATCCTGCACGCCGGCTGCGTCATCGGCGACGACGGTTTCGGCAACGCGCCGCAGCCCGACGGCAGCTGGGAGAAGATCGAGCACCTTGGGAACGTCATCATCGGCAACGACGTGGAGATCGGCTCCAACACGACCGTGGACCGCGCCCAGATGGAATCCACCATCATCGGCAACGGCGTCCGGATCGACAACCTGTGCCAGATCGCCCACAACGTGGTGATCGGCGACCATACGGTGATGGCGGCCCAGGTGGGCATCGCCGGATCCACCACCATCGGCAAGTACTGCATCATCGCCGGGCAGGTGGGCATCGCCGGACACGTCAAGATCGCGGACCATACGACCCTCCTGGCCCAGGCGGGCGTCATCGGCAACATCCGGAAGGAGGGGCAGACACTGCTGGGCTCCCCGTGCATCGACCCGCACGTGTACATGAAGGCGTACGCCAAATTCCGCCAGAGCGGACAGGAGTAGATTTGGGCGGTCCGCAGTTTTTCCCTATCTTTGCAGTATGGACCGCAACCAGCATACGCTCACAAGGACCTATCGGTTCGAGGGAAAAGGCCTTCACACAGGGACTTATTCCCACATGACCGTGTCGCCGGCCCCTGCGGGACACGGCATCCAGTTCCGTCGCACGGACCTGCCCGGCGCCCCGGTCATCGACGCCCTCGCCGAAAATGTCAGCAACACCGCCCGCAGCACCACCATCTCCTGCGGTGGAGCCGAGGCGGTCACCATCGAGCACATCATGTCGGCCCTCTCCGGACTCGGCGTGGACAATGCCCTCATCGAGCTGGACAACCGCGAGGTACCTATCCTGGACGGCAGCGCAGGCCCCTATGTGAAAGCGTTCCTGGCCGACGGCCTCGTGGACCAGGGAGAGCCCCGCGTGTATATCGACATTCCCCAGACCCTGGAAATCCGGGACGGGAAGACGGGCTCCTGGATCCGGATCGAACCGGCCGATGCCCCTTCCGCGGACATCACCGTGGACTTCGGCTCCCGCATCCTCGGCGTCCAGTCCGCCCATTGGGACGAAGCCGTGGACTATGCCCATGAGATCGGCGTCTGCCGCACGTTCTGCTTCTTCCACGAGATCGAGTACCTGTTCAAGAACAACCTCATCAAGGGCGGAGACGTAGATAACGCCATCGTCATCGTGGAGCATCCCGTGAGCGCGGAGCAGCTGTCCTCCATCGCTACCCTGCTCAACATGCCTGACCTGACGGTCACCGACCAGGGCTACCTGAACAACCTGCAACTTCATTTCCCCGACGAGTGCGGCCGGCACAAGCTGCTGGATCTCCTGGGCGACTTCCGCCTCGCCGGCGGCCGGCTGAACGCCCGCATCACGGCGTTCAAGCCCGGCCACTATCTCAATACCCAGGCCGCGAAAGCCCTTCGCGCCATCCTGAAATAAAGACTGTCCATGAATAAGATCCATCCGCTCGCCACTGTCAGCCCCAACGCCAAGCTTGGCGACAACATCGAAATCGGCCCCTATGTCTTTGTTGACGACAACGTCGAAATCGGCGACGGCTGCAAGCTCCTTCCGCATGCCGTCATCTTCTCCTACGTGAAAATGGGCTGCGACTGCACCGTCTTCCCGGGCGCGGTCGTGGGCGCCGTCCCGCAGGACCTCAAGTACGAAGGCGAGGTGACCTGGGTGGAGATCGGCGACCGGGTGACCATCCGCGAGTGCGCCACCATCAACCGCGGCACCAAGGCCAGCGGCAAGTTCCTGACCAAGGTCGGCAGCGACACGCTCATCATGTCCTATGTCCATATCGCCCATGACTGCGAGATCGGCAACCACTGCATCCTCGTGAGCCACGTCGCCCTCGCCGGCGAGACGGAAGTCGCGGACTGGGCCATCCTCGGCGGCGGCACCCTGGCGCACCAGTTCTCCCACATCGGCACGCACGCGATGGTGGGCGCGGGTTTCAAGATCGTCAAGGACATTCCCCCGTATGTGCTGGCCGGCCGCGAACCGGTGTGCTTCGAGGGCGTGAACCGCGTGGGCCTGTCCCGCCGCGGCTTCTCCGAGGAGCAGATCAACCAGATCAAGGACATCTACGACGCCCTGTACTTCCAGGGCATGAACGTCAGCGACGCCGTCGCGCACATCGAGGCCCACTTCCCGCAGACGGAAGAGCGGGACACCATCCTCTCCTTCATCCGCGCCTCCAAGCGGGGCATCATCTCCCGCCCCCGCGCACCCCGCAAGTAAGTGCTCCTGTCCACCGCATATTTCCCGCCGGTGGCCTGGTTCGCCCTCCTCGCGCGTGATATGACCCTGTCCCCGGACAGGGTTTCTCCTTCCACGGTGTTCCTGGAAGCGTGCGAGAACTACCAGAAGCAATCGTACCGCAACCGCTGCTACATCCTCGCCGGCGACGGCGTGCAGATGCTCCAGGTTCCCGTGGTCCATGCGGAATCCATGCGCATCACGGAGGTCCGGGTGGACTATTCCACGCCCTGGCTTCTCCGGACGCAGCGGTCACTGGACGCGGCGTATTATACGTCGGCCTATTACGAGTATTACCGGGATGACTTATTTGCGCTGATGGACGAGAAACTGGCCCTCCTCTGGGACTGGAACCTGTCGCTGGCGAAGTTCCTGCTGGAGAAGACGGGCGTCGCCTGCCGCCTGGAGTCCACCGCCTATTTCGTGTCCCCTTCGGTGGCCGGGCCGGATGATTTCCGCGCCGACATCCATCCCAAGCGGGCCGATACGATCCTGCCTTCCCTGGGCCTGGAACGCCCTTATTTCCAGGTGTTTGCCGACCGCTTCGGCTTCACGCCGAACCTCTCCGTCCTGGACCTCCTCTTCAACGAAGGTCCGGATTCCATCCTCTGGCTGAAGAAGCTGTAAGGTTATCGGATGTACCGGTCGCGGTCCTCCGGGGTGATCTTGCGGATGACGCGACAGGGATTTCCGGCAGCGAGGACGCCTTCCGGGATGTCGTTGATGACGACGGACCCGGCGCCGATGACGGAGCCCGAGCCGATGGTCACGCCCGGCATGACGCACACCATGCCGCCGATCCAGACGTCATCGCCGATGGTGATGGGCAGCGAGTACTCGAGCTTGCGTCGGCGCAGGTCCTTGTCCAGCGGATGTCCCGCCGTATAGAACCCGCACTGCGGAGCCACGAACACATTGTTCCCGAACGTGACCTTCGCCTCGTCCAGGATGACGCAGTAAGCGTTGATGAAGACGTCGTCCCCCACCTCGATGTTCGAACCGTAGTCGCAGAAGAAGGGCTGATTGACGATGAAGTTCTTCCCGACCTTGCCGATGAGCTTGTTTAGCAGGTTCGTCCTTCCCTCCAGGTCGGTGACTTTCAAGGCGTTGTAATCCTGGCACATCTGCTGCGTCCGGAGCAGTTCATCCAGGAGTCCCCCGTTCGAGGCGTCATACAGACGCCCGGACATCATTTCGTCGCGGATGCTCATAGGTACTCGTCGATGGCTGCCGCGATGGACAGGATGGTTTGGTAGAAGAGGATGTTGGAGTTCTTCAGGGGCATCCAGTGCTCCTCGCTCATCTTGCCCCGCAGGTACCGGTCCGTGTAGATGGTGCCGTATGTGCCGATGTACACTTCCACCTGGTCCTGGTCATTCAGTTTCATGGCCCGGATGGGGTAAGTCTCGGAGTACCCTTTCTTGCTGTCGAAGACGAGGGCGTTCATGTCCTTCTTCTCCTGGTCGTTGTTGGAGCAGTTCAGGAATCCCCCCGCCTTCCGGATGCTCTCGCGGATGGCGTCGTGGATGGCCTCCCCCGCCTTCAGGTAGGTATCGGCCAATTGGATCAATTCTTCTCTCATGCTTTCAAGATATCTTGGGCGACGATGGTTTCCGTGGCGCGGCGGCCGCTCTTGACGAGGCGGACCATCGCGGCGGCGACCTCCTCCGTGGGCATCGGCTTATAAGCGCGCATCAGGCCGATGGCGTTGAAGGCCCTGAGCGCCACGACGCCCGCCTTCTCGCCGAACCGGTCGCTCCCCTTCCGGACGAGCGACGGCGGCTGCAGGATGAAGCAGGCCGGGAACCCGAGCTTCTTCACCGCCTCCTCCAGCTCCCCCTTCATGCGGGTGTAGAAGAACTTCGCCTTCGGGGATGCGCCGATGGAAGAAACGAGGGCGTAGGCCTCGACGCCGTTCTCGCGCGCGGCCTTCGCCGCCTCGTACTGGTAGGTATAATCGACCTTCCACTGCGCCTCCTGGCTGCCCGCGGCCTTGATGGTCGTGCCCAGGCAGGAGAACAGCACGTCCCCCTGGAGCAGGTTCTGCCACTGCTCCGGATGGTCGAAATCGATGATATGGACCGTCAATTTCGGGTTTTCGACGGCGAGCGGCCGCCGGACGAAAACGGTGACGCGCTCGAAGGCATCGTCCTTCAAGAGCTGGTCGACGAGGTCTTTCCCGACCGCGCCGGTCGCGCCGATGACCAGGGCTTTCATGGTGCTCAAGCCAGTTTGACGGCGGTGCCGGAAGCGGTCACCATCATCATGCCGTTGTTCTCGCCCAGGACCTCATAGTCGATGTCGATCCCCACGACCGCATCGGCCCCGAGCCGCGCGGCTCTGGCGGCCATCTCATCCATGGCCTGCGTGCGGGCCTTGACCAGCGAATCCTCATACGACCCGCTGCGGCCGCCGACGATATTCCGGATACTGGCCTTGAAATCGCGGATAAAGTTCACGCCGGAGATGACCTCTCCGAAAACGACGCCCCGGTACTCCAAAATGGCGCGTCCCTCGATGGTAGGTGTGGTGGTAAGGATCATGGCTGTCGATCTTTGTGTGATTTCAAAGGTAAGAATTAAGGGAGAATTATCAAAACGGGGACGGGCCCGAGCTCCCGACGATGACTTACAGCGTTCGCACGAGAGATGTCCGATCAGGTCAGGGATGACGGGCTGTCCGCGTTTACAAGCAAAGTGTTCTGCACGCCCTCGGCAGTCTGGAAACCAAGCACCGAAAAACAACCGGTCCGTCAAATTTGCGTACCTTTGCAACGAGAAAAAGTGTATGACCGCCGACCTTCAGAAAGAGAAGTTCATCCGGATGACTACGGCTCCTGTAGGGCATCTTGTGTCCTCGTTGGCCGTTCCGTCCATCATCAGCATGCTGGTCTCCGGCATTTACAACCTGGCGGACACGTTCTTCGTGGGGCAGATCAATACGCAGTCCGTGGCCGCCCTCGGCATCGTCTTCTCCTACATGGCCCTCATTCAGGCCATCGCTTTCTATTTCGGTCAGGGCTCTGGGAATTTCATCTCCCGGGCGCTTGGGAGCCGCCACACGGACGAGGCGGAAAGAATGGCCGCCGTAGGTTTCTTCTCTTCGTTCATCACGGGCTGCCTGATTGCCATGGCAGGTTTCTTCCTGATGGATCCCCTGCTCCGCTTCTTCGGGTCGACGGATACCATTCTCCCCTATGCCAAGGATTATTACCGCTTCATCCTTTTGGGCACGCCGTTCATCATGTGTTGCTTCACGATGAACAACCAGATGCGGCACCAGGGAAATGCCCTCCTGTCCATGATTGGCATAGCTTCCGGAGCCATCCTCAACGTAGCCCTGGACCCGATTCTGATTTTCGGCTTCGGTTTGGGCATCCGGGGCGCCGGCCTGGCGACGGCCATCTCACAGGCGGTGAGTTTCACCATCATGTTGTCCATCTGCGGAAAGAAAGGGGGCATCATAATCCGCTTTGGGAACTTCCGTCCATCCTGGAATACTTATCGGGACATCAACGCCGGTGGCCTCCCTTCACTGGCCCGGCAGGGGTTGATGAGCGTCGCAGCCATTTGCCTAAACCAGACAGCTGCGGCTTACGGCGATGAAGCCGTCGCGGCCTTTTCAGTTGTCAGCAGGATCGCCATGTTGGCTGGAGCCGCGATGATCGGATACGGGCAAGGCTTCCAACCTGTTTGCGGATTCAATTATGGGGCAGGGCGCTACGACAGAGTGAGGTTGGCCTTTCGCCATAGCCTGGCTGTATCCACGATCTATTGCCTCCTCCTGGCCATCCTTGGATTTATCTTCGCCCCGGGTATCGTTCGAGTTTTCCGAGCCGATGACCTTGAAGTCATCCGCATTGGCACGAGAATCCTCCGTTACCAATGCCTTTCCTTCCCGCTCACGGGAATGGTGGTGATGTCGAACATGTATCTCCAGAATATCCGGAAAACCGTTCCTGCCGTCATCATGGCCACGGCCCGCCAGGGGCTTTTCTTTATCCCTGCCCTTTTCATAGGGCGAGCGCTCCTGGGGTTCTTCGGGATAGAGATTGCACAGACCATATCTGATGTCTGCGCTTTCCTCCTGTCCATTCCCCTTACCCTGACAGCCCTCAGGGCAATGGGAACGGAGAGATGAATTGGCTAACCGCCCCCCCCCAATTGCCATTCCCGCCAATAATCCCTATCTTCGCACCCATAACCCCCACCCACCATGCCTACCGAACAATCCACCGTCGACAAATACAAGAACGACCTCACCGCCAATCTCCTCGAGACCTGCACGGGCAGCGGCCTTCTGAAAGGGAAGCTCCTCGCATCCCCCGACATCGACGAGGCCTGGATGCGCCTTGCCCCCTCCTTCTACGGCGACGCAGTGCGGAACTTCAACGCCTATCCGGAGTACTGCCTCGCCTGCGCGGGCTATCTCGGGATGGCGATCGCATACCTCTGGGACAAGGATTGGGCGAAGTATCAGGACTTCCCCTACTCGTTCTTCCAGGGCGAGCGGGGGTTCGACGATATGGACGACCACATTACCGACAACATTCTGAAGGACCGCAAGCACAGCGTTCCGGCGATGCAAACCTGTTCCGCCAATGCCTACCACTTCTTGATGCGAGAGTGCACGGAGCCGGGGACGGCTGAAGCGTACCAGTTCTTCCTCGTGACGGTCGAAGTGATGTTCAAGATCGGGGCGGCCATCGAGCTGGGCCGGCTCGGGTACAAGTATGAGAAAGTAAACCTCGGCAACTGACGATGCAGCACAGAAGGAACAAGAAACACAATGCCTACAAGGAGGCCAATGAGGCCTTCCTGCAGGTGAAGGCGCAGGAAGAAGGGATGGTGGTCCTGGACAATGGCGTCCTGTACAAGGTGCTGGAAACGGGCCGTGGGACCAAGAAACCCACCCCGCGCAGCATCGTCTATGTCCATTACACCGGCCGTCTCATTGACGGTACCGTCTTCGACACCACCGAGGGACAGCCGCTGCCGGCGCTGTTCATGGTGGGCGACCTCATCATGGGCTGGCAGATTGCCCTGACGCGGATGCACGAGGGCGACAAATGGGAGGTGTACATCCCCGCCAAATGGGGCTATGGTTCCCTGAAGATGGACGACATCCCGGCGCACAGCACCCTGATCTTCGAACTGGAACTCGTTAAGATCGAGCGGAACGGAGGGAAACATAGCAATTGAATAATATGGGCATCAAGAAATTCATAGAAACCCTGAAGAACTTCGGCGACACCATCTCCTCCACCGCCGAAGGCGTGTTCGACGAGGTCGACAAGACCTTCGACGGGCTGGACACCTCCAAGCTCACCCCCGAGCAGGAAAAGGAGATCGAGAAAAAGCTGGAGGAGAAGGTCTATGAGGCCAGCGAGGCAGCCGACGACGCGGCCGACACCTTCCTCGGCCGCATGAAGCGCGGCCTCATCCTCCTGGAACGGGACAATCCTAAAGAAGAAACAGACGAAGAGTCCTGAATCCTACACATTTCCCAGGTACACGGTCTCGATTCCGAGGGACCGGGCGATGTCGCGCGCCCGCAGCAGCGACTGCTTCGGCGTGGGTCCCGGCGCCTGCATCTTGTACCGCGGAAAGTAGCGGCTGAAGTGCAGCGGGACGCGCTGCAGGCCGTTTTCCACCATCCAACCACACAAAGCCCGCACCTGCTCCTCGGAATCGTTCAACCCCGGAATCAGCAGATTCGTAATCTCCACGTGCACCCCAGCGGCGACCATCGCCAGGAAGTTCTCCAGCACGGGAGCCAGCCGGGCGCCGCACCACGTACGATAAAACCCCTCATCGAACGCCTTGATGTCGATGTTCGCCGCATCCAAATAGGGCAGCAGCTCACGCAGCGGCTGCTTCTCCACAAACCCCGCCGAAACCAGGATGTTCTTTAAACCGCGCTCGTGCGCCAGCACCGCCATATCGTACAGATACTCCCACCACGTAAAGGGCTCCGTGTAGGTATAGGCCATCGACGGTAGCCCGCGGCGGATGCACAAATCCACCACTTCCTGAGGCGACAACTCCGTGCAATCCACACCCTCCGGTGCAACCTGCGAGATGTCGCTGTTCTGGCACCATCGACAGGAAAGGTTGCAGCCGGTGCAGCTCAGGGAGAGGCACCAGGTTCCCGGCAGAAAGTTGTTCAAGGGTTTCTTTTCGACCGGGTCGATGGCCAAGGCGCAGGGCGCGCCATAGGACATGGCCCATAGCTTCCCGTCGCGGCATTCGCGGCTGCGGCATCGGCCCCGGCCTCCTTCCTTGATCCGACAGTGGTGGGGGCAGAGCTGACACTCCACGCCGCCATCGACCGGAATATAGAACCGGGCCTCTTTCATTCCTCCACGATTTCCGTCTGATAGGTGTATAGCTCGGCGTCCTTCCAGCCGTTCCAGCCGATGCCGGCCTTGTCGCGGGCGCAATGGCCCAGGAACTCCTCCGTGGTCCAGCCCGTTTCCGTGGCCACCTGCGGCAGGAAGGTCCCATGATACGGCCCCTTGATCATATAGATGCCATCGCGGCCCAGCTTGAACTCGTCGATGGAATGGATCCGCTTGAGCGGGGACAGGATGGAAACCTCGATCTGGATCTTGTGGGCCTCGTTCCGGGACAGGGCCGGGAAGCGCGGGTCGGAGAACGCGGCGCTGCGGGCCATCTCCCGGATGGTGGCATGCAGGGTGCTAGAAGAGGTAAAACGGCCGATGCAGCCCCGCAGGCGACCGTCCATATGCAGCGTCACGAACACGCCATAGCCCTTCTCCTTCAGGATGCCGACAGGCGTATCGTCGATATCATGGTCCAACCTTAGCGCGGAATAGATGGACGCCCGCGCGGCGGCGATCATCGCCCGCTTTTCGGCCTCCGTGAAATGGAAGAGATGCTTGTCCTCCACGGGCGCCGAAGGCACGCGCGTAATGACAATCGCATTATACCCCACGACCCGGTCCTTGTCCCCATAGACGGAGTCTCCGGAGTTCCGGTACATCACATGGTCCACGACGAAGCGATTCCTCCCCTGCCCGTCCATCAGGGACAGAAGGACGGCGATGGCGCAGGCGCCGCAGGCCGCGGTGTCCTCGCCCACGAAACCCCGCTTATGGACATCCGAGAGCGCTTTCAGAAACTCGTTGAGCCCGCCTGAGACGATGGTCTCCGCCATAAACAAGTCGGAGGTTTTAGCGTCCTCGTAGGACGGATAATGGGAGAAGTCCGAGCTGATGACAAAGAGGTTTTCCGGCGTGAAATACGGTTCCAGCGCCTCCGCGATCCGCTCCAGTACGCCGAGCCGCTCCGTGCTGATGACGATCGGGACGATCGGCGGCACCTCGTCCAAAGCCAGTTGCAGCAGCGGCAGCTGGACCTCCAGGCAGTGCTCTCGGTCGTGCGCGTCGCTCCGGTAGGTGAACACGCCCTCCCCTGCCCGGATGAGTTCCTCACCCACAGCCACATCGACAGGGACCTTACCCAGCGGGGTTTCGGCAAAGGCGCAGGCGGTTTGCACGCTCGCGCCCGTAAAAGCCACGCGGTGGCTCGGACCGAGCAGGAAAATGCGTTTGTACGCGTGCCCCCGCGAGATGCGGTTCAAGGCCGATGCGGCCACTTCGCCGCTGAACACATAGCCGGCATGCGGGACGATGACCGCCTGCGGGGCTTCGCCCCCGGCGGCGGGATGCAGCCAAGGCCCCACCATGGACTTGATTTCCCGGGCGGAGGCGGGATAGAAGGAGCCGGCGACGGCGGGCTTTCTCACTTTCTGGTTTTCGGGATAACGGGACATAGGAAAGGCGGTTAGGAGGGCCAGGACGAACACGATATGAAAACGGAACGGAATCATGGCGGGACGATGTTCAAAGTTAGGAAAATTTGGTTATTCCGCAAAGAATTGCTATCTTTGCCGCCGTGAATGAGATAGAGGACGGTCGGTCCCCTATTTTTTGTTATATAAGATTCCCGGTCAAGCCGGGAATGACGGAAGGAAAAATGAAAAAGGAAGAGATCATCCAGGCCGTGGAAGCGGCGGTCGCTGAAAGAGGGTGCTTCATCGTGGACGTCACGGTGAACGCCATGAACGACGTGGAAATCGTCCTCGAGAAGGAGGACGGCATCGTGGACTGGGACGACTGCGCCGCCATCGACAAGGTCGTGCACGAAGCGTTCGACCAGGACGTGGAGGACTACTCCCTCACCGTCTCCTCCGCCGGACTGGACCGGCCCTTCAAGGTGCTCAAGCAGTACTTGAAGGCCGTGGGCTCGAAAGTGGACGTGAAGTTCAAGGGCGGACGCCGGCTCGTCGCCCTCCTCAAGGCGGCGACCGAGGAGGCCGTCACCCTGCAGTACACCGCCCTGGAGGCCGTGGAAGGCAAGAAAAAGAAGGAGAAGGTGGAGCACGAGGAAACCTGCCCGCTCGCCGAGATCAATTCCGTCACCCCCTACATCGATTTCAAATAATACAAGATAACCACAATGGCAAATGCTCGGTGTCCTGAAGGATGTGTTCCTCACCCAGCTCGCCAAGACCTACGGCAGCGCCGACAACTTCGACGTGATCATCAACGTGGACAAGGGCGACTGCGAGATCTACCAGAACTTCGAGGTGGTGGAGGAAGTCGAGAATCCCGCCACGGAGATCACCGTGGACGAGATCGCCGAGGAGACCGGTGACGACGACTACGAGATCGGCGATACCTACACCCGCAAGCTCAGCCTTTCCTCCTTCGGCCGCCGCGGCATCCTGAACATCCGCCAGAACCTGCAGGGCCGGATCATGGACATCGAGAAGGCCAATGTCTTCAAGAAGTACTCCGGCAAGGTGGGCGAGATCTTCACCGGCGAGGTATACCAGACCTGGAAGAACGAGGTCCTCATCCTGGACGAGGACGGCAACGAGCTCCGCATGCCCAAGTCCGAGCAGATCCCGGGCGAGCGCTTCAAGAAGAACGACACCATCCGCGCCATCATCAAGAGCGTGGAGATGAAGAACAACACGACGCCGTACATCGTCCTGTCCCGCACCACCGACTCCTTCCTCGAGAAACTGTTCGAGATGGAGGTTCCGGAGATCTACGACGGCCTGATCACCGTGAAGAAGGTCGTCCGCATCCCGGGCGAGCGCGCCAAGGTGGCCGTGGAGTCCTATGACGACCGCATCGACCCGATCGGCGCCTGCATCGGCGTCAAGGGTTCCCGCATCATGGGCATCGTCCGCGAGCTCCGCAACGAGAACATCGACGTGATCCAGTGGACCGCGAACACGCAGCTCATGATCACCCGCGCCCTCAACCCGGCCCGCATCTCCCGCATCGACCTGGGCGAAGGCCCCGAGGACAAGATCAAGGTCTACATGCAGGCCGAGGAAGTGAAGAAGGGCATCGGCAAGGGCGGCTGCAACATCAAGCTCGCCGGCATGCTCGTCGGCCGCGAGATCGAGGTCTGGCGCGAACTCCCGCAGGACGAGGCTGAAGAGGAAGACGTCCTCCTGAGCGAGTTCACCGACGTGATCGACCCTTGGGTCATCGAGCGCCTGCAGGCCATCGGCTGCGACACCGCGAAGAGCGTCCTCGCCCTCGCGCCGGCCGACATCGCCAGCCGCGCCGACCTGGAGGACGAGACCGTGGAAGAGGTCTTCTCCATCCTGAAGTCCGAATTCGAGGAAGAATAAACTGAAAAAACTGGGGTTACTATATGGCAGAAATCAGACTGAACAAACTTATCAAGCAATTCAACATCGGGCTGGATACGCTCGTGGACTTCCTGAACTCGAAGGGGGCCGGCATCGAGAATGCCAACCCGAACCTGAAGGTGTCCGACGAGTTCCTGCCCGAGCTGCACAAGAAGTTCGGCAAGGACCTCGAGCTCAAGGAAGCCGCCGAGAAGGTGGACGTGAAGCTCACCGAGATCCTGGACAAGGCTTCCCGCCGTCCGTCCGGCTCCCGCGAGGAGGAGGACGAGTACGAGCCGGAGCGCGTCACCGTGATCAAGAGCAACAACCTGTCCCGCGCCACCGTGGAGCCGGAGCCGGTGAAGGAACCGGAGCCGGAACCGGTCGTCGAGCCCGAACCGGAACCCGAGCCGGTCGTCGAGCCGGAGCCCGTCGTCGAACCCGAACCGGAACCCGTCGTGGAGCCGGAACCGGTCGTCGAGCCCGAACCGGAACCCGAACCCGAGCCCGAACCGGTCGTGGAGCCGGAGCCGGTTGTCGAACCCGAGCCTGTCGTTGCGTCCGAGCCGGAAGAGAAGCCGGCCGAAGAGCCTGTCGCAGAGCCTGAGCCTGCCGCCCCCGTCGAGGAGACCCCTTCCGCCCAGACCCCAGCGGAAACTCCCGCCCCGGAAGCCCCGGCCCAGCCCGCCAGCCAGCTCAAGGTCGTCGGCAAGATCGACCTCACCCAGTTCGACCCGAAGAAGGGCAAGAAGCGCGAGCGCATCAAGGCGAGCGGTTCCCAGAAGGTGGATGTCACCAAGGTGCAGGCCGACAAGACCCCGAAGAAGGGGGACAACAACGCCAAGGGCGGCAACAAGCAGCAGCCTGCCGCCGCCGGCAAGGGCCGCAAGCGCGGCAACGACCGCTTCTCCAAGCCGGTCCTCACCGAGGCCGAGCAGGAGGAGATGCAGAAGGAGATCCAGAAGCAG
>ONJB01000039.1 GCA_900318015.1 uncultured Bacteroidales bacterium | reverse complement strand
GGTATTCCTTGTACAATTCAGGATGGTCCGTGATCTTTCCGAGGGCGGAGGAGATGTCCATGGCGGTGTGGCCGTCGAAGTAGACGCCCGTCAGGCCGACCATCCCCAGCATGTAGTCGGAGAATTTTTCCGAGAGCAGGAGCTTCTTGATGGCGGGACCGCTCTCGATATCCTCTTCAAGGGCCTTGTCCAGTCCCTTGGCCTTGAGCGCGTCATTGTACTTGATTCGGCCGGGATAGCCGTAGAAATGGTCCATCGCGAAGCACAGTTCCTTGTAGTTGAAGTCCGTCAGGTCGGCCGGGCGGGTGGTCCGGGCCACGAGGGGCTTGTTGTAGTCGGGGTCGATCTTCTCGAGGCCCACTTCATTGAGCGACAGGTTGGCCACGACCTTCTCGCCGTTGAAGCCGGCGTGGTGGTAATAGAGGTCGGTGTACATGTCCGCGAGCGTGGCGAAGGGGAAGTAGACCGCGCCCTTGCCGTCGGCGTGGAGGTCGATTCCGTAGGCGCCCATATCAAGCGTCGTGGTCGCCTTGAGCGGGAAGTAGGAGACTTTCTTGTAGCGGACGAACGGCATGCCGTCATAATAGACATTGGCCATGCCGGGCTGCAGGAGGCCCATCTGGTTCGTGAACGCCTCGAAGCCGTCGGTCACGAATACGTCGTCGTTGATGTTGACGGTCGCCGTCGCGTCTGCGTTGGTCAGGGTGTACTGACCCGCGCCGGTGTGCGTGACGGTCATCGTGGAACCGGGCAGGACGATGGACTGGAAGTCCGCCGCCGAGATGTAGGCGACATTCGGCATGCTGTCATAGAAGCGGAGCGTCACCTGTCCGTCCGGGGCGATCTGGGTCACCACGGGCACGACCCGTTCGGTGTAGCTGCCCCCGTCGGGCATTTCGTCGGCGACGCGGTTCCGGCTGGCGTAGTACTTCGGGCTGCAGGAGACCATCGCCACGAGGCTCGCAAGCAGCAGAGGGAGGAATCTGGTTTTCATGACTTATCTTTCGTTTGTTTTGTGTACTAGTTCAGTAATACACCGCAAAGTTAAGGATGTTTTTCCAATATCCAAGAAAAAGTGCGAAAAAAAAGGAGGCAACCCGGAATGGGTAGCCTCCGTTTGACGTTCGCCGGACGGCGGTCATATCGTTTCCGCCTCGCTGATGGAGAGGGGAACCAGGAGATTGATCTGAGCCCTTTCGTCGGCCGACAGGTCCTGCAGGCGCTTGCCGTAGACTTCTTGCGCTTTTTCATCCCGGACTTCCTCATAAACCTGCTTCAGCAGGGTCTGGATGCGTGTGTAGGCGCCATAACCGGTTCCGCGGTCGTGATGGAGCCCGAAGTGGGTCTCTTTGCCGTGCTGCTTCAGGAAAGCCTTTCCGAGGCGGACAATCTCCACATCGTCCTGGACACGCCGGTTGCCCAGCATGACGGCGCCGAGGGAATTGATCCGGATCATCAGGATGGTCTCCCGGTCCACACCCTGGAACATTTCGTCCACGGTTTTGGCGACTTTTACCTTTCCATTTTCGGGAAGGGGTGGCATATACCGGGTAATCCCTTCCCGGCTGGAGGCCGAGGCATAGTTGACCTTCAGGGACTCCAATTTGCGCAGTTCGTTCTTCACGTCGTCGACGGCGCCCATAAGAACATCGTCCGCAGCCAGAATCGTCACCGTCGTCTGGGGCTGACCTGCAGCATGGGGCGGAATGATGTCTTTCAGCTGTGACAAGGTATAAACCTTGCCTCCGCTTTCAATCGTTCCATCCTTCCGGATGTTCAGGACTACGGGAGAAGGGGTTTTCGATGACGTCCGAACCATGAAAACGACGGGCTGGATGAATGACATTTCGACGGGTTTTCCCTCTTTCATGGCCGGTGTCCATTCGGGAGACTTCGCGATCTGCTGGGCGACGATTCCGTCCAGCTGTTCGGAAACGCTCCAAAGAATGGTAATGTCTTTGACTTTTCCGTCGGTTCCGACCGTGAACTTCGCCAGGACCGTACCGTCATCGGTCTTGGCCTCGTCCGGATAGACGAGGCGGGTGTTCAGCCACCAGCTGAAATTCTCCCGGCAAACCGCCTCCGTGTCCATGTCCGGATTCTTGATGGACGGCAGAGGATCTTTCTCCAGCGATTTGTGGTGCCGGGGGGCCTCCGGGCCGCCATAGCCGATGACCACGATTTCGGAAAGATAGCCCTGGGGCTTTTCATCGGAAACGTTTTTTTCACTATCTTTGTCCACGGGGACATAGACAGTCCTTGCCTGCAGGCCGATGGCCAGGCAGACGAGCGGGAGCAACCAGAGCACCCGCAGCCCTCTCGAGAGAGGGGATCTGGATTTTGACATCATAGTAATACGATTTTTAAGGATACTGTGATTAAAGCTGTTAGCAACTGAGTAGCCGCTCTTGCTGACAGCTTTTCTTATGAGCAGATATTGATATTCCCGGAGGTTTGCGCCGGCACGCAGCACGGCGTCGTCGGCCTCGTACTCGTGGAGTTCCTTGAGGTCCGCGCGGAGCATCCAGATGGCGGGATTGAACCATTGGAGGGCCGACAGGACATCGACCAGGAGTATTTCGATGGAGTGCCCATAGGCGATGTGCGCCTTCTCATGGGCGAGGATGGATTCGTGCGGGATCTCCCAGTCTTTCCGGGACAGGACGATATCTTTCATCCAGCTGAACGGGTCGATGTCCCGCTCGGTGACGAGAATCCGGCAGCCGTCTTCTTTTCGGACCGGTTCGCCCTGACGGATGATGCGGAGGATGGACAGGATGGAGATGAGCACCCGGCCGAGGACGAAAGCCACTCCTGCCCAGAACAGGATGGTAAGCGCAACGTGCCACCAGGGCTCGGAGACCTGAACCAGCGGGGCCAGTTCCTGTTCCGGCAGTTCGGCGACCATGGCGGGTTCCGTCACGAGGGGCGCTGCCGTCTCCATCGGCTTATGGATGGTGATGATGCACAGCGGCAGCAGGAACGACAGGACCGCGGTTCCCACCAGCACCACGCGGTTGAACCTGTGGAAGGTTTCCTTCTTCAGCAGGAACCGGTAGAACAGGTAGAATACCAGCAGCGCGACCGCCACCTTGGCGTCATAGAGCAGGAAGTTTCTCATTGCTGTTCTCCTTTTTCGACCAGGTCGATGAGCTCTTTCAGCTGCTCCACCGTGATCTTCTCCTCCTTCACCAGGGCCGACACCGCGCTGAGGTAGGAGTTGTCGAAATACTTGTCGATCAGCCCGATGAGCGACCGCTGCTTGTACTCCTCCTTGGTGACTTTGGCGAAGTACTGATAGGTGGGGCCGTAGGCCTTATGGTCGATGAAGCCTTCTTCCTGCAGGTTGCGCACCTGGGTGGAAAGCGTGGAGAAATGGGGTTTGGGTTCCGGGTACAACTCGCGTAACTCCCTGACAAACAGGGGGCCCTTCTCCCAGAAGTGCTCCATGATGATCTCTTCTTTCTTGGTCAGTCGTTTCATGATCGTCCTCCTTTTTCTGCAAATATAGCTATTTTTTTTAGCTACGCAACTATTTTTATATAGTTTTGCACTTATTTTTAATAGCTATAGGAGGACGGTCCGGAAAGACCGTCGGGATTACCGGGCGTGGTCGGCACCCACGTCGATGCCGTTCCAGGCCTTCCTGGAGGTCCAGTCGGCGTCGGGGCGGCTCCAGAATGGATCGGTTTCCGGGAGGCCGAGGGGGAGGAAGGCGGCCATGCACAGGTAGAGGCTGCCGGTGTTGATGTACTCTTCGCCCATCCGGGGCTGGCTGCCGGCGAAGCCCACGCGGAGCCAGCCGTTTCCGTCGAAGGTCCCCGGCGCGGCGGCCTGCCGGCGGATGACGCTCCCGAGGGCGCAGCGGACCTGGGCCGGGTCGATGCCCTCCGGCAGGATATGCAGGAGGGCCGCATCGGCCAGGGCATGGAAGGCCCCGAATCGGTAGGCGATGGAGCGGCCGATGACGGGGAAGGTTCCCTCGGGAGAAATCAACCGCTCCAGTTCGGCGGCGAAGCGGCCGTGGCGGCGCAGCTGTTCCGGCAGGAAGTCCGCCTCCGGCCAGGCGTGCTTGTCCAGCACTTGCAGCACCTCCGTGAGCATCGGATGGATGACCAGGCTGTTGTAATAGTCTAGGTGGTAATCCTCGCCATCTCCGTACCAGGCGTCCCCTTTGTACCACTTGTAGCGGAACCGGGTCACGCCGTCATAGAGCCGGTCCGGCTGGCAGTCGCCGGTGAACTCCAGCAGGGCCGCCTCGATGATGGACGCGAACAGGAGCCAGTTGCTTTCGTACGGGCGGATGCTCCGCGAGGTCTTCCAGGCATCGACCAGGTTTTGGCGGGTCCGGGCGTCCAGCCGCCCCCAGATCTGGGTCGGCGCCCGGAGGACGCCCTCCGCCAGGAAAGCCGCGTCCACGAGGGGCTGGGTATGCCGGTTGTCGAACACCAGCCGGTCCGGACCGTCCGGATCGACGGCCTGCTGGAAGGCCCTGATTGTCAGATCGATATATTTCGCGCGCAGGCGCCCCTCCGGCGTCTCGTCCGGCCCCAGTTCCAGCCAGGGCGCGATGCCGCAGACCGTCCGCCCGAAGGCCTCCAGATAGGAGACTTCCTTCCGGAGCGGATCCTTGGACGACGACTCGAACGGCATGTTCGCCTTCAGGGTCCCCTGGGCCAGGTTCTCCAGGACCGGCCCTGCGATACGGGTCATCTCTTCGACCCATTCCGCCCGGCCCTGGGCCCCGGCAACCGGTCCCAGCAACAGCGAGGCGAGGAGAAGTAACCAGAGACGCTTCATACTATTGGACAGGCTTGAGCCGCAGGATGGCGATGGCATTCTCCGGGAGGGTGAAGTCGAAACTGCCCTTCACGGCGCCCAGGGCCTTGGTGTGCGGGACCACCGGCTCGTTGTACTTGACGCGGCGGCCGAAGCGGAAGGCCCTTTCGCGGAGGCCCGGGCGCTCGGCCGCGCCGGGGCCAACAGCGGGGGCCGGCGCCGCGTAATCCGGATGACTGGAGTAGTAGTTCTGGTCGCCCTGGTTCTTGATGGACGTATCGTGCGAGGAGACGAACTCCAGCGTGGCCTCATAAGTCAGGCCCGTTCCCGTCTGGACGGTGAAAACCTTGTCCACGGCCTCGGCATTGACTAGCTTGATAAAGATTTCGCCCGTCTTCGTGTCGATGGTGGGGGAGCTGTAGATGCGCTCGTCCACGGCGTCCCCGTTCATCGCCGGCGACATCGCGAAGGCGCGGTCGCCCGCCACGGAGAAGAGCTGCTGGTACCAGTAGTTGCAACTGCGCCACATTCCGCGGTTGTCGAACCAGATCAGGTTCGAGTTCCATTTGTTGAAGCCCTTCTTGCAGAAGAGCGGGGCGTAGGCCGCCATCACGACCATGTCGGAGTTGCGCTCCAGGCTGGTCCAGTAGGCCGCCTCGGCCATGGCGGAAGAGTAGGCGTTGTTGGCACGGTTGTTCGCGAATTCGCCGACGAACACGCGCGTCGGTTTCGAGCGGTCGTAGGTGTTGCCGTCCTTGCCGCGCACCTTGCCCGCCTCATAGCGGTCGCCGTGGGAGTAGAACCAGTCATCGCCCTTGTAATAGTGCTCATCCACGATGGTGTCGGGGTATTTCGCGTCGATTTCCGACATGTTGGCGTCGAACTCGCGGCCCGCATCGGCGGAACCGGCGGTGGAGACGATGACAATCTCCGGATGGGCGGCCTTGATGGCCTTGTACATGATGTCGAAGCGCTCCCAGAACTCGGGCCCCTGGTTCTCGTTGCCGATGCCCAGGTACTTGAGGTGGAAGGGGGCCGGGTGGCCCATCTGCGCCCGCCTGGCGCCCCACTCGGTATCGGTTCCGCCGTTGCAGAACTCGATGAAGTCGAGCGCGTCCTTGACGAAGATGCTGTAGAAGCGGTCGCGGTCGGCCTTGGTCTCGAGCGGCGCGATGTACTGGTGACCGGCGAACTGGCAGGTGACGCCGTTGTTCAGGACCGGCAGCGGCGTGGCGCCGAGGCCTTCCGCCATCAGCAGGTACTCATAGAAACCGATGTACTGCGAGGTCCAGTAGGCCCAGTGGTTGCGGAACCCCACCCGCTCCTCGCGCGGGCCGATGGAATTCTTCCAGAACACCTGCCCGAAGTAGTTGGTTCCCTCGGAGGCGCAGCCGCCGGGGAAACGCATGAAGGTCGGATGCAGGGCCTCCAGCGCTTCCAGGAGGTCCTTGCGGAAAGGACCGTATTGGCCGCCCTTCCACAGTTCGGAGGCCTCCGGCACCAGGGTGACGAAGTCCAGCCAGAAAGTGCCCTTCGCGTCGCCCACGATGACCAGCCGGCTGTCCACGGAGCGCTCCGCCTTCAGCGTGCCGGTGTACTTCGTCCAGTTCTTGGCCGGCCGGGTGATGGCGACGATGTTGGAGTTGATGTTCCCTTGCGCGTCCTCGAGATAGACCGAGATGGTTCCCCGGTACTTGTTTGCCTGCAGGTACAGGCCCAGGTCATAGCTCACGCCCTCCTTTGCGGGGATGGAGGCCGTCTGCGTGTTGTTGGAATACAGCTGGCCGGGGCCGCGCTTGTATTCGGAAATGCCGTAGCCGTTGGCGGCGATGCCGAAGCCCGCGCCGGGATCCTGGATGTCGAAGCGCACGCTGTACTGGGCGTAGCGGAGCTCGTCGTCGTATTTGTCATTCGGGTCGAAGTCATACCAGCGCTTGAGCTTGGGAACCAGCGGCTTGTCGGCCACGGCGCGGGCGCTGCCCACTGCGCCGTCCTTCCGGACCACCGTCCAGCCGAAGAAGACCGTGTCGCTCTGGGAGAACTCATTGTCTCCCGGCGCATCGGGAACGTTGTATGCCTGGAAGGAATTGTTCTGGATGAGCTGGGCGCAGATGCCACCGTCGACGCTCTGGTTGATGTCCTCGAAGAAGATGCCTGCGAGGGTGGGGCTGACCTGGATGCCCAGCTGGTCCGGATGCAGGGCCAGGGTGCGCTTCTCGGGCTTTTTCCAGCCTTCGAGCTGGAGCATCTTGTCGGCCATCCGGTAGCCCATCAGGCGCATGCCTTCGGTGCTGAAATGGAACTGGTCGCCCGTGCTCTCGCAGCCCAGGGCGGAGATGATGTGGGCGTTCGGCATCACTTCCGGCAGGTGCGGCAGCACGACGTCGTTGAAGGCGGCGCAGACGCCGTCCACCTCGGCATACTTCAGTTCGCCGGCAAGGAGCGGGATGTCGTCGGGGTTGAGGCCCAGTTCGGCGCACAGGTCGTCATGGATTTTCTTCACACGGCCCGGCCAGGCGGCATCGTCCGGGTTGGACTCACCCTGGTGCAGCAACATGCCCTTGATCACGCCGTCTTTCTGGGCGATGCGCGCGATTTCCAGCAGGCGGTGGTAGGGGCTGCCGCCGTACTGCGCGACGATGGCCTTCATCCAGTCGCGTTCTCCGTCGATGTACTCCTTGTACGCATCCTTGTCCCAGAGCTCCAGCTTGGCGCCCGCGACGGACACGTTGATGACGCCCACGCGGATGTTCGGCGGCAGGTTCTCGATCATCTTGCGGCCGAAGAAATCGACCGGACCCAGGTTGTTGCCTTCCCGGCAGATGGGCGGCGTGGCCGTGTACCAATGGCCCTTCTCCCGTCCGTAGCGGGGCATGTCGACCGCCGCCATGAACTGGAAACGCGGGTCGTTGAAGCCCTCGTCCTGCGGCGCCGGCCGGGCCCCGGCCTCCATGTTGGACTGTCCGAAGCAGAGGTAGATGT
Source organism: uncultured Bacteroidales bacterium (assembly GCA_900318015.1). Classification (GTDB taxonomy): domain Bacteria; phylum Bacteroidota; class Bacteroidia; order Bacteroidales; family UBA932; genus Cryptobacteroides. The sequence continues at coordinate 17,939 of ONJB01000039.1, read as the reverse complement.
GGAAATCGGGATCGGGTTCCTGCGCGAGAACCGGCAGGCCGGCCACGAGGGCCGCTAAGCCAAGAAGAAAACGTCTGAACATAGTTTTGTTGCTCTTTCTCACAAAATTACGCATTTTCAGCAAAATCCCTATATTTGTGAAAACAAGAATGATCCATGCCCATGAACCAGCTCCATCTCAAGCAGGAAGCCGTCCGGTGTCTGCTTTGTGAAAACGCCCCTTGTACCGCCGCCTGCAGCCAGGGGGATCCCGCCCGGGCCGTCCGGGCCGTTTGTTTTGACAATCAAGTCCTGGGCGCCCGCCTGTTCGCGGCCTGCAGCGAGGCGGACCTGGAGGCCGCCGAGAAGGCCTGCATCCACTATGACCGGCCCGTCCGCCTGCGGGAGATAGCCAAGTCGCTGCCGGCACCCACGCCCGAGACGGAACTGCCTTCCCTGGAGATCGACTTTTGCGGCCTTCACTGCGAGAATCCCTTCTTCCTGGCTTCTTCCGCCATCTGCACGAACTACGAGATGGTGGCCGCGGCCCTGGAAGCGGGCTGGGCGGGCGTGTTCTACAAGACCATCTGCCTGCAGGAAATCCAGGAGGTTTCTCCCCGCTTCGACGCCGTGAAACGGGCCGACAGCAGTTTTGCCGGCTTCCGCAACATGGAGCAGTTGTCGGAGAATCCGGTGGAGATGGACTTCGACATCCTCAAGCGGCTCAAGCAGAACTATCCCTCCAAGATCATCGTCGCCTCGATCATGGGGCAGACGGAGGAGCAGTGGATCGAGCTGGCGAAAATGGCCGAGGAAGCCGGCGTCGATGCCGTGGAACTGAATTTCTCCTGCCCGCAGATGCGCCTAGCCGGCATGGGCAGCGACGTGGGCCAGAACCCCGAACTCGTCACCTTCTACACCGCCTATGTCAAGCGGACCGTCAATATCCCCGTTATCCCCAAGATGACGCCGAATGTCGCGTCGATGACCCAGTTCGCCCTGGCCGCCCATTTCGCCGGGGCCGACGGCATCTCCGCCATCAACACCATCAAGTCCGTGACCCTGGGCGCCGAAGTGAACGGCCAGCGGATCGTTTCCGGCTACTCAGGATCGGCGGTCAAGCCCATCGCCCTCCGGTTCATCCTGGAGATGGCGAACAACCCCGTCATGCCCGGTCTCCAGCTCTCCGGCATCGGCGGTATCTCCACCTGGCGGGACGCGCTGGACTTCATCCAGTTAGGCTGCCAGAACGTGCAGGTGTGCACGGCGGTGATGCAGTACGGTTACCGCATTATCGACGATCTCGTCGACGGATTGCAGAACTATATGGCTTCCCGCGGCGTTGCCCACGTGGAGGACCTGGTGGGTGAAGAGCTCCCGTATTTCGTCCGCACCTCGGACCTGGACCGCTCTACGGTCGTGTATCCGGTCATCAACCGCGACACCTGCATCGGGTGCGGCCGCTGCTACATTTCCTGCCGGGATGGCGGGCACCAGGCCATTACCTTCGGCAAGAACCGCCAGCCCCATATCGTGGGGAGGAAGTGTGTCGGCTGCCACCTGTGCTACCTTATCTGCCCCACCGACTCCATCGGCCTGTCCAAGCGCGTTCCCAAGCGGAAATAGCCTTCCGGTTATTTCCGCTCGAGTTCGAAGTGGAAGGGCTTGTCGAAGTGGCGGCGGGAGTAGTAGGTGACGCTCCGGTCGGTCAGGTTCATAACCATGGTCCAGGCGGTCCCCAGCCAGTTTTCCTGCACCTGCGGCTGGGAGACGGAGGCGATGGCCGTGGTCAGCTGTCGAAGATCCATCTTGCCACCCGCTTCCTGCAGTTGCTCACGCAGGAAATCATACCGGCGGTCTCCCTCTTGCAAGCCTGCATTCAGCTTCTGTTCGCACAGGTAGTGGTTGGTGACGGCGGGGGAGTCCACGACTACGAATTCATTGTCGACATATTCCACCACGACGCTTTTGCCGGAGGCATCGGCGATGGCATAATGATGGGCGGCGCCGATGTCCGAGTGCATGTCGATGCCCCGCAGGAGTTCCAGCGCTTCGTCCACGGTGGCGGCGTTCTTCAGCAGATAGCTGATGGCCGATGTCGTCGTCAGCGCCGGTTTCCCGATTTCCTGCTGCGTCACCGCGTCGTCCCCGGCCATCAGGTCCGCGACGGCGAGGCCTTTCTCGTTGATGCCGTCCAGGGCGAAGAAGAGGCTGCTCAGGGCCATGTACTGGTTGACGAACCCTTCGGGCTTCCAGTCTTCGCCAAAGCCGAAGAATTCCACGTTGAAGGTCGTGATGGTCTCGTACCCGCGCTTGGGAACGGTGTGCAGGACCAAACCGGTGGCGGAGGAGAAATCGAAGTTCCGGCCCATCAGGACGCCGTTTTCCGGCGTGTGCGTCGTCAGCGCGGAGCAGCCATACTGCGCCGGCACCGGCGAGACTGACGGGTGGTAATAGCCCTTCGACAGGAAGTACATGGCATATTCCGCCAACTCCCCGGAGTTCCTGCCACCGCCGCGGGCCATCAGCTCGTCAAAGCCATCGTCGCCCCGGTATTCCATATAATACAGGCCTTCGTCCAGTTGCTTGACGGACATCGCGCCTTTGACCAGGGAACCGAATTTCGACCACGCAGCGATTCCGGCGAGGAGTACCAGGGCGAGCAGGCTCCATAAGACTATTTTGAGGATTCTTTTCATTTCCCGGAGGATAAGTATTCTTGCAGGGCGTCGACATAGCCTCGGAAGGCTTCCTGGCCTGCCGGGGTGATTTTGCAGCTCGTCCGGGGCATCTTGCCCTTGAAGCCTTTCTCCACCGTGATGTAACCGGCGGCGGTCAGTTTGTCGATCTGCACGCTGAGGTTCCCGGAAGTCGCGCCGGTCTGCTTCTTGAGGTAGGTGAAATCGGCCTCGTCCACCCCGGCCAGGATGGACATCACCGCCAGCCTGAGCTCCGAATGAAGGAGCGGGTCCAACTTGGGAAACATGGCTTACTTGTTCTGAAGTTTCATGAGGGCGCCGGTGACGAGCAGGAGGATGCCGCCCAGGGTGAAGATCAGCAGCTGCGCCTCGCTCTTGACCAGCATGGCGACGACGGCGCCGCCCACGCCCAGGAGGAAGCCGCAGACGATGATGGGCCAGTTCTTCAGCAGGACGCCGGACATGCATTCCGCGAGGCCCAGGATGATGACGATGATGAGCGACACGTTCATCGGCACGAGGAAGATGGCCAGGGCGCTGAGCGTGATGGCGAAAACGCCGAAGACGCGCCACACGCCGGTGAGCATCTTGCTGACCTCGTTCTGCGGGACGGCCACGTCATACTTGCCCATCAGCGCGGCAAGGGGATAGCCGATGGCCGGCATGGCGAACCACAGGAAGTTCCACTGCGGCTTGCCGGTCAGATTCCAAAGCAGGTAGATGACCAGGGAGATGGCGGTAAGGAGCGCGCCCCAAAGCAGGAAGTACTTGGCGCTGTTGCGGAGGATGCCCTTGCGGCTCTTGTTGAAGGTTTCCGTGATGATCTGAAGGCTCTGCTGAGCGGTCATTTCGTTGTTCTGTTCCATTATATCAAGGATTTAACTGGTTTTCGGAGTCCGTTACGGCTGCGCAGTCCGTCCGAACCCCGACGCAAATATAAACAAGTTTACATTATAAACCAAATTTATTTGAAAAATTATTGGCCCCCAACCCGGAGAGGGGATTGGGGACCATAATAAACATCGCGCGTGCCGGTCAGATCCTCGGCTTCTGGATTACGCGGATGATCAGGGAGATGAAGTAGACGATGAAGCCGTAGAAGGTCGGGATCAGGGTCACTTTCAGGCCGCCGCAGAGGACGGCGGGACTGACATCGCCGAACATCTGCATGGCGTTCAGGATCTGGAGCAACCCCATCAGCGTTCCGAAGATGGCGAAGACGAGGGCGCCGATGCCGATTTCCCGCACCCAGCGGGGCGCTTTCCAGGCGGCGATCAGCATGGCGATGAGAAACAGGGAAATACCGATCATCCAGCCCAGGCCGCCCTCTACGAAGAGTTGCGGAAGCGTCACGCGGGCTCGTTCGATGGTTTCCGGATGGGAGACTCCCAGGGAGTCCACGACATAGTAGGTTTCTTCAGAGATCATGGCGTTTGTGTTTTTTGGTTTGATGCAAAGGTAAGGCGTACGTGCGGAATTCTCCAAAGTAGAAACCTGCTCCAGGCCTGTCAAATCCCACTGCGGGACTTTTCAGCTTGTTTACACAAGGGTTTTTACCTATTTTTGTCCTGCAATGAGACTGCTCGGAAAGATCGCCTACTGGCTCGCAGCGCTCACGCTGCTCTCGGCCATCCTGGTCAGCCTGGACTATTCGCTGGTCCAGGCGGTCCTGATCAGCCTGATCTTCGGCCCCTGCGCCCTGGCCCTCGAATACCTGATGCCCAAGGCCCGGAAGCCGATGGACAAGGTCTATCTGTCCCTGGCCGTCCTGGTTGCGGTCGTCGTCTTGATCTTGATCCTCCATTATTTGGTCTGGTCCGGGATGGACACGCTCGGGTATTCGGACATGAAGAACGTCGCTCCGATGCTGATCAATCCGGCCTTCCTGGGACTCATCCTCACGACACTTTCCATCGGCGATTACTTTTGGTCCAAGTGGTTGGACAAGCGTTTCCGGAAACAAGACCGGACCGTCACCTTCTTCTCCGAACGGAAAAGCGTGACGGTCCGCCTCTCTGACATCGCCTACGTGGAGTCCAATGACACCGAAGTCCGCATCGTCACGACCGCCGGCGACGCCTATCGCAACAAAACCGGCATCTCCCAATGGGAAAACCTCCTGGGCGACGGCTTCCTACGCATCCACCGGTCCTTCCTGGTCAATGTGGCCCTCGCTTCCCCAGGCGCACAAGATACCATCACCGTCGGCGACGTCCAGCTCCCGGTCTCCCGGAAATACAAGGAAAACGTCAAGGCGGTGTTGGCGTCGGAACAAGTCCTTTGATTATTTGAAAACCGTCCGCAGGAGGGCGTCGATGCCCTCTCCGCGCATGCCTTGCTGGACGATCTTGCCGTCAGGGTCGAACAGGAACAGGTGCGGGATGGCCGACACGCCGAACTCCCCGGCGAGGGAGATGGAAGGATCCAGCAGCTGCGGGTAGTAGATGCCCATATTGGCCATCGCCTTCTGCGTATTGGGCTGCTGGTCCCGTACTGCGACGCCCAGGACGACCAGACCTTTCTCCTTATAGTCGTTGTACGCTTTCACCACGTAGGGCGTCTCTTCGCGGCAGGGGCCGCACCACGAGGCCCAGAAATCGACCAGGACATACTGGCCCTTGCCCACGAAATCGTCCAGGCAGCCCGTGGCCTCGGAGATGGTCCCATCGGCCTGCAGCTGGATGAGGGGTCCCTTGGTCGAACGCGGGGTGGCGGAGTAACCGGCCGCCGCGAACATCAGGCCGGCGGCGAGGAGAAGGAAGATTCTTTTCATCTTTCGGGCAGATTAGAGAGAGGCGTTATAGTTTTCGTTGATCAGATTCATGCTCTTGAGCAGCTTGTGCAGAAAGACGAACGGCCCGATCAGGATCAGACTTCCGAGGACACCCCAGCCCCAGAAATCGCCGGCTCCGAATTCATAGCCCAGATTGCGGGCCTTGAGCTCGTCGCCGATCCGGTTCGACAGTTGATGGTTCCAGATCAGCGTATAGATTCCGAGCGTGATGGGCCCGAGAAAGAAACACACCAGCAGGTAATTCATGGTGTTCTTGTGGTCCCGCGGTGAGGCAATGGTGTCGATCTCCATCGAAATATGGGTCATGACGACGATGCCGTAGATCCCGAAAGTGATGAGGGAAAGCAGCAGGAATTTGAGGAGGCCGCGATTGGTTCTGAACATGGCGATATGGTTTTAACAGGTTACAGCAAAGGCAGATGACAAAGCTGCGATGTCACGCAAAAATACGCACATCGCAGCAATAATCCAAGAAAGTTTCCCGTTTCCCGGAAATACAAGGAAAACGTCAAAGTGGTCCTGGCCACTGCGCAGACCCCCGTCCCGGAGCCTCCCGCAGTAACAAAAACCCTTGAAAACGTTCCCTCTGCCGTGCTGGAGCATTCCGGAGGGAACAATATAGGCCGTATTTGTTACTTGCCACGTGCTGCAAGTCAGATTCTTCTCTTGTTTCCCCGAGAGGTGCCCGTATAGGTCCATTGATTGGACCTATACCAGCAAAAAGGGCGAAAAACGCTTGTACAGGTCCACCGATTGGACCTATACAAGCACGCGTGCGGTCGAAAAACGGAAAACGTCGGCGCAACGGGAAAACGGTGACAGGAGGGGGTCTGGGGGTCTTCCCCCAGTCGCCCCCTTGGGGGCAGCCGCGAAGCGGCGGGGGGTGGAAGGGCCCATCTGGGCACCAAAAAAGACCGCTCGCGGCGGTCTTTTTTGCGTGCCCAGAGCGGGGCTCGAACCCGCACGTCTTTAAGGGACACTGGATTTTGAGTCCAGCGCGTCTACCAATTCCGCCATCCGGGCAGGGATGGTCTCGGGGAGAGACGGATTGCAAATGTACCTCAAAAATGGGGAATTGCCAAATTTTTCAAGTATCTTTGTATTCTTATGGAGAAGGAGTATATCGTTACCGTCGATGGGAAGCCGGCCGGCCGGGTGGTCGGCCGCGAACGGCTGGGGGAGATCGCCCCGCTGGTGGCGGAAGAGTCCGAAGTGTTCGTCGTTTACGATGCGAACGCGGCGGAGGTGGCGGCCGAGGTGATCGAGGCCGTGCCCGGCGTCCGCGGGAGCATCGCCATCGAGACGTCCGAGGAGGACAAGTCCATGGACACGGTCCTGCTCATCGAGCGCTCGCTGCTGGAGGCGGGGGCGTCCCGGAAGGCGCTGGTGCTCGCCGTCGGCGGCGGCATCACGACCGACCTCGCAGGTTTCGCCGCGTCCATCTACAAGCGCGGCGTGCGGTATGCCAATGTCCCGACCACCCTGCTCGCCCAGGTCGATGCGGCCGTGGGAGGCAAGACGGGGGTCAATTTCGACGATTACAAGAATATGCTGGGCGTGATCGTCCAGCCGGTCTTCACCTTCGTATGCGCCGATGCGCTGCGCACGCTGCCGCGCCGCGACTTCCTGTCCGGGGCGGCGGAGTTGCTGAAGACTTTTATCATCGAGAACGAAGACGACCACTACGGCCGCGCGGTGCGCTGGCTGGCCGAAGGCGGCGCCGCGGCCGAGCTCCTGGAGCTCGCGCTCGCCGCCGCCGGCGTGAAGGCCGCCATCGTCTCGCGCGACCCGTTCGAGGCCGGCGAACGCCGGAAGCTCAACCTGGGCCACACGTTCGCCCACGCCATCGAGCACGAGGCGCTCCAGCGCGGGAACGACATCACGCACGGCGAAGCCGTGGCGATGGGCATCGTCCTCGCCGCCCGGCTTTCCGACGCGCTGGGCGTGTCGGCCGGCCTGGAGGCCCGCCTGACGGCGGACTTCGTCGCTGCCGGCCTCCCAACGCAGGCCCCCTACCCGGTGGAAACCCTCGCCGGCGCCATGGACAAGGACAAGAAGGCCGAGGGCTCGCTCGTGCATTTCGTCCTTGCGGAGCGCATCGGCTCGGTCATCATCCGCGACCTGACCGTCGCAGAAGCGCTTAAAGCATTGACATTATGATCTGTACATCCATACAAGGCAAGACGCTGGAAGAGATCCTGGAGATCCTGGAAAGCGGGGAAGTGGAGATGGCGGAGATCCGGCTGGACCTCTGCGACTTGGACGAGGAGGAGATCGAAGAGCTCTTCACGCAGTCCGACGTGCCGCTCATCGCGACCTGCCGGATCGCCAGCCTCGCGCAGCGCATCGCCGCGGAAGGCGACCTGCTGGACGACGCCGGCAAGGTGCTCTCCGAGCAGGGGCTCTATGCGTCCCAGCCGCGCAAGGGCCGCAATCCAGCCGAGGAACTCGCTGAAAACCAACTGCTCAAGGCCATCGAGGCCGGTGCCAAATACGTGGACCTGGAAGTGGAGGCTCCGCCCATGATGGGCCGCAAGATCCGCCAGGCCTGCCAGGAATACGGCACGATGCTCATCCGCTCGTTCCACGATTTCGACGGCACGCCGCCGGACGCCACGCTCCTCTCCCTGCTGGAAAAAGGCCGCCGCTTCGGGGGCGAAGTGGTCAAGATCGTGACCACGGCCACCTGCCAGGCCGATGCGGACCGCGTGATGGCCCTCTACCGCGAGGCCGTACCTGGCATGCTCGTGGCGTTCTGCATGGGCCCCGAGGGCCGGGAATCCCGGCTGGAGGCCCTCAAGCAGGGCGCGCCGTTCACCTATGCCTGCCTCACGGCGGAAGAGTCCACGGCCCCGGGCCAGTGGACCGCCGCCGAGATGGACGAGGCCGTCTATGGCAACTTCCGCTTCATCGGCACGGACGAGACGCTCGAGATGCCGGCGTCCAAGAGCTTCGCGCAGCGGGCGATCATCGCCGCCGCGCTCGCCCAGGGTACCTCGCACCTCACCGGCTATTCCCCGTGCGGGGACAACGAATCGGCCCTCGCCGCCGCCCGAAAACTGGGCGCACGGGTGACCGTGAACGGCTCCGAGCTGGAGATCACCGGCATCGGCGCCTTCGAGAACTGCTTGTCCATCAGCGAGATGCCGGTGGGCGAGTCGGGTTTCCTCACCCGGATGATCATCCCGGTCCTGTCGGCCATCGCCGACGGCCCGGTCCGTGTCACGGGTGAAAAGACCCTCCTCGGCCGCCCCCTCGCCGGGGCGCACGACATCATGGCCTCGTTCGGGGTGCGGCTCGTCCCGGAGAACATTCCGGAAGAAGGCCGCAAGGGCGACTGCTTCATTCCCCTGACCGTCAAGGGACCGCTGGTCCCGGGCCGGGCCGACGTGTCCGGCAAGGGAGGCTCGCAGCTCATCTCCGGCCTGCTGGCGGCCCTGCCGCTCGCCGGGAACCGGTCCACGGTCTATGTCCATGACCCCCGCAGCATCCCCTACATGTTCATCACCGTGGACGTGCTCCGCAAGTTCGGCATCGAGATCGGCTCGGAGATGGAGGGGGGCGACGATTTCCTGCAGACGCAGGACTGGACCCTGTGCACCGGCCTGACCTTCAAGATGCGCGGCCAGCAGCATTACCGCGCGGCGGACTTCCGCATCGAGGGCGACTGGTCCGGCGCGGCGAACTTCCTTGTGGCGGGCGCCATCTTCGGCGACGTGGAGGTGCAAGGGCTGGATACCCAGTCCCTCCAGGCCGACATCTCCATCATGGACATCCTGATGGACGCCGGGGCGAGCATGTCCCAGTTGGAAGGCGAAACGCCCACGACCGGTCCCATCCACGTGGCCCGCGCGCCGCTCTGCGCCTTTGAAACCGACCTGAACAACTGCCCGGACCTCTTCCCGATCGTGGCCGTGCTGGCCGCCTTCTGCCCGGGCGAGAGCCGCATCCGCGGCGTGGAGCGCCTCCGCCACAAGGAGACCGACCGCGCCGCCGCGATCGTGGACATGCTCACGCAGATGGGCGTTCCCGTCCAGGTGGACGAGGACGAAATGACCATCGAAGGCATGGCCCTCCCGCAGCGTCTCCTCACCGGAAACCTGCTGAAGGGCGGCCGCTATACTTCTCATGCCGATCACCGGATGGTGATGGCCCTCAAAGTGGCCGCGCTCGGCGCGGACGGCCCCGTGGACATCGACGACACGGCCTGTGTCGCCAAATCCTTCCCGGGATTCAACGATTTATTTGACAAACTATGAACGCTTTTGGCAACATATTCAGAGTAAGCATCTTCGGCGAATCGCACGGGGAGCAGATCGGCGTGGTCGTGGACGGCCTCGCACCGGGCATTCCGCTCAGCGAGGCGGATTTCGCGGCGGATATCGCCCGCCGCCGGAGCGGCGCGAAGGGTACTACCCCGCGCATGGAGGCGGATGAGCCGCAAATCCTCAGCGGCGTCTATGAGGGGTATACGACGGGCGCCCCGCTCGCCATCGTCTTCCACAATACGAACACGCACAGCCAGGACTACGAGGCCCTGCTGAATGTCCCGCGCCCGGGTCATGCGGACTACACCGCGAACCTCAAGTACGGCGGCTTCCAGGATCCGCGCGGCGGCGGCCATTTCTCCGGCCGCCTGACGCTCCCGGTCGTCGCCGCCGGCGTCATCGCGAAGAAACTGCTCTTCGCGACCATCGCCGGCGCCACCCGCGGCCGCGTCCAGTTCCGTTGTGACGCGAAACTCGTTGAAGTTGGCGGAATCGCCGACCAGGCGCTGTGGGACGCCGCTTTGGACCAGGCGCAGAAGGAAGGTGATTCGCTGGGCGGCGTCGTGGAGTGCGTCGTTTCCGGCGTCCCCGCCGGGCTCGGAGAGCCCTTCTGGGACAGCGTGGAGTCCCGCCTCTCGCACGCCCTCTTCGCCATTCCCGGCGTCCGTGGCGTGGAATTCGGCGACGGCTTTGCCGCAGCCCGGATGAAGGGTTCCGAGCACAACGACGTCTATGCTCCTGCAGGCTGCGGCGGCCACGGTCACGGCGGTTGTCACGAGCACGGCGCCGACCACGAAGGCTGCTGCCACGAGCATGGTGAAGGCGAGGGCTGCTGCCACGGCGGCGAAGAGCATGACCACGAAGGCGGCTGCTGTCACGGCGGTGAAGGCCACCACGAAGGCGTCTGCTGCGGCCACAACCGCAACCGCCTGGTGACGCCCGCCACGAACCACGCCGGCGGCGTGAACGGCGGCATCACCAACGGCAACCCGCTGGTGTTCCGCGTCGCTTTCAAGCCGACTTCTAGCATCGCCAAGGCCCAGGAGACGTACGATTTCGCCAAGGGCGAGATGACATCCCTCCAGGTCCCCGGCCGTCACGACATTTGCTTCGCCCTGCGCACGCCGGTCATCGTGGAAGCCATGGCGGCCATCGTCCTGGCGGACCTGGTCGGCATGGCCTGAGCCCATGTCTGAAAAAAACACTATCTTTGTTCATTGCGCCTGAAAGGCGAGGATTATGAGCGATAGCGAAAAAGTCATACAGGAATTCACCTCCGGAGAGTACAAGGAGGGCTTCGTGACGGACGTGGAACAGGAATTCGTTCCCAAGGGCCTGAACGAAGACATCATCCGTACCATCTCCCGCCTCAAGGAGGAGCCGGACTGGCTCCTGGAATTCCGCCTGGACGCGTTCCGGAAATGGCAGGCGATGGAGATGCCCCGCTGGCCCCATCTGGACCTGCCCGAGATCGATTTCCAGGACATCATCTACTATGCCGCTCCCAAGAAGGACAAGGACCGGCCGAAGGAGATCGACCCGAAACTGGCCGAAACCTTCGAGAAGCTGGGCATTCCCCTCAAGGAGCGCGACGTGCTCGCCGGCGTGGTCGCCGTCGACGCCGTCTTCGATTCCGTCTCCGTTACGACGACCTTCCGCAAGACCCTCGCGGAGAAAGGCATCATCTTCTGTTCGTTCTCCGAGGCGGTGAAGGAGCATCCGGACCTGGTCCGGAAGTATCTCGCCACGGTGGTCCCGTCCGGAGACAACTATTTTGCGGCCCTGAACAGCGCCGTGTTCTCCGACGGGTCCTTCTGCTACATCCCCAAGGGGGTGCGCTGCCCGATGGACCTGTCCAGCTATTTCCGCATCAACGCGAAGGGCACCGGCCAGTTCGAGCGCACGCTCATCGTGGCCGACGAGGGCTCCTTCGTGAGCTATATGGAAGGCTGCACCGCGCCGATGCGCGACGAACAGCAGATCTGCAAGGGCGACGGGGCGCACCTGAGCTGGACCCAGGTAGAAACGGGTTCCGCCATCACCTGGAAGTATCCGTCCACGATCCTGAAGGGCGACAACACCGCTTCGGAGTTCTATTCCGTCGCGGTCACGAACAACTTCCAGCAGGCCGATACGGGCACGAAGATGGTCCACCTCGGCCGGAACACCAAGAGCCGCATCGTCTCCAAGGGCATCTCCGCCGGCCGCAGCCAGAACAGCTACCGCGGCCTCGTGCGGATGGGCGCCGGGGCGAAGAACGCCCGCAACTATTCGCAGTGCGACAGCCTCCTGATCGGCTCCCGGTGCGGGGCCCATACCTTCCCGGTCATCCGCTCCGACAACCCGACGGCGATCGTCGAGCACGAGGCCACGACCTCGAAGATCAGCGAGGACCAGCTGTTCTACTGCAACCAGCGCGGCATCGGCCCGGAAGAGGCCGTGGGCCTGATCGTCAACGGCTATGCCCGGGAAGTCCTCTCCCGCCTGCCCATGGAATTCGCCGTGGAGGCGCAGAAGTTATTGCAAGTATCACTTGAAGGGTCTGTAGGATGATGGATTGGATCGATATCGCCCTGTTCGAACTCGGCGGGAAGCCGGTGCTCCTGGTGGACCTGATCAGTTCGCTGCTGGGCCTGACGACGGTTTTCCTCGCCGGCCGGAACTCGAAGTACAACTTCTGGGTGGGCTACCTGTACACGGCCGCCCTGTTCTTCCTGTTCTGGTCCCGGAACCTGTACGCGAACCTGCTGCTCCAGCCCATCTCCCTCGCGATCAACGTGTTCGGCCATTGGCGCTGGACCCATCCGAAGGAGGAGGAACGCTCTTCCGAGGACGCGAACAAACTGAAGGTCAGCATGCTGTCCTGGCCGCAGCGCGGATTCACCGTCGCGGCGGTCCTCGTCATCGCCCTCCTCTGGGGCTGGGTGATGAAGACCTTCTTCCCGGCCAATCCGGCCCCGTACCTGGACTGCTGCGTGACGGTCCTCATCCTCACGGCGCAGCTCCTGTCGGCCCTCAAGAAGTGGGACTGCTGGCTCGCCTGGCTGATCGTGAACGTCACCCAGATCATTCTCCACATCAGCGTGGGGAACGTGTTCATGCCGATCGTGTGCGGCCTGTACCTGGTGAACGGCCTGTGGTCGCTGTATTCCTGGATGAAATTGTACAAGAAAAATGGATAAACTGCTCGAAATAAAGAACCTGCACGCCCGGATCGGGGAGAAGGAGATCCTCCGCGGGATCGACCTTTCCATCGGCCGGGGCGAAATCCACGCGGTGATGGGCCCAAACGGGGCGGGAAAGTCCACCCTGAACGCCGTCCTCACCGGCCGTCCGGACTATGAAGTGACGGAAGGAAGCATCGTCTATGACGGGAAGGATCTCCTGTCGATGGCGCCCGAAGAGCGCAGTTGGGCGGGCATCTTCCTGAGCTTCCAGTATCCCGTGGAAATTCCCGGGGTGACGATCACGGCCTTCATGAAGGCGGCCGTCCAGGCCCGCCGGAAGGCCCAGGGCCTGCCCGAGATGAAGACGCCCGAGTTCCTGAAGCTCCTCAAGGAGAAGATGGCCTTCGTCCAGATGAAGCCCGAATTCGCCAAGCGCGAAGTGAACGTGGGCTTCTCCGGCGGCGAGAAGAAGCGCAACGAGATCTTCCAGATGGCCCTGCTGGACCCGACCCTGTCCATCCTGGACGAGACGGATTCCGGCCTGGACGTGGACGCCCTCAAGATTGTGGCGGACGGGGTGAACGCCCTCCGCTCCCCGGAGAAATCGGCCATCATCATCACGCACTACCAGAAGCTCCTGGAGTATGTCCGGCCCGACGTGGTGCATGTCCTCAAGGACGGCCGCATCGTCCGTACGGGCGGCCCCGAGCTCATCGAGGCGATTGAAAAACAAGGCTTTGACCAGTTCTGATGGGGTACGGTAATTACAGAGATCCTTTCGTCGGGCGCCGTCCGGACCATGTTGTCGGGGCGGGGGAGAAACTCGAACTGATGTTCGTGGTGCTTCCCGGGGAGTCCCGCGACATCGACGTCGCCATCGACCTGGTCGGCGAAGGGGCGGAAGTGTCCCTGAAAGGCTTGTACCTGTGCGGTGGCGAGGAGCGGGTGAATTTCCGCATCCTGATGCATCACCGTGCGGGCGGCTGCGTCTCGCACCAGCTGTTCAACGGCATTGCGGGCGGCTCGTCCCGGGTGACCTTCGACGGCCGGATCATCGTGGCCCCGGACGCCCAGCAGACGGAAGCCTACCAGGAGAACCACAACATCGTCCTGTCCGAGGGGGCCCATGTGGAAACGACCCCGCAGCTGGAAATCTATGCCGACGACGTGAAATGCTCCCACGGGGCCACCACCGGCCGCCTGGACGAGGACGCGCTGTTCTATATGCGCACCCGCGGAGTCCCGGAGGCGGAAGCGAAGGTCCTGCAGATGATCTCCTTCCTCGCGGCCGTCACGCCCGAGGACCGGAAGGAAGAAGTTGAAAAGGCGGTCAATCAAATCGTCTAGTCACGCATGCGGAAGCTTTGGCGCATAGGTCTATGGCTGGCTGTCGCCCTCGGGGCGGCTGCCTGCAGGCCGGCGCCGCGCCCGGACCGGGCGACGCAGCAGCTCCTGCTCGAACTGGACGGCTACATCAGCGCCAGCAATATGTATGTGGCCCGGAAACTGGACCAGATGGACGCCCTGGGCAAGCTGGCCCGTTCCACGCGGGATCCGCTCCGCCGGTACGAACTGGAGATGAACGTCGCCCGGGAGTTCTTCCCCTTCAGTTTCGACTCCACCCAGGTGTACCTGAAGCATTGCCAGGAACTGGCGCAGGACGTGCTGTGCGACCAGGACCTGTACAACGAGGCGTCCGTCCAGCTGGGGCATCTGTATGCCAAGGCCGGCAGTTACCTCGAGGCCTCCCAGCTCCTGTACGGCGGGGTTGACACGACCACTTTCTCCCCGTCCCTGATGGCGGAGTACATCTGGGACCTGTACGATTTCAGCAAGGACCTGGCGGGCAATTCCGGGATGGTGGAAAAGCTGTCCATCCCCCCGGATTCGTCGTTCCGTCCCCGTCTGTACCAGCTCCTGCCCAAGGACTCCGACCGCTGGCGCTCCGTGCTGCGGGACGACTTCATGGACCGGGGCAACCTCGCTTCCGCCGACAGCGTGAACCGACTGCTGCTCGCCACGGTGAAGCCGGAGGACCGGAATTTCGCCATCTTCGCCTTTTTCCAGTCGGAAATCGAGAACCTGCGGGGCAACCAGCCGGAACGGATGGCCTGGCTCATCCGCTCCGCAGAATGCGACATCGTGAACGCGGTGAAGGATTATGCCTCCCTGACGATGGTGGCGCAGAACATCCTTCCCCTGGACGTGGACCGTTCGTTCCGCTATCTCCGGATGGCGCAGGAAGATGCGGTGCTGTACAATGCCAAGCTGCGTCCCTGGCAGATTTCCCGCTTCCTGATGGAAGTGGAGAGTGCGTACTCCGTCCGGCAGGACCGGCAGAACCGGATGGGGGTCATTTCGTCCATCCTGCTGGCCGTCCTGGTGCTGGTGCTGTCCCTGATCGCCTATTTCCTGGTCGTCCGCTCCCGGAAGCTCTCCCGCATGCAGAAGGCCCTGGCGGACAGCAATGTCCAGTTGGCGGCGGCCAATGAGGAGCTCAGCGTCCTGAACCGGCAGATTTCCAAGGCCGACAAGGTGAAGGATGCCTATATCATGGACTTCCTGCAGGGCCTGTCGGAGCAGGTGGCCCTGATCCGCTCCCAAGACAACCGGTTCCGGAACCTGCTGAAGCAGGGCAAGTCGGACCAGCTCTTCCGCGAACTGGCCATTTCCGAGCGCTCGGAGAAAGCGCTGGAAGATTTCTACCGAAAGTTCGATGAGACCTTCCTGGCCCTGTATCCGGACTTCGTGGACCAGTTCAACGCCCTTTTGCAGGAGGATGCGCGCCTTGTTCCGCCTCCCGGCAGGCTCACGACGGAGCTCCGGATTTTCGCCCTGATCCGCCTCGGCGTGGACGATTCCAAGAAGATCGCGACCATGCTGGATTACTCCGTCAGTACCATATATAACTATAAGGTCTCGGTCAAGAATGCGGCCCTCGGGGACCGTGACAAGTTCGAGGAACGGGTAAAAATGATTGGAAAGTAGTGGATAATTGATTCCCGCTCCACTACTTTTTTGCCCTATTAAAAACTTTTAATTAGCTGTCTTATAATAAGATGGCTACTACTTTGCGGTACTTTTATTTTCTTATGCGCGTGGGATATGCTTGCCCGGTGTAATTTTGCGGTGGACCTTGTGTCAGAACACAATTCATTTAACAATAACCAACGCACAACCAAACCCATCGCGTATGAAAAAATTTGCTTCCCTAATCCTTGCATTAGGATTGAGCCTGGCAGCATGGGCGCAGAACGTCACCATCAGCGGTGTCGTCCTCGACGATGCGCGCCAGCCGATTGTCGGCGCCTTTGTCGTCGAGCAGGGAACCACCAACGGTACCGTGACCGGTGCGGACGGAGCCTTCTCCTTCCGCGTCGCGCCGAACGCCGTCCTGGAGATCTCCTGCATCGGCTATGTGACCCAGACCGCAGCGGCCACCCCGGACCGCATCATGGAAATCCTCCTCGCCGAGGATGCCGAGATGCTGGAAGAGACGGTGGTCATCGGTTACGGTGTCCAGAAGAAATCCGTGGTGACGGCCTCCATTTCCTCGGTCACGGCCGATGACCTGAAGGTCCAGTCCCAGAACCGGGTGGACAACATGCTCCAGGGCATGACCTCCGGTGTCCAGGTCACCCAGAACTCCGGCGCTCCGGGCGCCAGCTCCACGGTCATCGTCCGCGGTGTCGGCTCCATCAACCATGCTTCCCCGCTGTATATCGTGGACGGCATGCCGGCCGGCAGCATCGACTACATCAACCCGAACGACATCGAGCGTATCGACGTCCTCAAGGACGCCGCTTCCGCCGCCGTTTACGGTGCCCGCGCGGCCGACGGTGTGGTCCTCGTGACCACCAAGTCCGGCTCCGAAGGGAAGACCGTCGTCAACTACAACTTCTCCTACGGCATGCAGAATCCCTGGCGCAAGCCCTCCGTGCTGAACGCCACTGAGTATGCGATCATGATGAACGAGGGCCAGCTCAACGCGGGCAACGCGCCCATCTATGACGATCCCTATTCCCTCGGAAAGGGCACCGACTGGGTGGAAGCCATCTTCGACAAGAACGCCCCCGTCGTCAAGCACGACCTGAACGTCTCCGGCGGCAACAGCCGGATCAACTACAGCGTTTCCGGCGGTTACCTTTCCACGAAGGGTACCATCGGCGGCCGTTTCGACCAGTCCTACTATGACAGAATGACCCTCCGCGAGAACATCGGCATCACCCTGTTCGACCACTCCGCTTCCCGCAACTGGCTGAACAAGCTCACGGTCTCCAACCAGGTCTCCTTCGCCCACATCAAGTCCGCCGGCATCTCGGCCAACTCCGAGTACGGTTCCCCGCTGGGCTCCGCCCTGGGCATGTCCCCGCTGGATCCCATCTATGCCGACGAGGCCGAAGAGGCGCGTTACCGCTCCCTCTACCCGGCCGGTTATCCTTATATTATCCGCAATGACAAGGGAGTGGCTTACTTCATCGCCGACGGCGGTACCTACAACGAGCAGGCCAACCCGATCGCCATGCTGGACCGCCCGCACGGCTACAGCAGCACCGACAAGATCGTCGGCGGCCTGACCACCGAGCTCCAGCTCATCGACGGCCTGAAGTTCCGCAACGCCGTCACCCTGGACCTCTCCTATGTGTATGGTCACAGCTACACCAAGCAGTATTTCCTGACCTCCAAGAGCTACAGCCTGGATACGGTCACTTCCACGACCGTGTATGACAAGGACGGAAAAGCTTCTACCGTCGACAAGATCAACTACGGTTCCTCCGCTTCCCAGAGCATGAACCGCTACTACAGCTATCAGGTGGAAAACACCCTGACTTATGACAAGGTGTTCGGCAAGCACGCCCTGAACGTGGTGCTCGGCCAGTCCGCCTACATGTCCTCCTCTTCCTATCTGGGCGCTTCCGCCCTCGGCCTCGTCTATCCGGACGATCCCTGGAAGATCAGCGTGGACAACACCCTCGGCCAGCAGAAGGACGGCGACCGCAACGGTTGGGGCCGCTGGAATTCCATTCCTTAC
>ONJB01000007.1 GCA_900318015.1 uncultured Bacteroidales bacterium | reverse complement strand
CGCGATCTGGATCATCCAGTCCATACCGCCCGACGCCTGGAGGGTGCCGGCGCAGGTGACGGCCGCGATGATGATGTAGATGACGTCCGTCGGAGGGGTTCCGGGCTTGAGCCCGAAGCCGAACACGAGGATGGCCAGGCCGATGCCGGAGATGGCACCGAGAGCCAGGGAACCGTAGCGGGAACCCACGTAGAGCGCTGCGAGGACGATCAGCAGCTCGACAATCATGACAAAGCTCATATTGTAGTATCAGGTTTAGAAATCATACAGGTTGAGGCCCGTCTCCTCGTCGAAACGGCGGCCGGCTTCGCAGGAAAAACGCTCCACGACGAGCTCGCAGGCCCCGTTCACGCGAGCGGTGAGCAGGTGACCGCCGATGCAGGTGTAATCCCGCCGGCTTGCGGTAATGTGCAGGTGGAGGTAGACGTTCCCGTCCTTCCGGGAGATGTTGCCGGTCAGGTTCGTAATCTCCATCTGCTCGGAGAAGGTCTTGTCCACGTACTGCTTCGTGGCCGGGTCCAGGAATCGGAAGGTCGCCTCACAGATGGCGCCGATGCCATAAACGGCGCCGCAGCGGATGTCCAGTTCCCGGCAGAAGGCGGCGAGCGCCGCCGAAATCTCCACGTGGTTATCCAGGCTCAGGACATACTTGTCACCGGAAATGCGGTATTGGTACATAGTCTAAAGGTTATTAACCCGATAAAGATACGAAAAAATTCCGTTTCCCGGCACCGATTGTGTATATTTGCAGGCGATAATGAAAAAGACCCTCCTCTCCCTGGTGGCTCTCGCAGCCACCTTCACCCTCTCCGCGCAGGAGATCCGGACCAACTACCGGTCCGAAGGAATGACCCATATCTCCACCGAGGCGGAGCCCTGCCAGGACCTCTCCGTGCGTGTGGAACGCGTCGGTTTTCCCGACGGGTCCACGCTGTACCAGCTGTTCATCGACCTCCGCCAGAAGACCGGCTTCACGGCTCCGAAGGGGGTGAAGATGACGGCCACCCTCCCCAGCGGCTCCGTCGTCCGGGCCGACCAGATCGGCCAGGAAAGCGCGACGAAAACCCGTCAGGAGGACGGCCTGTACCTGAACCGGCTCCGTTATGCGCTGGAAGCGTCCGACATGGAGAAGTTCACCCGCGGGGTCTCCGACCTTGAGCTCGTAACCGGCTGGGATCCGGACAATTACCTGCAGTATCATTTCAAGGACGATGCCTTCGCCGCCCTCCTGAAACGGCACTGTGAGGCCATCGACCGGGCTGCGCAGACCACCATCGACCTGACGGCCGAGCCCGCCGGCCGCGTGGACCTCACCGGCAGCGTCATGACGGCTGCCACGCCGATGGTCGCCGATGGGCAGGACCTCAAGTACAACCTCATCCTGAACCACCTGTACTACAAGAATTCCGCGAAGGAGGACATCGACCTGGCCTTCCAGCTGGGCACCGAGAAGCAGTACCGCATCGAGCCGGACGCCCCGGTCACCTTCGTCCTCGGGGACGGCACCGAACTCACCCTTCCCCAGACCCGCGACGAGGTCAATTTCATCTACCTCTACCCCACCCTCTCCCAGCTCCGCGCCCTCGCCTACGGAAACATCAAGTCCCTCCGGATACAAACGGAGGATGGCACCCTGACGGATGCCATCCTCGACAATTCGTTCTCGAAGGCGCTCAACCAGCAGTATCAGCTGCTGATGTCGCTCCCGGCGCTTTAGAAAGCGTACCGGGCGGAAATCGCGAAGCCGTACCAGTTGCCCCGGTTCATGAACGCGGGGATCATGAAACTGGGACGGAAATCGGCGGAAAGCTGCAGCGGGAACCAGAAGGTGTACTCCAGGCCCAGCTGGTAAGCCAGACCCAGGAACGGGCGAGCTTTCGCCTCGGTGGTTCCGTCTTCCTTGAGCTTGTTGCCGGTGCCATAGCCGAGGGCCAGGCCCGGGCCCGTGTAGAAAGCCCACTCGCCGCGGTCGGTGAATTCCGGCTGGGCGAAGGTGAAGTTGTACAGCGCCGTGGCCTTGAAGCCATTGCCGCCGAAGACGCCGAGGTCCACTTCCACGAAATCGTAGTCGTTGTCGAACAGGCTTGTCCACTGCTCGTAGCTGATTTCGCCGTTGAAATGGGGACCGAACAGGCCGCCGCGGACACCGATGGCCTTCGGCTGCGCCACCGCGGCCAGGGACAGGCCGAGGAGGGCGATCACGATCAAAAGAGTCTTCTTCATTGTAACTAACACTAAGATTGATTGTTTACTTGACCATGCCGCTGAAACCCATGAAGGCCAGCGCGAGGATACCCACGCTCACCAGGGCGATCGGGACGCCCTTGAACGCCTTGGGCACGTCGCACAGGGCGAGGTGTTCGCGGATGCCCGCGAAGATGACCATCGCCAGGCCGTAACCCAGGGAAGTCGCAAAGGCATAGACCAGCGCCTCACCGAGGTTCAGCAGGTGGGAAGGAAGGCCGAAGGTGAATTCCTTGGTGACCACCGTGATCGCGACGCCGAGGACGGCGCAGTTCGTGGTGATCAGGGGCAGGAAGATACCGAGGGCCTGGTAGAGGGACGGACTCACCTTCTTCAGCACGATCTCCACCATCTGCACGAGGGCGGCGATCACCAGGATGAAGGCGATCGTCTGCAGGAACTCGAGCTGGAAGGGAACGAGGAGATACTTGTTGATGAGGAAAGTCACCAGGGTGGCAAGGGTGATGACGAAGCACACGGCCATCGACATGCCCGTGGCCGTCGACAGCTTGTTGGAGACACCCAGATAGGGGCAGATTCCGAGGAACTGCGCCAGGACGATGTTGTTGACGAAAATCGCCGAGATGATGATCAGGAAGTACTCCATGGCCTAGTCTTTTTTCAGGAATTTGTTGAACAGGACCATCAGGTAGCCCAGGCACAGGAAAGCGCCCGGGGCCATCACGAAGGCGAGCATGCCGTCGCGGCCGCCGATGAAGTTGAAGCCGAAGGCGGAGCCGGAGCCCAGGACCTCGCGGACGAGGCCGAGGACGGTGAGCGCCAGGGTGAAGCCGATGCCCACGCCGATGCCGTCCAGGGCGCTGGCGCCGACGCCGTTCTTGGAGGCGAAGGCCTCCGCACGGCCGAGGACGATGCAGTTCACCACGATGAGCGGGATGAACAGGCCCAGGGTCTCGTAGACCGCCGGGGTATAAGCCTGCATCAGCAGCTGGAGCAGCGTGACGAAGGTGGCGATGACGACGATGTACACCGGGATGTGCACCTTGTCCGGCACGACCGGCGCGATCAGGGAGATGACCACGTTCGACAGGACCAGGACGAACAGGGTCGCCAGGCCCATGGAAAGGCCGTTGATGGCCGAGGTCGTCGTGGCCAGCGTCGGGCACATGCCCAGCAGCAGGACGAAGGTCGGGTTGTTCTTGACCAGACCGTCGGTAATGAGTTTCCAGTTTTTAGCCATCGTCTAGTCCTCCATTGCTTTAACCGCGTTCACGGCATTCTTGACGGCTTCCGTGTAGGCGCGGGAGGTGATGGTGGAAGCCGTGATGGCGTCCACGTCGCCGCCGTCCTTCTTGACGGAGAGAATCTTGGCGGAAGGGTCGAAACCTTCCCACTGGGCCATGAACTTGGCGTCGGTGTTGCACTTGGCGCCGAGGCCCGGGGTTTCCGCGTGCGAAAGGACGGAGGTGTTGTACACCACCCCGTCCGGGGTGACGCCCACCATCAGGGACAGCGGGCCGCCGAAGCCGACGACGGTGGACTCGACGGCGTAGCCGACGGTTTCACCACCCTTGACGGCCTTGTAGTAGTTGTAGGTCTTTCCATCGACCTCGACGGATTCGTAGGAAGTCTCGTCGAAGGCGGGAAGCACCGCGCCCACGGCCTTGTTCGTCTTGGCGACGGCCGCGGCGTCGATGGGATTCTTCGTGAGGGCGTACGCGCCGCCGAGGACGGCGGAGCACAGGAGACAGGTCAGTCCGAGGACCAGCGTCATGTTCTTGAGATTGGATACGGCTGCCATCTTGCTACCTCCCGAATTTTTTCTGGTGGAACGCCCGGTTGAGGAGCGGAACGAAGGAGTTCATGATCAGGATGGCGAACGAGACGCCTTCCGGATAGGAACCGAAGTAACGGATCATCATCGTGAGGAAACCGATGCCCACGCCAAAGATGACCCCGCCCCAGAGGCTCATCGGGGAGGTCACGTAGTCGGTGGCCATGAAGCAGGCGCCGAGGATGAGACCGCCGGTGAGGAGGTTGAAGACGGGACCGGTGAAACGGGCGGGATTGATGCCCCAGAAAAGGAGGGCCGTCAGGGCCACCGTGGCGAAGATCGTCAGGGTGATCCAAGGCTTGATGACCCGGCGGACGCACAGGTAAACGAAGCCGAGCAGCAGGGCGATGGCGCAGACTTCGCCGGCGGAGCCGCCGAGGTTCGCGAACAACATCTGCCCGTAATCATACCCGTTCTGCGCCATGATGTCCTGCACGGACGCGCCCTGCATCAGGCCTTCGTTGATGGCGCCGAGCGGGGTCGGACCGGTCACGGCATCCAGGCCGAACAGGCCCTTGGGCTGCGACCAGGTGGTCATGTAGGTCGGGAAGGAGACGAGGAGGAACACGCGGCCCACCAGGGCGGGGTTCCAGATGTTCTGGCCCAGGCCGCCGAAAGTCATCTTGGCGACGCCGATGGCGACGACCGCGCCGATGAACACGACCCACCAGGGGGTGGTGTACGGCAGGTTCAGGCCCAGGAGGATACCCGTCACGACCGCGGAGAGGTCGCACAGGGTGGAGGGTTTCTTCAGCAGGAAACGGGTGATGGCCCACTCGAGCAGGAGGCAGGAGCACACGCTCACGGCCATCACGAGGATCTCCCGACGAAGGAGCAGAGCACCGCAGGCAGGAGCGCGATCACGACATCCAGCATCAGGGACCGGGTGGAGTCCTTGGAATGGATGTGGGGTGAAGGGGATACAATCAACTTACTCATAATCCTTTACTTTTTAGCGGCTTCCGCAGCGGCCTTGGCGGCCGCGGCGCGGGCCTTGATGGCGCCCAGGGCAAGGCCCTTGCCCGTGCGGATGATGTCCAGCAGCGGGATGTGGGCGGGGCAGGAATACAGGCAGCAGCCGCACTCGATGCAGTCCTGGGCGGCATTGGCCTCGAGCGCTTCGACATCCTTGATTCGGGAAAGCTTGTGCAGCAGGAAGGGTTCGAGACCCATCGGGCAGGCGTCGGCGCACTTGCCGCAGCGGATGCAGGCGCTCTCGGGAGCGCGGCGGGTCTCCTTCTCCGTGAGGAAGAGGAGGGCGCTCGTGCCCTTGAGCGTGGTCGCATCCAGGTTCGCGATGGCCTTGCCCATCATCGGACCGCCGCTGATGACCTTCGCCGCGTCCTCCGGCATGCCGCCGAGGGAATCGATGATATAGCGGAACGGCGTGCCTACGCGCACCTGCAGGTTCACCTGCTTCGGGAAGCACTTGCCCGTCACGGTGATGGTGTTGTCGATGAGGGGCTTGTTCTTCTGCACCGCGTCGTACACGGCGAGGGCGGTACCCACGTTCTGGACGACTGCGCCGACCGAGATCGGCAGGCCGCCGGAACGAACCTGGCGGTGCATGACCGCGTCGATGAGCTGCTTCTCACTGCCCTGCGGGTAGCGCATCTTCAGCTCCATCACCTCGATGGTCTTGAAACCCAGCTTAGCGACGACCTCGCGCATGTGGGCGATGGCCTCGGGCTTGTTCTCCTCGATGGCGATGGTACAGGGGACGTTCCCCATCACCTTGGCGATGATGGCGGCGCCCACGGCGACCTGCTCGCCCTTCTCCAGGAGGACACGGTAGTCGGAGGTGAGGTACGGCTCGCATTCGCAGCCGTTGATGATGATGCGTTCGCACTTGGAGCCCGGAGGCGGCGAAAGCTTGATGTGCGTCGGGAACGTCGCGCCGCCGAGGCCGACGACACCGGCGCTGTGGATCTTCTCGATGATGGCCGCGTTGTCGGAGGGGATGTCGGTGATCAGGTTGTCCGACAGGTCGATACCCTCCATCCACTCGTCGCCTTCCACGGCGATCTCGATGTGGGTGACGGGACGGCCGGCCAGGTCGGCGCGGGGGCCGATGGACTTGACCGTACCGGACACGGGAGAATGGACGTAGGCCGATACGAAACCGCCCGGACCGGCGATGACCTGGCCCACTTTCACCTTGTCGCCCACCTCCACGACCGGCAGGGCGGGCGCACCGAGGTGCTGGGCGACGGAGATGTACATGGTCGGCGCCGGCGGCAGGACTTCGGTCCGGCAGTCGCGGGCGAGCTTGTTGTCGTGCGGATGGACTCCGCCGATGGCGAATGTAGTCTTACTCATGGGCAGCCTCCTTCGCAGCTTCTGCGATTAATGCGGCCTCCGCAGCTTTCGCTTCCGCCGCTTTCTTCTTCCTTTCGGCGATGCGGGCCTTGACGGCGTCCTTGTCCAGGGGCTTCGGGAAGTTCACCCCGTGGATGGCGCCGGTCGGGCACACGGCCTCACACTCGCGGCAGAGCTTGCACTTGTAGGAATCGATCCAGGCGATGTTGACCGCCATGGTGATGGCCTCGTGGATGCAGGTCTTCGCGCACAGGCCGCAGCCGATGCAGGCGTTGGCACAGGCCTTCTTCGCAACGGGGCCCTTGTCCTTGTTCACGCAGGAGACGAACTCGCGCATGCCGCGCGGCCCTTTCTGCCGCAGTTCAATGATTTGCTTCGGGCAAGCCTTCACGCAGGCGCCGCAGGCGGTGCATTTCTCCTCGTCCACGACGGGAAGTCCGGTGGCGGGGTCCATGGACAGGGCCCCGAACTGGCAGGCCGCGACGCAGTCGCCGCAACCCAGGCAGCCAAACGCGCAGGCCGTGTCGCCCGCATAGAGGGCGGCCTTCACGGCGCAGGTGGCGAATCCGTCGTACTCGTTCACGCGCGGACGGGCCTCACAGGTCCCGTTGCAACGGACGACGGCCACCTCGGGCGCCTTGGCCTTGACCTCGAAGCCGAGGATGGAGGCGACCTGCGCCATGACGTCGTTGCCGCCTACCGGGCAGAAGATGCCTTCCAGGTCCGGAGACTTCACCGCCGCCTCGGCGAACGCCCGGCAGCCGGCAAAGCCGCAGCCGCCGCAGTTCGCGCCGGGCATCACTTTCTCGACCTCGTCGATGCGGGGATCCTCCTCCACCTTGAACTTCTTCGCCACCAGGTAGAGGACGAGCGCAAGCAACACGCCGAGCACCGTGATGATCGCTATGGTCCAGATGACAGTGTTGGTCATATGAGTTTGGTTAAAAGTTTATGGTTGAATCGTAAAAATGTATTCATTCCGGAGCCGGTCCCGGAACAGCCACAGGACCAGATAGTAGAGTGCCACGGCGCCGAGCCCGGCAAGGCCGGCCGCGACTTCGCCCACGCCCAGGGCGATGAGCCCGAGCGCGACGGCCAGCAGGACGACCAGCGGGAGGAAATAGGCGAGCCAGACGGCCTTGAAGCCCATGGACGCCTTCAGCACCACCTTCACCTCGTCCCCGACACCGTAGGTGGCGGAGGGGCTGGTGGGTACTTCAATGGCTTTTTCGGTGTATTCGGAAAGGCCGCACAGGCCGGCGGCATGGCATTCCGAGCAGGCCGAATGCGAGACGATCCGAACCGTCGTCGTCTGGGGCGTCATCGACACGACCTGACCGGTATGCATCACTTGTTCCTTCATTTGACGCGCTTGGTGGAAATGAGGGCGGTAAAGTCATGGGCCAGTCCCTCGTAGGAGGCGAGCCGGCCGTTCATCGCGCCCACCTTGAGCGGCGCCATGAAGGCGACGGGGAGCCGGTTGTCATCGTCGGAGAACCACAGGATCGCATCCTCGTTCCCCTCGAACACCTCGCCCTTCTTGAGCGAAAGCCCGAACTTCCGGGTGGCGATGGTGCCGACGCCCTTGATATACTTGTTCTCCTGGCCGCGGTAGGTCAGGTTCACCGTCTGCACTTCCCGGTCGATGGCAAAGGAAATCTTGTACACCGTCCCGGGCTTGAGGTTCGCATAGTCCATCCGGCGGGCATAGTAGAAGAGGGAGGTAACGTCATAGGTGCAGTCCCCGAAAGGAATGTCCATATCGACCTTCTCCTTGTCCCAGTACTCCAGATGGGCATGGATGGTCTTCGCCGCGTGGTCGTAGCGGTAGTCGTTGATACAGTGGTAATCCCCTTCCCGCGTCTCGCGGAGGAAACGGCGGGGCTCGACGCCCTTCAGGCCGAACCAGGACTCGAAGCTCTCCCGGATCTTGAAGAACACGTCGAAGAACGGGGCCGTCTTCATCGTGAGGGCCGTGTGCCAGACCTTCTCCCCGTTCAGGGTCGTCTGGTCGGCCGTCAGGTTGGCCTTCGCCACGTCGGTCTGGACCGCATGCCAGTTGTAGGAGACGTTGAAGACGATCTTCTCACCATCCTTGTAAGGATCGACTCCGTCGGTGCGGGCGGGGAGGCACCGGGCATTCTGCGCGGATGCGGCGGCCCCGGCCCCCAGCAGGAGGGCGGAGAGGAGGAATATGCGGAGGGTTTTCATCATCAGAAGGGTTGGTTGGCGTCTTCGAAGTTGTATCCGTCGTCGGTTTTCACCGGTTCGCTGGCCGCGCTCACATAGGGGCGCTGCGCCTGGATGTCCAGCGACTGGTCGGGTTCCACGAACTTGACCTGCCCGGACTTGTATTTCATCTCGATGTCGCATACTTCGCCGTTTCTGTGCTTTGCTATCACAATCCATGCCTTTTCCTTGTCGGCCGGGTCTTCGGACATGCCGGTGAACTCCGGACGGTGGATGAAAATGACCATGTCGGCGTCCTGTTCGATGGAGCCGGACTCGCGGAGGTCGCTCAACTGCGGCTTTCCGAGGCCGCCGGTACGCTTGACCACATCGCGGGACAGCTGCGAGAGGGCGATGATCGGGATGTTCAGTTCCTTGGCCGTGGCCTTGAGGGTACGGGAGATGGCGGCGACTTCCTGCTCGCGGAGACCGCGGAGTTCCACCGGGCCCTGCATCAGCTGGAGGTAGTCCACCACGATCAGGCGGACCTGCTTCTGCTTCACGAGCCGTTTCGCCTTGGCGCGGAATTCCATGATGGGAATGCCCGGGGTGTCGTCGATGTACAGCGGCGCCTTGGCCAGGCGCTTGAGGGTGTACTCGAGCTGCTCCCACTCGAAGGGCTCCAGCTTCACGCCGCCCCGGATCTTCTCGCCGGAGAGGCCGGATTCAGTGGTGATCAGACGCTTGCCCAGCTGGTCGGCCGACATCTCCAGGGAGAACACGGCCACCGGCATGTTGTGGTCCACCGCCGCGTTGCGGGCGATGTTCAAGGCGAAGGCCGTCTTACCCACGGACGGACGGGCCGCCAGGATGATGAGGTCCGACTTCTGCCAGCCCTGGGTGACCCGGTCGATGGAGGGATAGCCGCTGGGGACGCCGGAAGGACCGGTGATCTTCTGCAGTTCCTGCAGGTTGTCCATCACCGAGTTGATGATGGAGCCGATGTCCTTGACGTCGTGCTTGTCGTTGGTCTGGATGGCCTGGAAGACTTTCGTCTGCGCGTCGTCGATGAGGTTGTCCACGATGACCGTCTCGTCGAACGACTCCCGGAGGATCTCGTAGGAGGCCGTGATCAGGTCGCGCTGGATGGTCTTCTGCTTGAGGATCTTGAGATAGTACTCGATGTGGGCCGCCGCGCCGATGTTCTGCGACAGGTCCGCCAGCACGACGGGGCCGCCCACCGCCTCCAGGTTCCCCTGGGTGCGGAGCTTCTCGGACACGGAGATGAGGTCGATGGACACGTGCTCGTTCACGAGCGCGGACATCGCCTCGAAGATCATCCGGTGCTTGGGATCATAGAAGCAGGACGCAGTGAGCTCCTCCATGGACTCGTCGATGGTCGACGGTTCCACGAGCATCGCTCCCAGGACAGCCGCTTCTACATCCAGGGCCTGCGGGGGCTTGTTCCCCATCAGGGTCTCCAGATTGACTGCCTGATCTTTCTTTTTCCGGGAATACTCAGGCATGGGGCGGAGGGACTATTCGAAATCCGGGTTGATGATGATGCGGCCGCAGTGCTCGCAGATGATGAGCTTGCTGTTGGAGGCGATCTCCACCAGGCGCTGCGGGGTGATGGTGTTGAAGCAGCCGCCGCAGGCGTTGCCGTTGTACACGGAGACCACGGCGAGGTGGTTGTGCACGCTCTGGCGGATGCGCTCGTAAGCGCTCATCGTACGGGCGTCGATCTTCGCGGCGCAGGCGTCGCGGCGCTCCTGCAGGACGGCCTCTTCCTTGGCGGTGGACTCGACGATCACGGCGAGCTCGTCCTTCTTGGCCTTCAGGTCCTCGGTACGGATGGTGATATGGTCCTTGAGGTCCTCGAGGTCGGCCTTGCGGGCGGCAATCTCGTAACGGGTGTCGGTGATGTTCTTCTCGTCGATCTGGCGCAGGAGGTCCTGGTTCTCGATCTCCTTGTTCAGGGAATCGTACTCGCGGCTGTTGGTGATGGTCTCGAGCTGGCGCTGGTACTTCTCCACGGTGCTTTCGTGCTCGGCGATGGAGAGCTTCGCGTCGGCGATGTTCCGGTTCAGCTGCTCGATGACGGCGGCGAGCTGGGCGGAACGGGCCTTGAGGTCGGCGATCTCGTTCTCGAGGACTTCGACCTCGGCGGGGAGTTCGCCGCGGAGCTGGATGATCTTGTCCATCTCGGAGTCGGCCGCCTGGAGTTCATACAGGGTCTTGAGCTTCTCGGAGACGCTCATCTCGGAGTCGGCGAAAGTCTTCTGCAGGGAGACGAAAGTCTCGTGCTGGTCGATCGGAGCATCCACCTTCTTGACGGTTTTCTTGGTTGCCATAAGGGTCTTGTATAAATCGATTTATCGTATTCAATAGTATCGGACCGGATTGCTCCGTCCGAGGTTGTCGCTGATGCGAACTGCAAAGGTAGGAAATTTTTCGCGGATTACCTTACATAATATCTCCACGATGTCCACTTCGCTCTCGAAGTGGCCGATGTCCAGCACCATGAAACCGTCCGGCGTGAAGAAGTTGTGGTAGGAGACGTCGCCAGAAATGTACAGCTGGGCGCCCGTGGCGCGGGCCGCGTCGATCTCCGATCCGCCGGCCCCGCCGCACATCGCCACCTTTTCCACCCGGGCGACGGGCTTCGAGGCGCGGACGACCTGCAGGCCGAACTTTTCCTTGACATAGGCGATGGCCTCCTCCCCCGTCATCGGGTGCGGAAGCGTGCCTACGGCGCCGAGGCCGTAGCCGCCTTCGTCCTCCATCACGGCGATGTCCGAAAGGCCCAGGCGGCGGGCCATCGCCCCGCTCACCCCGGCGATCACCTTGTCCGCCGTGGTGTGCGCCGCATAGACCGCGACGCCCGCCCGGACGGCCTTGATCACCGCATCAGAGACGGGGTCCCCGCCCTGGATGCGCTTCAATCCCTTGAAAATCAGCGGATGATGGGTTACGACCATGTCGCAGCCTTTCTCCACGGCTTCGTCGATGAGTTCCGGCGTGCAGTCGAAACCGACGAGGACGCCATGGACCTCGTCCCCGGGCGCGCCGATGCAAAGCCCGCTGTTGTCCCATCCTTCCTGGATGGACAGGGGCGCGAACTGCTCGATGGCTTCTACGATGTCGCGGACTGTCATAGGCTCTTCCTCACCTCTACCAGACGGGCCCGGATCTCCTTCAGGGAATTCAGGGTCTTCACGCGCTTCTCCACGCTGCGGCGGTCCTCCGTGAGACGGGCCTGAGCCCCATCCAGGGTCATTCCCTGCTTCTTCACGAGGAACTGGATCTGTTCGAGGGTTTCCACGTCCTCCGGATGGAAAAGGCGGTTGCCCTTGGCGTTGCGGGAAGGCTTGATGAATTTCTCGAAGTAGTTGCTCCAGTAGCGGACGGCCGACGTGCTCTCCCCGAGCCGTTCGGCCACTTCGCCCATCGTGTATAACAGCTTGGCCATGGTGTAAGAGTGTTATTCCTACAAATATAATAAAAAAATCAATCCATCGACTGCCGCGTGCTCACGGACATGTACAGCATTTTCGCGTACTCGTCCGGATCCACGGAAGCGAACAGGAAGTTCACCGGGTCCAGCGCCTTTCCGCCCCGCAGGACCTCATAGTGCAGATGGGGCGCGAAAGTGGTCGAAGAGATACCTACGGTGCCGATTTTCTGTCCCCGCTTGACACTCCTCCCCTGCGGGACGCTGATGTCTCCGAGGAGGGCATACCGCGTGACATACCCGTTCTTATGGTCGATTTCCACGATGTTGCCGAGACCCTTGTTGGAGCGGATCACGTTGCGGACCACCCCGTCGGCCGCCGCCTTGACCACACTCCCCTGCGGGGCGATGAGGTCGATGCCGTCGTGCTGGATGTCCACCTTGTACAGCGGATTGTGCTTGAGGCCCACCGAGGCGCCGGTCTGGACATAGGACATCCCTTCGATCGGCAGGGTGAGCGGCGGAATGCTGTCCTTCCGGGCCGCCATCAGGCGGTAGATCTCCCGGAAGTTCTCCTCCACGTTCTGCGCCATCATCCGGAGACTCTCGCTCTTGGAGGCGGAATAGGACAGGTAGAAGCTCTCGGACAGGGAATCGCTCACGCTGATCACGTCGGCGGCCGTGACGGCGTCCACCGAAGGAGCCTCCGTCTCGAAAATCCGGCGGTACAGGGCGTCGTCCCGCACCTCCAGGCCTTCCACCACGTCGGTAACCAGGCGTTCCTTTTCCCGAAGTTCCTGGTAATAAGTCGCATACAGGTCATTCTCCTGCTGGAGCCGCCGTTCTTCCTCCGTGGAGAACAGCAGGGAGAACAGCACATAGAACCCGATGGCCGCCGTCACCGTCCCCGCCAGGTAGCGCAGGGCCTTTCCGAGGCGCCGGCGCGTTGCATTGACCTTTCCCTTCGTTTTCATCGGCCGGCAGGTTTACGGACCATGGCGGCATAGTCCTCGGGTGAAATGTCCAGGTCCATGTACGCGGACGGATTCACGAAGTCGTTCCGGTACAGGATCTCGTAATGCAGGTGCGGACCGGTGACACGGCCCGACTTGCCGCTCAGGGCGATGCAGTCACCGCGGCGGACCTTCTGCCCCACATAGGCGAACATGTCGGCCAGGTGTGAATACCGAGACACGTAACCGAAGCCATGGTCCACCTCGATGTGGTTGCCATAGCCGTAGAAATCGCTTTCCACGAGGATCACCGTGCCGTCCCCCGTCGCATAGATGGGATTGCCCGGATCGCAGGAGAAGTCCATGCCCGTGTGCATCTTGCTCGCGCCCGTAATCGGGTCGCTGCGATAGCCGAAGGGGCTGGAGAGGTGGAAGGAGCCCGGCGCGGTGCTCATCGGCGGGATCGCCGGGATGTGCGAGGCCTTGTCGCCCGCCACCTGGGCCAGGGCGAAGATGTCGTCATAGGACTTGGACTGCACATAGGCGCGCTTTTCCAGGCGGTCCAGCCGCAGGGCCGTCCGACGCAGGATATGGCTGCGGTCCAGCACCGCCAGCGCGGGATAGCGGTTGTTCCCGCCGATCCCCGCGTTCCGCACGGCCGCCGGAATCTCGTCCTCGCCGTACACCGACCGGTAGATGCGGTCGTCCCGCACTTCCAGCAGGGACATCACCTCCTCGTCGCGGTCCAGGCGGGCGCCCATCTGCTCCAGGCGGGACTGCCAGTCGGCATTCTGCCGCCGCAGGACCGCCGTCTTGGGCAGGTCCATGCCCAGCACCCATACGCTCAGCACCATGTACAGCACGAACAGCAAGGCCCCGGCCGCCAGGACGACGAGCGTCTTCAGCAGCCGGTGCTTCTTCTTCCCCTTCAATTCGACGACGAGCGTCTCGGGGTTCAGGATATATTTGCCCTGTTTCTGTGCCAACGGAACTTATGATGCAGTCTGCAAATATACGGATAATTTCCGTAACAGTCCCTTGTGCACATTTCGTGCCCGGGCGGTCGCTACTGCATCTGGCGGAGGAGAACCGTGATGCCGGGGAGGCGGGACGGGAGCCCGGAGAGGTCGGTGTTGGAGAAATGGTACGGGATGAGGACCTTGGGCTGGAGGACCTCGGCGGCATGGACGCACTGGTCCCCGGTCATCGTGTAGGGCTGGTTCACCGGGAGGAAGGCGACGTCGATGTCCTTGATGTCGGCCATCTCAGGGATGTCCTCCGTGTCGCCGGCGACATAGATGCGGAGGCCGTCGAGAGTGAGGATGAAGCCGTTGTCGCGGCCCTTGGGATGGAAATTCGTGCGGCCCTCGGAGTAATTGTAGGCGGGGACGGCGTCCAGGTGGATGTCGCCGGGGAGCTCGCGGCTGTCGCCGTTGGCCATCACGGCGCCCCAGCCCAGCATCTCCGCGACGCGGGCGTTGGTGACGAGGTTATTGCCATTCGCGCCGAGGGCCTCCAGGGCCACGCGGTCGAAGTGGTCGCCGTGCTCGTGGGTGACCAGGATGACATCGGCCTTCGGGAACTCCGTGGCGTAGTCGGTCGGGATGCCGAGGCCGCTTACCGGGTCGATGTGGAGGGACAGGCCCTTGTAAACGATCTCCAGCGTGCCGTGCTTGATGAGGGTGATGCGGACGGGAAGGCCGCTGTCGGTGAAGAAGGTCTCGACAGCGTACTTCGTGACGGGCTTGCCGGCGGCCTGCCAGCCTTCGATGCCGCCGACGAGGTTGCAGACGGCATAGCCGGCCTGGGACAGCTTCTTGGACGCTTCGCCGCTGCGGCGGCCGGTCCGGCAATAGACGGCGACCGGGGTCTCCTTCGGGCAGACCGCCTGGGCCTGCTCCAGGAAATCGGGCGCGTTCCAGTCGATGTTGGCGGCCCCCCGCAGGTGGCCTTCGGCATATTCTTCGGGGGTGCGGACATCGACGAGGAAGACGGCCGGATCGGCGGCCTTCGCCTCGAAATCAGCGATTTCCAGGTTCGTGACGGGGGCTCCGCAGGCGCAGGTCATAGCGCCGAGAAGGGCGGTGAAAAGGGACATGGCTTTCATGACTTATTGGGGATTGGGGGTAAACAGTGTGCGATAGGCCGCCGCCTTCTTTTCCAACGGCAGCGGATAGGCGCGGGAGGAAGAGGGCATCCGCCAGAACCGGACCGGGCGTCCGTCGATGTCGATGTCCATGCAGCCCCCCACCGGCGGAATCCCGCAGCCGAACCGCTCCGCGACGACCTCCGTCGCCTTCTGCCCGGTGGCGATAAGCGTGTGACAGTCGGGAATCCGGGCGAGGAGCCCGGGGATGTCCGTGGGCGTAACCACTTCCAGGAAGGCGTCGGACGCATTGTCCTTCAGGCGGCGCACCTCGCAGGCGGTGTCGTAGAACGCGAGCCCGGCCTGCGCGCAGAACGCCCGCACGGCCGCCTCGTCGAAGCGCTTCTCCTGCGGAAGGCAGAAATGGTCCTTGTCCCCGAAATGGATCAGGCCCAGGATCCGCCAGAAATCGTTCAGCCAGTTCGGGTAGTAGAACGGCATGCACCACCGCTTCGGCTGGGGCGGAAAGCTCCCCAGGAACAGCATTTTCGCCCCTTCCGGCAGGAAGGGTTCGAAAGGATGGCGCTCGGATGGAATCAGACTGGACATACCTTGCAAAGATAGGCAAAAAAAGAGACAAGTCCTTGTGAACTTGTCTCTTGTACCGAAACCGGATCCTAGAACCGGTAGAGGACTCCGAGGGAACAGCCGTTGCCCAGGATCCCGATCAGCGGATAGGTATCTCCGCCACTGTACCGGACACCGACCGGGATGAAATCGGTAAAGACGTCGAAATGGTTTGTGACCCGGAACCGCAGGGAACCGACGAAGCCGATATCGGCGCCGGAAACCCCGACCGAATCCTGAAGGAGCAGTTCCGTCCGCCACTTGATGTCCGTGTACAGCAGGTCGTTGTGCCAGGGAGTGAACCGCACATAGGCTCCCATGAAACCGCCCACGACACCGTGGCCGTTGCCGAACGTGGACACGTCCAGGCCGAGGCCGCCGCCGACCGCCCACTTGTCGTTGAACTCGTATCCTCCGAAGAAATGCTGGTTAAACGTGAAATGATCGACATACGCCAAAGTCAGGCTTCCGCCGACATAAGGCGTCTGGGCGCCGAGGCGCTGGCCAGTCAGCGAAAGGACCGCCAACGCAAGAATCAAAACAATCTTCTTCATAGCTCTGCTAACTAAAGGTGAACAAAGGTACGCTCTTTTGCCGACAAAAACAATCGCCCCTTGCGAATGATCCTTCAAGGCGGATCTGACCGGTCGGGTCGATGTTGTGATGTACAAGTCTCGCTTGTACACGTGGCGACGCTTCCGGCATAACAAAAAAGAGACAGCCTTTCGGACTGTCTCTTGTGCGGTAGGTGAGAGTCGAACTCACACACCCCAACGGGCACTACCCCCTCAAAGTAGCGTGTCTACCATTTCACCACTACCGCGGATTGGGAATGCAAAGATACGGCAAAAAACCGAAAGTGCAAATTATTTTTCGACTTTCTTGTGCTTGGTCTTGTTCCACATGCCGTAGACTTCGCTCACGTTGCCGGCGGTGATGAAGGCGTGGATGTCGTGTTTTTTCACGAAATCCATCACGTGGGAGAACTCGTCCTGGGTAAGGAGGGCCTGGATTTCCACGTGGGGGTCGCCGGAGTGGCCGCCGTGGACATCGTACAGGGTGCAGCCGCGCTCGAGGGTTTCCACGATGTAGGCACGGATTTCCTCGCTGCGGTCGGAGACGATGCAGATGCGCTTGCGCTTGTTCACGCTGGCCATGAAGTAGTCCAGGGCGAGGCCGTTCATCCAGGTGCCGATGAGGCCGATGACGACCATCCGGAACGGGTTGATGGCGAAGGCGGTGCAGCAGATGAGGGCGCCGGCGACGGTCACGGACACGCCGATGTCGAAGTGCAGGTATTTGTTGACGATCTTGGCGAGGATGTCCAGGCCGCCGGTGGAGGCATTGATCGAGAACAGGATCGTCTGGGAGATGCTGACGACGAGCACGAAACAGATCAGGTCCAGCAGCGGATCGGCCATGATGGAGGTCTGGCCGGCCTCGATGAGGCGCTCATAGGGGCACACCTTCTCCCAGAATTCCAGGAGCGGGCCCAGGATCATCGCCGTATAAACGGTCTTGGCACCGAATTCCTTGCCGATGAGCAGCCAGGCCAGGATGAGGAGGATGGCGTTGATCACCGTCACGACGGCGGACACCTTGACGGGGATGCCCAGCATCGTGAACACATTCGCAAGGACGATGGAGAGACCGGAGATGGACCCCAGCACGAGTTTGCTGGGCATCATGAAGTAATAGACGGCGGCGGCCGCGATGGCCATGCCCAGGGTCATGATGAACAGTTCCTTCCAGAACTTCCAGGTGCAAAGGTATTGCAGGATCTCTTTCATGGCGTGGTTAGTTTCAGCCTTTAAAGTTATGAAATATTCTCGAAAGTGCGTTTATTTTTGCGATTTCTTGCTATTTTTGTGGAAAACACTGACAAGATGAAAGCCTATATCGACCAGAACCGCGAACGCTTCTTCGAGGAGCTGTTCTCCCTGCTGCGCATC
This sequence comes from uncultured Bacteroidales bacterium, assembly GCA_900318015.1. Taxonomy (GTDB): domain Bacteria; phylum Bacteroidota; class Bacteroidia; order Bacteroidales; family UBA932; genus Cryptobacteroides. The sequence goes on along the minus strand of ONJB01000007.1, from coordinate 139,864 downwards.
CCCTCCATCAGCGCGAAGCCGGAATACAAGCCCGATATGTACCGCTGCGCCCGCCGCCTGACGGAACTCCTCCTCGCGGCCGGCGCCGACAAGGCCGCCGTCTATGAGACCACGGGAAATCCCGTCGTCTTCGGCAGCAAGACCGTGCCCGGCGCCGCGAAGACGGTGCTCGTGTACGGACACTACGACGTGCAGCCGCCGGAGCCGCTGGACAAGTGGCGTACCGACCCGTTCCAGCCGGTCCTTGCCAAGGACCCGGCGACCGGGGAGGAAGCCATCTACGCCCGCGGCGCCAACGACGACAAGGGCCAGCTGTTCATGCACCTGAAGGCTTTCGAGTTCCTGCTCAAGAAGGGGCTCCTCAAGCATAACGTGAAGTTCATCTTCGAGGGCGAAGAGGAAGTGGGCAGTCCTTCCCTCGCCGCCTGGGCGGAGGACCACAAGGACCTCCTGAAGGCCGATATCATCCTCGTCTCCGACACCACGATGATTTCCGAGAAGGTCCCGTCCATCAACTGTGGCATGCGCGGCCTCTCCTACCTGGAGGTGACCGTCACCGGCCCGAACAAGGACCTGCACTCCGGCCACTACGGCGGCGCGGTGGCGAACCCGATCAACACGCTCTGCGCGATGATCGCCAGTTTGCACGACGCCGACGGCCGCGTCACCGTCCCGGGCTTCTACGACGACGTGGTGGAACTCTCCGCCGAGGACCGCGCCATGCTGGCCCGCGCCCCCTTCGACATGGACGAGTACAAGGCTTTCCTGGACATCAACGAGGTCAAGGGAGAGAAGGGTTACACCACCCTGGAACGCGTCGGCATCCGCCCGTGCCTGGACGTCTGCGGCATCTGGGGCGGCTACACGGGCAAGGGCGCGAAGACCGTCCTGCCTTCCACGGCCCATGCGAAGATCTCCATGCGCCTCGTCCCGAACCAGACCTCCGCGAAGATCACGGAACTCTTCGAGAAGCACTTCCGCGCTATCTGCCCGCCGTACGCGAAGGTCGATGTTCAGCCCTGCGAGGGTGGCAACGGCTTCCTGATCCCCATCACCTCGGACGGCTACAAGGCCGCCGCAAAGGCGATGGCCGAGGTGTACGGCATCGAGCCGGTCCCGTCCCGCGGCGGCGGCTCCATCGCCGTCCTGGCGGACCTCCAGCGCATCCTGGGCATCGATCCGCTCCTGATGGGCTTCGGCCTGGAGCGCGACACCATCCACTCCCCCAACGAGAGCTACCTCCTCCGCCAGCTCTTCGCCGGCATGGAATCCATCGCCCTGTTCTATCAGTATTACTAGGGCCCCTTTGAAAACGACCATCCCGGCTCTCCGAAAGCGGAGAGGCATCCCCTTCGAGCGGAAATAATTCTTTATCAGATAATCGCCCGGACTAGTCCTCCTTGTTGCGCAGGTACTTCCAGCCTACGACGGGGAGGATAAAGGCGATGAGGCAGGCGATGATCCAGAAGATGGACACCGGCCCGAAATCGTATACGCCGTCGGCGGCGTGGCCCTCGATCAGGAAACCGGAGACGATGGACTGCGCGCCGGCGGCGGCATAACTGGAAATGCCCACGATGCCGAGGGCGGCGCCGGTGGCCTTGCGCGGGACAAAGTCCAGCGCCATCAGGCCGGCGACGATGCAGAACACCACGCTGAACGCCATGCTGAAGAGGGCGATGTACAGGATGTTCATCCAGTAGGTCCCGCCCGTGAACAGGAAGAGGGCGAGGGTCACCACGGTCAGGGCCCCGGCGATGACCACCGGCCGGGCGCGGTTCCCATGGAACAGGCGGTCGGAAATCCAGCCGGCCAGGAGGTTGCCCACCACGCCGAAGGCCTCGGAGATGCCGATGATCTGCGTGGCGCTTTCCAAGGAAAAAGTCTTCTGCTTCTGGAGGAACAGCACCCCCCAGTCGCTCACCGCGTGCTGGGTGATGTAGATGAACGCGCTGGAGATGGCGATGACCCAGATGCCGGGGTGGCGGAACACCCACTTCTGGAGTTCCTTCGTCGGCTTCTGGTCCAGCGTCTTGAGCGGCTCGCCGGCCAGTTCCTGCACGGAGGGAAGTCCCTTGCTTTCCGGGGTGTCGGAGATGAACACGAGGGCGATGACGGTGCCGATGACACCGGCCCCCGCCGCCGCGATGAAACCCCACTGCCAGCCGGCCCAGGCCACGATGAAACCGGTGACGATCATCGTGACGGCCTTGCCGAAGGACGGCGTGGAGCTGAAGATGCTGTACATCGTTCCGCGCTTGTTCAGCGGGAACCAGCGGGAGAGGCTGATGGTGCCGGGCGGCGAGCCCATGGACTGGACCCAGCCGTTCACGCCCCAGAGGACGGCGAAGCACAGGAGCATCACCAGGGAGCCGATGCCCAGCGGCCCGTGCAGCAGGCCCAGGACGCCGAGCGTCACGTTGATGACGGCCGAGATCCCCAGGCCCCAGGCCATGAAGCGCCGGATGTTGCAGTAGTCCGCGATGAAGCCGTTGCTGAACTTGCCGGCCGCATAGACAAAGTAGAAGATGGAGCCGATGATACCGAGCTCCCCGGCCGTGAGGACGCCCCCGTCGATGACGGGCTGCTTCACCACGCCGAGGGTCATCCGGCACACATAGTAGAAGATGTAGGCCGTGGTGACGCCCCAGAACGTCTTCGTCCTGAGCCGTTTGTATTCTTCATCCACCTGGTCGGCGGGGACCTTCTCCGCGGAAGGCTTGCTGATCCGGAAGTAACTGAACAGCGACATGGCCCAAAGTTACAAATAATTTGCGATACACGCGCCGAGGTCCGTTCCCTGCACGTACAGGGCGGCCTGCCAGCCGGCGGCCCGGGCGCCGTCCACGTTCTTCTGCGAGTCGTCCACGAACAGGATCTCCGCCGGCGGGAAGCCGATTTCGGCGGCCACCGCATCGAAGATCTCCCGGCCGGGTTTCATCATCTTCATCCGGCAGGACAGGAACTCCTTCCGGAATACCCGCCGCCAGTCAAGCCCGTTCTCCTCGTAGATCTCGTGCATCCGCGCCGTGGAGATCTCGTTGTTGTTCGAGAGCCCGTAGATGGGATACTTTACCGCGAGATGTTCCAGCAGCGTCACCTTTGCCGGGTCCATGCCTGTCAGGAGGCCCGCCATCGCGCGGTCCACATCGGCCGGGACGCAACCCGGACGGGAATCCTCGAGCACGGCGGCACGGAAGTCGTCCTCCGAGATGAGGCCGGCCTCCATGTCGCCGTAGATGCCTTTCTGGTGGCTCAGGTCCAGGATTTCCGTAATCCGCTCATACCCGAGTATCTCCCGGAAGGAGCGGACACAGTTGTCGAAGTCCAGGTCGATGAGAACCCCGCCGAGGTCGAAGACGATCGCGCGGATCATTTGTACAGTCCTTCCCGGGAGAGCAGGTGGTCCAGGTTCGCCAGGCCGTAGGCCGTTACGGCCTGGACGACGGCGGAGTGCTCCATGTACGCGGGGATGAGCTTGTCGTACAGGTCGTCCTCCGTGTGCCAGATGTCGCGGTAGATGAAGTCATAGCCGAACGCGTCGCGCTCGCGGAAGGAGATGGCGGGAATGCCGTTCATCGCGAAATAGGCGTGGTCGGAACCGCCCGCCCGCGTAGGCCGCGGCTGGGGCTCCCCTTCCCGCTTGTTCAGCTCGAACGGGATGTCGGGATTGTAGTCCTTCAGAGGCGCGGTCGCCTTCGCGAAATCGTCGTACATGGCCGGCGGGACCGTGAGGGAATAGGCGGCCAGGGGGCCTCCGTCGCGGTTGAAGTAGTTGGAAATCTTGTCCCACGGCACGGTCTTGTGCTCCACGAAATACTTGGATCCCAGCAGGCCGTATTCCTCGCCGGTCCAGATGCAGAACATGATGGAGCGCTTGGGCTTCGCGCCGGCGGCGGCGAGCAGGCGCGCGGCCTCCATCGTCACGCACACGCCCTGGCCGTCATCGGTGGAACCGGTGGCGATGTCGTAAGCGTCCAGGTGGCCGCCCATCATCACGTATTCGTCGGGATACTTGGTTCCCTTGATGACTCCGAGGATGTTGTGATACTTCATCGGGCCCGGGAAGAAATGGTTGCGGATGTCGAACTCCAGCTGGAAGTCCTGCCGGTCCACGACCTTCTGCTTGATGATCTCGAACTGATGCTCGTCCAGGAGGATGTCGCAAGCCTTGGGCAGGTTGTCCATCGTCAGGTCGAAGCACATGGCCCGGTTGTAGAGCACCTGCATGGGCAGTTTCGCCGGGCGGATGAAGCCCGCGACGCCGGCATCGACCATCTGGCGGTACATCAGGACGGAACCTTCCTCGCCCTTGGCGAGCAGTGCGGCGCGGGTGGAATCGGCCTTGGGGCTCGCGTCGATAGCGAGGCCGCTCGTGGGCCCGGTCTCCAGCAGGACCCAGGATCCCTTCAGGGCGCCTTTCACGCGGTCGAACTCACGCTGGTTCTTGGGCTCGAGATACACCCGGCCCTTCTGCGGTCCGCGCGTGCCGGCCGTGTAGGCAGGGGTGCCGAAATGCAGGGTCATGCCGTCTTCGGAGAGCATCCGGCCGAACCAGGGGCCGCGGTCGAAGCCCACGTTGATGGTGATGGCTTCCTGGATCCGCACCTCCAGGCCCCAGGAGCGGAACTGTTCCGCCACCCAGTCCTCGGCGTGGTTGAGCATGTGGGAGCCGACGATGCGGCCGCCGATGTTGCGGGCGATGTAGTCCGCATGTTCCATGGTCCGGTTGTCTGTCTTGCCCAGTTCCAGGACCGTTTTCGTAACCTTGTCCTGCGCCTGCAGGGAAAGCGCGGCGAAGAGAGTCGCCAGCAGCAGAAGAGCCTTGTGTTTCATCCGTTATATTTTTTACAAAGATAGAAAAAAGAAGTACCTTTGTAAAGAACGCAAACAAAAAACCTGAAGACTATGGCCATGTTATCAACCAAGGAAGTCCGGATGTACCTCCGAATCCGGAATCTCTGCGGGCTGCTGGGCATCATTCTCCCCTGGATCGCCCTCTTTTCCGCCGGCATCGTCCTGAACAAGCCCGAAGGATGGTGGTGGAGCATCTCGGCCACCTATTACCAGAGTCCCGCCCTGGTCGGCGTCCTCGTCCCCGCCTGCATCGTCATGATGTCCTACATCGGCTATGACTGGAAAGACAACCTCATCACCACGCTCACCGGCCTGTTCGGACTGGGCATCGTCCTGTTCCCCTGCAAGGTGGACTGGATTGCCGACGGCTCCGCCGTGGGATTCTTCCAGCTTCCCATCGAGGTTTCCCAGATCATCCATACCGCCTGCGCCCTGCTGTTCTTCCTGTGCGCCGCCATCAACACCCTCTGCCAGTTCACCAAGCACGGCGCCACCATGACGGACCGGAAGAAAGTCCGTAACGTCATCTACCGCATCTGCGGCTGGGGCATGGTCGGCTTCGAGGCCCTTCTCGTCGCGCTCGTCCTCCTGGGCGCTCCGGGCTGGGTGGTGATGGTCATCGAAATCATCCTCCTGCACCTGTTCGGCTTCGCCTGGCTCGTCAAGGGCGAGTTCTTCCCCTTCCTCAACGACAAGGAAGAAGACTTCAATACCCTCCCCGAGGACGGCGAGCCCATCGTCGGCGCCGCCCCCAGTTCCACCCCCAAGATCCGGATGCAGGTGGAATAACGCCCCCTCCCATACGAAGAACCCCGGCCTCTTTCGAAGCCGGGGTTCTCTGTGTGCGGAGCAATGACTAGCTCAGGTCGGCGCGGGCCATGGAGTCCTTGTAGTACTTCTGGTCCACGAAGACGTCTTCCTTGTACGGGTTGATGTGGCGCTTCTTGGCCTGGTAGAAGATGTAGCCGAGGGCGACCGCATTGACGAGGAGGGCGAGGGCGCTGATGACGACCATCATCGTGGGATTGGCCGCGACCACGGAAGGATCCACGGTCGTGCCCACGACACCGTCGACGGCCGCCTGGCCGCCGGCTTCATAGAGCGCCTTGATGGTGTCGACCCCGTTCGGATAGAGGACGGGCAGGGTGGCCCAGGGGAACCACTGCTGGCCGTTCTTGAAGGTCTCCTGGAAGAGCGGGAACACCTGGGCGAACATGCACCAGATCGCGAGGGTGTTGGCGCGGTTCTGGATCCAGCCGCCACGGTTCCACAGCAGGGCCGCGATGGTCGGGGCGAGAAGCAGGGCGATACCGCAGTACCAGCTGTGCGTCGGCAGGCAGTTGTACGTGTAGGCGAAGTTCCAGATGTCATAGACGAGGATGTAGACCCAGGTCATGTCGGCCCAGATCATGTCCTTCTTGTCCTTGGACGGGTACACGTTCCACCACGCGGTCATACAGAAGATGTTGAGCAGGCCGGCGACGCCGTTCATGACATTGTGCCAGCCGCCGTACTGCCAGACGCCTTCGGAGGTGAGCCACCACTTGTTCCAGCCCATGACGGCGGACTCGAAGTCCGACACGCAGGCGATGAGGATGTTGATGCCCACGATGATGAACGGGAAGGGCTTGAACCAGTGCTTGGCGCCGACCCCCCACTTGTACTTGATCATCATGAAGCCGATGCACCCGGCGGTGGCGGCATAGAGCTTGGCATAGTGGAACCAGCCCTGCATGTACACGTGGGTCTGGTTCTCGAGCGCCCACTGCGCACCGTTCCGCACACCGATCCAGATGGCCAGGAAATAGGCCGTCAGGGCCAGCGGGATGGCCAGGAACGTGATGACACCGCCGAGTTTCGTCCGGCGGGCGAATTCATTGAAGAGGATGAGGCCGACGAGGACGACCAGGAGCATCCCCCACTGGGCGAACGCATGTTCGCCATACACTTGGAAGAACATATTTATTTAGGTTAAAATGAGTTGTTTGTCCATAGATACCCGGTCGGGGCCGGGTATGACGATTCTTTCCGTCATGCCCGGCTTGACCGGGCATCTCTTTCCCGCACCAGCACCCACACCAGCCAGGCGGCCGTGAGGACGAGGGACATGGGGACGCCCACGGTGAGCATCTCCCGGAGCATCACCATCCCTCCGCCCGCCTGGTCGAGGGCGGTGAAGAACGGGAAACGCCAGGTGAGTTCGCCATTGATGACGTGGTCCACGATGAGCATCAGGGTGCCGCCCCAGAGCATCTTCTCCAGGTCGGGAAGACGGTGCCGGAGGACGGGCGCGTCCGGCGCGGCGATCGCCGCCGCGTGACGCTTGCGGTACACGGTCGTGGCGACCGCCTGTACCAGGGGAACGATAAAACAAGCCATATCTTTAAGTTACTTCTATTTCCTTGATTTCCACCTCGTTTCCTTGCAGGAGCCAGGTGTTGTCACTGTTGCAGTGCGGGCAGGTCCGGCCGTATCGGACCGTTTCGTATTCCTCCCCGCAGTTGTCACAGCGGGTTATCGCCGGGATGGTGTTGACCTTGAGTTCACAGCCCCGCAGGAGCGGCTCCACGACCGTGGACACTTCGCCGATGTTCATCACCACGGCGGAAACGTGCTCCACAGCGTTCTCGAGGGCCGCCTTCTTGACGTCCCGGATGATGTAGAATACGATGCCCAGTTCGTGCATTACTTCTTCTTGAACAGGATCTTCCCGGTCCGCTTGAGCATATAGGGCAGGATGCCGGAGAATTTGTCCTCGGAAGTGCGCATGATGGAAGCGTCCGGATGGACCCGGTGCAGGTGGATGGCGTCGAAGGCGCACTTGGTGGTGCAGACGCCGCAGCCGATGCAGCGGTTCTCGTCCACGACGGAGGCGCCGCAGGACAGGCAGCGGGCCGTTTCCTTGCGGACCTGTTCCTCGGTCAGGGTGCCGTGGTACTCGCGGAACGCGTCGGCCGCGGGCTTCACGCCGGGATCCTGGCGGGAACCGTTGTCATAAGACTCGACCAGGATGTCGCCCTTGTCCAGTTCGATGAAATCGCGCCGGTTCCGGCCGATGGTCATGTGCCCATGCTGCACGAAGCGGTGCAGGGACTCGGCGGCCTCCTTGCCGGCGGCGATGGCGTCGATGGCGAACTTCGGACCGGTGAACACGTCACCGCCCACGAAAATGTCGGGCTCGGCCGTCTGGTAGGTGAGCTTGTCGGCCACGGGGTACACGCCGCGGAAGAATTCCACCTTCGTATCCTTCAGCAAGTCCTTCAGCACCACGGTCTGGCCGATGGCGAAGATGACCTGGTCGGCCTCGAGGGTAATACGTTCGTCCTCATCGTATGTCGGGGCGAAACGCTTGTTCTCATCGAACACGGACGTGCACTTCTTGAACACGATGCCCGTGACCTTGTCCGTACCGAGGACTTCCTTCGGGCCCCAGCCCGGATTGATCACGACACCGTCCTCACGGGCCTCGGTGCGCTCCTCGAGGGAGGCAGGCATGATGTCCTCGGTCTCGAGCGACAGCATCGTCACTTCGGACGCGCCGCTGCGCTTCGCCACGCGGGCCGCGTCGATCGCGACATTGCCGCCGCCCACGACGACGACCTTGCCGGACACCTTCACCTGGCCGGTATTGGCCGCATGGAGGAAATCGATGGCCGTGGACGTACCGGGGAGCGTCTCGCCCGGAACGCCGGGCAGTTTGCCGCCCTGGCAGCCGATGGCCACGTAGAAGCCCTTGTAGCCTTCCGCACGCAGCCCGGCGATGGTCACATCCTTGCCCACCTCGACGCCGCACTTGATCTCGACGCCAATCTCCTTCATGATATCGATCTCGGCCTGGATGACGTCCTTCTCCAGCTTATAGGAAGGGATGCCGTAGCGGAGCATGCCGCCGGGCTCCTCGTTCTTCTCGAACACCGTCGGCTTGTAGCCCATGGTGGCCAAGTAGTAGGCGCAGCTCAAGCCGGCAGGGCCGCCGCCGATGACGGCGATCTTCTCCTCCCAGCGGTCCTGGACGTTGGAGCAGATGTTCACCTCGGGCACGAAACGGGTCTCCGCGTTCAGGTCCTGCTCCGCGATGAACTTCTTCACCGCATCGATGGCGATGGGCTGGTCGATGGTGCCGCGGGTGCAGGCGTCCTCGCAGCGGCGGTTGCACACGCGGCCGCAGACCGCCGGGAACGGATTTTCCCGCTTGATGAGCTCCAGCGCCTCGGTGTATTTGCCTTCGGCGGCCTTCTTCAGATAGCCCTGGACGGCGATGTGCGCCGGACAGGCGGTCTTGCAGGGCGCCGTTCCGGTCTCATAGCAGTTGATCCGGTTCTTGTCGCGATAGTCCTCGGTCCACTTGTGCGGGCCCCACTTGGCCGCATCCGGCAGTTCCTGCTTCGGATAGGTCTGCGGACCGTGCTTGGTGCACAGTTTCTGGCCCAGCTTCACCGCGCCGGCGGGGCAGTATTCCACGCACCGGCCGCAGGCGACGCAGTTCTTCGGGTCCACCTCGGCCACATAGGCGCTGCGGGACATGTTAGGCGTATTGAACAGCTGCGACGTGCGGAGCGCGTTGCATATCTTGACGTTGCAGTTGCAGATGGCGAAGATCTTCCCTTCGCCGTCGATGTTCGTCACCTGGTGCACGAAGCCGTGGTCCTCCGCCTTCTGGAGGATGGCGATCGCCTCGTCGTAGGTGATGAAGTGGCCGCGGCCGGTCTCGGCCAGGTATTCGGCCATGTCGCCCACGCCGATGCACCAGTCGCGGTAATCGTCGGCGCAGCCCTCGTCCAGCTTCTTCCGGCCGTACCGGCAGGAGCAGATGCCCACGGCGAGATGTCCCTCGTACCGCTTGAGCCAGTAGGAAATGTGCTCGATGTCCACGGACTGGTTCTCCATCGAGATGGCCTTCTCCACCGGGATGACGTGCATGCCGATGCCGGAGCCGCCCATGGGCACCATCGGCGTAATCTTCTCCAGCGGAAGGAAGGTCATCCGCTCGAAGAACATCGCCAGCTCCGGATGCTTGTCCATCAGCTCGACGTTCATGTTGGTGTACTCGGCCGATCCGGGCACGAACATCGGCACCCAGTAGATGCGGTCCTCGCGGTTGAAACCGGTGCCGGGGACGGGGCCGTCCTTCGTGTACTTGTCGCCATAGTCGTACTCCAGCATGCCGAAGTAGGCGAGCTTGTCCAGCAGGTCGTCGAACGACTTGTCATCCGGGGTGTAGTGCTTCTCCGCATTCATCTCGTGAAGCTTCTGATAGGTGTGGTGCTCACGCACGCGGAAGAAATTCCCGGGCAGCATGTCCAGCAGGAGGTCCAGCGAGGCCTCCCGGGTCACGGCATCCATCTCGTCCTCGAAGATGCACGCGAGGCCCCAGTACTCGGGGGCGTCCGTGTCCATCTTGATCTTTCCGGGGATGCGGTCCGTGACGTGGCGGACGAATTTCAGCAGCTTGGGATTGGGATTCTTATCCCCTTTGTGCTTGGGGATAAACTTCTGGGACATCTCAGGCATGAGTATAGGCTTTTATTGTTGTTTCCAGGATTTCACCTCGGCGAGCAGCCAGTCGGCGAAGTCGTCGAGCCCCTCGCCCGTCTTGGCGCAGATGGGGATGATACGGGCCTTGGGATTGCGCATGCGGACATATTCGCGGCACTTGTCCAGGTCGAAGTCGAAGTAAGGCATCACATCGACCTTGTTCACCAGGACGAGGTCGCAGACCGAGAACATGAGCGGGTATTTCAGCGGCTTGTCGTCCCCTTCCGGGACGGAGAGAATCATCGCGTTGCGCACGGCGCCGGTGTCGAACTCGGCCGGACACACGAGATTGCCGACGTTTTCGAGGATGACGAGGTCCACGTCGGCCAGGGCGACGTTGTCCAGCCCCTGGCGCGTCATCTCCGCGTCCAGGTGGCACATCCCGCCCGTATGGAGCTGGATGGTGGGGATGCCCGTGGCGTTCTTGATCTTGACGGCGTCGACATCACTGTCGATGTCCGCCTCCATGACGGCCACGCGCACCTTGTCCTGGATGCGCTTCAGGGTGCCGATGAGCGTAGTGGTTTTCCCCGCGCCGGGCGAGGACATGAGATTCAGGAGATAGACCCCCTTGGCTTTCAGTTCTTTTCTCAGCTTGGCGGCATCCTCGTCGTTGTCTGCGAAGACACTCTTCTTGATCTCGATGATTTTTACATCATCCATGGCGGTTCAGGTTATCGTTCCGTGTCTGTGGTTCAGTATGCGAATATACGAATAAAACCGCGACTATGCAAAAACCACCGGCCCGGCTCCTACGGCCGGACGTGGACCCGCTTCCCCTTGTAATGGACCGTCACCGGCGCGCGGCCGGCGACCTGGACCGTGAAGTCGCGCTCGCGGAGCATGCCCGGGAAGGTGCCCTGGCGCGGGCCGATGGTCAGGCTGCCCTGCGCGTCGTTCCAGGTCAGGTCGATGGTCGTGTACTCCCCTTTCTCGTACTCGTAACCGTCACCGGCGTCCTCATACAGGGTGAAATGGCCGTCGGCGCCGGGGTAAACGGCGATCTCCAGGCTGTCCCAGGGCTTTTCGGAGGTGTACTGCACGTCCGGGCCGAAAGGCAGGATGGCGCCGGCCTTCACGAAGACGGGGATCTCGGAAATCGTGTATTCGCGGGTATATTCCTTGCCGCCCTCGAGGCATTCCCCGGTCTGGAAATCATACCAGGCGGTACCGGCGGGGAGGTAGGTCGTGAACGGCGCGGCGGTCGCGCCGGTAAGCGCGGCCTTCCCGTCGGTCAGGATCGGCTCCGTGACCGGATGGACCAGGATGGAGGGTCCGAACAGATATTCGTCGCTGAGGGCGAGGGCCTTGCGGTCCTTCGCGAAGTCCATCACCAGCGGGCGCATGATCAGCCCGTCTTCCAGGACGGTCGCGCCGGCGAGGGAATAGATGTAGGGCATCAGCTTGTAGCGGAGCTTGATGGCGTTGAGCTGCTCGTCGAAGGCCCATTCGCCCGGCGCGCCGAAGCGGTAGATCTCCGTCGTGAGCGGTCCGGAGGTATGGTTCCGCATCACCGGCACGAAGACGCTCCACTGCATCCAGCGAACCTGCAGTTCCTTCAGGGCGACATTGTCCGTACCGCCCTCATAAAACCAGTTGAAGAAGCCGCCGATGTCGGTGTTCCAGTACGGGATGCCGCAGATCGTGTAGTCCAGGCCGGACGGAATCTGCGCGCGGAGCACGTTCCAGCGGGACTGGACATCGCCGCTCCAGCTGAACGTAGCGTAGCGCTGGATGCCGAAGGCAGCGCTGCGCGTCATCTGCACGGCACGCTTCGCATAGCCCTTCGCCCGGTAGTTATTGTAGATGCCCATGTTCGTAACCAGCGGGAACGCGTTCCGGACACTCCGCCACGTGCCGTCGGCGGTCCGGTAGTCATCGTCCTCCTTGGTGGGATAGAAGTGGTCCGGCTCGGTGGAATCGCTCCAGAGGGCGTCCACGCCCTGGTCCACCAGGCCTTCCAGGTATTTCCAGTAGATCTCCCGGGCCTGGGGGTTGAACGGGTCGTAGATCTTCACGCCGCCCGTCATCGGCCAGGTCTTGAAGGGCAGGAGCGCGCCGATGGCCTCCAGTTCCTTGAACTGCGGCGTCTGCGGGCCGAAGTCCGGCCAGATGGAGATTGCCAGGTGCGCGTGGTTGTTATGGACATTGGCGATCATCGTATCGCCCCGTTCGTACAGCGGGTTGTCGAAGCGCATCGAGTTCCAGTTCTCGTTCTCGCCCCAGTACTGCCAGTCCTGGACGATGCAGTCCAGCGGAATACCCATCTCCCGATGCGTCCGGAGCGCCTCGCACAGTTCCTCGGTGCTGTGGTACCGCTCCCGGCACTGCCAGTAGCCATGGACCCAGAGCGGGAACATCGTCGCCTTGCCGCCAAGCTTGTGCTCGGTTGCCAGCAGCGCATCCATGTCACCGCCGTCATACAGGAAATACAGGTCCGAACAGTCCCCCACCTCGCTGGTCATCGTGGTCTTCCCACCGATGACGTCCTCGAAGTCGCTCATGCCGGGATTGTCCCAGTACACGCCGTATCCCTTTTCCGAGCAGAAGAAGGGAATGTAGATATGCATGTTCTCGTTCCAGAGATGGACCTTCTTGCCCCGCAGGCTCAGATCCGGATCCTGCCGCTGACCCAGGCCGTACAGGAACTCGTCGGCCTCCGGCTGCCAGCTCTGGCTCACCTTGAAGCGCCCGGCATCCGGATCGTCGTCCGGACGCGCCTCGAAGGCCGTTCCGGCCTCCTGCAGCAACTGTCTGCCGCTCACGGGGTCGGAGAAGGAGACCTGGCCCGTGGCCTTGTCGATGAACGCGACGATCTTTCCGGTGTTCAGGACGACGGCCCCCTTGTTCTCCGCCCGCTTGACCCGGGTCTTCTGCGGCTCCAGCACCACGGAATAGCTCTTTTTCTGCGAGGCGCCCACCCCGCCGAGCGGGTACTTCACCACCCGCACCACATCGGGCGCATAGACGGTCACTTCACAGACAAGCTGGTCGGTTTCCACGGACTCGCGGACCACCTTCGGCCCCACGCACGCCGCCAGCAGCAGGAGCGCGGAGAGCAGGAACAGGCACTTTTTCATATCGGAAAGCGTTAAGTTTCTCAAAGATAGTGATTAATCCCGACAAAGTGCCCGTATAGGTCCAATTAATGGACCGATGCAAGCATTTTCCACCCTTTTTTGCTTGTATGGGTCCACAAGATGGACCGGTACAAGCACCTACCGCGACCCTAGATACAGGAAGACCATGCTCAGGAGCAGGAGACACAGGTCCAGGGCCTTGGACTTGAGGTTCTTCTCGCGGAGGAGGAGGGCGCCGATGGCGAAGCTCACGAGGACGCTGCCGCGGCGGATCATGGACACGACCGCGATGAGGGCTTCGGGCTTGGAGAGGGCCTCCATGTAGACATAATCGGCCCCGCAAAGGAAGAGGCTGATGAGCGGGATGGACCAGGACCAGTGGAAAGGCGTGGTTTTCTTCCGTACCGGATACCACATGAAACCCGTCATGACGGCCATCATCAGCGCCTGATAGAAGGTGTACCAGCCGAGGACCTGCCGGCGGTCCAGGCCCAGGTACTCCGGCGACATCAAGTACTTGTCATACAGCCCGCTGGCCGCGCCCAGAATGACGGCGAGGATCAGGCACACAAGCCATTTGTCGCCCGTGCGAATGCCTTCCTTCTTCCCCGAGAGGCGCAGCATCACATAGGCTGTGACGGCGAGGCCCACACCGATCCACTGCAGCAGGTTCAGCCGCTCCCCGAACAGGAAGATGGCGCCCAGGAGCACCAGCACCGGGCGGGTGGCGTTGACCGGACCCACGATCGTGAGCGGCAGATGCTTCATCGCGAAATACCCCGCCAGCCAGGAAGACAGCACGAGGGCGCTCTTCAGGAGGATGTACTTCTGCACCGCCCAGCCTCCGAAGCCGGTGGCAAACAGGAAAGGCGAGAAGATGAGGGCCGACAGGACCGTGTTCAGGAAAAGAACCGGGATGACGGCATTGTCCTTCAGCGAGATTTTCTTCGCCGAATCATAGCAGCCCAGGAGCGCTGCCGATACGAATGCAAGGAGCCACCACATAAAAGTGGCGCAAAGATACGGGTTTTCAGCGGAAGAAGAAATAGAGCGCGGCCCAGCGCATCGGGATTCCCTTCGTATGGCCGATGATCCGGTAGGACGCGTCCTGCACGGTGCCGTCGGACTTGACGTGGCCGATGATCCGGTAAGAGGAGTCCTGGACGGTGCCGTCGGATTTGATGTGGCCGACGATCCGGTACGAGGCATCCTGCACCGTTCCGTCCGACTTCAGGTGACCGACGATCCGGTAGGAAGCGTCCTGGACGGTGCCGTCGGACTTGATGTGTCCGATGATCCGGTACGAATCGTCCTGGATGGTCCCGTCCGACTTGATATGGGCGACAACCCGGTAGGAGGCGTCCTGCACCATCTGGGCGGAAGCCGACACGGCCGCGAGGGCCAGGAGAAGGATGAGGGTCAAGATTCTGCGCATACCTCTTTCGCTACAAAATACCGGCCAAAAACGTTATCTTTGCAGGAAATCACAGACGATGGCCAAGACCTTTTTCCGTTGCCTGGCGGTGCTTCTCCTCGCCGCCGCCTGCTCGCCGAGGCATACGCAGGACCTCCGCGAGAGGACGGTGACCCTGTCCTGCGTGCAACCAGCCTTCCTCCAGCCCGGTGACAAAATCGCGCTTCTTTCTCCGTCCTACCATACTCCGATGGAAAATGTGGAGGCGGCGGCCGCGGTGCTCCGCGGCTGGGGCTTCGAGCCGGTGATCGGCGCCCATGTCGGGGAGGTGTACCGGGGCAAGTATGCCAGCAAGCCCATAGCGCGTGTCTCCGACCTCGAATGGGCCCTGAAGGACCCGTCCATCAAGGCGATCCTGTGCAACCGGGGCGGCTATGGCACCATCCGGCTGGTGGATTTGCTGCCGCTGGAGGAGCTGACCGCCCATCCCAAGTGGCTTGTCGGCTACAGCGACATCACCACCCTGCTGGAGATGGAAACCCGCGCCGGGGTGATGAGCATCCACGGGACGATGGGCACGCACCTGGCCCAGACCCGGGGCAACGACCCGTCCAGCACCCTGCTGCGCGACCTCCTGATGGGGCAGGTCCCGGCCTACAAGGTCCCTGCCCATCCTGAAAACCGGACCGGGCACGCGGCCGGCATCCTGGTGGGCGGCAACCTATGCACTTTCACGCCCATCCTGGGCACGCAGGCCGATGCCACCCTGGGCCGGGACATCATCCTGTTCATCGAAGAGGTGGAGGAAGACATGAGCCACATCGACCGCCTCATCAACACCCTGGTCCTCAATGGGGTATTCGAGCGGTGCCGCGGCATCGTCCTTGGCGAGTTCACGGGCTGCAAGGCGAACCTGGACTTCGACAGCGTCGAGGAAATGATCTGCTCCTATGTGCCGGAGGGCATTCCCGTCCTCTGCGGCTTCCCCACCGGTCATGACGACGTGAACCTGCCCCTGGTGATGGGCGCCCCCGTGACCTTGGACGTTACTGCCAGCGGCGCCTCCCTGACTTTCGGGATGAACGGCAGGCAAGCGCCCGTCCGCACGGAAGAAACCGCGGCTACCCCTTTTCAAGGCGGTCAACAGATCACGGAAGGCAAGAAGCAGCGCCGACTCGTCCGCATTGTCGACTTCTTGAAGCACTTCGAGGGCATCCGGCGCTAGCGGCTCTTTGGATTTTTACTCCCTCAAGGCCCTACGGATGCGGGAGAGGGCTTCGTCCAGGACGGAGGCGGGGCAGCCGATGTTCAGGCGGACGAAGCCTTCGCCGCCGGGACCGTAGGAAGCGCCGTTGGAGGGGATGATTTTCGCCCGGGTCCGGAACAGGTCCATGAGTTTGTCCTGCGGCAGGCCGAGGGCGCGGCAGTCCAACCAGACCAGAAAGGAGGCCTCAGGCCGTAAAGGTTTGATACCGAGGTCATTGTCGGCAAAGAACCGCTCCACGCGGGCAATGTTTCCTTCGATATAGCGTTTCAGCGACTCCAGCCAGGCGGTATCTTCCCGATAGGCGGCCAGCATGGCTTCGATGGTGGGGATGGAAGCCTCGTCCAGTTTGGCATTCCGGAGCGTGCCGAGATACTTCTCCCGCTTCTCCCGGTCGGGGATGATACAGAAGGCCGTCCCCGAAAGACCGGCGAGGTTGAACGCTTTCGTGGGGCCGGCGAAGATCAGGCCCACGCGTGCCGCAGCCTCGCTCACGCTGCAGAAGGGGGTATGCTGACGGCCATAAAGAGCCAGGTCGCCGTGGATCTCGTCGGAGAGGACGATGACCCCGTGGCGCTCGCAGATTTCAGCCAGCTTCGCCAGGGTTTCCCGGTCCCAGAGGAGGCCGATGGGGTTGTGCGGATTGCACAGGACCAGGGCCTTCGTCTTCGCGTCGAAGAGTTTTTCCAATCCTTCGAAGTCCATGCGGTAGCGGCCGTCCTCGAAGAGGAGGGGGTTGTCCGCGGCCACCCGCCCGAGCCGCTCGATGTACAGGCGGAAATGGTCATAGACCGGCGGCTGGATGATAATCTTGTCGCCGGGGTCGGTGAAGGTGAGATAGGCCTGGTTGATGGACGTGATGACGCCGGGGGCATAAGCGATCCATTCCTTGTCCGGCGCGTACCCGTGGGCCCGCCGCTCCCAGGCGGCCACGGCCTCCACGAACGCCTCCGGCGTGGTCGTATAGCCCAGGACATCCCGGTCCAGGCGCTTCTGGAGCGCAGCCCGCACGTACGGGTCCGTCCGGAATTCCATGTCGGCGATCCACATCGGGATCTCCCCGTCCGTGGCCCGTCCATACTTGATGCTCCAGGTGCCGGTCCGGTCGATGACTTCATCGAAATCCCAGCCTTCCGCGGCCTCCCGGCGCGGCGCGCAGGCCGTCAGCGCGGTCCCGACCGCGCCGGCCGGCACCAGCGCCGTCGCGCCGGCAGCCGCCACGCCCTTCAAAAATGCCCTTCTTTTCATAGAAACAAAGATACGGGTTTTCTGCGGAAGAAGAAATAATCGTACCTTTGTAATGCCGTACACAAAAAACGAGAACTATGGATACCTATCGCTTCAGGAAACAGATACACAAGCTGCCCGGAAAGGTCATACACGCGATTCCCCTGCCGGAACCGGACGTGACGGAAGGTCACGGAGCGCGCCGGCAGATTGGCGGCATCTGCCGCGAAAACGGCTATAAGCAGGTGCTGCTGGTCACGGACCGGACGCTCCATGCGCTGGGTTTCGAAAAGCCCGTCGTCGCTTCGCTGGAAGCGGCCGGCGTGGGCTGCACCGTGTTTGACGACATCCATTCCGAGCCCTCCATCCCCACGATCGAGGCGGGACGGAAGCTGGCGCTGGAGAGCGGCGCCGACTGCATCGTCGCCCTAGGCGGCGGCTCGGTGATGGACACCTGCAAGATGGTGGCGGCCGGCGTGAAGATGCCCCACCTGCCGGTCAAGGCCCTGCTCCTGAAGTTCCTGCCTGTCCGGGGCGGTACGCTGCCCGTGATCATGGTACCCTCGACGGCCGGCACCGGCGCCGAAGTGACGGTGGGCGCCGTGGTGCTGGACGATCATGGCGTGAAGGGTTCCACCGTGCTGATCGGCCTGAAAGTGCCCCACGTCGTGCTCGACAGTGAACTCACCGTGAACGCGCCTCGGGAGGTGACGGCAGCCTGCGGCATGGACGCCCTCAGCCATTGCATCGAAGGGGCCGTCAGCGACACGGAGGTGGACGAGGAGGACATGAAGCTTTCCCTGGACGGTATCCGGCTGATCCTCCAGCACCTGCCCACGGTATTGGACACCCCGGAGGACATCGAAGCGCGGCTGGGTATGTGCCGGGCGGCGATGTACGGCGGCAACGCCATCAACACCCAATTGGCGGGGTATGTCCATGCCTTCGCCCACAGCATCGGCGCGAAATACCACCTGCCCCACGGGAAAGCCATCTCCCTGATGCTCCTGCCCGTGCTGGAATTCCAGAAAGAGGCCTGCCTGGAGAAATACGCGAAGATTGCGCGGTACTGCGCCCTGGCGGGCGAGGATACGGCCGATGCGGACGCCGCCGAGCGCTTCCTCGAGGCCGTCCGGCACCTGCTGGCGCAGTGCGGCCTGGACCGCATCGAATCGCCCGTACGCCTGTGCGACCACGAGGAACTCATCCCGATGATCGCCGCCGATTCCATCAACTATTCCTCCCCCGTCACCCTGAACAACGACCAGATCAAGCAGGTGCTCGACACCGTAACGACGGTGCAGACGGCTGTAGACCCGTACACCGAAGGCAAGATCCGGGAGATCGTGGCAGCCCAGCGGCGGTTCTTCCGCAGCGGGGAGACGCTCCCCGTCCGCTGGCGCATCAAGCAGCTCAAGCGGCTGAAGGCCGCCGTCCTCGCCCACGAGAAGGAGTTCGAGGACGCCCTGGCCGAAGACCTCGGCCGCAGCGCCGTGGAAGCCTACCTCTGCGACATCGGCCCCATCATCGTCGAAATCAACGAAATGCTCGCCGGCCTGCGCCGCTGGGCGCGCCCGGAGTGCCATTTCAGCGGCCTCATGTGCTTCCCCAGCATGGTCACGAAGGTCTACAAGATGCCCTATGGCGTCTCCCTGGTCATCAGCCCCTTCAACTTCCCCATCCTCCTCACCATCGGCGTGGTGGCGGCGGCGATGGCGGGTGGAAACACCGTGGTCATCAAGTCCAGCAGCAAGTCCGCGGCGTCGACGGCGGCGCTCAAGAAGTTCTTCGCCGAGGTCTTTCCGCCGGAATACGTCACCCTCATCGACGGCGGGCACGACATCGCCGACCTGTGCCTGGCGCAGCGCTTCGACAAAATCTTCTACACCGGCTCCCCGGCCGTGGGCAAGCACGTCCTCGCCGAGGCCGCCAAGAACCTTACCCCCGTCGCCCTGGAACTCGGCGGCGAAACCGGCAACTGGTGCGTGGTCCGCAAGGACGCCGACCTGAAGGATGCCGCCCGGAAGATTGCCTTCTTCAAGCTTACCAACGCCGGCCAGATCTGCATCAACATCAACCAGATCGCGGTGGCCGAAGAGGTGGTGGAACCGTTCCTGGCGGAGCTCAAGCAGGCTTTCATCTCCCAGATCGGAGAACACGCCGAGGAGAATCCCGAGTATCCCAAGCTCATTACCGACGGCGCCTACGCCAAGTGCGCCCGCCTGGCCGACGAGTACCGCGACCGCATCGTCTTCGGCGGTGTCGGCAACCCGGAAACCCGCCGCTACGCCCCCACGATGATCTACCCGGTGGGCATCGACGAGCACATCGTGCAGCATGAACTGTTCTGTCCCCTGCTGCCCATCGTCCCGTTCAAGGACGCGGAGGTGGACGCGCTGATGGAGACCATCGCCGGCCGCGAGCATCCCCTCGCCATGTACTTGTTCACCCAGGACATGCGGTGGGCGAACCGCGTCATGCAGACGCAGCAGTTCGGCGGCGGCTGCATCAACGAGGTGTGCATCCACATGATGGTGAAGGGGGTTCCGTTCAATGGCACCGGCCATTCCGGCATGGGCGCCTACCACGGCGAATGGGGCTTCCGGGAATTCACCCATCCCCAGACCGTCCTCAAAGGCCGCACCCGCTTCAACCTGCCGTTAAGGGAACACCCCTACAGCGGTAAAGCGGGTGAGACAAAGATGAAGCTGCTGCGATTATTCGAGCGGTAAGACCCTATTTCTTCTCGAACATGATCCGGCCGATCGCGTCGTTGAAGAAGACGTCGTACGTGCCGGCGGAGAGCGTAAGGGATCCGTTGCGGATATTTGCGTTATTGAAATCCACGCTGGAATAAAGCGTGTCATCTGAAATATCGCCTTTATTCCACTGGACATACCACTTCCCGTCGCGGATTTCCCCATCGGTAATTATCCACCCATACTCCGTGCCCGCCGGGATGCCGGAGCTGCCGCCGATGGTCACCTGACCCTGCCAATTGTGGCCGACTGGCTGGGACAATGCAACTTGTGTTGTCCAATCGACAGAATTGCTAGAATAAGGTCCAAAGACCAGATAGAGATGGGCATGACCATAGTCTCCGAACTCATCACGGACTCTCCGGGACTCCGCGGTCCAAGAATCTTCTCCCAATGTCAAGGTGACGCTATAGACCCTGTTATCCGGAGCAGGAAGATTCCCGACTTTACCATAGGTAGCAGAGGTGGAGCCGATAGAAACACCAATAGCGTTGTTCCAGTTTGTTCCAATGTTAAAACCCTGGAGGATTTTGAAACCATAGTCGGACCCTTGCCCACTGTTGTCAAAGCTATAGAGCGCACCGATAAAAACATTCTCGTCCGCTTGAATCATTCGGGCGTTCGTGTTCGAGTCCGACCATCCTGTTGCCGTACCCGTCAGATAGAACTCCTTGCACTGAGGGTCGAAAGCGGGCATTTTGAGCATGCGGGCCCGCTGGGCGACAAAAGAAGAAGAACGTGTTTTCCTATAAAAGGTGAAATACACTTCTTTCCCCTCAACATTGGTAATGTCAGAGATAATAGAGAGAGAAAAACCCCCGCTATAAGTCGTGGCCGGCATGACAAAGTAATAACCTCCTCCTGCGGTCCACTTCGCTCGAATCGCGGTCCCATTGTCTCCCGCAGGGGTCAATGTTCCATCTCCGACCGTGAATGTTCCTGTAATGGGCGAATTACCTTCACCTACGGAAAAGACTACATATTGAGGTGACCTGTCGCTTGGATGACTGGGAGTAGAGGTGGGAGCATCGACATATACCATCGACGCCAGGTGCTGGAAAGCCATGTTTTTCCCGCTGACGGTCGCTTTCATCGGGATGGTCTTTTTCATGACCTCCAGATCATCATAACTGGCAGGCAGGACAATCTGGTTCTGACTGCCCTTGACCGCGATAGATGCGGGATAATAGACCGTGGCGCCATCGACAATCTTGTCATCGTCTTGAATGGTAAAGGTAAATGTCGGGGACACTCCATTATTGAGATCTCCCTCCTTGATAACGCCGATGACCAAATTCCCATTCTCCGTAAACAGAGCGACCTGATCGTCCGCGTCCCATGTTCCACTTCCGGTGGAAGTATCGAAAGACAACCTCGTCTCCGGAGCGAACGTGGCCTGCAAAGAAACCGTATAGGTCTTGGGTTCAGGCGTTTCTACGATTTCGATTTCGCTTGTCTCGGGTAAGGTCTCTTGGGAACAGGCCGCCAGCAGCAGGGCTGCGGCGATGTAAACGATTCTTTTCATAGCCTGCTCCTTATCTTTCGTCCCATTGATCAGCATCCAGATTGTAGGGCTCTACTGTCACAGCACCCCTTTGCGTATCATAGAGGAGACCTTCCTCCAACTTCAGTTCCAGCAGTTCGCTTTCCGGAACCTCGTACATGCGCTTCTGTTTCATTTTCCTAACCTGTTAAGACTGACTGACATCGCAAAGATAATCTTTTTTCGGAAAAAGGTGCGCCTCATTCTGGTTCCAGCGCGGACAAACCTTTACAGGTTGATTTCCGGGAACAGCGTCAGACGCAGGGTCGTGCTGCCGTAAGGGACCAGGTCGATGTATTTGACGGGGCCTTCCGCTTCAATCGTTTCGGGCAAGGCGGGGGTGTACCGGTCCTCCTGCAGCGTCCAGCCCTTCACCCCGACGACCGGAACACGGATTTTCATCGGAACGGATTCCGGGTCGAACGGGAAGCCCTTCGCGCCGGTCGCCTGGACCCGGAGGCCGTTCAGCCGGTTCCGGACCAGGGCGTAGTTCCACGCGCCTGCCGGCTTCATGCTCCAGCTCTTGAAATCCGGGTTGGCCGATACCTTCCCGGCCAGGTTCTCATAGACCTTCGGATCCTCTTCGACCTTCGCCGGAACCGGGAAGGCATACAGGATCGGGCCCCGCTGGACGGCTGTTCCCGACCCGGGATTGTCGACAATTTCAATGTCCATCGGCAGGTCGACCGTCAGGACATCGCCGGTCTTCCAGGTCTTGCTGACCGTCTTGAATCCGGGGTTGCCCGCCTTGCACCAGGCCGGAATCCGGTAGGTGAAGTCCATCTCGACGGGCCAGTCCGTCTCCTTGCCATCCTGCAGGAAAGTGAAGCGGAAGCGCACCTGCTCTTCAAACGGATAGCCGGTTTCTTCCACGATGCGCACAGCCCTTCCTCCTCCCAGGTCATATTCCACGGAGGAAGGACCATACAGGGCGGCGACGGGATGTCCTTTCTTGTCTTTCAGCCACATCCGGGCCACATAGTTCGGCAGGAAACGATGCAGGTTGCCGATGCAGCACTCCGTCTCATGGATGGGCCGATAGGCCATCCAGGTCAGGC
This sequence comes from uncultured Bacteroidales bacterium, assembly GCA_900318015.1. Classification (GTDB taxonomy): domain Bacteria; phylum Bacteroidota; class Bacteroidia; order Bacteroidales; family UBA932; genus Cryptobacteroides. Next base: position 117,127 of record ONJB01000007.1, on the reverse strand, counting down.
CGTGCTTGAAGCCGTTGTGGTTGGAATTACCGGTGGCGATGACCTGGTTCGGGCAGGAGAAATACTGCATGGACTTGAAGTCCTTGGTAATCGACCCCAGGCCGCCGTTGAAGATGCCTTTCTCGATCCGGTCCGCCCACTGGCCGTCCCCGGTGGCCATCAGGTAATAGCCCAGGGTCCAGGTATAGTCGGACACGTCGCACGTCTCGTGACTGGCGAGCGGGTCGTTCCCGGCCAAGGCCTCGGAGGAGGAATTGATGCCGTCCACGAGCAGATTCGGCCCCTCCATCTTCTGCATCGCATGCAGGGCCGCGTCGAGATATTTCCGTTCTCCGGTATAGGAATAGAGGAGCATCGGGATCTTGAGCAGCTCGTTCATTGTCACCCCGTGCATGTGGAATTCGCTGTCATCCAGGGCGCTGGCCTGCGTGAGTTCGGAAGCGCCCTCCTCCCAGGCCGCGACGGCGTGGTCCAGGAGCCGGCGGTCCCCGGTCAGCGAATAGGTCCATAGCATCCCCTCCACGTTCACCACGAACCGGTTCATCGCCAGTTCCGGAACGGAATAGGACAGATAGTTCTTTTCCAGGGCGGCCGGAATCCGCGGATCGCCGGTCGCCTCATAATACGCCTTCACCGCCCGGAAGAAAACGGCCCACGGCCAGGCCATCGAGCCCGTTTCCGGGCCGAGGCGACCTTCGGGCCGGTCGGTGGCGGCGATGCGGTTCTCGCGTTCCCGTCGTGCCTGCATCTGGGCGGCCCGCGCACGGGCCCGCGGATCGGCCGAGACCTCCGCATCGAAGTTCCGTCGCGGACGCCCGGCATCCCGGGCCGCCAGCTCTTCGGGTGTCAGACCGGCCTTGAAAGGCAGCGGATGGGCAAGGACATAGTCGATGTTCTCCTGCCAGACATCCAGGAAATGCTTGTCATCCAGCAGGAAACCCAGGCGGGTGAGGCCGTCCAGATAATAGGCGGTCTGTTCGAAGCGCCACCAGTCCGCGCCGCGGGACTCCGAGTCCCGCTCCAGCGTACCGGCCCAGAGGACGGAATTATAAGGATAAGCCATCGCCTCGGGATGGCCGGTCAATCCGTCGCGCTGCCGCTGGAGGATTTCCTTCAGCCAGCCTTCGGGCTGGATCCGGTCGATCAGGCCTTCGGAGAAAACGGCGTACGGCGGCGCCGGTACCTCGGCGGACCGAAGTTCCAGCACATGCACGCCACGGGGCGCCATCCGGACAGTCGAAGTCAAATTGACCAGTTCGCCGGTCACGACATCGACCCCGAAGGTATGCATTCCGATGACATCGGCAAAACGGGTCATGTTCAGCTCGCGCTCGGTGTCGGAACCGTTCAGGATCACGAGAACGGTGTCGTCGCCGGCGATGCGGGCATAAACATAGCACTTGGTCTGGTTATCAGGGGTATAGTGGACCAGGCGGCCTTCTGTGACCGCTTTCGAGGTCCGGCGCCAGTTCAGGAGCCTGCTCGCGAAATCCCAGCACTCGTTCTGGACGGGGTTGCGGCCGGCCGCCGTGAAGGCGCTCGCCGGGTCCTCCTTCCAGCCGCCCGGGAAATCGCCGCGGAGCTGGTCGGGACCCGCCATCGCGATCTCCGTCCCATAGTAGATCTGCGGGATGCCGCGGGAAGTCACGAGGAACGCGAGGCCCTGCTTGAACTTCCAGACGGGATCGCCCGGCTGCATGAAGCGGCTGATGTCATGGTTGTCCAGGAAGGTGAGTACATGGTCCGGATCGGGAATCAGGAAGTCCTGCGCGACGGTCTCATAAACCTTGAACAGACCGGCCTCGGAGCCTTCGCTGGTATTGCTTTCCTGGAGAATCTCGCGCTGGATCGTAAAGGTCAGGTCAAAGTCCATGACCGTCTTCAGGTGCGTGTCGGACGGGTTCAGGGCCGATCCGCGCTGCCACCAGCCGGCGGCGGAATTGCGGGGGTACCAGCCCTCGCCCACGATATTGAAATCGGGATACTCATCCTCGATCTCCCGACACCAGCGGGTCATGAAATCATAGTCGGCATAGGGATAGGTGTCCATGCGGATACCGTCGATACGCGCATACTCGATCCACCAGACGCTGTTCTGGATCAGGTAGGTAGCCAGGTGACGGTTGCGCTGGTTCAGGTCCGGCATACCGCCCGAGAACCAGCCGTCCAGGAGGACGTCCTTCTCGGACTGGGGCGCGTGCGGGTCCATGAGCACCCACTTGTAGTGGGTCGTGGTCGTCAACCCGTCGTTCCCGCGCGGTCCGCGGCGGAATCCGCCCTCCGGCGGTCCCTGCCGCTGCCGCTCCGACAGCTTCTTCGCATAGGCGTCCTGGTTGAACCAGTCATCGTCCGGGATATCCTCGATCCACCAATGGGTGCTCCCCGAATGGTTGAAGATCATGTCCATTACCACCTTGATGTTCCGTCCGTGGGCGGCGTCGACCAGGCCGCAGTACTCCTCGTTGGTCCCAAGCCGCGGGTCGATCAGGTAGAAGTCCGAAATCGCATAGCCGTGCGAGGCATTGCTCCGGTTGTACTGGACCGGATTGAGCCAGACGGCCGTGACCCCGAGCGAATCGATGTAGCCCAGGTGGTCCCGGATGCCCTGCAGGTCGCCGCCATGGTGGCCGCCCCCGTTCCGGCGGTCGGCCTTGAACTGCTCCCAGTCGTCATTGGCAGGATTGCCGTTGGCGAAACGGTCCGGCATGATCAGGTACAGCACATCCTTTGTGGAGAAGCCCTGCGCGCCTGTCTTCGTGTTGCGCGGACGGAGTTCGAAGGCCTTCTCGGTGACCTTACGACCCTCCTTGAAGCGGAAAGTCATCGTGCCGGGACGGGCCTTCTCCGTGACATCCAGATATACGATCAGGTAGTTCGGGTTCTTGACCTTCGCAACCTCCTTGACCTGGACGCCCGGATAGGATTTCAGGGAGAACTCCGCCTGGGCGATGTCCTTTCCATAGAACATCACCTGGAGTTCGTGGTTCTTCATACCGGCATACCAGAAGGGAGGATCCATGCGCTGGATGTCCGCGGCATGCGCGCCCACCGCGAGGAACAGGGCGGCGAGCAAAGAAAGGAGTCCGTGTTGTTTCATAAGTCGATGGGCCTATTCGGGCAGGAAAGTCACCGCAGCGCCGCCGCCGGGGGCGAGACGGAGGGTGAGGGTATCTTCGGAAGTCACGCTGCAAGTGGTGATCTCGTAGGCGGTGGGATTCGTATCCCAGTGCGCGTCGGCGGCGTCGCCATAGACGGTGGCGGTGTAGCGGACGCCGGGGCGCAGGAAGGTCAGCGGCTGGTCGAAGGTGCGGCCGGTCTCGTCGGTGGAAGCGCCCAGGAAGAAGCGGTCGCCGGCGCGGCGGACAACGCTGATCCACTCGCCCACCTCGCCCTGGAGGGCCTCGGAGGCATCACAATCGGCATCGAAGTCGCGGAAGAACTGGAAGGCGGGATGTCCCTCGTAGTTCTCCAGCAGGTCGCAGGCCATCTGCATCGGCGAGTAGAGAATCACCCAGTTGGCCATCTGTTTCGCCAAGGTGGTGTGCTCGCTGAAGTCGGAGCTCGGCCGGCCCCAGGTGCGGAGCTGCGGCTTGCCCTGGACGCATGTGTACTTGATGTCGAACACGCCCGGCGTATAGTCCACCGGACCGCTCAGCAGACGCGTGTACGGGAGGATGACCGTATGGGACGGCGGATTGCCCGGGCCCCAGCCGTTGTATTCCATGCCCCGGACGCATTCCCGGGTCATGAAATTGGGCCAGGTGCGGCGCAGGCCCGTCTCCTTGATGACTTCGTGGCCGTCCACCATGATCTGCCGCTCGGCGGCTTCTTCCACCACCTTCTGGAAGTGGCGGACGCCGGTCTGGCTGTGGCGCGGGGCGCCGCCTGACAGACCGCCGCCGGCATAGCCGGTCTTCATCGCATGGATGCCCAGCGAGGCGTCCCAGTCCAGGGCGCGCTCCAGCTGGTCCTCAAAGCGGAGATAATTGCCGCCGGTCTCATTGTGGGTAATCAGGTAAATGCCCTTCTCGCGGGCGTACGCGGCCACTTTCGCCACGTCATAGTCCGGCGCCGGGCTCGTGAAGTCAAACTCGGGCATGGCATCGGAATTGTGCCAGGCGTCGTTCCAGCCTTCGAACAGGACGCCCTGGATGTTGTTGGCGGCGGCAAAGTCGATGTAGCGCATCGCATTCTCCGTCGTCGCGCCGTGGCCTTCCCCGCCCCAGGACTCAACGCCCAGGTGCAGGCTCCACCACACGCCGATGTATTTCATCGGTTTGATCCAGGAGACGTCCGTGAGGGCGCAGGGCTCGTTGAGGTTCAGGATGAGGGAAGAATTGATGAGGCCCACGGCGGAATGGGCAATCTGGACCGTCCGCCAGGGGGTCTGGAAAGAGCCCGGGACGACGGCCTTCACGTCATTGGTTTCTTCGACGGGCTGCCCCCGACGGCGGCGCTGCTGCCGGAGCGGAGCCAACGAAGCCTGGAAAGACAGGCCGTCCGCATGGCGAAGCACCATCTCGGGGAAATCGACCAGCGCGGCCTCGTGGACCGCGGCATACAGACCGTCGGAGAACTTGAGCGTCAGCGGCGTATTGGCATCCGGGAGTTCCGACAGCCGCATCTTGCGGTACAGGTGTTCGTAGGAATTGAAATCCCCCGGGATGGACCAGGTGTCCGCGTCGGCGGCGAAGGCGAACTGCGTCCGCTCGCCGCTGATCCGGAGCGTATCGACGCCTGGCGCCGCATAGGCGTACTGGAAACCGAATCCGTCGTCGAACACGCGGAACACGACCTCCAGGCCGACGCCTGCGTCATTCTTCAGCTTCAAGGAAAGCTCCCGGTGGTTGTCTTCCACCTCCTTGTTCTCGCCCCAAGGCTGGTGCCAGGTCTCCCGGAAACTGCTGACCTTGGAGGACTTGAGCGCAAATCCCTGGTCCAGGACCACGTCTTCGGAAACCAGGCCCATGGCAGAGGGTTCCAGCAACGGCTGCCCATCCACTTCCACGGCATAGGTGGGAACACCGGAAGGGGTCAGTTCGAACCGGACGGAAATCCGGCCGTCCGGCGAAGAGACGGAGGTCTTCGGGGAGCAGGCCGCGAGAAGGATCGCCACGGCCGCGAGAACGGTCTTTTTCATCGGAATGTGTTTTATTTGCGGCCCGGGGCCCGGCCAAAGGCCCCGGACCAGTCCTACCCATTAACTAACTACACTCTATGGAAAGGACAAGTTTCAACCAAATCAACTAACTTTTCAAAGAAGGGGGACTATCGCCGATAGTCCACGACCAGGGCGGTAAACGGAGCGACCTCCGTCGCGTCGGAAACGGTCACCCGCTTCCCCGTCAGGACATCGACACCCTCGCCGAGACCGGCGGAGATCTCGCGGAAACGGGTCCACGGGACTTTCACGGTCTGGTCGGAATTATTGAGGAACACGAACACCACTTCCCGGTCGTCATACCGGAAATAGCCGTATGTATTGTTTTCGGGGATGAAATGCAGGGTCTTGCCGTGCTGGACGGCCGACGAGCCCTTGCGCCACTGGAAGAGGGTGCGGGCGTAATCGTGCAGGTCGGCCGCATGAGCCCAGGATCCGTCGGCCTTCGCCCGGCCTTCGGCGGTGAAGAGATTCACCGGATCGCCGGCCCAGCCGCCCGGGAAGTCCATCCGGAGACGGCCGTCGTCCCGCTGCGGATTCCCCGTGACGAACATCATCTCGTCGCCGTAGAAGAGCTGCGGGATGCCCCGGAGAGTCGCGAGCATCACGAAGGCGAGCTTCATCCGGCGCGGATCATGGCCGAAGGTGTCGCCGATGCGGGCGATGTCGTGGTTCGACAGGAAGATGAGCATGTGGCTCAGGTCGTGATAGATGAAATCGTGCGACAGGGCATTGTACACAGCGGAGATGTCCGGTCCCCCGCGGCGGCCGCGGCCCTGGGGCGGGCCCTGCCGCTGCTCCTCCCGGCCCGGGATCGGCGCCGTCAGCGCGCCGGTCATGGCCGCCTGCAGCGGGAAGTCCATGATGGACGGCAGGTAGGAATTGAACCCGTCGGAGTTGGGGTTGTCTTTCTGCCAGTAGGCGACGAAGTCGGGATTGGCCTGCCATACCTCGCCCACGATGTTGAAGTTCGGATACTCGTCGGTCACCGCCTTCGCCCACTGCGACATCGGCACCTTCTCGTTGTAGAACCAGGTGTCCACGCGGAAGCCGTCCAGGCCCGAATACTCGATCCACCACACGGCCCACTGCTGGAAGTATTTCAGCATATAGGGGTTGTCCAGGTTCATGTCCGGCATGTTCCGCACGAACCAGCCTTCCTCCATGATGGCGAGGTCCGCTTTCGAAGCGTTCGGGTCCAGGGCCAGGCCCATCTGGTGGTTCGAGTTCACATACGGGTCGTTCATGTGGACCCAGTCCTTGAACGGCATGTCCTGCATCCACCAGTGCTCGGTGCTGGAGTGGTTCGTCACCACGTCCAGGATGACCTTGATGCCCTTTTCATGGGCCTTCGCGACCATCTCCCGGTACAACTCGTTGGAACCGTAGCGCGGGTCGATGTGGTAGTAGTCCGAGCAGGCGTAGCCGTGATAGGAGCCGCGCGGGGCGTTGTCGCCCAGCAGCGGCGTGCTCCACAGGGCCGTCGCACCCAGGTCGGCGATGTAGTCCAGGTGGTCGATGACACCCTGCAGGTCGCCGCCGTGGCGGCCGAAAGGCTCGCCGCGGTTCGCCTTCTCCGTGGCATTGTCCACGGAATCGTTGGACGGGTCGCCGTTGGCGAACCGGTCCGGGACGATCAGGTAGATGAGGTCGGACGTCGTGAAGCTTTCCCGGTCGGCGGAACCCGGTTTCCGGGCCGCGATCTCATAAGGATAGCGGACGACATCATTCCCCTTCTTGAACACGAGCGTGTAAGTTCCGGGCTTCGCCTTCGGGCTCACCTCCACGTCCACGAACAGGAAGTTCGGGTTGTCGGCCTGATGGACCTCCTTGATCTTCAGGCCCTTGCCTTCGACGGAGACGGTATAGGCGCCGATGCCCGGCCCCTGCACGAGGAGCTGCAGGTCGGTCTTCATCCCGGTCCACCAGGACAGGGGTTCCACGCGGGTCACTTCGCCCGCCAGCAGGGAGGCCGCCACCAAAAGACCGGCGGCCAGGGTCAGGAAACGTTTCATACGCTAGAAAGTCCAGATTTTGAATTCATACGCACCGAATTCCTGCGAGGTAGGCACGCCGTTCTTGCCGGCATTGGCCTTCGGGAGGGAAGCCTTGCAGGCCTTGCCGCTCACGTTCACGCCCACGAGGGCCTTCGGATAGGCCACATAGACCACCCCTTCGGACTCGCTGGCGACCATCGCGCCGCTGCGGTCCACCTTGGCGAGAGCCTGCAGGGCTTCCTGATATCTGGTCTTCAGGGCGGCATTGGCCGTCCAGTCCATCGTCTGGGTGTTGAAGAAATTGATGGTCTTGTTGAAACCGACCTCCTGGCTGCCGTACAGCATGGAGGATCCGTTGAGGGCGGCCATCAGCACATAGGCGGCCAGGGCGCCTTCGTTGGACTTGAACTGGGTAGCCGGCGCCGCCTCGGTGGCGTCGTCGTGGTTCGTCACGAAGAAGAGCTTGGTCTTGGGGGCCGGCGCTGCGTCCTGGTCACTCTTGTACCAGGTAAAGAAATTCTTGGTGGAGGCGGTACTGCCGATGACTTTCCGCATCTCGCTCTTCATCTTCCGGTCGAAGATGATGTCGAAACCGTCGTCGAACATCCGGGTGAAATCGCTCTCCGCCAGCATGATGAAACCGGGCTTGAGGGCCTTCAGCTTGCCGATGGCCTCCTTCCAGAAGTCATCGCGCACGCCATGGGCATAGTCGCAGCGGTAGCCGTCGATGCCCACTTCCGTCACCCAGTATTCCAGGGCGTCTTCCATCGCAGCCCACAGTTCCTTCTTGCCAAAGTCCAGCTGGGCCACGTCCTTCCACTCTCCGTCCTTGGTGGGCCAGGCAATGCTGCCGTCGGCCTTGTGCTCATACCACTCGGGATGCTCGGAAAGCCACACGTTGTCCCAGGAGGTGTGGTTGGCCACCCAGTCGAACATCACTTTCATTCCCTTGGCCTTGGCGGCGTTCACCAGGGCTTTCAGTTCATCCAGCGTGCCGTACAGGCTGTTTACCTCCTTGTAATTCCTGATGCAGTAGGGAGACCCGAAAGGCTTGTTTCCGGGCAGTCCCGGCAGGACGTCCTTCCCTTCGGCATACACCGGCATCAGGTACAGGATGTCCGTACCCAGGGCTTTGATCTCGTCCAGCCGCGCCTGCACCTTGCCGAAGGCGCCGGAGTTGCCGTACAGTTTCAGGTTCACCTGGTAGATCTGGTAATGGTCACGGGCCGTCGCCGGCAGCGTGAGCACTTCCGTGGCATAGGTAATGCCGGGTTCCGGGATGGTCTCCTTCCCGCCGGGACCGGTCTCCTGGCCGGAGGGGATGATGGGCAGCGTCTGCGGCTTCCCGCAGCCACAGGCGGCGAGAACGAGCAGGGCCGCTGTCAGGAATACTGTCTTTCTCATTTCGTTACAGGTTTCTTGGCAAGCCGGGGTCCGGTCAGGGGCCCCGGCCCGAATCAGGATCAGAAGACGGAGACGCCGGAAGCCGTCACCTTCAGGTAGTAGGCATTGCGCTCATACTTGAGGGCATAGTCCCCGAGCTGGGTGCCGTTGCCGCCATTGTTGAAGATGAGGTTCTCGGCCTTGCCGAAGGCCTCGTCGATGACGAACATCTTGGTGGCGATGCCGTTCACGGTGGCTTCGCCGCCCACGGCCACGCCGGGCCAGCCGCCGCCGAGGTTGTTCACGTCACCCCACATGTACAGGGTGATCGTATCCCAACCGGTCTGGTCGTCCACGAAGACAACGACCGTCTCGGGCGCATCGACAGCCGTGACGCCGTCAGCCGTGACCGTCAGGAAGTACTCGTTCTTCTCGAACTTGAGGTCGTAGTCGGGGAGCTGGGTGCCGCCGCCGTTGTTGTTGAAGATCAGGTGCTGGTTGAGACCCAGGGCGTCCTCGAAGAAGAACACCTTCCAGTCTTTCCCGCCGATGGTGACCGTGGCACCCACCTGGGCGCCGGGCCAGCCGCCGCCAAGGTTGTTCACATCACCCCACTGGTACAGGGCGAAGCCGTCCCAGCCGGTCTGGTCGTCCACGAACACGGCCACGCGCTTCTTGTCCGCGCCGCGCGGGTTGCCGTCCACGACGCCGAGGGAGTAGCTGGCATTGATCACCAGGAACATCTCCTCCTCCGGAACGGTGATGGCGAGCTCGTCGAGCTGCTTGCCGCCGCCGTTGTTGTTCACGATGAGGTTCAGCTTCTTGCCGGCCATGTCCGCCGGGAGACCGAACACCAGGTATTCCACATCCCCGACGGTCTCGGTATTCACCGGCGTAGCGCCCGGCCAGCCGCCGAAGGCTTCGGCGTCACCCCAGGCATACAGGGCGATGGCGTCCCAGTTGGTCTGGTTCTGGATGTAGATCCGGATGTCCGGGTTGCGCGGGTCGATGGGCGTGATGACACCGTCCGCATCCAGGGAGACGAACAGCTCTCCGGACAGGGTGACGGCGAAGCTCTCGGTCTGCGTACCGGCGTTGTTGTTGAAGATGAGGTTCTCGGCGCGGCCTTCCGCGTCATCGACGACGATCTTCTTGTAGAAGACGGACCCGAACTTCTCGGTTTCGGTCACGGCCGTGCCGGGCCAGCCGCCGCAGAGTTCCTTGTCACCCCACATATAGAGGTACAGGTTCTCCCAGCCGGAGGCGTCCTGGACATAGATCGTCACGGGAGCCTTGGTCTCCTCCACCGGAGGTTCCGGGGTGTCACCGCCTTCGCCGGAAGGCAGGGTGACCGGATCGCCGGCGTTCACGATGATGACGATGGCGGCATCCGGGTTCAGGAAGAGGTCGTAGGTACCGTCTTCAAGGCCCTTGATGTTGGCGCCGTCCTGCTTCACCTCGAAGGACTCGCCCAGCGCGACGAAGTCACCGCCGAAGTTGACACCCCAGTCGGCGTCCTTGCGGAACTTGAACTCGTCGGCGGCGGAAAGGGTCAGGCCCAGGCACGCATGCCAGGTGCCGTCGGTGACCATCGGCTCGTCCGCGCCCCAGCTGTTGCCGGTGCTGGCGATGGAACCGATCACGCCCCAAGGGCTGGTCTCGGTCATGGCCGCGCGCGGATCGGCGGAAGCGCCGTCGACCGGGTTCGGAGCCTCGGACACGCCGTCGGCGGTCACCAGGAAGAAGTAGTCCTGCACACCGTCCTCGAACCGGACATTGTAGTCCGCGAGCTGCGTCCCGTTGTTATTGTTGTTGAAGATCAGGTTCTGACCCAGGCCGAAGATGTCTTCGCCATATTCGAAGTACTTGTACTCCTGGCCGTTGAAGGTCCACGTACCGGTCACCTGAGCGCCCGGCCAGTCGCCGCCGAAGTTGTTCACGTCACCCCACTGGTACAGGGCGATGGCATCCCAGCCGGTCTGGTCAATGATGTACACGCGCACACCGTCATGTTCGGGCAGCGTAGGCGTATCCGGGGTCACCGGCGGCTCGAAGTACTTGGCCCACTTGTCGGCATAGACATTGGCCCATTCGCCCAGGCCGATGGTCAGCTTGTGCGTGACGTCCTCGTTCTTGGGACCGCGTTCGATACCCTGCTGGACATTGAAGAAGGTGAAACCGTCGGCGAGGGTCTTGCCGCCCTGGAACGCCGAGGGATCCACATAGACACCCCACTTGGCGGGGATGGCCGCCGAACGGGTGAGCCGGTAGGCGCTGTTGCCCACGGCGGCCTCGCCGCCGTTGAAAGCGCCGATGATATATACCTCATCGTCGGCCGCGGTCGCCTGCGGGAGGATGGCCTCCACCAGGATACGGTCGCTCCGGGTGTCGAAGGCCTGCTCCTCATGGGCGAATTTGATCTCTTCCTTCGGCGCGCAGGCAGCTGCGGCGAGGAAAAGGGCCGGTATCGTCAGATAGGATAAGATTCTTTTCATGGTCATTACTGAGCTACATAGTTAGGATTCTGCACGAGGCCGGGGTTCACCGTGAGGGCGGCCTCCGGCAGCGGGAACCACTCATACTTGCGGTCGCGCTTGGCGGGATAGGCGTCGTCACCCTCGCCACGGCCGAAGAACCACCACTGGCCCTGGGTGAACACGTCATAACGGCGGAGATCGGTGCGGCGGCGGCGTCCCTCGCAGAGGAACTCCTTGCCCCACTCGTTGAGCATCCAGTCGAGGTCGAAGGCGGAGAAGCCCGGACCCGGCTCATTCTGGACGGACGTCCAGTCGGAAGCCTTGAAGTAGCGCCTGCGGACCTGGTTCACGAGATCCTTGGCACCGTTGGCGTCGCCCGCGCGGAGCTTGCACTCGGCCAGCATGTAATAGACCTCGGCCAGCCGGAATTCAACCTCGTCCGTGTCGCGGAAATCCACGCCGCAGACATCCGGGAGAATCGGGTAGCGGAGCATGCGGAAACCGGAGTTCGTCTCGCCCCAGTGCGGGGACATGACGGGCGCCAGGTCGCGGCCCTTGTTCTGGAAGGTACCCACCTGGTCCACGTACACGAGATCCTGGCCTTCGCGGTCGGCGTCGGCCGGCATGGCGGCGCCGGTGTAGTAGTCCACCTGCGGGCCCATCAGGAAGAGACCTTCCCAGTTGCCTTTCTCGTCGGCGTGGTAGGCCTTCTTGCGGATGTCGCGGTTGTCGAAACGATCGTACACGGCGCCCAGCTTGTCACCATAGTCGAACAGGAAGGACTTGCCGCCCGTGTCGGTACCGCCGGTCGGGAGGACCGTACCGGTGTTGTCGTGGGACGGGGCGATGATCACGCAGTTCCAACGGCCCTGGTCGTTGTTGGAGCCCAGGATGGAGAGCGGATCGCCGAAGGCGTTGTACGGGAGGAACGTGACGTCGCGCATGTTGTAGGCGTTGCCGGCGGACTTGCCGTACTCGTAAGCGAGCGCAAACACGACCTCGGGGCAGTTGACATTGTCCGGGTTGTAGATGTCCCGGTAGTCGTCCGCGAGGGCGTACGTGCCGAATTCACCGTTGATGATGCTCTGGCACAGGGTCGCGCACTCGGAGAAGTGGTCCTCCTTGATGAACACGGGGGCATTCAGCAGCAGGCGGGCCTTGATCATGCGGTTGGTCGCCTGGTTCATGCGGTTCACGTTGTTCTTCGGAAGGTCGCCGAGGCTCTCGTCCAGCTCCGTCATCAGGAAGTCATAGATCTTCTTGCAGGAGGTGTCGAAATCGGGATCGGCCGAACCGGGGACCTCGGAAGTCACCTCGGTGTTGAGCGGCAGGGCGCCGCCCCAGACCTCGAAGAGGTTGTAGTAGCACCAGGCGCGGAGGGTCCGCATTTCGCCGATGTACTGGGCGGCGTGCTCCGGAGAGACGCCGATGGCCTCGAGGTCCATGGTCTCCAGGTCATGGATGATGCTGTTGACCTCGCCGATGGCGCCCCAGGTGTTGTTCCAGGCGCTCTGGATGATGGAGGACTGGGAAGTCCAGGTATGGGAGGAGAGGACGAACTTCTCGGCGTTGTCCCATCCCCACTGTCCGCCGTTCCACACGCGCCAGGCGATCTGGTCGGCGGAGAACTCGTTCAGGTAGAAGAAATACTCGCCGAAGGAGCCTTCCGCCGTGTAGTACACGGAAGCGATGGCGCCCTTCACGCTGCCTTCGTTCTGGTAGAAGTTGTCGGCTTCGATCCGGTTGAAGGCCTGCTCGGTGAGGTCGAAGCAAGCGGTCAGGCTGAGAGCGGCCGCTGCAAGTGCGATGGTGTTGAATATCTTTTTCATGTCGCTCGCGGATTAGAAGGTGACGGTCGCACCCAGGGTGACAACGCGGGTCTCGGGATAGCCGACGCCGTTGTCCACGCCCGGAGTCAGTCCGTTGGTGGAAAGCAGGGCCGGATCGGTGCCGGTGTAACCGGTGAAGGTGTACAGGTCGGTCGCGGTCAGGAAGATGCGGAGGCTCCGGATGATATCCGTGTTCTTCGGATTCAGGGTGTAGCCCAGGGAGACGTTCTGCAGCTTCATGAAGTCGCCGTGCTCCAGGAAGTAGGAGGTGACGACGCCGCCGTATTCGCGGACATCCTTGTCGCGGGTGTAGGCCGTACGGAAGACGTTGGCGTTACCGGAGCTCTGGAGGTTGCCGGCGCGGCGGTTGTTGTAGATCATGTGGCCGAAGGCGCCGTTCATGAACACGTTCAGGTCCCAGTGCTTGTAGCGGAACGTATTGTTCCAGGACAGGAACAGCTTCGGGATGGTGTTGCCGATGTAGCGCTTGAAGGCGGCGTTGGCGGAAGCGGCGGTGATCACGTTGCCGTCGTTGTCGTACACCATCATGTCACCGAACTCGTTCACGCCCGCGGCCTGGTAGCCGTACAGGGTACCAAGGCGGCTTCCTTCGGTGTAGCGGTAGTAGTAGGAGGTCTGTCCCAGGCCGCCGGTGCCCAGCATGTCAATGTAGGAGGCGCCGTAGATCTGGTTGGACAGGGTCTTGATCTTGGAATAGCCGATGGAGGCGTTGATGCCGGAGGTCCAGGTGAAATTCTTCGTCTTCACCACGTCAGCGTCCAGGGCGAGCTCGGCGCCGAGGTTCTGGGTCTCACCCACGTTCACGAGGATGGAACTGTGGATGAACGGCGGCTGCGGAGCGGTATAGTTGTACAGCAGGTCCGGGCTGCGGCGGTCGTACAGGTCGATGCTGCCGCGCAGGCGGTTGTCGAAGAAGACGAAGTCGACACCGACGTTCACGGCCACGAGCTTCTCCCAGCGCAGGTCCGGATTCGCATTGGAGGCCGGGCGGTAGCCCTTCACCCACTCACCGTCCATAAAGTACTGGCCATGGCTGCCGTAGGTCGGGCGGGACACGTTGGAACCGCCGCGACGGCCGGTGACACCGTAGGAGACACGGGGCTTGAGGCTGTTGATCCAGCGGGCGCCCCGCATGAAGTCCATGTTCGCCATTTCCCAGGCGATGGAGGCGGCGGGGAAGTTACCCCACTTGTGGTTCGCGCCGAAGTTGGTGGCGCCTTCGTGACGGAGGGACAGGGAAGCGAAGATGGTGTTGTTCCAGTTGTAGTTCACACGGCCCAGGAGGGCGATGACCTTGGAGAGGGACTTGCCGGAACCCATGCCCGTCTGGGCGGGATTCTCAGTGCGGGCGGTACCGGCGCCGATGTCGTTCCACAGGAGGGAATCATAGGTGAAGCCCCGGTTGGTCATGTTCATGCTCTCGGAGTTGTGGTCCTGGTAGGAATAGCCGGCCACGGCATTGAGATGGTGGGCTCCCTGATGGAAGGAGTAGTTGAACAGCCACTCGAGCTGGTTGCGCCAGTTCTTGGAATAGCTCAGGGAAGCGGTGCCCTCATAGCCGTTCCAGTACTTGTCATGGGACTCGATGGGGGTGTAGTTGTTGGACTTGTAATCGTTGTAGTCCAGGGAGTAGGTGACCGTGGAGCTCAGGTTGTGGACGTCTGTCTTGATGAAGTTCGCCTTCAGGGACACGGCGCCGGTGGTGTAGAGGCGCTGGCCGTTAGCGGTCTTGTTGAGCATCGCCTCGACCGGGTTCGTAGCGCCGGTCGGAGCGGTCGGCTGGTAGTAGGAGCCGTCGTCGTTGTAGATCGGGAACGTCGGGTTGATGGTGAGGGCGGTGCCGAAGGAACCGTCATTGCCATACTCCTCGTTCACGCGACGGGCGTTCAGGCTGATGTTCAGCTGGAGGATGTCCTTGATGAGGCGCTGCTCCACGGCGGCGCGGGCGCCGAATTCCTCACGGGCGTCCACGAGGTCCACACCGAGGGAGTTCTTGTAGGATACGGAAGCGTTGTAGGAGCCCTTGGCGGTGCTGCCGTCCACGCCCACGTAATGCGAGTGTCCATAGGAGAAGTCGCGCAGGAGCGCGTTGTACCAGTCCGTACGGGCGCCGTAGTCGGTGCCGCGGCGGGAACGGACCCACTCTTCCGGAGTCAGGACGGCGATCGGGGCCTTCACGAAGTTCGCGTTGAATGCGCCGTCATAGGTGACATGGGCCGTACCGGCCTCGTCCTTGGAACCCTTCTTGGTGGTCACGAGGATGACGCCGTTCGCGCCGGCCGTACCGTAGATGGAAGCGGAAGCCGCATCCTTCAGGACGGTCATGGACTCGATGTCCTGCGGGGCGAGGGAGCGGATGTCGCCGCCCGGCACGCCGTCGATCACCACGAGCGGGCCGTTGCCGGCCTGCAGGGAGGTGGCGCCGCGGATCTGATAGTCGGAACCGGAGTTCGGGTTGGAGCCCTGGCTGGTCACGACGTTCAGGCCGGCCACCTTACCGGTGAGCATCGTCATCGGGTTGTTGGTGGTGCCGCGGAAGAAGTCCTTGCTGTCCACCTGGACGATGGACGCGGATACCTCTTTCTTGGACAGGGTACCGTAGCCGATGACCACGACTTCGTCGAGGAACTCGGTGTCCTCGAAGAGGATGACCTGGGCAGGCACCTCGGAGGCCTTGAAAACTTGCGTGGCGTAGCCGATGCAGCTGATTTCCACCAGAGCATCACCATCCGGCACGCGGAGGACGTAGTCTCCGTCCAGACCGGTCGTGGTGCCATTCATCGTGCCTTGCTGCAAGACGGTGGCTCCGATAACCGGACCCTGGGCGTCAACGACCACGCCCTTGACCTGGTATCCGCCCTGGGCGAATACCATACCCGCTGCGACAAGCAGGAGGGTCATTGCGGAAAGAATCCTTTTCATGGGGGTTGGTAGTTGGTTATTTTGGGTTACTGTTGTCAGTGTACCGCAAAATTACCGGGATTCTCACGCGCGTCCGAAATAAATAGGGAAAATATAATTCTAAAACATTTTAATACGCTGTGAACCAGCGTATTAACCCCCTCTCTCCGGGAGAAAAATATAACGGTTGTATTGGCCTTACCGGGCCCCGATCTTCATGATTTCGGCCTCGAACTGCTCGTTTTCCACCCAGGACTTGTTCTTCACGCGCGTTTTGTACGTGTTGATGGTATGGACGGAGTAGTCCAGGAACTTGGCGATGCGATCCGTCTCGGAGATTCCGAGGCGGATGAGGGCGAAGATCCGCATCTCCGGCGTGAGGCCTTCCGCGGGGAACCGCTGCTCCGTTTCCGGGAACAGGGCGTTGTAGTCGTTGACGAAGGTCGGGAAGATCTTGAGGAAGGTATGGTCGAAGGACTCGTACATCTCGTCCCGCTCCTTGTCGATGGTGGATTCCTTCAGGGAGCGGCGCAGTTCGTCGTACTGCCGGGTGACGATCATCCGGTCCACCATCTTGTACAGCTGGGACATCTTGTCCAGGAACTCGGAATTGATGTAGAAGGAGTTTCCGATGTATTCCGACTTGATTTCGTTCGCCTCCGCGAGCTGCACATTCGCGGCTTCCAGCTGGGCGTTCCGCTCCTCGATGGTCGCGCGCGCCTCGTGCAGGCGGCGGTTCTGGCGCCGGATGAACAGGAGCGCGGACACGGCAGCCAGGATGACCAGGGCGAGCAGTGCAAGTCCCCACGCCAGCAGGTTCCGCTCCCGCTGCAGACTGTCGTAATGGTTCTTCTCCACCAGGGGCAGCACCGCGCCGACCTCCAGTTTGCGGAGGCGGGCGTTGTAGAAGTTGGCGTCGTCGAAGGACTCCCGCACATAGCGCGACGGCCGTTCCACCTCGCCCCGGCGGGTCAGGTATTCGGCGAGCATCCGGAGCGCGGTCGTCTCCTTGGTGGAGGACTTGAGGTCGAAGATGGCCGATTCGCAGAGCGACTTGATGGCCTCGTCGTCCCGGCCCAGGCAGTGCTGGAGCCAGCCGACCGAGGACGCGAAGATGGCGCGGGAATGCAGGTCGAGGTTCTCGTCGGCCAGCAGGCGGTTGAACGCCGCGATGCCCTCCTCATACTGTGCGCTTTCCATCAGGTAGTTCGCCTGGTATTCCCACCAGGTGGGAGACCCCTCGGGAACCATCTCCAGGATTTTCCGGCTGTATTCCTCCCCCGCCCGGGAATAGATGTCCCAATAAGGGGGCGTCTGGGAATAGCCGCGGGCCGAATAGTTCAGCCGCACCTGCATCTTGTAGTATTCCAGCAGGATCCTGGGCGAGACACCGTCCGTACGCAGGCCGTCCATCACGTCGAACGCCTCCTTGTACAGGCCGGCGGAAATCAGGCAGAACGTCGTGGCGCAGCCGGCCTCCACACGGGCATCCGGCAGATCCGCCACGGCCGCCAGCCGGGCCATCTCCTGCGCGTACGCATAAGCCGAATCGTACTTGTAGCTCTGGTATTCCTCGTACAGCTCCTGCGTGACGCCGTAACGCTCCCGGTCATCCAGCGCGGAACGGAGCCGCCCGCGCAGCTGCCCGATCCGGGCCTCCTTCCGTGCGTCATACTCTTCCTTCTTCGCCAGCTCCGCATCCAGTTCATCCAGCCACGGCTCCCTTTCCCGCCCCTGCAAGGGGGCCAGCGCCAAAAAAAGCAGCGCAATGATATGAAGGATCTTCCTCATTACGCCGCAAGTTAGTTATTTTCAAGGAAAAGCGCAACCCTTGCCGGGATTCCGCTACAGCTTGAACACCACCGAGGAGTTCGGGCCCAGGGTGAGGACGTCGTGGTCGATCGTCGCGGTGCCGAGGAGGCCGACCGCACGGGACATATCGTCCTTGACGGTGACAGGCTTTTCCTTGGACGCCGTATTGTGGATCACAAGGAGCTTCTGGCTGCCGGCCGTCATATACCAGGCGGCGATGGTATTGCCGCCCCCCAGGGAGGCATCGGTCATCGTGCCTTCGGCGAGGGCCGGGTAAATGTTGCGGAGACGGCTCCAGGTCTTGTAGACGTTCAGGAGGCTGTTCGCATCGGCGTCCTGCGCCTCCACGGAAATGGCGGAAGTGAGCATCGCGTTGTCCACCTTGTTGTTCACGCCCTTCTTCGCGCAGTGCTTGCCGGCCTTGTCCCAGAGAATCGGGGCCCGGAGATACTCGTCCCCCTTCCCCTTGGAATTACCCCAATAGCCCAGTTCCTCGCCCTGATAGACGAAGGGCTTCCCCGGCGTGGTCAGGAGCATGGCCGCGGCCTGCTTCTCCTTGGCCGGATCCTTCCCCAGGTCATCGGCGGCACGGACCTCGCCGCCACCGGTCTGGCTGGAATGGTCATGATTGGTCATGAAGAAGGAGGTGATTGCATCGGAGCGGACTTTCTTGTGGTCCTCGATGAATCCACTGACCGTGGAAACATAGCTCGATGCATTCTGATTCGCCAAAGCCTTGTAAAGGACAGGCCAATAGCCGAACTCGAAACAGGACGTGAGGCCCTTGTAATAGTTCTGCTCCACATTGTGACTGTCCCATGCCTCGCCGACCATGAAGATATTATCGCTGTGACCGGCGGCCTGATAGGTCGCATTGCAGTGGTCATACCACTTTTTCAACAAGGTCTGGTTGGCCGTGTTGTTGTAGGAATTGATGCCTCCGCAGATGTGCTTGACCGCATCCAGGCGGAAACCGTCGACCCCCAGGTTGATCCACTTGTCGGCCGAAGCGGCGATGTCCATGAATGTGGGATTGGTCTCGGCCGCCGCGGGATCGCCGTAGTTCAGGTCCGGCATCCAATCGCTGAAGCAGCCCATGTAGTACAGGGTTTCCGTGGACACGTTCGTCAGCTCGATCCTGTAGCGTCCCGAGCCCGTGAAGGTCATGTCGCCGCCGTCCGGCATCAGGTCGACCGCCTTGCCCTCCGTGACCGTGCCGTTCCCGGAAGCGCCGAACTTGGAACCTGGGTCCCAGTTCATGTACTTGCGCACCAGCATCCCCCACTTGCCATTGATGTCCATGACCAGATAGTAAGAACCGTCGCCCTGGGAGGTAAAACGGACGGTCTTCCCTTCCCCGCCGTCCTGCCAGAGCCAAAGATTCCAGTCGGAATTGCCGTTGGTCAGGGCCTCGGTGGTCTTGGTCACCGTCATCTTGGGAGAACCGGACGCCGCCTGCTTCCATTCATCGGCCTGATAGGTCGTCCCCTTGAGCATCGGGAATTTGGAATAGTCCGCCTTCGGGTTCGGCGTGAGGAAATAGTAGTCGCGGTACTTGGACGACGGGTCGGCCAGGGCCTGCTTGAACCAGTCGTTGCCCTTTCCGGAGTGGTTCAGGACATAGTCCATGTAGATCTTGATGCCCCTGGCATGGGCCGCGTCGATCAGGCTCTTGAAATCCTGTTCCGTGCCGTACAGCGGGTTCACGGCGTAATAGTCGGTCACGTCATAGGCATGGTAGCTGTCAGACGGATGGGCCGGCGACAACCAAAGGGCCGTCACGCCCAGGCCGTCCAGGTAGTCCAGCTTGTTCTGGATGCCCTTGAAGTCGCCGATCCCGTCGCCGTTGCTGTCGGCGAAGGAATAGATGAGCAGCTGGTAGGTCGTGGAGGAGCGCTTGTTGCCGTCGAAGCTGTCGGGATTCGCCACGACCGTGATGATGTTCCGGCCTTTCTGGGACACGGAAACCGTCTCTGTCTTCGAGCCTTTGACGGAAATCGACCCTGAACGGTCTTCACCCAGGTTCGCATCGACCGTCACCGCCAAGGTTCCCTTGCCGGTACCGGAGGTCTTCTCCAGGTGGATCCAGGCGGCGGAAGGCGTCGCCGTCCAGTCCTTTTCCGTGGTGACGTACACCAGCTTGGTCGAGGCGTCCTCGGCTTCGAAATCAAGCGAGGTGGGGCTCAACGTCAAGGTATCCTGGGCCTCCGGCTTGACCTGGGTCGGGTCGCAGGAGACGGTCAGGAAAAACACCGCCATGAGGGGCAGGAGGGAGATCAGTTTCCGGATCATAAGCCAGTTCAGTGTGTTTGGGATTCCCGGTCAGGCCGGGAATGACGGTTACTTGGCAGGCCGGGGTCCGGTCAGGGGCCCCGGCCCGAAAAACACTATTCGATCACGCCGATGCCGGCGTTGAAGTCGAGGGTCACTTTCTGGCCGGCCTTGACGCTGACGCGCTCCTGGTCGCCACCGTTGCCACGGTAGGCGATCTTGCCGTCCAGGACGATGAACTCGCGGGTCCACCAGTCGGAAGTGGCGATGGAGGAAGCCGCGTACATGCGCAGCTCACCGTCCGCGGCGACCGTGGCGGAAACCTTGCCGTCCGCGTTGGCAAACAAAGCGCCTTCCATGCCCTGGTCCCAGCCGCCGAAGCAGTCGCCGATACCGTACACCTTGGCCGGCTCGACGCACAGCTTCTTGTTCTCGACATCGACATAGATCATGTAGACGCCGCTCTCGGCAACGATGCAGTTGCCGCCATTCACGGTATAACCGGTGTCCTCGCCCAGGCCGGTGAAGTCACCCGCCCAGTCACGGACCGGGCAGAACTTGAACGGGGATTCCGCCTCGATGTAGCGGATGGTCCAGAACTGGCCCGCCTTGCCGTTCACCGGGGTCAGCTCCACGATTCCGTCGGAAGACCAGTCCCAGCTGCCGAACGCGGCACCCACCATATACATGTTCTCGGGGAGGCTCGGGGCATCGCCGCTGTACTCGCCGGCGAGGGTGATGGTCTCCGCCGCAGGGTCATAGGTGACGGTCACCTTCGCGTCACGGCCCACCTTGATGTTCGCGCCGCCGTTCTCCACGGCAAAGGCTTCGCCCAGTTCGGCGAAAGTGCCGCCGCGGTTCTCGGCCCAGTCTTCATTCAGGCGGATCTTGATCTCGTCGGTCGCCGTGACTTCCAGATCTTCATAGACGAACTGGCCGTTCTCGTTCTCGTACATGATGCGGTCCGGAGCGGCCCATCCGTTGATGGTGCCCACGACACCCCAGTAGGAAAGTTCGGTACCCGCAGGCATCACGAAGAGGACTTCGCTTTCGGGACGGTACCAGATGTCGTAGTTGCCCGCGACGCCCGGCTTGATGTTATCCCCGCCAGGGACGGCCTTGACAGCATGACCGACGGCGGTGCGGGCGCCACGGTTCTCGTCCCAGCTGCTCTTGTAGCGGATCTTGATCTCATCGCTTTCGGTGAGGGTGACGTTCTTCGCGACGAGGAACAGGCCTTCTTCCTTGAGGATGATGTCCGGGGTGCTGCCCCAGCCGTTGATGGTACCCACGACACCCCAGCCGGTCTCGTCGATGACGATGGTCTCGGCCTCCGGATCATAGGTGACGATGTAATTGCCTTCCTCGACGGAGATGTTGTCACCGCCGGCGACTGCCGCGAACGGCTCGCCCACAGCCACGAACACACCACCGCGGTTGTTGTCCCAGCCATGATTCTCGCGGAGCTTGAAGCCGCCGCTGATCTTCGTCACGGGGCTCACCCACTTGCCGTCCGTCAGGGTCATGTCCACATCGCCGGCCCACTCGTTGAAGTCGCCGATGAGGGACCACACCTGGCCGTTGGAGACCGTGATGGTGAGGTTGTTGGTATCGAGGACGACCTTCCAGAAGCCGGCGCCGACCTTGATGTTGTCGCCGCCTGCGACGGCTGCGAACGGCTCACCGAGGGCCGCGAAGACGCCGCCGTAGTTCTCGTCCCAGCCGCCGTCCTTGCGCCACTTGAACTCCGTGTCGCCTTCGGCGGTGATGTACGCCGTCCAGACGCCGTTATCCTCGGTTGCGCGGATGTCATTGTCCCAGTCGCCGTTCAGGCCGATGATGTTCCAGCCCGTGACAGGCTCCGGCTGCGGCTCGTCGCCGCCGCCGATCTTGGCGCTGACCTTCGCGCCGGAAGCCTCGGTCACCTTGGCGAGACCGGCATCCGGGTTCACGTACAGGTCGTAGGAACCGGCCGCACCGACGATGATGTTCGGACCGTCCTGGCTCACCGCGAACTCGTTGTCCAGGCCGCCGAAATCGCCGCCCATGTTCACGGCCCAGTCGGCATCCTTGCGGAACTTGAACTCGTCGGCGTCCGCGAGGTTGACACCCAGGGCCACATGCCAGGTCCCGTCGGTAACCATCGCGATGTCACCGTCCCAGCTGATGCCTTCCAGCGACAGGGCGCCGATGACGGACCAGGTGCTGGCCTCGGTGTAGTCCGGGAACGGGTCGTAAGCCGCGGTAATCCAAGCGATACCCTGGTCCGGGTTCACATACAGGTCATAGACGCCGTCGGCGCCGACAATGATGTTCGGACCGTCCTGGCTCACGGCGAACTCGGTGTCGATGCCACCGAAATCACCGCCCATGTTCACGGCCCAATCCTGGCCCTGACGGAACTTGAATTCGTCGCCTGCGGCGAGTTTCACGTGGGCAGCCACATGGTTGCCCTCGCCGTCGGTCCACATGTTCAGGTCGCCGTCCCAGCTGATCTCATACTGGGACAGGGCGCCGATCACGCTCCAGTCGCTGGCCTCGGTGTAATCGATGTACGGGCTGCCGACCACCTCCGGAATCACGACCTCGAAGGAAGCGATGGAGATGTGGCCGTCGGAATCGACGAAGCCGTTACGGCCGTTGTCCTTGGAAGGATCCTGCACGGAGGCGCGGACCGCCAGTTCCACGGAAACCGTGGAGCCTTCGGTGGCGCCGAGGGTCATCAGGGCCTTGGCGAGATTCACCTTCTTCAGGGTGAGGACACCGTCCTTGTCGGACGTCGTGAGAGTCTTGCTCACCGCCTTGCCGTCCAGGGAAACCAGGGCGAACGAGTGGTTGGGAGCCATTTTTTCATTGAAACCCTGCTTGAACACGGCAGGGGTATAGGTAGCCGTGATGACATCGTCGCTTTCGATGCTGTAGGAGTTGAGCACAGGGGCTGTCGCCTTCGACGCATCGAACACGGTATGGCTTTCCTTGACGCAGGACGTGGCCGCGAGGGCGAGCACGCCTGCCATAATGGTCAATATCTTCTTCATAGGGCTTACTTGTTGGTCCCGTAACCGGGGTTCTGCTGAAGCTTGGTATTGGCGAGACGGTCGCTGTCCGGAATCGGGAAGAGGGCCCGGTAGGCGTCCACATCCGTTCCTTCCTTGACATTGCCCTTCCACTGCCAGTTATAACCGGAGGTGAACTTGCCGAAACGGATGAGGTCGCTGCGGCGCCAGCACTCCTGATAGAGTTCGCGGGCACGCTCGTCCAGGATGTCCTGGAGGGTCGGGTTCGCAATCCGGGCGACGCCGGCGCGGGCGCGCACCTCGTTGAAGCCGGTGATGGCACCGCTCACGGCAGCGCCGCGGACCTGGCACTCGGCCGCCATCAGGAGGACGTCGGCATAGCGCATCATCGGGAAATCGGTATCCACGAAGCCGGACTCCTTGCCGTAGCCGCCGTCGCTGGTGCGGTTGCGGAACTTGCGGAAGGCCATGCCGTTGGAGAACTCGCCGATATCGTCGATGTCCGCATTCTGGGTGTCAGTGTAGAAGAGGGCGCGGGCATCGTCGGAAGAGAACTTGCCGTAGAATTCCGGCGTCATGCGGAGACCGCCCCAACCGGAGGAGATACCCATCTCGTCCGGATCCATCGCACCGCCCGTGGAGGCGAAGATCAGGTAGTTCGTCGCACCGTAGCTGGTGGTGTTCACGCCGTCCTGCTCCACCGCGAAGATGATCTCGTCGGTGCAGCGGTCGTTGTCCGCGAGGAACAGCTCCTGGTAGGCGCTGTACGTGCCGGCGGAAGTCGTGTGGAGGGAATACCCGTCGTCCATCAGGTCGGCGAGGACGTTCGCGCACTTGTCGTAGGCGGCCGTGCCGGTGTAGACCTCGGCGTTCAGGTAGAGCTTCGCCAGGAGGAACTTCGCGACGCTCTTGTTCACATGGCCGTACGTGGTACCGGCCTTGTCGGGAAGGGCGCTGTTGGACACGAGGTCCTTCAGTTCCTCTTCCAGCCAGGCGTACAGGTCGGCCCGGGAGATCTGGTCGGGGTTCACGCCCACGACGGCGGTCTCGTCAGCGAACGGCACGTTGCCGAAGTTGTCGATGGCGTGGTAGTAAGCGAGGGCGCGGAGGACGCGGGCCTCGTCGATGTACTGCTGCTTCTTGGCGAAGTCCACGTCGGAGGCCTTGGCCTCGCGGATGAACTCGTTCGCCATGCCCACCTGCATGAAGATGCGGGAGTAGAACGCGTAGATGAAGGTGTCGTCCGTGGTCCAGTTCATCCAGTGGAAGTTCTTGATAGTCTGGTCGTTCCAGCCGCAGACGCTCTCATCGGTCGTGAGTTCGCTGTGGTGGTACAGACCGCGGATGTATTGGGAGGCGCCGCCGTCCAGGCCGGAAATGGAAGCGCTGCCGTTGGCACCGTAGTAGCCGGAGGTGGCGAATCCCAGATAGACGCCGGACAGGAACTGCTCGAAAGCGGCCTCGTTTACGAGGGCCTTGTCAGCCGTATTGGCATTGGGGTCGATCGGAGTCACGTTGAGGTCCCCGACGCAGGAATTCACCGTCAGGAAGGCCACGAGGACACCGAGGATATAATTGATCTTTTTCATATGTTGTGCCCTTTGAACTAGAAGTTGAGTTTCACGCCGGCGACGAAAGTCCTCGGACGGGGATAGACCGTGCCGTCGATACCGCCATAGATTTCAGGGTCGATGCCCGTGTACCGGGTCAGGCAGCAGATGTTCTGCACGGTGCCGAAGATGTTCAGGGAGAACGGACGGTCGGCCGTGACGTTGAACAGTTTCGGGAAGGTATAGCCCAGCGTGAAGTTGTCGAGCTTCAGGTAGGAGCCATCCTGCAGATAGTAGTCGGAAAGGTACTGGGCCTGGGAGAACATCGACTTCGTGGCGCCGGAGACGCGGTTCGAGATGAACTGGTTCGTCCACAGGTCGGCGAGCATCTCCGTGTCGGAAGCGACGTTGTTGTACACCCAGTTGCCCAGGGAGGCGTGACCGGAGAGGGCGGCCGTCCAGTTCTTCCAGGAGAAGCTGGTGTTGAAGCCGAAGGTCCAGTCCGGATCGGCGTGGTGGCCGAGATACTTGTCGTCGGCGTTGATCTGGCCGTCGTTGTTGCGGTCCACATAGACACCGTTCACGGGGTTGCCGGCGGTGTCATACACCTGCTGGTACAGGTTGAAGGTGCGCATCGGATAGCCCACCTGGAACATCTGCACGTTGTTGCCGGTACCACCGGAGATACCGCCGGTCTCGACACCCGTGGCGTCGTCGTCGGAAACGGTCAGCTTGGTGATCTTGTTCTTGTTGTACGCGGCGTTGAAGCCCACGGACCAGCTGGCGTCGCGGGTTTCGACGAGGATGGCGTTCAGGTCCACCTCGACACCCTGGTTCGTCATGGAACCGATGTTGGTGTTCAGGTAGTTCGTCAGGTTGGACAGGGCCGGGACCGGGATGTAGTTGAGGATGTCCCGGGTGTCACGCTTGTACACGTCGACGGCGGCGGTGAGGCGGTCGTTCCAGAAGCCGAAGTCCATACCGACGTTGTAGGTCGTCGTGGTCTCCCAGCGGAGGTCGGCGCTGTAGCCGAGGGCCGCGATCGGGTTCGTGTAGCCGCCCGGCGTGGTGAAGTAGTACGAACCGAGCTGGGTGGTGAGGAACTGGGCGAAGGTGTCGTAGTAGCCGCCCACTTCCTGCTGGCCGGTCTCACCCCAGGAGAGACGGAGCTTGAGGGTGCTCAGCTTGTCGCTGTCCGGCATGAAGCTTTCCTTGAGGATGTTCCAGCCGAAAGCCACGGACGGGAAGATACCCCACTTGTGGTTCTGGAACCGGGAGGTACCGTCGGCACGGAGCGTGGCGGTCAGGAGGTACTTGTCGTCAAACGCGTAGTTCGCACGTCCGAAGAAGGAGATCAGGAAGAGCTCGCCCTTGCCCACGGACTCGCCGAGGGAACTCTTGTCGGAGATGCGGAACGTCTTGCTGTTGTTCTCGTTGTAGAACCGCTGCCAGGAATAACCCGCCATCAGGTCCACATTGTGCTTTTCGGCGAAGGTCTTGTTGTAGTCGGCGTAGAACTCCAGCGTGGTGTTCATGCGGCTGTAGTCATAGTCGGTATGGGAGCCGCCGCCGGACTGGTTCGTGTTGTGGTAGGAGGCCTCGGATCCCTTGGCGACTTCCGTCAAGCCCTTGGACTTGGCCCAGTCCAGACCCAGGTTGAGGTTCAGGCGCAGGTCCTCGAAACCGTGGACCTTGTAGTCGAACTGCGTATTGCCGATGAAACGGTAGGCGTCGGCGGTGTCGATCCGGTCATTCAGGAGGGCGACCGGGTTCATCGTCGCCATCGTGTTGATGTTGCCGGAAGCGTCATACCAGGTCGTGTAGCCGTTGAGGGAATATCCGGGTTCGTTGCTGTGCACCGGCTTGGTCGGGTCGTAATG
Source organism: uncultured Bacteroidales bacterium (assembly GCA_900318015.1). Classification (GTDB taxonomy): domain Bacteria; phylum Bacteroidota; class Bacteroidia; order Bacteroidales; family UBA932; genus Cryptobacteroides. The sequence goes on along the minus strand of ONJB01000007.1, from coordinate 90,828 downwards.
GTTCGCGGCGCCGATCGCGCCCTGGTTGGCATACCAGTTCTTCGCATAGGTGCCCTTCCCGTTGACGTTCACCGTCAGGTGCCGGTCGAAGAAGGTCGGGGACAGGTTGAGGGAGAGGGTGCCGCGGTTCATCTTGGAACCCTTGAGGGTACCGCTCTGGCTCATGAAGCCGCCGGAAACACGGTACGGGAGGAAGCCCGCGCGGCCGTTCAGGCTGATGTTGCCGTCATAGGTCGGGGCGACCTGGTAGATCTCCTTCTGCCAGTCGGTGCTGTACAGCTTGCCGTTGATTCCCAGGTGCTGCTCGGCGGCGGAATTGGCGCCGTAGAAGTCCCGGATGATCTTGACGATGCCGTCGGCATCCAGCAGGCTGTTGTACTTGGCGATGGTGTTCACGGAAGTCGTGAAGTCCACGGCCACCTTCGGCAGGGCCGTCGCCGTCTTGGAACCCTTCTTGGTGGTGATCACGATAACGCCGTTGGAAGCGCGGGAACCGTAGATGGCGGTCGCGGACGCATCCTTCAGGACGGTGAAGCTCTCGATGTCCTCCGGGTTGATGGAAGCCATCGGGTCGGACATGCCGGAGATGCCGTCATTGGAGACGGGCAGGCCGTCGATGACGTACAGCGGCGTGTTGGAGGCGTTGATGGAGGAGCCGCCACGGATGCGGACGGTCGCGGCGGAGCCCGGCATACCGTCACCGGCGGTCACGACCACGCCCGCGCTCTTGCCGCGGAGCATGTCGGCCGGGGACGAGATGACGCCCTTGTTGATCTCATCGGCCTTGACCGTCGAGACGGAACCGGTGAGGTCGCTCTTCTTCACGGTACCGTAGCCGATGACCACGACCTCGTCCAGGAAGTGCGTGTCCTCGGAAAGGGTGATGGTTCCCGGAACCTCGGACGCCTTGAAGACCTGCGTCGCATAGCCGATGCAGCTGATCTCGATCAGGACGTCGCCGTTCGGGACATTGAGCACGAAGTCGCCGTCCATGCCCGTGGACGTGCCGTTCGTCGTGCCTTGCTGCACGACGGCGGCCCCGATCACGGGTCCCAGGGCGTCGACTACGACTCCTTTGACCTGATACCCGCCTTGGGCGAGTACCGTCGTGCTTGTCAGGCTGGCCAGCAGGACAAACACAGCAATTAGAATCCTTTTCATTAGAGTGTAGTTAGTTTTTGTATTGGATTGGTTCTATTTCTTGATGAAGCGCACGCAGACGGCGCCGACCACCAGGTAGATGCCCGCCATCAGGAGCATCGCCGGCTGGCTGTCGCCCACCAGGCGCAGCACCAGTCCGCCCGTGGCCGCCGCAACGATCTGCGGCAGGCAGATGGTGCAGTTGAAGAGGCCCAGGTAGCTGCCCATGTACGGGCTGCCTTCCAGGGCGTTCGTGAGCAGGGTGAACGGCAGGGCGAGCATCGCGGCCCAGGCGAAGCCGATGAGGAAGTAGCTCACGAACAGGGCATACTGGTTATGCAGGAACATCACCGAAGCGAAACCGACGGCGCCGATGAGAAGGCTCACCACGTAGCCGGTCTTCACGTTCTTGAAGCGCGGCAGCACCGTGGCCCACAGGATGGAGCCCACGGCCTGGATGGCGAACAGGACGCCCACCCAGTTGCCGGCGGCCTGGAAGCCGGCCGAGGCGGCGGCGCCTTCCACGGCCATGTCCACGCCCCAGCAGTTCACGGCGATGGCGCCGTTCGTGTAGTTCCACATGTACAGGAACGCGGCCCAGCAGAAGAACTGCACCAGGCCCACGGTCCAGAAGGTCTTCGGAGCGTCAACAAGCAGCTTGAACAGGCCCTTTTCAGATGCCCGGTCGTGGCCGGGCATGACGTCTTCTCCGTCATGGCCGACCTGATCGGCCATCTTGATGCCGTGGAACTCGGCATACTCCTTCGGCGGCATCTCCTTCACGCGCAGGAACGTATAAAGGACGCACAGGATGAGGATGGCGGCGCCTACATAGAAGGAGTACACGACGCTGTCGGGGACGACGCCTTCGGGCGCCTCGTTCGCGATGCCGATCCAGGTGAAGAAGATCGGGAAGAGGTAGCCGAGAAGGGAACCCGCGTTGCACAGGAAGCTTTGGATGCTGTAGGCGGTGGTCTTCTGCTTCTCGTTGACCATGTCACCCACCATCATCTTGAAGGGCTGCATCGCCACATTGATGGAGGTGTCCAGGAAGATCAGGGAGAACAGGCCGAACCACATGGCCATGTTCAGGCCCAGGAGCACCCGGGTGGAGAAATGCAGGGAGCCCGCATTCGGCAGGAACAGCATTACCAGGACGGCGATGACGGCGCCGACGATGAGGTACGGCTTGCGCCGGCCCATCCGGGTCCACGTACGGTCGGACCACTTGCCGATGAGGGGCTGGACGATCATGCCCATCAGCGGGGGCAGGATCCAGAAGAACGAAAGCTGGTGGGGATCCGCGCCGAGGGTGGCGAAGATGCGGCTGATGTTCGCGCTCTGCAGGGCATAAGCGATCTGGACCCCGAGGAAGCCGAAGCTCAGGTCCACCATCTGCCGGAATGTCAAGTCACGTTGGGTTGCCATGGTTACTAATTTGCGGTTTCTTGCAAGGCAAAAATAAAATCTTTTCCCCGCAATTCCCTACGGGAATAAACCAACCCCCCGTTTTTGTAGGACGGGTGGCTCGTTTTTGGGGACGAACGGAGGAGGCCGTTTGCTTTTGAACGGCATTTTTCGTAATTTGGCGGTGCTTAATGAAAAGAATCGGAACCGGCTGGATCATCCATGGTTTCGCGGCGCTGCACGTCGCGGTGGTTGTCGTTTGCGCCCTCCTCGGCTGGCCGGATTCCCTGCTGCTGACTGCCCTGACGATGTTCATGACCGTCGTCATCTGCCTGCGGCGGAACCTCACGGTGGAGTTCACCGCCGTGTGCGTCGTCCTCGTGAACATCCTGGGCTACCTGCTGGGGCACGTGGGCGCCGAGCTCTTCAATTTCACCCCGGAAATGGTCAACAACGTCCTGGCCACCATCCTTACCACCGAGCTCATCGGCTGGGCGTTGGACCTGTTCGCCCGCACCTGGTCCGTGCCCGTCGGGACCCGGGGATCGTGGAAGGAGAACATCGGCTGGCTGGTGTTCGCCGTCATCGCGGTGTTCGCCCTCCGCCTGTTCATCGAACTGTTCATCTTCCGGGGCGCGCCGTTCAAGGGCGTGGACATTTTCGGCGCCTTCCGGTCCTTCCTGGGGAATTCCCTAGTGGTCCTGGCGATGTTCGTCGGCACGCTCTTCTTCATCCGGACCGGGCACGACAAGCACTACAGCCTGGACGTCGCCACCATCGGCACGACCCTGTTCATCGGCTTGACCGCCGTCCTGGGCGCCCTGCTGCATTCCTTCGGCCTCCCCTTCCACTGGACCTTCCCGCTGGACCCGGCCGCCCTTACCCGGAACATCGTCGTCGCCCTCCTGGTGGAGATGACCCTCTTCGGCCTCACGTACCTGGTGGAGTACGCCGTGAACATCCGGCGCGAGCTGGGTACTCAGCGCGAGCGCCGGCACTTGGCCGAGTACCGCTACATGGCCCTCAAGAACCAGGTGAACCCGCATTTCCTGTTCAACTCGCTGAACATCCTGGACGCCATCGTGCAGGAAGGTGAGAAGGAAGAGGCCAGCCTGTACATCCACAAGCTCGCCGGCATCTACCGCTACATGCTCCAGCACGACAGCCAGAAACTCGTCACCCTGGGCGAGGAGGTCACCTTCGTGACGATGTACGCGGACTTGCTCCGGGTGCGCTTCCCCGAGGGCTTTTCCGTGGACCAGAAAGTCCGCGACAAAGACCTCTCCCGGAAGGTCGTCCCCTGCACCCTGCAGCTTCTCCTGGAAAACGTGACCAAGCACAACGCAATTTCTGCCGAGAAACCCCTCCTTGTCCGCGTCAGTACGGATGGAGAGTTCTTTACCATGGAGAACACCCGCATCCCGCGGGCTTCGGCCCCCGTTTCCACGGGCCTCGGCCTCCCCTATCTCCGGAAACAATACATGGACATTTCCGGCAAGGAGATCCTAGTCGAGCAGACGGACGACACCTTCCGGGTCCGCATCCCCCTCTTGTAACGCACCTCGACCCAAACGCATATGAAAGCCCTGATCGTAGAAGACGAACCCCGCGCCCAGCGGGCCCTCGAGAACCTCCTGAAGGCGAATTTCCCCGAAGTGGAAGTCGTCGGCCGCACCGCCTCGGTGAAGGAAACCGTCGACTGGCTCGCCGGGAACCGGCCCGACGTCATCTTCATGGACGTGGAACTTGCCGACGGCACCTGCTTCGACATCTTCGCGCAGACGTCCGTCGACGCCCAGGTCGTGATGACCACGGCCTATGACAACTACGCCGTCAAGGCCTTCGAGGTCAATTCGGTAGACTACCTGCTCAAGCCGGTGGACATCGAAGAACTGAAGCGGGCCGTCTCCCGCGTCGCGCAGCGGATGGCCGCCGGCGGGCCTCGAATCGACTTTGATGCCGTACGGGACGCCTTCCGGCCCCGGGAGAAGTTCCTTATCCGGCTCAACGACCGCATCGTCCCGGTGAGCGTACGAGACATCGCCTATTTTTATTCGGAAGCGAAGAGCACCTTCATCGTTACCCGCAACGGCAAGAACTACGTCCTGGACGACTCACTGGACGCGATTGAGTCCGGACTGGACCCGAAAGCCTTCTTCCGCATCTCCCGCGGTGCCATCATCGCCGAAAACGTCATCGACAGCGCCTCCAAACTCCTCGGCGGCCGCTTACGGCTCACCTTGGCGAACGGCATCCCCGCCGCCACGGACCTCACCGTCTCCCGCGCCCGCGCCGACGCCTTCTTGGAGTGGTTGGAGGGATAGAAACTAAAGACAGTTCACGACCGCATCCTTGTACTTCCGGGAGATGGGAAGCTCGATGTCATTGACATAGAGAAGGTCCCCATCGACACGGGTGATTGCCTCTTTGTTGACGAGGTAGGACCGATGGATCCGGAGGAAATGGGGATTGAGGATGCCCTCCCATTGGGAAATCGGGGTCTTGTTCCGGAAGCGGCGGTCGCCTGTCGCGATGACGGTGGTGATGTCGTCGTTGGATTCCACGTACAGGATTTCTTCCACCGAGAGCGTTACAGGCTTCCGGTCCGATGTGAACGTGATGGGGGCCGGTCGGGAGGGGCGCGTCCGGTCCAGCCAAGATTCGAAGAAATAGCTACCCGCCGCCAGTGCGGTCAGGATGATGGCAATGAAAACGGGATTGGTCAGGATGTGGGGAATGTCCGGCCATTCCATGACCGCGCCAGGGAGGTCCTGCCGGAAAGTGAGGATTGTGAAGTGGGCGATCAGGAACAGCAGCATTTCCCCGGCCAGGATTCCCAACGTGACGAACACCGTGTCCTTGACACCTCTCACTTTCGGGAAAAAGTACTTGGCCGCCAGGGCGCCGGGAAGGAACATCGACCCGATGAACAGCGCCTCCAGAAACCGGTATCCCAGGCTGGTGAGCACAATCGCCACCAGCAGGATGGAAACTACCCAAAAGGATATGACCAGAAAACGTTTCATCGGTCTGATGCAAAAATAGCATAAAATACGCATTTCCAGCGCGGTTCGGGTGCAAAAAGGGGGATTCGACATTTCATCGTGGGGATTCGGCTTTGGAAAAGGACGGTCAACCCTTACCTTTGTCCCAGAAAGTCAAACCCATTAAAACAACAGTCCCATGTTCAAAATCTTCATGCAGGGAGGAGCCGGCTTCATGACCATCCTCACCGTCCTTCTGGTCGCCATCTTTTTCGCCGCCTGGAAAGCCCCCCGTTGGATCAAGGAAATAGGAACCTTTGCGCTGGTGTTCGGATTCCTAACGTACCTCATCGGCCTGTATCAGATGTTCCAAGCTTTGCAACAGGTTGCCTCTAACCTGGGAGAAGGGGTCAGCGGCATATTCGACCTAATCTCCCCCGATGTTCTCTTCGGCGGGATGCGAATCGGCCTGATTCCGGTCTTCTACGGCGTCATCATCTACCTAATCTCCCTGATCGTCCGGATCGTCAAGAAGCCGCGGCTGTAATGAAGCGCGGGTGTCCATAGGCAGGTTGCGCAGTTTCTGCGAGAAAATGCGTATCTTTGCAAGTTATGAAGAACATCCGCAACTTTTGCATCATCGCGCATATCGACCATGGGAAGAGCACCCTGGCGGACCGGCTGCTGGAGCTCACGCGTACGCTGAGCGACCGGGAGATGGAGAACCAGGTGCTGGATGACATGGACCTGGAGCGGGAGAAGGGCATCACGATCAAGAGCCACGCGATCCAGATGGAGTACACGCGGGGCGGGGAGACGTACAGGCTGAACCTGATCGACACCCCCGGCCACGTGGACTTCAGCTATGAGGTGTCGCGGTCCATCGCTTCCTGCGAGGGCGCGCTCCTGGTGGTGGACGCCTCCCAGGGCATCCAGGCGCAGACTATCTCCAACCTGTACCAGGCCATCGACCACGGGCTGGAGATAATCCCCGTGCTGAACAAGATCGACATGGATTCCGCGCAGCCGGAGCTGGTGACGGACCAGGTGTGCGACCTGCTGGGCTGCGATCCGGAGGATGTGTACCGGGTGTCGGCCCGCACGGGCGAAGGCGTGCCGGCGGTGCTGGACGCCATCGTGGACAAGGTTCCCGCGCCGAAGGGCGACCCCGACGCGCCGCTGCAGGCGCTCATCTTCGACTCGGTGTTCAATTCCTTCCGCGGCATCATCGCCTATTTCAAGGTGGTGAACGGCAGCATCCGGAAGGGCGACAAGGTGAAGTTCTTCAATACCGGCAAGGAATACGAGGCCGAGGAAATCGGCAATCTCAAGCTCAAGCTGAATCCCACGGGCGAGGTGCGCACCGGCGACGTGGGCTATATCATCTCCGGCATCAAGGCGGCCGTGGAAGTGAAGGTGGGCGACACCATCACGCATGTGGACAACCCTTGTTCCCAGGCGATTGCGGGATTCGAGGAGGTGAAGCCGATGGTCTTCGCAGGCCTGTATCCGGTCGATGCTTCCAAGTTCGAGGAACTCCGTGCCACGCTGGAGAAGTTCCAGCTGAACGACGCGTCCTTCGTTTATGAGCCCGAGAGCTCGCTGGCCCTGGGCTTCGGTTTCCGCTGCGGCTTCCTGGGCCTGCTGCACCTGGAGATCGTCCAGGAGCGGTTGTTCCGCGAGTTCAACATGGATGTGATCACCACCGTTCCGAACGTGTCCTACAAGGTGTTCACCACCAAGGGCGAGGTCATCGACGTCCACAACCCGTCCGGCCTCCCGCCGCAGACGCTCATCGACCATATCGAGGAACCCTACATCCGCGCCCAGATCATCTCCAAGTCCGATTTCTACGGGCCCATCATGAAGCTGTGCATGGACAAGCGCGGCACCCTCATCGGCCAGCACTACATCACGACCGACCGGGTGGAGCTGAACTACGACCTGCCGCTGTCCGAGGTGGTCTTCGACTTCTATGACAAGCTCAAGTCCATCTCCAAGGGCTACGCCTCCTTCGACTATCACGTGACGGACTTCCGGCCCGCCCGTCTGGTGAAGCTGGACATCCTGCTGAACGGCGACCCGGCCGACGCCCTTTCGACCCTCATCCATGAGGACCACGCCTACGATTTCGGGCGGAAGATCTGCCTGAAGCTCAAGGAACTCATCCCGCGCCAACAGTTCGACATCGCCGTCCAGGCGGCCATCGGCGCGAAGATCATCGCCCGCGAGACGGTGCGCCAGGTCCGCAAGGACGTGACGGCGAAGTGCTACGGCGGCGACGTCACGCGCAAGCGCAAGCTCCTCGAGAAGCAGAAGGAAGGCAAGAAGCGGATGCGCCAGATCGGCACCGTCCAGGTGCCCCAGAGCGCGTTCATGGCGGTCCTGAAACTCGACTAGATGAAAACCGTCGCCGTCCTCATATACGCCGAGGCCCTCGAATCCACCGTCGCCGAATGCCGGCGGCAGATCGACCTGATCCCGGCCGACGAATACACCTTCGAACTCTTTGTCAATCCCGACCTGGACGAGGCGTGGCGCGCCGCCGGGGAGCGGGATTTCTACATCTGGCTCCACGGCCTGGTGACCCCGGTCGAAGGCGCCCTCTACAGCCTGCTGGACAACTCGTCCTTCCTCGGCGACCGGGCCCTCCTTGTGGGGACGGTCCAGGATGGGGAAGGCCGCATCGTCAGCGGCGGCTTCAGCCGGAGCCGGCGCCTGATGCAGCCGGACCCGGTGATTCCCGTCGCCTGCCGGATGTTCGACGGCCTGTTCGCCCTCGTGCCGCAGGCCGTGTACAAGCGCATCGGCGTACTCGGCGGCCGTTACCGCGGCCAGCTCGCCGGCTTTGACTACTGCATGCGGGCCCGCAAGGCCGGCTATCCCAGCGTCATCGCGCCGGGGATCGCCTGCACCTGCCCGGTGCGTCCGGACCCGGACCGCACCCTGGCCTCGGATTTCGTCCTGGACTTCCGGACCAAGGGGCTGTTTTCGGCCATCTGGTACTTCCTCCGTTCCGCCTTCCGGCGGTTCGTGATCCATAACTTGTCTATCTATGAATAAGTTCCGTGCCGCCGTCGCATCCATGCGGCTCCGCACCCTGCCGCTCTCCACGGGCGGCGTCCTCCTGGGCATCCTCCTTGCCACGGCCGACTTCAAGGTCGACGTGTGGGTGGCCGTCCTCATCGTCCTCACCACCGTTTGCCTCCAGATCCTGTCCAACCTCTCGAACGAGCTCGGCGACGTCCTCCACGGCACCGACACGGCGGACCGGAAGGGGCCGCAGTACGGCCTGAACGGCGGCGTGCTCACGATCGGGGAGATGAAGGTCCTGATCGGCATCTTCGTGGGCCTGTGCATCCTCTTCGGCACGATGATGACGCTCCGCTCCTTCGGCACCCTGCTGGAACTGACGCCGATCCTCGTCCTGTTGATGGGCGCCGGCGCGATCATGGGCGCGATGAAATACACCCTCGGCCGCAACCCTTATGGGTACCGCGGACTGGGTGACGTGTACGTGTTCCTGTTCTTCGGACTGGTGGCCGTGATGGGCGGTTATTTCGTGGCCAGCCACACCCTCTTCTGGCGTCTCCTCCTGCCTGGCGCCGCCGTGGGTTGCTTCTCCGTAGGAGTGCTGAATGTCAATAATATACGTGACATGGAGACCGACGCGCCGAACCGCGTCACCACCGCCATCCGCCTAGGCGAAAAACGTGCGAAAATCTACCAGACCATCCTGATTGTCTTAGGCTGGATCCTGATGCTAGCTTATTGTCAACTGCGGATGTTCTCCTGGTGGCACTACCTGTTCGTGGTTACCCTCCCGCTGTACGTCCTGCACCTCCGCGGCGTCTGGCAGCGCACGGGCAAAGCTCTCGACCCAATGCTGCCCCTCCTGGTGATCAGCACCTTCCTCTTCTGCTTTCTCGCCGGCCTCGGCTTCTGCGCGCATCTGTTCTAGTGGCTCAATACCCGTACCGCTTGCGGTAGGCGAGAATCAGGGCGACGGAGAGGATGAGACAGCAGAAGTCGGCGGCGTCGACGGCGAGCCAGATGCCGTCGGGCCCCAGGACAACGGGCAGCAGGAAGACGAAGCCCAGTTCGAAGACCAGATTCCGGATGAAGGAGAGCACGGCCGACACTTTGCCGTTGCCGAGGCCGGTGAACCAGGCCGAAGCGAAGAGGTTAATGCCCGCGATGAAGAAGCTGATCATGTACAACCGGATGGCGTGCTTCGTGAGAGCCGACAGTTCCGGGTCATAACCCACGAAGAGCCGGGCGGCAGGGCCCGCCGTGAGTTCCGACACCAGTGTCATCAAGGCACCCAGCACCAGCAGGAGAATCACCGAATGCCGCAGCAGGCTCTTCAGTTCCACCTTGTCCCCCGCTCCGTAATTGTAGCCGATCACCGGCGTGACCGCGATGTTGAAGCCGAAGAAGACCGCGGCGAAAATGTATCCGTAGTACAGCAGGACCGAATAGGCCGCGACGCCGTTCTCCCCCATCATTCGTAGGAGCTGGAGGTTGTAGCTCATCGCCAGGACATTCCAGGAGATGTTGCCCACGTACTCGGAAAGTCCGTTGCTGGAGGCCTGGAGGAGCGGCTCCCGCTCGAGTTTCGTCCGCAGGAGCCGGAGGGAACTCTTGTTCCGATGGCTGGAGAAATACCACAGCGGGAAGAAACCGCCCACGCAGCACGCAAGCATCGACGCAGCCGCTGCACCGGCGAGACCCCAGTGAAAAACCGCGATGAACAGGGCGTCCAGCACCATGTTCGTGACGGCGCAGATGATGGACATCACCGTCCCGAGCTGGGGCCGTTCCGCCGTCATGTAGAACGACTGGAAGCACATCTGCAGCATGAAGGCGGGAAGGCCGACGGTGCAGATGCTTCCGTACACCACACACAGGCGCGCCGTCTCTCCTTCCGCCCCGAGCAGCCGGGCCAGGGGTTCCATGAACACCAGGAGCGGGACCATGAACACGAAGGCCAGGAGGATGGTGAACCGGATGATCATCGTGAAGATCTGGCTCGCCCGGTAGTAATCCCCTTCCCCCATCGTCTTGGAAACCAAGGCCGACCCGCCCGTTCCGAGCATCAGTCCCAGTGACCCCACCAGCATCACCGCCGGCCAGATGATGTTCAGCGCCGCGAAGGCCGACGTCCCCACGAAATTGGACACGAACAGGCCGTCCACCACGCTGTATATGCTCCCCACGAGCATCATCAGAATGCTCGGAATGGAGGATACGGCCAGTCTCCGGTACCCATAATGTCCTTGCAGGGCGATTTCCATAAAGAGGTGCAAAGATAGGGCTTGTTTTTGTAAAAAACACAAATAAATGTTATCTTTGCATAATCGCGAAATTATTAGGTTACCTCAGATATGTACGACAACAAGCAACTCCAAGAGATCTCGACGCAGGTGCGGCGGGACATCCTGAGGATGGTGTGCAGCGCGAAGTCCGGGCATCCGGGCGGATCGATGTCATCGACCGACATCCTCACAACCCTGTATTTCAATGTGATGAAGCAGGATCCAGCCACGTGGTCCCGCGACGGCAAGGGACAGGACATGTTCATCCTCTCCGCCGGCCACATGACGCCCGTGTACTACTCCGTCCTGGCCCGCGCCGGTTACTTCCCGGTGTCTGAGCTCGCGACCTTCCGTACCTTCGGCGCCCGTCTGCAGGGTCACCCGTCCATCCGCAAGGGCCTCCCGGGCATCTTCCAGGCCTCCGGTTCCCTCGGCCAGGGCCTCTCCGCCGCGTGCGGCCTCGCCCTCGGCAAGAAGCTGGACAAGGACGACAACTTCGTCTTCTGCCTGTGCGGTGACGGCGAATCCGAGGAGGGCCAGATCTGGGAAGCCGGCATGTTCGCCGTGTTCCACAAGCTGGACAACCTCATCGCGATGACCGACTGGAACGGCAAGCAGATCGACGGTCCCGTCTCCGAGGTTTCCGGTGAAGGCGACCTCTCCGAGAAGTGGGAAGCCTGGGGCTGGAACACCATCGTCGCCGAAGGCCACGATTTCGATTCCATCGCCAAGGCCTTCGAGCTCGCCAAGGCCGGCAAGGGCAGCGGCAAGCCCACGATGATCCTCTTCAAGACCGAGATGGGCCACGGCGTGGACTTCATGGCCGGCACCCACAAGTGGCACGGTTCCGTCCCGAAGCCCGAGCAGCTCGAGGACGCGCTCAAGCAGTTAGGTGAAACCTCCCTGGGAGACTTTTAAACCATTGACATCATGAAAAAGTATATCGATACAGGCAAGAAGGACACCCGCAGCGGATTCGGCGTGGGTCTTCTCGAAGCGGGCCGCGCGGACAGCCGCGTCGTCGCCCTCACCGCGGACCTCAAGGGCTCCCTCAAGATGGACGCCTTCGCCGCGGAGTTCCCGGAGCGTTTCATCCAGTGCGGCATCGCCGAGGCCAACATGGTCGGCGCCGCCGCCGGTCTCGCCATCACCGGCAAGATTCCCTTCATCGGCTCCTTCGCGGAGTTCGTGACCGGCCGTGTCTATGACCAGGTCCGCCAGGAAGTCTCCTACGGCAAGGCCAACGTGAAGATCGCCTCCTCCCACGCGGGCATCACCCTCGGCGAGGACGGCGCCACGCACCAGACCATGGAGGACATGGCCCTCATGCGCGCCCTCCCGGAAATGGTCGTGATCAACCCCTGCGACTTCAACCAGACCAAGAACGCCACCATCGCCGCCGCGAAGTACGTCGGCCCCGTGTACCTGCGTTTCGGCCGTCCGAGCGTCCCGAACTTCACCCCGGAGAACGAGGAGTTCGTGATCGGCAAGGCCCAGATCCTCAACGAGGGCAAGGACGTCACCATCATCGCCTGCGGCCACCTCGTGTGGGAGGCCCTCCAGGCCGCCGAGGCCCTCGAGGCCGAAGGCATCAGCGCCGAAGTCATCAACATGGCCACCGTCAAGCCGCTGGACGAGAAAGCCATCCTCACCTCCGCCGCGAAGACCAAGGCCATCGTCGTGGCCGAGGAGCACAACATGGCCGGCGGTCTCGGCGAGGCTGTGGCCGGCCTGCTCGCCCGCACTGTCCCCACCCCCGTCGAATTCATCAACGGCAAGGACCTGTTCGGCCAGAGTGGCACGCCTTCTGCATTGATGGCGCAATATGGCCTCGACGCCCAGCATGTCGCTGAAGCCGCCAAGAAGGTCATCGCACGGAAATAATGGACAATGCCGAGCGGCTCTTCAATGAGATTGTAAAGGAATACAGCGAACGTGTCTACTGGCACGTCCGCCGGTTCGTGAACAATCACGAAGACGCCGACGACCTTGTCCAGGAAATCTTCCTGAAGATATGGACTGCGCTTCCCTCGTTCCGGGGGGAAGCGCAGCTCTTTACCTGGGTGTACCGCATCGCCACGAACGAGACCCTGAACTGGCTCCGCCGCGAGAAGGTCCGGTCCGCCCTCCGCTTCACCTCCATCGACGCGGAAATGGAGCGGCGCATCGACAGCGACCCTTTCTTCGACGGGGACGCCGCGGACCGCGCCCTTTCCAAGGCCGTGGCGAAGCTCCCGGAAAAACAGCGCCAGGTCTTCATTCTCCGGTACTACGACGAGATGCCCTACGAGCAGATGTCGGAAGTGCTGGAGACGTCCGTCGGCGCGCTCAAAGCCTCCTATCATATCGCGCAGGAAAAAGTCCGGTCCGCGCTGGGAAGAGATATTTTCATCGGATCGGATTAAACCTTCTGAAAAAGCCCGTGTCTAAACCACTGTCTATGAGCAAAAGAAACGACATAACCACGCCGGAAGGCTACTTTGAGAACCTGCAGCAGCGGCTCTCGGAGATTCCCGCCCGCCCCGTCCGCGTCAGCACGGTCCACCGCCTGGCGCCGTACGCCGCCATCGCCGCCAGTTTCCTGGTGGCCGTGTTGCTGGGCAACTCCATCCTCCGCCATACGGCCCCCGCTCCCGCCGAGGACGACACCTGGACCTATGTGTCCTACCTCGCCGACGCCCTGGATCCCGATGGCGTCGCCATGATGGACCTTTATGACTATTATGGGGAAGAAGAGGAACAGCAGGGGCTTTCCGCCGAGGACATCGTCAACTACCTGCTCGCAGACGGCATTTCTGTCGAACACTTGAATTATCTCAGCTATGAAGAAGGTTTTTAGTGTACTGTGCGCCCTCATGGTCCTGTCCATAGGCGCTTTCGCCCAGGGTCCCCAGGGACCGCGCCGGGGCGCCGACAACGGTTGGCGCGAACGCGTCCGGGCCGAGAAGGTCGCTTTCCTGACCGAGGAGATCGACCTCACCGAAAGCGAGGCCCAGGTCTTCTGGCCCATTTACAACGAAATCCAGAAAGCCCAGCGCGACGGCTTCGAAGCCGTGAAGAACGCCTACGACGCCATGGCCAAGGGTGTCGAGGAGAAGAAGAGCAGCAAGGAAATGGAGAAACTGGTCAAGGCCTACATCGACGCCAAGGAAAAGAACGAAGGCATCGAGACCAAGTACCTGAACAAGCTCCTGAAGGTCCTCCCCGCCGAGAAGGTCGCCCGCTACTACGTGGCCGAGGAGAAGTTCCGCCACCAGCAGATCGGCCGCCTCGGGAACGGCAACTTCCCCAACCTTCGCATGAGCGAAGAACAGCGGCAGCAGTGGAAGGAACGCGGCGAACAGATGAAGGAACAGTTCCGCAACTGGACCGGCCAAGGCCAGAAGAAGGAAAATTAGTCCCTGGAGACGTTGATTGATAGTTGGTTAGAAAAAACAGCCTGATGAGTCACTCACCAGGCTGTTTTTTATGCTACTGCGCGTCGACGAACTGACCGTCCCGCATCACGAGGGTGCGGTCGCAGAGGGCCGCAAGGGACGGATCGTGGGTGACGATGACGACGGTCTGGCCCAGACGGTCACGGAGGTCGAAGAACAGGTGGTGGATTTCCTCCTTGGTCTTGCTGTCCAGGTTGCCGGAGGGCTCGTCGGCAAAGAGGATGGCGGGATCGTTCACGAGGGCGCGGGCGATGGCGACGCGCTGCTGCTCACCGCCGGAGAGTTCCGAAGGTTTGTGCGTAAGCCGCGCGGAAAGGCCCACTTCGCCCAGCAGGCGCGTGGCTTTCTCCCGCGCCGCGCGCATCGGGATGCCGCCGATGAGAGCCGGGATGGTCACGTTCTCCAAGGCGTCGAACTCCGGAAGAAGGTGATGCGCCTGGAAGACAAAGCCGATCCGGCGGTTCCGGAAGGCCGACAGCTCCCGCTGGCCCAGGTGGAGGACATCCGTCCCGTCCACCGTGAGGGTGCCCGCATCCGGCGTGGACAGGGTTCCCAGGATCTGCAGGAGGGTGGACTTCCCCGCGCCGGACGCGCCCATGATAGCCACGACCTCGCCGCGTTCGGCCTGGAAATCGACTCCTTTCAGCACTTTGAGCGTGCCGAAACTCTTCTCAATTCCTTTTGCTTCGATAATCATGTCGCAAAATTAAGGAAAAAACACCGAATCGGTGTGGGATTCGGAAAAAAAGTCGTATCTTTGCCGTCCGCAATCTCGAGAAGGTTGCATAACGCATTTATTAACAAAACAAAAACAGATTCACAGAATTTCGCATTCTTCCACATTGTTGTGGCCGATTCCCGTTCCCCGCGTGACGGACGTTTCATCGAGCAGCTCGGCTCCTACAACCCGAACACCAACCCCGCCACCATCGTCCTTGACAGCGACAAGGCCCTGAAGTGGCTCAACGTCGGTGCCCAGCCCACGCTGACGGCCCGCCGTATCCTCTCCTACGAAGGTGTCCTGCTTCGCAAGCACCTCCAGGAAGGTGTCGCCAAGGGTGCCCTCACCCAGGCCCAGGCCGACGAGAAGTTCGCCGCCTGGAAGGCTGGCCAGGATCAGAAGATCGCCGACAAGAAGGCCGGTCTGAAGAACGAGGCCATCGCCAAGGCGAAGGAAGCCAAGGCCGCCGAGGCCAAGGTCAACGAGGCCCGCGCCGAAGCCATCGCCAAGAAGAAGGCCGAGGCTGAGGAAGCCGCCCGCAAGGCCGCCGAAGAGGCTGCCGCCGAGGCCGCCGAGGCCGTCGAGACCCCTGCTGAATAATGCAGCGGATCGGGCAGGTACTGAAATCCAACGGCCGGGACGGCGAGCTCCTCGTGAGCTTCTCCGGGATCGCGCCCGAGGATATCGACCTTGAGGAACCGGTGTTCATCGAATTCGATGGACTGCCGGTTCCCTTTTATTTTGAAGCATTCACCCAGCGGGGCAACTCCCGCGCCCTCGTCCGTCTGACCGGCGTACACAACCTCACGGATGCCGACGAACTCGCCGGCGCCGTCCTCTACGCCGAGGACGACCTCTACGAAGACGAGGAAGAAGACCTGACCGGCTGGACCGTCCTGCATGCGGACGGGACGAAAGTCGGCACCGTATCGGCCCACGAAGACATTCCCGGCAACCCCTGCATCTGGGTGGAGACCGGCCACGGCGAATGCCTCCTCCCCCTCCGGGAAGAGCTCGTCCTGGACGTGGACGAAACGGAAAAAGCCCTCCGGATGGAGATTCCGGAAGGCCTTCTCGATTTGTAAATCAACAGATTACTTCGTATAACCGGCCAGCTTCGCAATCAGCGGAGCGATTTCCGCGTTGTCCTTGACTGTGTTGAACTGCTCGGCACAGGCTCCCTTCACGTACAGCCCCACCGGAGAACCGGAGTGGGAGCCGAAGCTCCACTGGTAGCCGGCGGCGCGGTCCAGCGCGCGGACCACGTCGGCGACGATCTGGAAGTTCACGGAGTACAGGTTGGACTCGCTCAGGTTACGGTCGCCGCCCTTGCCGAAGGTCTGGTCATAGACGTCCTTCAGTTCCTTCTCGACGCGCTCGCTCACCTGGACATCCCCCCACATACCCGTTTCCTCGGCGAAGAATGCCTTGACGGCGTCCCAGGTCGGGGTCTTGAACGGCTGGCCCTCCGGGAAGAACGTCGCGCGGAACTGGTCCGTCAGAGCGTCCACGGAGGCGTGCTGGCGGAGGAGCCGGTCAGGATGCATCTCATAGCGACCGCTGCCCAACATCAGGCCGCCGGTCTCGTGGTCGGCCGTAATCACGATGAGGGTTTCCTTCGGATAGCGGGCGAGGAACGTCAGGGCGAGGTCCACGGACTGGGCCATGTCGTTCACCTCCTGGAAACAGGTCGCGGCGTCGTTGCCGTGGCCGGCGTAGTCGATCTTGCCGCCTTCGATCATGAAGAAGAAGCCCTTCTTGCCGTAGCGGGCCTCCAGGTAGCGGATGCCGGCGTCGGTGAAGTCGGCCAGCCGGGTGTCATCCTCCTTGCGGTCGATGGCGTACGGGATGGAATCCTCCGCCTTGGCGCTCAGGCACAGGACGCGCGGAGCTTTGAGGTCGATGTTCGCGATAGCGCCGGGGCCCTTGAAGATGGCGATGCCGGCGGAATCGGCCTTGTGCTCGAAATAGGCCGCGTCGTGGCCGGAACCCCGGTTCGTGAGGAAGGTCGATCCGGCCATGAAGTCCACGGGAGAATCGATCATCTGGAGCGAAATCTCCTCATAGCCGTTGCGGCTCGAAGAGTGCGCCACGAAGCTCGCCGGCGTGGCGTGGTTCACGCCCACGCTGGTGGCGACGCCCGTGCCATAACCGGCCGCATGGGCCCATTCCGTCAGGTTCGGGGTCGCGTTTCCGTCCGGGTCCACGCCCAGGACGCTGTTGTTAATCTTGACACCCGTAGCCAGCGCGGTGCCGGCGGCGGAAGAGTCGGTGACCAGGGAATTCGCAGAAACCGTCGTGATGAAGTTCACCACCGGGAATCCGGTGAAATTCACGTTTTCCTGACCATTGGCCTGGTTGTAGAGATTCGTGCCGATGACCTCGTTGACGCCCATGCCGTCCCCGATGAAATAGAACACATACTTGACCTGGGGCTCGGAGGAGCAGCCCATCACGAGCAGAGCGAGGAGAAGAAGAGAAGTTATCCGTTTCATATACAAAGGGTTAATAGCTTTCTCAATAAATCAGGATTTCATCTGTGAACAGCCATTCCTTCGTCCGGAAGGCGTGGTAACGGATGTAACGGGCATCCTTGCCCACGGAGACGCCGAAAGGAATGTATTTCCCGTCCGGATTCTCGTTCAAGAGTTCGCCGGCGAGAAGGTAATGCTCCCCGTCCACGGAATACTCCACGGTCACGCGGTCGGGCAGATAGACCCCCGCGCCCGGGGCCGCCAGGAAGGTGGCGGTGACATAGTGCACCGGCTTTTCGCTTCCCAGGTCGATGGTCACGTCCACGTCGCTCAGGAAGCCCTGCCAGCGGCCGTCACCATAGGACCAGCCGCCTAGGTTGCCGTCCGTGAGGGTGGCCGCGCGGGCGGCGGGATAATTCCGGTGCCAAGGCCGGGCATAAGCGACTTTCGCCCCGCGGCCGAGATGGTTCTCCGCCTCCCGGGAGGCAGGGCGGTTGCCCACCTCCTCTTCCAACTTGAACGTGGTGTATCCGCGCTCGCGGAGCGCCGCGGCATGGGCCGTCGCCCGCTCACGGAAGTCGTCCGCATCCTTCACTTCCAGCGGACTCCAGCCGATTTCCGCGATGGCAAATGCGCGCGGATACAGCATGTATTCCGTATGGGACGGCTGCGGGATGAGTTCGTGCCAGAGATTGCCCTGCACGCCCAGCAGATGTCCCAAGGAGGCCTCAGGAATGCCTGCCGCCGGGTCATAGACATAGATGCTGTCGATGGGCAGGTAGCCGCCCCATCCTTCCGGCTCGCGAACCGGCGCGTCCTGGACTTTGTCCAGGTAGCAGCGGTTGCCCGGTGTCATCACGGCGTCGTGCCCCTGCCGGATGGCCTCGAGGCCGCCCTCGGTCCCCCGCCACGACATGACCGTGGCGTTCGGGGACAGGCCGCCTTCCAGGATCTCGTCCCAGCCGATGAGCCGGCGTCCGTGGGCGTTCAGGAACCGCTCGATGCGGCGCACCAGGTAGCTCTGGAGCTCTTCCACGTTTTTCAGCCCTTCTTCCTGCATCCGGCGCTGACAGTCCGGGCAGTCGTGCCAATGGCGCTTCCCGGCCTCGTCGCCACCGATATGGATGTACTCCGAAGGGAACAGGTCCATGACTTCGGCCAGCACTTCTTCCAGCAGTTGGAACGTCGCTTCCTTGCCGGGGCACAGGTCATCCGAGAATTCCCGACAGCCTACGCCGGGAATGGCATACACCGTTTCGCGGGAATGGCCGGGCATCTCGATCTCCGGGACGACAGTCATGTGGTGCCTGGCCGCATAGGCGACGATTTCGCGGACGTCCTCCTGGGACAGGAAACCGCCGTAGGAGCCTTCATATCTCTTGCCGGTCGTGTCCCACTCCCGCCAGGTATCCCCCACCCGCCAGGCGGCCTTCGCCGTGAGCTCGGGGTGCGACTTGACCTCCAGCCGCCAGCCGGCGGCATCGGTCAGATGGAGGTGCAGCACATTGAGCTTGACCTCCGAAAGCGCGTCGATCTGCTTGAGGATGAACTCCTTGTCCCGGAAATGCCGGGAGATGTCCAGCATGATGCCCCGCCAGGGGAATCGGGGATAGTCAACGATCACGCCGCAGGGGTACGGATATTCCAGCTGTCCGAGCGTCGTCTCGGCGCGATACACGCCTTCGGGCGTATTCGCCTCGATCCGGATACGCTTGGGAGTGATGGTCAGCCGGTATGCTTCTTTCTTCGCAAAGTCAGGAAGGGACGCGCACCAGCGTGTGAAAGGGCGTTTGCCCACAACCACCTCCACGTCCTTCGTGGTCGATGTGCCATCGGCCCGCTCGAACGAAACGGGCGCCGGGAGAATCCCAAGCGCCACGATCAAAGTAAGGAGGGCCTTCATCAGATCAGGCCTCCGTTCACTTCATAGTCGGCCTTGACGTCCTCGTAGAAAGCGGCGACGGATGTCTCCATGTACGGGGTCAGCCAGAGGTAGCCGATGCCGAAGGTGAACAGGCACAGGAAACCCCAGCCGATGAAGCTGAGTATCAGCCAGAACAGGTCAAACTTGTGGCCCTTCATCATCGCGCGGCTGTGGTCGATGGCCTCGTTCGCGCTGAGTTCCGGATGCTCTTCCAGGATGAAGGGGGTCATCGCATAGGAGAAAGCCTTGATGATACCCGGGATGATGAAAAGCAGGGACCACAGGGCGATGAACAGATTCATCAGGAACATACCCCAGACTTTGTGCCAGTAGCCCGTCTTCGCAATCTTGAACATATTGCCCGAGATGGCGTTGTCTCCCTGCACCAGCAGCTTGAGGAATGCATTGATGAAACCTACGGAAAGCGGCAGGACGACGAAGAAGAGCAGCAGGTAGTACAGGCCCATCGTTCCGCTCGCCTTCGACTGCATGGCGATGTATTCGGGATCCTGCGCCAGCGAGAGGGACGCTTCCATCGACTGGCGGATGGCCGTGCTGAAGCTGACGGAGGTGCTCACCTGCGGCAAGCTTTCGCGGACATAGGATTGCAGCTTGACCGTATTGTACACATACGGGCCGATGGTCAGGTACATGACGGCCATGAAGATGACCGTGGCGAGCACGGCCTTGCCCCAGTTGCCCTTCAGGGCCGCGAGGGCAGCGTTCTTGTAGTCGGTGTTCCGTTTCATAGGGGGAGGGTTTACTGATAGATTTCGATGTAATGGTAGCCCATGTCGTCCAGGCAGCAGTACAGCGGGAAATCCGCGCGGCTGGAGGAGAGATGCAGGTCGACCGCGTCGATCTGGCCCAGGGAAGTCAGGTCCACCTGCGTCCATTCCTTCAGATAGCTGGTGCCGTCGATCAACTTCACTTCCTTCGACTTGGTCACCTTGCCTTTCAGCGAGCCGGTAACGGTCAGGAGGAGGAAGTCTCCGGCCTGGAAGGGACCGCCCGCCAGGCCCGTGCCATGCACGGCGGCCTGCACGGCGGCCTGCACGTTGTGGACGAACATTCCTTCGGCGCTGCAGGAGGAATCGACATTGGGAATCTGGATCTGGACGGAGTGCTCCGGCATCAGCGTCGCGGTCGTGTCATGGAAGACCGCATAGGCCTTGGACTTCAGGTTGCCCCCGTTCTCGTCGTAAACGGCGAACCGGGAAGGCTTCCGGTCTGCCGAGGCATCGGCATCCTTGCCCCGCGCAAGGGCGAAGCCGCCCAGGAAATTCTCGGCGTCGTCCAGGTTGGCGAAATGGTACACCGGCCCGATGGAAATGCTCTTGGCGAAGGCGACGGTGTCCTTGCCGCCGTCGAAGAAAGCATCGACAAAATCCTCCCACTGATAATCAGCGTCCGGCTCGAAGCGGACGATGATGTGCGTGTTGTACTCGTTCTTGTAATCGCCCTTGCCCAGGCAGGATGCTGCCAGCAGGGCCACGGCGCCCAGGAGGGCGCACCGTATCATTTTTTGCTTCATGCTGCAAAACTACATATTTTTTTGTAAATTTGTTCGATAGACAAACCATTAAACCCTTAATACCATGTCTGCTACACTCATTATTGTCCTGGCCGTTGCGGCCGTCCTTGTCCTCTGGGGCATCAAGGTGCAGAACCAGCTCGTCCAGAGCGACGAACTCTGCAACAACGCCCTGAAGCAGATCAACGTCCAGCAGGTGAGCCGGTACGACGCCCTCAAGGCCCTCGTCAAGCTGACCCGCGAGTATGCCACCTATGAGAGCGAGACCCTCGAGAAGGTGATCGCCCAGCGGAAGATCACAGCCGCGGCGAACCCGTCTGTGGACGACATCAACGCCAACGAGGCCGCCCTCCAGGCCATGAGCGCGAAACTCATCGCCATCGCCGAGCAGTATCCCGACCTCAAGGCGAACCAGAACTACCAGCAGGTCATGAACGACATCAAGCAGTACGAAGAGAACGTCCGCCTGTCCCGCATGACCTTCAACGACACCGTCACGAAGTACAACAACCAGGTCCGCATGTTCCCGGGCTCCGTGGTGGCCGGCATCCTCGGCTTCGCCAAGCGCGACTACCTCGCCGACGAACCCGCCAAGAAGGACTATCCGGACATCATCTAAGCGATGAAGCGACAGCTCCTCACCGTGCTGGCGGTCCTCGCCGGCACTTTTGGCGTTTATGCGCAGTCCCTCCGCGACATTGACATCCGGGCGGTCCTGCAGGCGGACGGTTCCGCCCGGATCACCCAGGTCTATGACGCCACGGTCGTGGATGGCACGGAAATGTACATCCCCATCACCAACCTGGGCGAGATGACGGTGGATGACCTGACCGTCAGCGAAAAAGGGCTGGCCTACCACAACGAAGGCCGCCGCTGGGACACGGACCGCTCCCTGTCCGAAAAGGCGGGACGCTGCGGCATCATCGAAAAGCGCAATGGGGTGGAACTGTGCTGGGGAAAGACCTCCTACGGGGACCACGTATGGACGATCGAATATACGATTACCGGCCTTGTGCAATCCTTCACGGACGCCGACGGCTTCAATTTCATGTTCGTGAATCCGGGATTCGACGCCCCTGCCCAACATGTGAAGGTGACCTTGGTCAATGGGACCGGAGGCCCCCAGTGGACCTATGACAACACCCGCGTCTGGGGCTTCGGCTCCTACGGCGACATCAACGTGATGGACGATGGCTCCATCGTTTACGAGTCTTCCGAACCGTTCTCCTACGACTCAAAAGTGATCGAACTGGTCCGCTTCGAGAAAGGGCTCTTCCAGCCCGGAATCGAGCGCGACATGACCTTCGAAGAGCTCAAGGAGAAAGCCCTGGACGGCAGCTCCTACGGAGAGAATGACAAAGAAGAAACCTTCTTCAAGTGGCTGATGGCCATCCTGTTCGGCGGCACCCTGCTCGCCGCCATCCGCGCCGCGGTCCTTCAGGCCCTGGGCTACAAGTACAAGAAGTCCATGTACGGCAAGACCAAGATCACCGAGTGGTTCCGTGAAGCCCCCATGGGCGGCAACCTGTTCGCCTCCAGCTACGTGCTGGACAACGGCTGGCGGTTCGCCGGCCCTGCCTCTTCCAAGAACCTGATCGGCGCGCTCTTCCTGCGCTGGATCCTGGACGGAAAGGTGAAAGTCATGCAGGACCCGGACAAGCCCAAGCGCGTGAACCTGGCGTTCACCCCGGGGCTCGCGTTCGACGACGACGTGGAAGGCGCCCTGTACAACATGGCCGTCGAGGCCAGCGGCGGGAACCTCCTGCTGGAGTCCGGCGAGTTCGAGAAATGGTCCGAGAGGCACTACAAGCAGTTCCTCGCCTGGCCCGACCGGGCGAAGGCCCGCGGCCGGAGCTATCTCCACGAAAAGAACTACCTGCAGCACACCTCCACCACCAACAAGGACGGCCAGGAACAGGCCTGCCGCGTGGTTGAATTCATGAACTTCCTGAAGGACTTCACCCTGTCCAAGGAGCGCGGCGCCGTGGAAGTGGGCCTGTGGAAGGACTACCTTGTGTTCGCCCAGCTGTACGGCATCGCCGACAAGGTGGCCGAGCAGTTCCAGAAGCTGTATCCGAAGGAGTTCCAGGAGCTGTCCCAGTCCGTGGGCGTGGACCCGAGCGTGATGCAGCGGACCATCCACATGAACAACATGACGACCACCTCCGCGATGAACCGCGCCACGAGCAAGTACCAGGCCGGAAGCATCAAGGGCACCGGCGGCCACACCTCCTTCGGCGGAGGCGGCGGCTTCTCCGGCGGCGGCTTCGGTGGCGGCGGCCGATAGACGGCAGCCTTTATCCCAGAACCGGCGGTAGCTTACCGCCGGTTTTCGTTTTTCCGCCGGTCGTGATATTCGGCGACGGCGGTGAAGAAGGCGTCGGAGGAGGAGTTGAGGGCGGTCTCGACGGAGTCCTGGACGACGCCGATGATGAAGCCGACGGCGACCGCCTGCATGGCGATGTCGTTGCCGATCCCGAAGAAGGAGCAGGCCATCGGGACGAGGAGGAGGGAACCGCCGGCCACCCCGGAGGCGCCGCAGGCGCCGAGGGTGGCGATCAGCGACAGGAAGAGCGCCGAGGCAAAGCTTACCTCCACGCCCACCGTATGCGCCACGGCGAGGGAAAGGACCGTGATGGTCACGGCCGCGCCGTTCATATTGACCGTCGATCCCAGCGGAATGCTCACGCTGTAGAACTCCTCATCCAGGCCGAGCCGCTTGCAGAGGTCCATGTTGATGGGGATGTTCGCGGCGGAGGAACGCGTGAAGAACGCGTTCAGGCCGCTCTCCTTCAGACACTTCCAGTATAGCGGGTACGGGTTCTTCCGGATATGCAGCCAGGCGATGAAGGGATTCACGACAAAAGCGGTGCAGCACATGCAGCCGACCAGCAGGAGCAGGAGTTTCCCGTAGTCCGTGAAGATTTCCAGGCCGCTCTCGGAAACCGAGGAGAACACGAGGCCCAGGATGCCGAAGGGCGCGAACTGGATGACCCAGCGGACAATCTGCGAGACCACGTCCGCCAGGTCGCTGAAGACCCCGATGGTCCGCTCCGAAGCCAGCAGCTTCAGGGCGAAGCCCAGGATGATGGCCCAGAACAGGATGCCGATGTAATTGGCCTGCGCCAGCGCCTGGACGGGATTCATCACCATGTTCGTGAGGAGCGTCAGGAACACGTCCGACAGGCCGCCGGGCGCGCTGCCGCCGGCCTCGGTCCCCTGCAGCGCAATCGTCACCGGGAACAGGAAACTGGCCACCACCGCGAAGATCGCGGCGCAGAGCGTGGACACCAGGTACAGGATGATGACCGTGCGGAAGCGGGGACCCAGGCCGCCCTTCGCCTTGGCGATGGACGAGGCCACAAGGAGGGCCACCAGCACCGGCGCGATGGCCTTCAACGCGCTGACGAAAACCTGCCCCAGGATACCGATTCCCGTCCACTGCGGGCACAGGAACCCCAGCACGGCACCGATCGCGAGACCGACGAGGATCCGCAGCACCAGCGAGCTGTCGGACCACTTCTTCAGAAGGGAAGAAAACTTGCTCATACGTTGCAAGGTACGAAAAAAGGTCCGGAATGCCAAGAAATCACTATATTTGTGAAAAGTACTAAAACGCATGAAACGCTTTCTCTCATTCGTCGTTACGGTCACCGTGAGCATGATGGCCTTCGGGCAGGCGAGCATCCAGGTGAAGTCCGGGAAGCCGGCGGGAACCATCGACCCGATGCTGTACGGGCAGCTGTTCGAACACATCTACTTTTCCGCGAACAACGGAGTCTGGCAGGAGCTGATGTACGGCCGGTCCTTCGAACCGGAGCACTATCCCGGTATCCCGCCGCGGGACGGGTATTTCGACGGGTGGTTCGCCGACGACGACGCGGTGCTGCACTCCCCCACACGCTATGAGCAGCCCATCCGCCTGGCCGCCCTGGACACGGACAGCTACGACCTGGAGATGGACGTGAAATGGCGGGCGTACCTCCTCCCCGGCCGGCGCTGGAGCGGCGGCCTGCTGGACCTGCGCTTCGCCTTCAAGGACCTGGCGGACGGATCGGATTCCTACTACCTGCGCCTCTATGACCCGGCCTACGAAGGACAGCGGTTCGCCCTGGCGCAGACCCAGGCCCAGATCGAGGCCGACAACCAGGCGAAGGCGCTCGCCAAGGCGCAGAAGGCCGTGGACGGCGCCCAGTTCGCCCTTTCTGTCCGGCAGGAGAAGGAAGTGGCTTTCGGCCCCCGGACCCGGAAGGTCGTCACGCTGGAGCCGCTGGCCGCGAAGGCGGCGCAGCCCGTCCAGCTGGACCAGGAGGCCTGGCATCATCTGAAAATCAGCTGCCGCGGACAACGCGTGCGCGTGTGGTGGGACGGAAAGCAGGTGCTTTCCTGCAAGGTCCCCGACAGCCGTCCGCAGAATACGATTACCCTGTGGGAGAATTATACGGAAGCCCTTTATAAGAATATCCGTGTGACTTCCGCCGACGGGAAGAAGGTCCTGTTCGAAGGCCTGCCGGAGGATGTCCGGATTCCCGACGTCGCCCCGGAATGGGCGGCTTTCGGTGAAGGCAGATACCGCCTCGTGAAGGGCGACGCCATCAATATGGACTATGCCCAGGAGATCTCCGCCGGGGCGAAGGCCGCGGGCATCGCCCAGGGACCGCAGAACGTGGTGCCCGGCGAGACGTTCGTGGGCTCGGTCTATGCCAAGGGCGACGCCCGGCTCTCCGTCGCGCTGGTCCGGGACGGGCGCATCCTGCGGGAGCAGGCGCTCGGCGTCCCGGGCGCCGCGTGGAAGAAGTTCGACATCTCCCTGCCGGCGGGCGAACTGTCCGGCGACGCCGATTTCGCCATCCTGGCGGCCGGCGGCACGCTGCTGGTGGACCAGGTGACGCTTTCCACGGCCACGGGGCAGGCGAACGGCGGTTTCCGGCCGGACATCCTACAGGCCGTGAAGGACCTGCACCCGACCTGCCTGCGCTGGCCGGGCGGCGGTTACGTGGCCCAGTACTACTGGCAGTGGGGCATCGGCCCGCAGGAGCAGCGCTACCGCTGGCCGCACTGGATGTGGATGGACTATGACCAGAACTGCTTCGGAACGGACGAGTTCATCAAGTTCTGCCGGGAAGTGAACACGGAGCCCGTGATCGTGGTGTCCGTCCATTTCGAGCGCCCGGCCGAGGAGTACGAATCCATCCTGGCCGACGCCGTGAACTGGGTGCGCTACTGTAACGCTCCCGCCACGGACGAATGGGGCGCCAAGCGCGCCGCCAACGGCCACCCGGAGCCTTATAACGTGAAATACTGGGAGATCGACAACGAGATGTGGGAGATGGGCATCGACCGCTACGAAAAATGCGTCCGGGAGTTCTCCGTGGCCATGCGGGAGGTGGATCCTTCCATCAAGATCATCGCCTGCGGCGGTTTCCGCGAGGACGAGGAATTCCTCCAGCGGTCGGCGAACTACTTCGACTACCTGAGCCTCCACCACTACGAGCAGGCCGGCGGCTACGCCACTGGGCCGAAGCGCCTCGGCGAGCAGTACGACCGCTACGCGAAGATGATCGCCGCCTGCCCGAACCCGAACGTGAAGCTGTTCATCTCCGAATGGAACCTGAACAGCACCGACTGGCGCACCGGCCTCTTCGCCGGCGGCTTCCTGAACACGTGCGAGGCCCGCGACGTCGTCGCGATGGGCGCCGCCGCCCTGTTCATCCGCCGCACCGACGCCCCGGATTGGAACAACGCCTTCATCAACTTCGACTACAAGGACCTGTTCGTGGCCCCGAACTACCAGGTGACCGAACTCTGGTACGACCACTTCTCCCGGTATCGGCTTGATTACGAAGGGAATACCGGCGACCTAAGCGTCGTCACCACCCTGTCCGAGAACGGCCGCGATGTCATCGTGAAGGTGGTGAACCCCACTGAGAACGCCTGCGACCTGACGGTCTCCGGCGACTGGAAAGGCATCGCCGGCACGGACTACGATTATTATGCCCCTGGTTCCCTGACCGCCGCGAACAGCATGGCGGACAAGCACGCCGTCGCGCGGAAGCAGGCGACGCCCGTCTTCCGCGACAACGCGGTAACCCTTCACGTCGAGCCTCTCTCCGCCGGCGTCCTGACCATTACGAAAACCTTCTGACCATGAAAAAGATACTGATCCTGTTGGCGGGCCTCCTGCTGCTCGCCGGTTGTTCGCAGAAAGAAGTCCGCATTCCGACCGAGGACGGAACGCTGGTCCTGCAGCCCCTGCTTGACAATGCCATCCGGGTCCGCCTGGAACCGGCCGATTATCAACCGCTCCCCGAACTGGTTTACACGGAAAAGGTCGCCACACCCCAATTCGACGTCACCAAGAAAGACGGGGTCGTCGAAGTGCGTACCGCCAAGATGTGTGCCCGCTACGAGAACGGCGCCCTGACCTTCTTCGATGCCGATGGCAACGTGATCCTCCGGGAGGACGGTCACAGCCTCGTCCAGTCGACCGTCCAGGGAGAGCCCACCTACTGCGCCACCCTGCGGCTCGCCTCCCCCGAGGATGAATTCCTCTACGGCACCGGCCAGTTCCAGGACGGCTTCCTGAACGTCCGGGGCGTCACGCGGCGGCTGACGCAGGTGAACACGCAGATCGCCCTGCCGTTCATCCTGTCCAACAAGGGTTACGGCCTGCTCTGGAACAACTACGGTCTCACGGACTTCAATCCGGCGGACCAGTCCGTCGCGCTGGCCGTGGCGGGCGAGGACGGCGAGGGCCAGACGGTGAACGCCACCGGCACCGCTGGCAACCGGCGGGAACGCCGCTTCTCCCGGTCCTTCGCCGGCAGCATCGACATTCCCGAGGACGGGACCTATTCCCTCCTGCTGGACGTGGGCCAGAAGATGTCGCGCCGGCACTACCTTGCCATCGACGGGGAGCCCGTGGTGGATGTATCCAACACCTGGCTGCCGCCGACCACCTCGGCGCTTGTTCCCCTGACCGCCGGCACGCATACCCTTGCGGTCGAGGGCGTCCGCACCGACAACCCGGTCCTCTATTGGAAGAAGGTCGAGGACGCGACCACCTTCCGTTCCCCCGTCGCCGCGGCGCTTGACTACACGGTGTTCGCCGGCAAGGCCGACGAGGCCATCGGCGCGTACCGCACCCTGACGGGGCCCGTCCCCGAGATGCCGGACTGGATGTTCGGCTACATCCACTGCCGCGAGCGCTACCACTCGTCGGAGGAAATCATCGCCAACGCCCGCGAGTTCAAGGAGCGCGGCCTGCCGCTGGACGTCATCGTCCAGGACTGGCAGTGGTGGGGTCCCACGGGCTGGAACTCGATGGAGTTCGACAAGGAGCACTATCCCGATCCCAAGGCGCTGACCGACACCCTGCATGACCAGGGCACGCGTTTCATGATTTCCGTCTGGTCCAAGGTAGACAAGAATTCGAACCTCGGAAAACGGCTGGAAGAGCGGGGCAGCTACATCGAGGGGACTGACTGGATCGACTTCTTCAATCCGGATGTCGCCGCGTTCTACGCCCGGAACTTCGTGGACAGCCTTGCGCGGCCGTACGGCATCGACGCCTGGTGGTTCGATGCGACGGAACCGGAGAACGACGACCTTGCGGGCCGGCGCATCGGCAAGGACCAGATTCCGGGCGAATGGTACCGGAACGTGTATCCGCTGATGGTCAACCGGACGATGTACGAGGCGCTGACCGCCGAAGGGCTCTCCTCCGTCATCCTGACCCGGAGCGCCTTCCCGGGCGCCCAGCGCTACGGCGTCGTGACCTGGTCCGGCGACGTGGGCAACGACTTCGGGACGCTGCGGCGGCAGATCGCGGGCGGCCTCGGCCAAATGGCCTCCGGCCTGCCCTGGTGGACCTTCGACGCCGGCGGATTCTTCCGCCCCGGCGACCAGTACACCTCCGCCGAATACCAGGAGCGGCTCATCCGCTGGGTCCAGACATCGACCTTCCTGCCCTTCATGCGGGTCCACGGCTACATGAGCCAGACCGAACCCTGGCACTACTTCCCCGAGACCTACGAGATCATCGCCTCCTACATGGACCTCCGCAAACGGCTGGAACCCTACATCCTGGACTGCGCCAAGCGTGTGTCCCAGGAGGGCTACACCCTGATGCGCCCGCTCGTCTTCGACTTCCCGGACGATCCGGAAGCCCTGCGGCAGGACGACACCTTCATGTTCGGTCCCGCCTATCTCGTCCATCCCGTCACCGCCCCGGGCGTCACCAGCTGGCGCACCTACCTCCCGGCAACGGAAGGCGGCTGGCGTGACTACTGGACCGGCACGACCTACGAAGGCGGCCAGTGGGTCGAAACCCCCGTCGACCTCGCCACCATCCCGGTCTTCGTCCGGGGTGGCGAGGCTCTGTAGCGCCTAGCTCCGGGACTTGGGCGGGGCGACGCCGGGGCCGAAGACCATGACTTTGCCGCCGGACTGTTCGAAGGCCTGGCGGGCTTCGCGGATGGAGGCTTCCAGCATGCCGGAGGCATCGTCGAGGAAGCCGACCATCTGGCGGCGGTTCACGCTGACGCCGAGGTCGGCGATGGCAAGGGCCCGGATCATGGCCAGGACGGCCTGTTCGTTCCCGCCCCACAGGGTGGTCATCATGGCCATGGCCAGCTCGGTGACGGTCTGATGGATGGTGTCCGGATCCTTCAGCGGATCGATGTCCGTGTGGAACCGGATGTCATTCTCTCCGTAACGGACTACTTCAAGGATTTTCTTCATACGCACAAATCTTTAACTATTACATATCTTGCGCTTACTTTGGACCTTTGTCCATTTGTTTGCGCTCCCTTCTTCTCTTCTGCTTCGCAACTTTTGTGGTAATGTCCACAGGTGCTCTATTCGTTTCTTCTCTCCAAATAGCCGCATGTTTCGAGGTGCCAATGAACGGATCGGAATAGACACCGTCGTCAATGAGTTTCCTGATGGCATCCACGATAGCAAATACATCTCGGTCTTCAAGCAACTTACAGGTATAGACATACTGCCGGACAACAAATACCGGTGGACTGACACCGCGAATTCCTGTTTTGTGGGTGATTTCTACGCTATCTTTAAAGGTAATAGCATAGTTCGCCGACTGAGACAAATCAACTCCTTCATTCCTGTCCACCCAATGGAACAAGTAAGTACCATGGTCCGCAGCCCGGACAATCACTTTCTTCCCATGCTTTGATTCAAACACTCCATAGGCAGAAATATATGCCGTCTTTCCTTCATCATAATTGGGGGTCAAAGGGATTTGACTTGAAAGTACATCACATGCATATTTTGCAGAAATTGCCATTCTAATCGTGCCGACATTTGCCAATGAACAAAAGAATACGTACTTTTGCAGTGCGAGCCTGATGTTTCAGTTGACGAGCAAGGCAAACTGCAGGTAAACAGAAGGACATAAACGCATCCGCGAGGGTGCGTTTTTTTGTGATTCCTCGTTGATCTTCATACGCACAAATCTTACAGTTCTCCCGCAAACATCGGAAAAAGAGCCGTTTCCCCAAAAGATTAAACGTTTAAGTTCCAAATTGGCCTTCCAGTGCGCTGGGAGGCCGATTTTTGGAGCCGCGGAGAACGCCGGAAAGGGGCATTTCACACAAAAATGCCGGATTTTCGCGTGAAGAGGCCGCTTCCAGGCCCGTTCGGGGCCGATTTCGCGCGAAACGCGTAAAACGGTTTTTTCCGGGATTTTCCGTACCTTTGGACAAACGATATGCCCATGAAACGATTCTTCTCCCTGCTGGCCGCGCTGGCCATCGGCAGCCTGCTCTCCGCCCAGGAATTCGACGGCCAGAGCTGCACGTCCATCATGGTGGGCCGGAAGGCCTCCACCGACGGTTCCGTGATGACATCCCATACCTGCGACGGCCGATACCGGACATGGGCCCAGGTGGAACCCGCCGCCGACCACGCGCCCGGCACCATGCACCCGGTCTTCCGGGGCACCATGCATACGAGCTTCCGCGGGGACACCACGGGCGTCAGGCTCATGGGCGAAATCCCGGAGGCGGCCCATACCTACGCCTACCTGAACACGGCCTACCCCTGCCTCAACGAGAAGCAGCTGGCCATCGGCGAAACCACTTTCGGCGGTCCGGACACCCTCGTGAACGCCGCCGGCTGGTTCAGGATCGAGGAGCTCGAGCGCGTCGCCCTGCAGCGCTGTGACAACGCCCGGGACGCCATCCGGCTGATGGGCGCCCTAGCGGAGCAATACGGCTACGGCGACAGCGGCGAATGCCTCACGGTCGCCGACAAGAACGAAGTCTGGCAGTTCGAGATCGTCGGCATCGGCAAGGACCGGATCGGCGCCGCCTGGGTGGCGAAACGGGTTCCCGACGACCACATCGCCGTCTCCGCCAACATCCCCCGCATCGGCAAGATCGACCGGAAGAGCAAGGACATGATGGCGTCCGCCAATGTGGAGAAAGTCGCCATCGACAACGGCCTCTGGGACGGGAAGGGCGACTTCATCTTCTGGAAGTATTTCAACACCGACTACGCCAAGGGCAAGAACTTCAACGACCGCGAGTACTTCATCCTCAATCACTTCGCACCCTCCCTCGGCCTCACTTACGACATGGACGAACTCCCCTTCTCCGTCAAGCCCGAGAAGCCCGTCGATATCCGGGAGGTGATGGCCCTCTACCGCGAGACCTACGAAGGAACCGACTTCGACATGACCAAGGGGGTCAAGATGGCCCGCGCCGCCAACCGGCAGCATCCGGCCGACACGGTCGTAAGCCCCATCGCGAACCCGTGGCTGACGACCACCCTGCGGAACACCCTGAACACCATCGCCCCCGGGACGGTCGAATTCCGGCGGACGGTGGCCGTCGCCTGGTGCGCCTACTCGCACGTGACCCAGCTCCGCTCCTGGCTTCCCGACGAGGTAGGCGGCGTGTGCTGGCTGTCGCTGGACAACCCCGGCCAGAGTCCCCGCATCCCCGTCTTCTGCGGCACCACCACCCTCCCGAAGGCCTATGAGACCTGCGGGCAGAAGCAGTTTGTCGAGGATTGCGCCCTCTGGCAGTTCCGCCGGGCCAACAAGCTCGCCACCCTCTCGTGGCAGAGCACCAAAGCCGGCTTCAACGAAGAGATCCTCTGGCTCGAAAACCTCGCCCTCGACGGCGCCCCCACATGTGCCGCCTCCCCCGCCGCCCTAAACGCCTACACCGAGTACATCTACCAGGAAAGCGTCCGCGCCTGGAAAGCCCTCGAGGACAAGTACTGGGTGCAGTTCGGGTCGGGGTTCTGAGGTTTGCACAGGCCGGCAGGAGTCCACGTGCGGGCGCTATAGCAGTCAGCGGTCTTGAGGCAACGGCGCAGGCGGCATGCCTGGGCCTCGGGAGAATGACTGTGGTGCCGACCGATGGCCGTGCGCTCGTCCGCCGTGAGGGGGTAACCGCACTCGGTGAGAATGTCGACACTGCGTCGGCCGTGACCGCGACCGTCCCGACGGCGCGTCTTGCCAAGGTCGTGAAAGAGAGCCACGACAGCGATACTGTCGGAAGGGAACCCGCCCGCGTGGGCGAGCATATGGTCGTATACCTCAATGGAGTGCTGCGCGAGTCCGCCGAACTCTTTGTGGTGGCCGTAGCAGCCGCGACGGAAGAAGGTCGAGTGGTTAAGGTAGTCGATGACGGCGTCCGTACCGGGCCGTCCGAGGGTGCGGATGGTGTCGATGATCCGCTGCTTGGTGTCGGTGATGTTTTGCATATTCTCTATCTACTACGGCTGAAACGCGCAAATCTTTCTTCCGACCGGTCAGATTGTGCATCACCGGATGCCGATTCAGGTTTTCAAAGAAAAATTTGGAAAATTCAATTATTCTTTTATTTTATGTACAATATAAAATAAAAATTTATCTAAACGGGGGCGGGTTAAAGAAAAATTTGGAAAATTCAGATTTTTTACTTACCTTTGCACCATGATTGATTACAGCAGCTCCACGAGCACCCTTCTCTCATAACACTATCCCACTCCGATCCTGACCTGCACCGCCACGCAAGTGGACGGGTCCCCTCCTGCGCCCAGACCGAAACCAGCCTGGGTATCCATCAACCGCCCTAAATAGAACTTAACCATATGATTAACAACACATTACCTATGAGAGAAAACCCTTCCTCCCCTTTCAATCCAGCCGAGTGCTGGCCGCTCGCGATCAAGGTGGTCGCCAATTTCGTCCGTAAGAACTACCGCGGTATGTTCACCGCGCAGGACGTCGAAGACATTGCTGCCGACGTAGTCACGAAAATGTGGAAAGCTCGCGCGACTTTCAACCCCGAAAAGGGCACGCTGCACGCGTGGGTGTGGCGAATCGCCCAGCGGGCCGTGCTCGACGCGGTCAATGCTTGGGCCAAGCGGCTCGGAATCTCGGGCGATTTCGAGAAAGTGCCCGGTGGCACCTACGCACTCCCTACCCCTAACTACGCAGTCGACGACGAACTGATCTGCGACGACAGAATCGAGTACTATCTTAGCGAACTCAAGAACGAGCGCGAACGGCGCTTCCTCCTGTATCTTGCTGACAAGCTCAGCACCGACGAAATCATGGCCCGCGAAGGCCTCACCCCCAATCAGGTCCACATGGCCGTCTACCACCTCCGTCAGCACCTTAAAGAGCTGGCGGGGTAGGCGGGGTAAAGGTAGCGATTTCCGCCCCTAATCCTGCGCCGACCGAACGATTGCCTCGATTTCAGCCTCGGACATTCCCCGCAAGCGCATTTGCTCCACCATTTTGCGGATTGCGCCCTCGCGACCTTCCTCACGACCTTCCTCACGGCCTTGCTCCCGGCCTTTCGCTTCGGCGAAGACCAGCTGGTTGTATCGATCCCTTTCCGTAGTCATGTCGTTTTGGTATTTTACTCGTTCCTCGGGTGTAAATGTAGCAATTTCGGCCGACTCAAACAACAACTTGAAGATTTCCTGCTTAAGTTCCGTCGGCTGTTCGGTGAGATGTTCCATCTGATGCAGCGCATTCCACATCAATCCGTACATCCTTCTTCCCTTCTGAAGGATTCGTATGCTCCGTATTCGCATAAGTCAACTCGACAATCCGATGCTCAGGAATCAGCGCCTCCAGGAAGAGCTGGAGCAAGCGCATGCTGTTCTCCTGCCCGAAAGAGCGCTTGAACCAATCGTCCAGCAAGATGCGGGCGTATCGCCCGATGATGGGTTTGTTCTGCATCATGGCTTTTTTCCACAAAGCTGGAAAAAAGAGCCGTTTCCATAAAAAATAAAACGTTTAAGATCCAAAAGAGCGTTCCAGTGCGCCGGAAGGCCGATTTAAGCAAAAACGCATAAAACGGATAATGCCCAATTGGTCTGTGAGGGATATCGGCCGTAGATCTACCCGGTGCAGGAGTTTCTTTAGCAACGGTTTAAGGGCCGCTTACTTCCGTTCCAACAAAAAAAACTTATCTTTGTATTCGGGGAGCGGAAGATTGTTACTGGCCCAGGGCTTTTCATTTAAAGACTACCCGCATCATCGCACCACCAAGGATGCTTGCATCCCCGCGGGACACGGCTCTTTGCCACCGGTGGACAAACTGGGTTATCCCAGTATAGATCTAGTACACCCAGGGCGCTCATTATTCAGTCGGCTCTCGACCGCTCCCTTTTTTATATGCCTACGCGTTCATTCATAGATTTCGCCTCGGAGGACCGCATTCTCGGGATTCTCATCAAAGAGCGTGTCAAGTGGATCGGGAAGTCAGACGAGCAACGAGCCCAAAGTCCCGTATATGAGGAGCTCTGCAAGATCCTTCCTCCCCAGCGCACGTGGGTCACTCCCGGGAAGGAAAGCCGCAGCCAGCTCAAAAACAGCCGCACCCGCCAGCTGCAGAATGCGGCCACGGCCCTGCGGAAAACCATCAGCCGAGACCGGTCGGGCATCTGCAAGCGAAAGGAGGGGAACAAAGACCTCTCCCGCCCCGGCTACCTGCCGAAACTGAGCAGCTTTGTCCAGGAAATCAAGGGCAGAATCACTTCGGGGAATGTCTCCCTGAAGAAACCGGGCACGACGGCCATTTTCAAGCAGAATGAAGATCTCGAGGATCGGGTGCTCGTTACATTCAGGCCCATCAGCGTCTACGACGACCTGAAGACCAAGGTCCTCATCAAATTGGCCAGCCAATATCTGACGGAGCTGCTGGACCCGCTGTTCCATGAGGAGATTCTCTCCTACCGGATACGGCGCAACTACCACGGCGAGCATCCGAAAGAACTCTATATGACCAAGGCCGACGACGCCGTTCCCAACATCCTGAAATTCAAGCAGGAGCACGAAACCGTCTGGGTGGCCGAATGCGACATCAAGAAGTTCTACGACATCGTCAATCACCGATGCGTGATGGAGTCTTTGGAACGGCTCCTGGAGAAAGGCCACATCGACCGGAAGAGAGCCACCGGGGCCATTGAGATCTTGAAAGCTTATCTGGACGGGTACAATTTCAAGGAGTCCGTCCTCGAGAAAAGCCGCGAGCCCGGATTCTGGAACCCATACCTCCCGGGGCTCGGCAAGAAGCTGAAGGCCGGGAAGAAGAAGATTGAATGCCAATTCGGCTGGGTCGACGAGCATGAACTCGGGGATGACTTGCGTCAAGTCGGCATCCCCCAAGGCGGCGTCCTGTCCACGCTCATCTGCAACATCCTGATGAACGACGTAGACCAGGCCGTGGTGGACCCGAACGACCCCGACCGCTTCTTCAACCGCTTCGGCGACGACATCCTCCTGATGCACGCGACCGAGGAAGGTTGCCGCCGGCTCTTTGAAGCCTACAAGGCCTCCCTCACTGCCCACAAGCTCATCTACCACGACGAGAAAACCATCGGCGACAACTACAAGGACGGCCGCCTCACCCGCGCCGACTACTGGAACGAAAAAACCAAGGCCCCCTTCCTGTGGGGTCCCGGCGAGGGCAACGCCGCCGAATGGATCGGCTTCGTAGGCTATGAGATCCGGTACGACGGCGAAATCCGCCTCCGCAAGAGCACGCTCAAGAAGCAGTTCAACAAGATCTGCTTCCAGTTCCACAAGGCCACGCACATCGACACCATCAAGTCCGGCGTCGCCAACTGCATGAAAGGCATCGACAAATGCGCCTGGTCCATCCTGAAGTTCGAACAGCTGGACTTCAACCCTGCCTCCCGCCGTCAGATGCACCACCTGGACCGTTACCGCCACAACAAGCGTAACAAGGCCCTCCTGTACCTGTCCACCCTCCCCCAGGAAAAAGCCAAGGAGCAAAAAGAGGCCAAGAAAGGCCCCGCGTCCTACGCGTCGCTATTGGCGAGGAGGAAGAGGGGGGAAGGGATCGGAGACGAGCCCTACTTCAGTGCGTTGTAGGACTCGTTCAGACGGCGAAAGTTCTCTTCCGTCAGAGAGACGGACTTCTTCTCACGCTTTGACTTCTTCTTGGGTTTCCCCGTTAAGTCGATATTGAAATACACCTTGAAAGGCGGAATCGTGGAGAACTCCATAAACTCCGCAGGGGTGTACTCAATGAAACGGAAGTGCTCGTCCTTTTCGTCGGCAATGACAACAACGAATCGGAAATGGTCAGGGTCCTTGAAGGCTTGACGCCACTCCGTCTGCGTGGCGGCACCGAAGTACCGGTCTTCGTGACGGGTCATCTTGATCTCGAAGAACCAGGTCTCCCCGTCTTTCTCCGCGGTCACGTCCGCGGGAGAACCCGTAATGCGGGCCTGAAAGCCTTCGGCGTTCAACTTGTTCACATAGGCCTGCTTGGCCGCAACGTCTGATTTCTTGTTTGCCATGTTCTGTGTTTCGTTTTATCTGAATACTAATACGTGAAAAAAGACGAAATCTTTCAGGCTGTTCATCAAATGCAAGGAAGCGGGTTGGGATGAGCAAAAAAACAAGAGTATCAGAAACGTATTTTTCTTATCTTTGTAAGGTAACCACAACTTTCTAAACACATATGGACTCCGACCTCATCAAACGAATTATCTACTTCAAAGAAGAACCGATTAAAGGGATCGATGAAGAACGACTTGACGAAGTCGTATACAACCCCGCAACAAAGCATTGGTATTATGATAGTTACACCTTCCCCGAGGACTATTACCCGACCAAGTGTGGAGACATTGACCCAAAATCTCTGACCAAAAGGATGAAGGCATTGCAATTCTTTGGCATCAATATCGAGCATTTCACCTCCTATGATGTCCGCCTCTTTAAAGATGCCCAAGACAGGATTGCCGTCTTCACCATGGTAGCTACAGCCTCTGAAATGGGAAGCCTTTTTAGAACCGACCATAAAGGATTCGGGTATAAAAAGGTCCACTTTTTCATTGACGCCAAAGGCTATCATTGCCCTGGGGCCAATCACTATATGACAACAGAAGATCTGTCCGGGAAATGGTCTCTCGTCTGCCTACTCAAAACCCGAGACTGGATACGTGGGGCATATAACGAGTTTACCAAACGTCATCGCCTTGCCAAAGGTTTCAACTCCGAAGCGGAGGCGCTCGATTGGTTTAAGAACGTGCGGGATGGTGCCGATCTGACCGATACCGAGGTATTCGCCTATTTTGATCCTGAAGACCCGGCGCTAGCCAACAGGCTTTAACGAGCAATCGGGAATGCCCATTCCCGGACAGCCCACTTGAACTCCCGATAGAAACGGTAGTCGGCCTTTGTCAAAGTCGATGAAATCTGCGGCGCAGCGACACGGCCGATATGGCACCGGAGAGTGTCCGGGTCGATGCTCCCCGCCGGCACCCGCGCAAGCGTCACATGGAGCTGGAATGGGCCTAGATGATAGCCAAGGCCGACGAGTTTCGCCCGCAGCCGGTCAACGAATGCATCCCATTCATCGGGCGCCCGGGATGCCGTCAGATAGACGATGTGCATCCCTCCCCCCTGCGTCGTGAAAGCCTCCAGCGTATCGAAAGTCAAGACCGGCGCGGCCATCCCCGCAAGTTCCTCGTCCATGACTTCCGCCAACTTCCCCGCCCCGGCCACATCGACCTCATCATTGATGAACGCCACCGTAACATGGAAATGCCCATCCTGCCATCTCGTCCCCCGAACCCCGCCCAGGGCCGCCTTCAGCGCACGATACCACCCCGCCCGGCGGTCGAGCGGGACGTGGAACTGGAGGTAGGTTTGACCGGATGATTTCGGGGCCTTCTTATTCTTGGGCGGGTTCATTCCATCGAGCACGTCAGGTCAACGTCCAAGCGGTCCTTGATATACTTCAGCACCTTCACCTTATCGGCCGTAGTGCTATAGATTGTCACCCACTGGTTTCGGGCGACCTCAATCTGATTCGGATATTTCTTGAACCGGGTGACGATCTGTCGGCCCAAACAGACAAGACCCTTTTGCGCCAGTCGTTCCGGGCCAATCTTGGCAATCGCCTTCAGAAATGTATCGCGTGGTACTGCCTCCGAAAAGACATCGCCATCAGGAAAACTGACAGTCAAGGGCGCCTTCTCCTTACGGACGACAGCTCGCTGAGACTTCTCATACTCATCAAAGCTTTCCGCCATCTCGATATTCAATCCCAGACCCAGCTGCGTCGAAATGGAATTAAGCTGAAGATACTTCTGCGCCGTGTCGCTTTCCGTGATGACATACCACTCGTCATCAATCGGCCGGCTATTGTCTTTGAACAGGCCTATTTTCTCTCTGGACACCAAGGGATGATGCCGTACCTCCAAGCCTAAGGATGCAACCCGCTCCGGCCCGATCTTCTTGATGGTATCAATAAATGTGTTCACGACCCGCTTATAGCAGATCACCTCCCCATCCGGGAACGTTACCCGCATCTTCTTCGGGGACTCCCGCGGAATCACATGCCCTGTTTCGGCCATACTAGAAAGTGTTATTGTGGTTGTGGGTGTAAAGATAGGAATCTCCAGGCGTTTGAGCAAGAGGGAGATGGCCAAAGGAAAAGCCGGAGACGAGTCCTACTTCAAGGCTTTGTAGGAATCGTCCAGCTGACGAAAGTTCTCTTCAGTCAAAGAAATAGCCTTTTTCTCGCCCGAAGATCTCTTTCTCTGCTTCCCCGTAAAGTCGATATTGAAGTACACCTTGAAAGGCGGAATCGTGGAAAACTCCATAAACTCCGCGGGCGTGTACTCAATGAAACGGAAGTGCTCGTCCGTCTCGTCGGCAATGGCCACCACGAAACGGAAATGGGCGGGGTCCTTGAACGCTTGCGCCCATTCCGTCTGCGTGGCGGCACCTAAATACAATTTGAACCAGAGCGTCCTTTCGTCATTATCCAAGGGACCCGTAACCGGGATCCGCAGCCGGAGGGGTTTGGGGCTGTTTAGTATTAGTCTCAGGAGTAACCGGTTGCACCTTCTGGACTGGACATTGCTTGGGGTTGGTTTTGACTTGACGCTGGAGGACAAAACTGTTAACTGCCTTATACCCATCAATCCCTTCTTGTTCATCTACATTCCATAGTGGATGGACCAGATGCTCCACAGCGTCACAGCTTTGATTAGACTCCACAATCCGCGTCGTAAAGTATCCCGTTCTCCAGTCAATTCCATTATTATGGGTATACCGAACCTTCCCAGAAGGATTGGCCTTTTCAATTCGCGCCCCCAGATCGTTGAGCAACACGGGTAAATCGCGGTAGGGAGTATCGCTCAAATTGGAATAGCCCATATCGTAATTCGCGTCTACCATAAGCTTGATAAGGTCAATACCCAACCTCCAATCAAGGACATGATGCAAGCCTCTATTGTAAAACGTATTCAGGCATTTGGGACACGAAGTTTTGCACGTCTTGTGCTTTAGGATTGCCTGCATATACCCGCTAGTCGGATGTTCGGAAGCAATATCCTTCATGATCTCCTCTAACTTTAGTACGCCAGTATCAGGATCCTCTTTGCACAGTAGGGAAATGAAGCCGGCACCGTTGGCCGCTTTATCATTCAAGTAAACGGAAGGAACATGGGTGACTGGATCTATTTTCACTTCACTGATTTCTATCTCTTCTGGATCAATGTCTATCTCATTGGCAAAAACTCGCTGAATCAAGGTCGCGGCCGAATAAAACGCTGCGATGATGGCCGACTTGTTTCCCGTGGAAGTGTTTAGATTGATATGGGGCGATATCTTTGACACATCAATAGAGAGACAAAGGATATCTGTTACCTTTTTTGCTCCTATAGCGATTCTTTCGGGATTCCCCGCTTCTACCCACGAATCATCCTTGCCAATAGAAGACGGCCCATCAAACATGAAGTTCGGCGAATAACCGGCAATTTTTGAACGTTCTGCTTGTGGCACTTTATGAGCGTAATATTTCGGTTCACAAGTCCAGTCCTTCTTAATCAGAGCCGCGCGTCGGCCACGGAAGAATTCTCCATTATTCGTATTGATATACCACACATATCCTTTGTCATGATCTCCATTCCAAACCTCCCATAAGGCAGCGCCTCCGATGATAGGATGAGAACTGATGGACTTTGTCTCAATCCAGACCTCATATGGCGTGTAGTTACTCCGTGAATCGTCTTCTTGCGTAAAGTTGCCCTTGTTATTTAATAGCCGATCAGCACGGAACGCCTTGGGGATAACGAGTCTGACGGTAGTCAAGGTGTCAGGATCCAATAGATTCTGATCGAATGATTCAACTGACAGGATCTCACCCTCTTTCATGTTTAGATTGTAGCTGTGCTGAAGCGGATCCAAATCATCCGCATGCA
Organism: uncultured Bacteroidales bacterium; assembly: GCA_900318015.1. GTDB lineage: Bacteria > Bacteroidota > Bacteroidia > Bacteroidales > UBA932 > Cryptobacteroides. Next base: position 50,173 of record ONJB01000007.1, on the reverse strand, counting down.
ATTTCAGGTCAGCAGTAGTGCGGCACTTGAAACGCAAGTTATCAAGCGGCACTGTCAAACCTGCGGACTGATACTCAGCTGAATCTTTCGTTTTGATTGCTCCTGGAGCAAATTCTGTTATGGACTGCTCTAGCGGTCTGTTAATAATACCCGTGTAGACTTCATAGGTCACATGCTCTTTTCTTTCCAACTTGCATGAATGGTACAGATTTCGAATCGTGGTCGGTAAACCATACAAAGGGAGAAGGCCCCCTTCCGCTATTGCTTGTGCATTATCCTTCTGCGTGCTCTCCTTAATTGCAGCATCCATCAAATAAAGAGCACTCTCATTCACCCATCTCATAATCTCATCAGGGAGCGTATCGTCATCGGAATACTGTTTCGTATAATAGGGAATAATGCCCTCTCTGATGTCTTCCTGGTGCTCCTGTATCCATGTCTCAATGACGGGTCTGACATTATTTGCCCAGTCTCCACCCTGCTTACCTACTCCCCCAAGTTGCCCGACGGTCCCGGCTTCAAAAGACCAATCCTCGCGATTAGCCGAAACCAACATAAGTATATGTTTGAGAACGATACGTTTAAGAATCACTAGATTAAAGTCATTCCCCACCACAGGACTCACGGAGATTGTTGGAACGGCAGGAACACCTCCGGTTATTTCTTCCGTTGCGTCCGAATAATAGTAGATGTCGTGGCTCCTACCGCGGCAAAAAGTCAAAGCTGCCGAAAATGCTTGTCCGCGACGTCCAGCACGACCAACTCGCTGCTGATAATTATATCTAGTCGGCGGCATATTTCCTTGGTAGATCGCCTGAAGGCTACCAATATCAACACCGACCTCCATTGTCGTCGTTACACAGAGCATATCTATGGCGTTTGTTAAAAGATTGGAACCTGTCAACATAATATCTTTGAAACTAAGCAAACGCGTCGTCTGATCATCCGTTTGGCCTGTCAATTCTGCCGCATGTAAACGTTTGGGCGAATGAGGTTCAACTTTAACGTCGTAAGAAATGTAGTTGCTCTCCCACAATTCCTTCACCTTCCCGGAGGTCGTATGAGGGAGGCAATGGAGACAAGCCGTGTTTGTACAGAATCCCATTCCTCGATGCAGATGCACCCGTCCGCATTTTGGGCATACATAATAATCATCTTCAGCGCTCTTCAAAACAAAACGCAGGGTTCGATCATTAGAAAGAGCAAGGTTCAGTTTCCCATCTTCCGTCGTGGCGACTGATCGCATAGCGGCGCAAACGGCATTTCCAAGCGTGTTTTCTCGATTCCCAGACACATCTGCCAAATGCCTCACGGCCTCTTTCAGTTGCTTCCGAAACCCGGTATAATTATCCATTGGGCTTGCTTCGAAATCACCGTCATAGCGATAAATATCACCATAAATACGAATAAAAGCATCTATAACACCCTGAATGGTAAGGTGATTTTTCGTCAGATAGTCGCGAAGAAGGTTTTCAAGATTTGCGACCGCCTGGTCGTCCTCGATACTTGAGGAAGTAACATATCCCAATCCGGCAACTTCTGTGTTGACATTCATATATTGACCGAAGCAATTGTTAAAGATGCTGGATTGAATGTTGGCGTAAACGATTTCGCCAAGAGTTTTATTCCCGACGACTGTTCTAAAACCGTCTGCTGTCATTCGCCCACCCCTAGGCCAAAACTCATAATATTGATCCCAGTACACATCACCCACCGGATACATGTCAGAATACTCTGTTCCAGCAGGATTGATACCTAACTGGAGCAACTTGGAGACTAATTCTCCGTCAATCATATTGGGGCTACTGGAGATCATGGCATTCAAGTCAACAAGGCCTACTGCGGGTAGATATGAACCAATCGCTTTCACCTTTTCTACCAAAGAAAGGCCATCTCGGACAATATCTTTCAAAGCGTTCTTCTCGCTTTGAGACAACCCCCTTTTCTCATCTATGTCATTGATGATATCATCAATGCGATCGCCCTCCTCAAGTGACGTTTTTATCCCCCTTTTAGCCCGCCGTAAAGCATCAGATTCTTGAACGGAATTCTTTTCTGCCAAAAGTTTGATGAACAAAAGACGAAGCATATCGCGATAATGCTCACGAGCGATCAGTTTTGACTGTTCCGCCGCATCCTGACGGCTATCAGAGAAACCAATTAGTTTCTCTGAATGAAGATTATTCCCGTCAAGTTGATACAGCAGTTCTTTACTGAATATCTGGTTGTTCCGCCCCATACCAGTCCTGAAACTACGAATAGGTGACTGGGTATATTTTCGAGTAAGATAGTCTTTCTCACAAGCAGGACACTTGCAGGGAAGTGCCTTTAATGGATTATTGTTATACAATGTATCGGTCGGCTCATACAGAAAGCCATGTATATAGTCGCCTTTGGGTTCGACTGGGTTCAGAGGGGCGAATGTCACAGTCCCGTCATAAGGGTTCAGATAACCTTCTTTCCATGCTCCGTGACAAGTGCTATTTCCCGTTTCAGAAGAATGGTTCCCCGCCATATTGACTACGCCAAACTTCTCATACTCGCCTGCCACTGGATCCGGACTAAAAAACCTTTCTTGACCAACTCCTTTACCATTGCTAGGCCAAAAAACCCCATAATCACTGATGCTTCTTTTTTGGACCATTGGGGTCGCCTGCATATTGGGGACAACATCAAGTTGAGGACTGTTCAAAGATAACGGTACCGGACGCCTGTCCAAACCCTGACGTTTGGGACGGTTTCCACCTACGAAGAGTTCACCACAACACTCACAGCGCAATAGTTCCAGAACTTTATGTCGACCGTTGGAAGACACTTCGCGTGGTTGGAACAAAACTTCTCCTATCGGTGCATCAGGATCAGAATCCGGAAGCAGTTCTCCCCAGACCCCATCGATATAGCGATAGAACAAATGGAATCTCAATGTGGGTAAGGAGTCGTTTTTGAAAGCCCCCCGGAAAATCAAGAATCCGCGAATTGCATCATCGGAAGGAGCCCCCGGAAGGTTGTGAAAAGCCGACATCGGGAACGTTGTCCCGGACAGACCTTCCACATCTTTAAAGATCATTCCGGAATACTGCTTGAGGAAATCCTCCATCGTCCCTCGGAAATGCAATTCATCTAGGAATGCTCGGCAAACTGTCGCTTTCTCTTCATCTGTCAACTCATAGAAAGTCTTACCAAACTCATTTCGTTTGTAAAACACCTTAAAGGAGTCGTATTTTAACGGATCCTGATCATCGCCACATACAATTATCCGCGGGAAACCTTCCTGAATAACAAAAGGATGTTCTGGATCATAAACACCGAAAAAGTCGGCCAAAAACTGTTGAGCATTTGATCCTAGGGAAGCACTTGAGGCGTAGATGCGTAACTGGGGGTTCCACTTGCCATCTTTCATTGGAGGCACCCCGATACGTTTCAGGAACATTCTCAACAAATAGGCTACTTCTGCCCCAGCCGTTCCACGATGGAGATGCAGTTCATCCACCACAAGGTGAAATACGCTGTCTGGGTGTTTTCTGTAGTACTCTTCCGTTTGATCCAGCATCTTCTGTTCTTGAGCACGCATCAGCATAATGCTGAGCATGCTAATATTAGTAATGAGGACGTCCGGAGCTGCACTTTGCATATCTCCGCGCACCAACATCTCTCCTGTGAAAGAATTGTCGGACAAGCGAGGAGCCACATATACATCGTCCTTATCACATAATCCCTTTAAGGCCGTATCGGACAAAAGGTTGGCTTGCTCTGCCATCCTGTTGAGTTCGTCGTTCGTTGTGCTTTCTTTTTCTTTAAGAGTATTACCGTTGTAACTACCGAAGAAAATCCTATTATTCTGGCAATTATTATCAAGGAAAGAACGAACGCCGTCCGAATCAAGCGCTTTTCTCAAACGACTAACTTGATCGGCGACCAATGCGTTCATGGGATAAAGCAACAAAGCTCGAAGAGAAGGCTCTCTAGTTTCGTTGACACGCTGATTTGGGATATACTTTCCTTCATCATCCCTCTTTTTCCACCAGCTAGGATCATAGCTTTTCTTTGGAGCCGGCCATGTTATCGCTTCTTTCAAAAGAGAAGCAAGTAGAGGTAGCATGAATGACTCCGTTTTTCCCGATCCTGTTCCCGATGTTATCAGGACATTTTCTTGAAGGCCAAAGCCTTTGCATAGCATCTCAAACTGATGCTGATAAGGCTTATAATCCATCAAGCCTTTAGAAATGAAGTCTGCAAAACCCGCGGGGAGTGGCGACACCTCCCCGAACCGAGTATAGTAGTCTCCTCCAGTCTTACACAATTCCCCAAGAGAGAACGATTCTGTCTGATACTTAGGAATCAGTTCCACATAAGGTTCTTTAGACAAATTGTCATCAGAAACCAGTTTCTTATTCTTTTTTTCGTCAAGAGAATTCTTCCTCGCTTTTTTGAAACGGTACATAGTTTCAAAATAACGGACATAATCATCTTGAATTTTCTTAAAAGCGCCGATCGGATCTACCGACAACAGATGTTCATATTTTTCCATAAGCGTTAGAATAATTCTCTTTCAATAATGGGAATAGGCGTTCCTACGGTTTTGGAAATCGCCTCAATCTCCGACCCGTGTCCCCGCCCCGTGTATGTCTCTTCACCAACAGCGACACTTCCCTTGTTAATAATCTCTGAGAGAACATAATTGACATCACCGCCATTCACTTTCTTATATAATCCTGTACGGATCTCCTGGAAAAAGACAAGGTCACCCAGAGCAAAAGCCACCAACTTGTCACCCAGATATAAGGTCATAAGAGCCTTTTCCATCGCAAAACTTTCGGTAAGGAACAAACGATAATCAGTTCGGGTTTTTGAGACGAAAACGGACTCCGGGGCGCATTCGATTTTTTCGATCTTTTTACCAGCGAGTTTTGACAGCCACGTTAAGAAGGAGGTATGGTCTATAGTCATTGCATGAGTTTCATAGGTCCGCCTTTCTGTCCAAGGAACTTTGGAAGAAGTTCCCAGGGATTGCCGCTGATACATAATAAAGATTTTTTCGTATGAAGGTATGACCAGACTCAAATCGCAAAGGGCCATGTCCAATACTTCCGGTACCCCCATGTTGTTAACGAAAGATATGCTCGCATAGTTTACGCTTGCGACTCCGCATGACTTCGCATATGACATCAAACAAACAGGGACTTTTCGTTCAACCTGGGAAAACAAACGGGCTAAGTGTTTTGGAATACGGACCTGATGACCCTCTTTTTCGTAATAAGGATGAATGATATTGTAACCATTTCGATCCTTGGTGCATAAGACTTCACCCACATGGGGAACAATTACCATCCCAGGCACGTTAGCGGGAGTCGCACCCCTAAATATGTCTCCCCCGCGGACGATTCCGAACTTAGTGGCAAACCCTCGGATATCTTCCATTGACTCCAACACTCGCTCTGCGATTGGTCGATCAAGTGTCTTCCATGGTAACGCTTTTCTACTCGCAAGGAGGATCTGATCAGGCAGACATACTTCGGGATGGTGTTCTCGCGTCTTATTTTTGTAGGGCCTCATTCGTCTAATGGCCACACCGGAAGCCGAAATGAGAGCAGCAAGCATGGATTGACTGTATGTTCCCTTGACAAGGAAGATATTCGTCAATCCGTCAAAAGAATAGTTCGTTTTCTCCAAATAAGGAGACACTACCTGATAGGAAACCTGCTTGTCTTCATTGTGTTGGATGAGATAGCCAAGACGCCTCAACCCAAAAAGAATAAAGTTTTTTGATTTGGGGGTCAGTGTCATTCCATAAAAGGAAAGTGCGAAACTGATAGCTGCGTCCATTTTTCGCGTCGTAATCCTTCCATCTTTGTCAGCCAGATCATAAATAAGCTGTAATAAAATACCTGGAGCGGAATCGGGCGACTTCTCCGCAGGAGGAATGATCGCTTTACGAAGTTGTGTAGAGGACATCTTCTTCTCCGGGAACTCGCCGGACTCAATTTCACCCCATCCGTTTAAGTGGTATTCCGCTTGGGTTCCATTCCATTCAAAGACACTGTAAACCGGTTCGGATAGTACCACTTTGTTTCCTTGTTTCACCTGTAATGTACCGCTAAGAAACGCGGAATCGCCAACAGGTATCCGAAAAAAAGACAAGCCCGTCTCATTCTTATAGACCTCTGTAATAGTAACCGATTGTCCTCCTACTGCATTCGGATGCCAAACAATGTCCTGCCCTGTTACTAGTTTTAAGGAGAACCATGAGCCCAAGCCATGGCGGAAGAACTTGTCTTCAAGCTTATTACGTTTGTTGGAGAAGCTGTTCTGGCGTTTAGAGAACGACTCGATATGGTATAAACGGAATCCGTTCTCCAATGAATCGGAGATGAGTTCCCAGTTGGCCGGAATAGGCGACAAGTCATCCTTTGCAAAAGAGAGATACGACGCCCCTTCCTCCAACACATCGACCTGGCGGTAGGATTCGTTCGACGTGGCTTGAAAGAAGAAAATACGCCCATAGTCTTGCCGGCCAAAAGAGACATTAGAAAAGCTATAATTCAAGCCATCCACAGTAAAAGCCGATTCTTGATATGCTCTAAGCGGGGCATCCTCTGTAACGTAGTCTGACTGAGGTATCCCAGGAATTGGAACGAACACATTCTCCTGCATTTCAACATCGAAAGGCAAGACTTGGTCAGAAACGATATAAAAATGAGGGTGGCCAGAATAGTCAAAGTATAGATTAAATCGCCATCTGACATCCTTAGTCTGGGGTATATTCCCGAGATTTGATTCTGCTCGATCAAAGTTGAGGCCCGACTGGAGAATACTCTTGAAATAAGGAATGAATTCCTGATTTGTCACCTTTTGAGCCAGGTCCATCTTTCCCGCGCAAGATAACGAAGGGACAAGTATATTATTGATGAAATCGGCGTAAGATGTTTCTCCCCATTCCCACTTCAGCCGGTTAATTTCAACGAAATCTATGAAATCCTCTTTTTCGGAACGAGGAAGAACGAGGTGGAACTTGATCCGACTCATATGCCGCTGAGTCCCGCATATCATCCGATTTTGATCGAAAGAAGGAACATCATTGTGAAGCTTTTGAAGAAGAGGATCTGCCAATTCGCCAAACCGACCCCTGTAATCCGATCCTAGATACTTACGTGCTCCCTGATTCATTGAATCGTGAACCGCACCGCACGTTGCCGCCAAAAAAAGAATCGAGCATAGCATAGCGAAATAGGAAGGAACACCCAATGCGAACTTTCCCTTCATAAGATGCTCGACCAACCTGTCCCAGGACCTTGGGCGGGGGTTCAAGTTAGAAAGCGACGGGATCGCACGTAACTGATTCACTAAATACTCAAATTGCTCTCCGGCTACCAGCGTGGCTCTCAAAAAAGCTTCTCCCCAGTCCTCGTCCTGGGGTGACCGTTCAATCATTGCTGCCCCGGCGACTATCTTAAGGACACCTTCGTCTATGTATAGAATGGGATTCCCAGTATTCTCAGGGAAGAAATATACCCATAGGGCGCGATTCCATTCTTTGTATCTTTTCAGTTCTTCATTCATCAGGGTAGCTGATATAGTCAGGATTTTCTAATGCTATTTCTTTAAGGACTCCGTCTATTGCGGAGCCCTTGGTCACCACTAGTACTAATGTATCAATCGCCCGGGAGAGGGGGATGAGCGACCATAGCGTTAGCATATAGTTTCTAGCCGCGGTATAGTCCTTTAACTCGTGATAATCATGTGCGTGAGGATACTTGACATCGAACAATTGATCAAAACGCAAACAGACGACCGTCCACGCCTCCAGTCCCCGACACGATTCATATGTAAATACTCTGCACTCATTGTTTTTCCGATTCTGGTCTCCATACACTTTGTCCCTGTTGGCTTTGCAGACACCGTCGAACAAGTTGATCCCGACTGTCTTATAACTATCCAGAAGTTTGAAACGTCCATTCTCCACCAAAGAATTAGGGGCCAAAAGCATCAAGTCATAAGCTGTACATCCATGCTGCCTAGCCTGTTCGTACAAATCATCATGCAATTCTTTCTCATATGCGTGAGTAATGATCACTCGCCCCCCGGGAAGGTGCCGACTTGATTCCACATCCCAATAGACACCCATTTTACTGGCAAAAATCATTACGAAAGAAACGAGGTTACTCCGTTGACGAAGGTTCTTTCTTAACTTCGGGAAAGAATACGGTCCCCAATTGGTATGCTCCCCAGATTTCATGAATTGATCTATTCCATCGGCAATAACAATTTTGGAATTCTTCGAATAGTGGAGCAAGACGGAAGCCTCAGTCTGGGACCAATCCTGGGCTTCATCAATGAAGATATAGTCGTAGTCTATCTGAATAGTAAAACTGTCTCGTCTATTGTTCAAGTTCGTTAAAGACGGCTTGTAGTCTTGCTCAAGAGTATAGTTCTGTCTCCATATGCCTGCCTTTCTCATCAAACCAATGAAGAATGAATACATCGAATCCATCCTTAGAGAGTTCATCATAGGACCAGAAATAAACCGCAACGTATGAACCAAATCTGAGATCAGTGCAGTATTATATGTCAAAAACAAACACTTCTTTCCTAACTTGGAAAGTTTCTGGGCTGCTTTTAATAAACGAATGGTTTTACCTGTTCCCGCATGGCCAGCCAGGACAATCATCTTCTCTGTTTGGTTTTCGATATCATCCAAGAAGTCATCCTTTATGTTTAAAAGATTGAGTCTTCGCAGGGTCATGGAATCCGCCCCATCACTCTTTGCACAAAAAATGTCTGCCACAGTTTTAATCTGTTCTCGGGTTACATAATTTGCAAACGTAGAGACATATCCATTATCCCGCAACTTGCACTGGCGGCCCATTGCCCTGAAAAAATCACGAGGACTTGAATCGGAAACCAGAATATTGCTATTGCACAAACCGATGTGCTGATCATAGTCGCGCTGGTCTACTCCAACCAGCCAAATAAGGTTTAGAATGAAAGGGACTTTGATACCTTTATAATTCAGTGTTTCACAAAGAAATTTTTTTAATGACTCCTTTTGTTCGTTACTCTGAATCGTTACATCTTTGAGGGCTCCTGAATACTCGACTTTTAGATGGGTTCCGTCCTTATGAACACCGTCTGCCGTATGGGACTTGATCTCTATCGTAGCGATGAACGACTTAATGGAAATATTGGACAGCCCCGCCACATCGTCTAAGGAGTATCCATCCAGATACCCCATCATAACAAGATCCACATCATGCCGCCCTGTAGCAGGATGTATGTCAATGCTTGGTATCAACCATATCTGCCCATCAACGTCTCTAAGTTCCTCTTCCAAATCGATTTTTAGTTGCTTAGTAGCGATTACTTCTGTTAAAACAGATTCCACTTTATGAAGATATACGGAAGCCATAATCGTGATAGTTTTAGTGTCTTCTTACAAAAATAAGCAAAATAGAGCATAGATCCAACGACCTCAGAAGACCTGCCGCTAAATATATAGCAATTCAAATGCGCTATTATCCACACAGAAAAGAGCCGTAAAGAATCCTCTCGAAACGGATGACTTCAACTTTAGAGAAAAAGACACATGATCGCTTTTCAAAGGAACATCTTTCTGAGGTAATGTGCAAGCATGTCGAACAAGGAAACAGTCCCCACAGCATGTTGGAGGTCTTGTTGACGAGTTTGATGGAGAACAAATGAGGTGAGTTTTCGGAACCAGAAGGAAGGGGTTAGGAAACTCGACTATTGACTGCTAGACGAAAGGCCATCTTGTGGGAAGGTCAGATTGTGGCGGCGGGGATGGGACTGCGGAATCCGGATTTCAGCTGCTAGTGAGCAGGCGGGAAGGTGCGGTCCCGCAGGGATGACGCCGTTTGTTTGAGCGCTAGTTAGGCCCGCCTGCGGGACTAACTGAGCGAGTTCGGCGGTCAAGCGCCTTCCCGCCTACGCGAATCGCTGAAATCCGTCATTCCGCAGGCCCGCCCCGCCGCCCGTCGACCTTCCCACCATACATCGAATTGTATTATTTGCAGAAACACATTATTTTTGCTTTTGTAAAACCACCCTATGAACCCCGTCATCAAATCCCCCACACCCCTTCCCGAAAAGACCGGGTTGACCGTATTTCTGGCCGGGCCGATGAAAGGCGCGCCCAAATGGCAACGCACGGTGCCGAAGCTCGCGGAGAGTCTCGGCATTGACGGCGTCACGTTCCTGAACCCATACCCCTGTCAGCGGTGGGTAGGCTGGAAGAAGCAGGTCGATTGGGAATCGGCCGCATTGGCCTATGCCGATATCGTCCTGTTCTGGATCCCGAACCAGGCAGAGGTTGTCGAAGGGCGCGATTATGCGCAGACGACGCGCATGGAATTGCTCGAAAGTCTTGCCCTCGGCAGGAAGGTCATCCTCGGCATCGACACCGACATCCACGCCGCCGATTATATGCGCTACAAGGCCCGCCACTACGGCGTCACCCATATCCATAAAACCTTGGAAGGCTGCCTGAAGGAGCTGAAGGAGGAGTTAATGGATATTGTCGACAACCTCATGCGGCCGTAGAGTAGAAGTCCTCTCCCCGCTGCTCCCACTCGTAGTCGCCACGGGTGATGGAGAAGCACTCTTCGCTCTCGACCGTGCCGTAAGGGCTGTAGACGCTTTCCTTGTAGGCTTCGTACTTGGGTCGGAACCCGCACTTCAGTGCCACGTTGCGTGACGCCTCGTTGCCGACGAACACGTACAGCAGGATCTCGTCGCACCACCCATCCTGGAACAGTCTCTCCTTCACGGCCTCGATCGCCTCGGTCATATAGCCGCGGCCACGGTATTCCGCCGCGAGCCAATAGCCGAGACCCGACGCCCTTCTCCACCATAATTCCGGCACCTGGATGATGCCGATCACCTTGTCGCAGCTCTTTTCCGTCATGGCATAGGCTTCAAACTCCCAATTGGCCATGAAAGTCTTCGCCTCGTCGATGGTCTTGAAGGGCTTGATGCCCGCCATCCGACAGATGTAGTCGTCGCTCATCAGCGCAAGCACATCCTCCGCGTCCCCGTCCTCGAACGGACGGAGGACCAACCTCTCTGTCAAAATGGAATCTCCAATCATAAATCGCGTATCTGTTTCGGTATATAACTACACCAGACACGCGAAATTATTTCAGGTCTCGCCAAAAAAGAAAGAACAACAGTTAGCAATAATCCCCCAAACGCAAAACTGCCGGCCCGCTTTCGCGGGTCGGCAGTAAGCAACAGGGTCACGCGCAGTAACCGTACTGACGGAGGAAGTCGGCGCCGAGCGCCTTCTTCATAGCTTGACGGGCTCTGAAGAGGAGCCTGGACGCTTCTTTCGGCTTGCACCCGAGAATCTTGGCAATCTCTCGGGGCTTTTCCCCGCCGGCCGCGAGCGTCAGGACCTGGCGGTAGCGCTCGTTCAAGGTGTCCATCTTGTCCCAGATATAGGACTCGGCCTCCTTGTATTCAAGTTCCCGGTCGGGCTCAAACGCCTCGTCGCAGCATCCCAGCAGGTCCATGGCATCGTACTCGTCGCCGTCTTCGTTCGTTCTCTCGAACGAGGTGAAAGTCTTCCGGCGCTTCTCCGCCTTTCTGAAAGCGTCGAACTCCTGGAAGGTGGCGACGCGGTGGCCGAAAGCCTGGGGAAGTCCGTGGCACTTGTCCAGGTCGAAGCTCGCCTGGTTGGCGATGACCTTGAGGGCCGCGTCCTGGAACATGTCTTCCAGGTCCTGCTTCGGCAGGTATTTTCCCCGGCCGGCACCGTAGCTCTGGATGCTGGTGTCGATTCCTTCGAAGATGTCTTCGAAGCGGACGATACGGTTGTCGCTGGTGGTGAAGGTCTCGTTGGTGGTGGTTTTGAAGCTCTTTCTCATGGCTTGATCAGGGTTTAGGTCCGTCTTTGCTGGTCAGATGCCCGCCAGCGGGCATCTTGCGCGACCCGTTCTGTCCGCAAGATAAAAGAAGATGCTGTTTGACAGTCAACGGGATAAAACGGCCCTACACACCATAGAAACCGTGTCAAAGAACTCTCGAAGGACCACCTTTCGTCCTCCCTGCACTAATAAATACGGCGATCGGTCCAAAATGTTTCACAGTCGCACGAAAAAAAGTGAAATATTTTTTTCGCGGCCTCCCGTGCAATACTTCGAGGCGATTTCCGTATTGTATATACGGTTCAAAAATCCTGCCAATCAACACACTACAACCATCTGCTCATGAAGAACGAACCCTGGGACAAACATGTGATGGACGGCATCGTGGCCGTCAACCGGAACCTCCACAAGGGAGGTCTGCTGCCGGAGAAGGCGCAGCGGATGCTGTATGGGTTGGAGGATTGCCTCTGCTCGGGCGACGGGCTCTCTCCCCAAACGGCCTTCCGCGCGCAGGACGAGCGGGTGGCGGCGAAGGCGATGGAGCTCCTGGGCATGGACAGTCATGGACAGCCGGAGCGAAAAGGCGCGATTTCCCAGGTTCCCGTCGACGAAAACCCCTACGGCGTACAGGCGCTATTTTTTTCTATCGTAGGTTGAAAGATTGCTTCGGGGCTGACGTATATATATGGGCACGGACACAAAACCTCTTTCTGATATGAAAATCGAATTCAATAAAACCATCATCAAATCTAGCCGGTCCCAGAGGAGATATTACTCGCCGCTGACACCAGAGGAGGAGACCAAGCAAATGTTCGCGGACTTCGTCAGCGAGCATTTCAACCGGCGAAAGAAGGTCGGGATGCCGGGCCCGGCCGAGGAGACGGTCGCCGAGCTGATCCGACAGGGGGTCCCGAAGAGCAGCGTGACGTTCTGCTTCTCGTACCTGGCCGTCGAGCTCGCGCACGCGACCTACTATATCTATCGGACCGAGCCCGACCGGGGTTCCGTCCAGGTCAACTGGAACAGACTGCGGTTCACGGTGAAGCCGGCCCTCTCGTCGAAGGTAATGGCCGAGGCCATCCTCCGGATGGACGCGGAGTTACCCGCGCTGGAAACCCGGGTCAAGGAGTTCCTGGACCGGTTGGCCGTGGAGATGAAAGCGGAAGAGATTCTGCAGGTTTCCGTGGGGGCGCAGCTCGAAGCCGTCCTTCCGGCCATGGGCCTCGGGTGCACGTTCAGCGTGAAGGGCGACAAGGTCCATATGGACCTAACACGGACCTTCCAGGGCAGCGTGGACCTTCCCATCGCCGAGCTCCAAGCCTTCCTGGCCGATCACGAACGGATCCTCGGCACCCTCCATCCGGACGGGAACGGCTATGTCGATGACAGCGGACATGCCTACCTGGGTTCCGGTACCCCGTTTCTGTTTCCGTAACCGGAAATTTTTGTAAAAGTGTAGCACTTTGGCACAATCAATAACTACCTTTGCCGCCTGAATGAACGAAACTGAAGTATATCATCATTTACATATAGTTTTGCTTCTCCCCGGTATGATATTTGATATTGGGTCCCTCCACATGTCAACTGTCAGGTAACCACTCCCACATACTCTCCATGTCCACTTTCCGGGCCACCCCGGCGAGGCCGCTTTGCGCGCTCGTCCTGGACATCTCCGCGACTCGAGACGAACACATAAACTAGTAACACACTACAGGTCAATATGTTATCAATTCATCCCAAAGACTTTTGGTCCATGGCCGAGAAGGCCGTGAAGGCGTATGTCAACAAGAAGTTTGCCGGCTTCTTCCAGGAAGCCGATGTAGAAGACATCGTGGCGGAGGTTGTCACCAAGATGTGGCAGGCAAGGGGACGTTTCAACCCCGACAGAGGGAGCGAGTTCGGCTGGGTCTGGACCATTGCCAAGAACGCCGTGCGCGACGCGGCGATCGCCAAGCATAATCGGGAGAGCATCGGAGGCTGCTGGAACGACAGCGTGGCGGAGAAGGCGGACGGCCTGGTCGGCGACGACCGCGCGGACCGCGAACTGTTGCAGGACGAGCTGGTGGAGAGCTTGTACAACCGCCTGCGCCAGGAGCGCGACAGGCGCATCCTGCTGTATTTGGCGCAGGAGTTTGACTACGAGGATATTGCCGAGCGGGAAGGCCTGAACAAGCGGGCCGCCTACATGGCCGTGTTCCACATGAGACGGAGACTTAACAACGACGCTGCATAGGATGAGAAGGATTGAAAAGAAGAACGAGAAGAGCTGGAGCCCCCGGACCCAGGGGCTCCCGAGGCTGGCCGCCAGCCTGGACCGCATTTACAAGAAAGTGAAGGTGGAAGGCTTCGCCGAAGACAAAGACAACGGACTGGACGAGGACATCCGGTGCGTGCGCGAGCGCTTTTCCATCGGGGAGCGCGCCGCCGTGCTGCTGGCCGCCATCCTGGAGAACAACGCTCGGAACGGTTGTGACGACGACGACCTGTCGGGCTACATCGGGTGCTCGAACATCGAGTTCATCGGCTTCCAGGGCGCGCTCCGGGAGCTTGAGGACCTGGACATCATCAACCGCCGCAGCCGGCGGGGGGACAACTACGTGATGGGCCGCGAGGCGCTCCGCGCGGTGGAGAAGGACACGGACTTCAGGCCCATGAAGCGTTCGGGGCTCGAGGCGGACGAGTTCTTCTCCCGCATCCGCCTCATTCTGGCGGACTACGACAGGGACCTCATCAACTGCGAACGGATGCTGGAGGAGATGGAGCGGCTCATCGCGGACAACCAGCACCTGGAGTTCTGCCGGCTGGCCGCCGAGGCCCTGGAGACGCCCGGGCTCTGCGACACGGAGAAGCGGTTCTTCCTGCTGCTATGCCACCGCTACGTGACGCACGGCGAGGAGTCCTTCCCTATCGACCGGTTGCTCACGGTCTCCGACTATATGGAGGACGATAAGTGCATCCGCCGCACCCTTGCCAACGGCAAGTCCACGCTCCAGACTTCAGGTCTCGTCACCTTCGGCGGCGACGAGGGGTTCCAGGATATGGACAGTCTCGCCCTCTCCGACGACATCAAGCGGACCTTCTTCACGGAAGTGACTCCCGCGAAGCCCCAGGCCGTCAAGCACCGGGATCTCATCCCGGCCGAGTCCATCAAGCCGCGGGAGCTCTTCTACGACGGCAAGGTGGCGGAGCAGATGGAGCGGCTCGGCGCGCTGCTGGAGCCCGCCAACTTCGCGGGCGTGCAGCAGCGGCTGGAGGAGACGGGCATGCGGAAGGGTTTCGCGGTCCTGTTCGCCGGCGGCGCCGGCTGCGGCAAGACCGCGGGGGCCTACGAGCTCGCCCGCCGCACCGGCCGCGCCGTCTTCGCCGTGGACATGTCCCAGCTCAAGAGCAAGTGGGTGGGCGATTCCGAGAAGATTGTCAAGGGCGTGTTCACGACCTACCGCGAGATGTGCCGCACGCACGAGCTGGCGCCCATTCTCCTCTTCAACGAGGCCGACGCCATCTTCTCCAAGCGCCTAGAAAATCCGGAAGGCAGCGTGGACCAGATGCAGAACAGCCTGCAGAACATCTGCCTCGAGGCCATGGAGAACCTGGACGGCATCCTCATCGCCACGACGAACCTGGCCACGAACTTCTGCGACGAGGCCTTCGCGCGCCGGTTCCTGTTCAAGGTGGAGTTCGTCAAGCCGGGAGCGGAGACCCGCGCGAAAATCTGGAAGTCGATGCTGGACGGCCTCTCCGACGAGGACGCCCTGACCCTCGCCAACCGCTACGACTTCTCTGGTGGCAACATCGAGAACATCGCCCGCAAGGCCACCGTCGGCTACGTCCTCTCCGGCCAGAAGGCCACCTTGCAGGAGCTCCTCACCTACTGTGACGAGGAGACCCTCTCCGCGCAGAAAACCGGTCGGCGCATCGGATTCAACGTTTGACTGAAATAATTCCGCGGAAGCGACGTATTAGTAGGAGTATGAGACAGAATCAATTGAAAAGACCCGACCAGATCAAGGCCTACCTTGACAAGCATGTGGTCGGACAGGAGGAGGCCAAGCGGACTCTCTCCGTGGCGGTGTACAACCATTACAAGCGGATTCTCCACAAGGCCGACCCCGAGCGCGGGGCGGACGTGGAGAAGAGCAACATTCTGCTGCTGGGCCCTACGGGCTGCGGCAAGACCATGCTGGTCAAGACCATTGCGAAAATGCTCGGCGTTCCCTTCTATATCGGGAACGCGACCTCGATTACGGCGTCGGGGTACGTGGGTGACGACGTGGAGAGCCTGCTTTCGGGCTTGCTTATGAACTGCGACTATGACGTGGAGAAGGCCCGCACAGGAATCGTGTTCATTGACGAGGTGGACAAGATTGCCAAGCGCGAGGCTGGCGTGTCGGTCACGCGCGACGTGTCGGGCGAGTGTGTCCAGCAGGGGCTCCTGAAAATGGTCGAGGGGCACATCATGGGTGTCCAGCCCCAGGGCGGGCGCAAGCACCCGGAGCAGCCGCTCATTTACCTGGACACGACCGATATCCTGTTTATCGGCTCAGGCGCGTTCGTGGGCCTGGACGGGATTGTGGAACGGAGAACCGGACGGGACCAGGGCCGGATTGGCTTTAGCAATGCGGCGGCCGCTCAGAACAGCGGCAACCCTTACGCGGACGTGACGGCCCAGGACCTGCGCGATTACGGACTGATTCCCGAGTTCGTGGGCCGATTCCCGGTTGTCACGTATGTCGATCCGCTCGATACGACGGCGTTGGAGGGTATCCTGACCAAGCCCAAAAACAATCTTGTAAGCCAGTACACGGAGCTTTTCCGCGAGGACGGGATTGCCCTGACCTTTGAGCCAGAGGCGATTACGGCGGCCGCGCAGCTCGCGACCGACCTGGGCACGGGCGCGCGCGGCCTGCGCAGCATCATGGAAAAGGCTATGCGCGACGTTATGTTCGCGGCTCCGAAAGCCGCGTTTATGGACGGCAACCGCGAGATTGTCGTGACCCGCGAAATGATTCTCGGCGCCCACCCGAACGGCCCTGCCCGGGCCGTTTGACGGGCGGGTGGATGTTTTGCGTTTCCGTCGGAAAGCCGTATATTTACGGAAAGCGTGAAATATTCCGGTCCAACGAGCGTATTTATATAGAGTAAAAGAAAGAACACGATATGAAGGAAATCAAGTGCCCCAACTGCGGGACTGTCATCCCGGTCGATGACGCCGATTTTGCCGCGATCCTCAACCAGGTTCGCACCGAAGAGTTTGATGCGGAAGTGAACCGCCGCATCGAAGAAGCCAAAAGACTCCTGAAGGCCGAAGAGGCCAAGAAGCAGGCCCTGGAGGCGGCGGAAGCCGCGAAGGAGGCCGCCAAACTGGACGCGCGCCATAAGGAAGACCTTTCCAAGAAGGACCTGGAAATCGAGAAGCTGCGGCAGCAGATTGCCGGCTGGGAGCAGGGCAAGACGCTCGAGCTCGAGGCCGCCCGGCTCAAGGCCGAGCAGAAGGCCGCGGACGCCCTCAACCAGAAAGAGGCCGAGCTTCGGAAGAAGGAGGAGGAGATCAGCCGCCTCATAACCGACGCCGCCAACGAGCGGAAGAATGCCGCCGAGCGGGTCCAGGCTATCCTGGATACCCACAAGGTGGAGAAGGAGAGCCTGGAGAAGGAAGTCGAACTGTACAAGAACTTCAAAGCCAAGCGCTCCGTGAAGCTCCTCGGCGAAGACCTGGAGCAGCACTGCTACACCCTGTACAACCAGACACTTCTTCCAGTGATGCCCAACGCGACCTTCTCCAAGGACAACGTTGCCGTAAAGGAAGGCGACGAAACCAAGGGGTCCAAGGGAGACTTCATCTTCCGCGACAAGGAGGACGGCATCGAGTACATCTCGATCATGTTCGACATGAAGAACGAGAGCGACGCCGCCGTCAACAAGAAGAAGAACGCCGACTTCTTCGACAAGCTGGACAAGGACCGCAAGAAGAAGGAGTGCGAGTTCGCCGTGCTCGTCTCCATGCTGGAGATGGACAACGACCTGTACAACAACGGCATCGTTTCCGTGCCGGGATATGAGAAGATGTACGTCGTACGTCCGGACAACTTCATCCCCATCATCACCCTCCTGGTGCAGACCTCGAAGAAGGCGCTGGAATACAAGAAGGCATTGGCCATCGCGAAGCAGCAGGACATGGACGTCACCAATTTCGAGGACTCTCTTCAAAAATTCCGTGACTCTTTCAAAAAGAGTGTCCAGTACGCCGGCGACCGATTCAAAGAGGCAATCGATGGTATCGACAATACCATCAAGAGCCTCGAGGCCATCAAGAAGAGCCTCCAAGTCTCGGAAGGCCACCTGATTACCGCTAACAACAAGGTCGATGCGCTGAAGATTCGCCAGCTAATTAAAAACAACCCGACCATGACGGCGGCCTTCGAGGAAGCCCGCGCCCAAAAGGCCCAGCAGGAGCTCGAAGAAGGTCCCGACGAGCAGTAAAAGAAGCGTTTTCTTCATAGACTGAGATATGAAACTGTTTACCAAATCCGCCTTCAAGCAGGCGCTCTTCTGCCCTGCGTCGCTTTTCTATTACTACGACAGTGACCATTATGCCAACCAGATGAATGAGGACGACTTCCTCCAGGCACTGGCAGAGGGCGGTCAACAGGTGGGTGATCTTGCCAAAGTGTACTATGACGTACAAGCGGATGCCGACATCAAGACTCTGGATTATGATGAGTCGCTCAAGAAGACCCGCGAGCTCTTTATGCGCGACGAGGTAAACATCGCCGAGGCCGCCTTTACCTGGAAAAACTGCTTCGTGCGGGCCGACATCATCGAGAAGAAAGGCAAACAGATTAATCTTATTGAGGTCAAGGCCAAGTCCTGGGATGAGAACAGGGACAGTTTCTGGGGAAGTGCGAGGAGTCACCAAGATAATACCGTCACGAAAGGCATCCGCGAGTATGTCTATGACGTCGCCTTCCAGAAGTACGTCATACAAAATGAATTGGGGCCCGAATACACCGTAACCGCATACTTGATGATGGCGGACAAAACCGCGGTATCGGATGCTCCTCAAGGTGTCAATCAGTTCTTCAGGGTGGAGAAGATAGGAGGAGGCGAAGGGAAAAAGGACCGCGTAGAAATCATCCGGGAAGAGGGTGCGGAGAACCTCCGTGACAATACGTGGGTATTAAAAGCCTTTCCAGTGGATGACATCTGCGAGAGAATCATCGATGGTAAGACCGACGAACAAGAGAAGACTGACAAGCATGAGGGGTATATGGGGGGATACAAGTTCAAGGATTTCGTCGACATCATGTCCGACTATTATGTCAATCATCGGCAGGTCACGGACATCAAACTGAAGGGTGACTGCTTCAAATGCCCCTTCTACTCGAACGAGAAAACGCCTGATAAACTGGACGGTAAAAAGGAGTGCTGGAAGAAGGTGGCGGAATTCAAAGATGACGACTTCTTACGTCCGTCTGTAGGGGAACTCTGGTGTGGAGCGTGTGGAAGCCGCTCCCTCAAAGATGAACTAGTGAAAAAAGGCACTTACTTCCTGGAAGGTGTCGCGGAAGAGGATATCTCCCCCAAGAACTCTAATACCGTGTATAAGGGCCTCTCTCCCCTACAGAGAAGGCTTCTCCAAATTGGCCTCTCCACCGGAAACGAGGATCTTCTCGCCCCTTTCAAGAAGAACCTTCACGACGACGTTGTCTACTTGGACATCCCCGGTCTCAAAGCCAAGATGACTCCCCCTGACGGGAAGGGCGGCTGGGAGTACCCCCTCCATATGATTGACTTCGAAACCACGGCTGTTGCCCTCCCCTTTTACCAGGGGATGCACCCTTACGAGCAGGTCGCCTTCCAATTCTCCCATCACGTTATCCACGAGGATGGCACCATTGAACACAAGGGCCAGTACCTCAACACCAAGAAGCACTACTTCCCTAATTTCGAGTTTGTTCGCGAACTGAAGAAACAGTTGGAGGGTGACGATGGAACCATCTTCCGCTACGCCACACACGAGAATACCATTCTGCGGGATATCTACGATCAACTCGCGGCAAGTAACGAAGAAGACAAGCAGGAACTGATGGATTTCATTGATGCCATTACGTATCGCCATGGTGGAAAGAACAAGATTCATGGTCCACGCGAAATGGTTGACCTTCTGGAGATAGTCAAGGACTACTACTACCACCCGAGTATGAAGGGAAGCAACTCCATCAAGGCGGTCCTTCCTGCCATCCTGAACTCCAGTCAGGCCATCCGGGAAAAGTACTCCAAGCCCATCTATGGAAGCGAGATTCACAGCGAGAACTACACTCCTGACGAGGCGATTGCCTGGATTGACTTCGGCCCAGACGGCAAGGTCGAGAACCCGTACAAAGGGTTGAAGGACATTGCAGATTTCCTGGAGGTTTCGGAAGAGGAACTGAAACAGTTCGACAGCGACTGGGCAGAAAAAGCAGAAGAGAATTCTTCGAATCGCAATGCGTCTATCGCAAACGGAGGCGCCGCCCTTGCAGCCTACACGAAGCTTCAGTTCAGCGATGAAGCCTGGACCAAGGCCCTGGAGAAAGCGCTCTACCGCTACTGTGAGCTGGACACCATGTCGATGGTATTCATCTGGGAGTATTTCCACGAGATGATCAAGAAAGGATGACAACTTTGATGATAATGGAACGTTGGCATTCCTGACGGTCTTGCTGACCATCTCGTAGACGTCGTCAGCGCAGAAACCATTCCCGACTTTGAGCCATTGCATAAAAAAAAACCGGAGGAGCCTTCTCGGCTCCTCCGGACGTTTGTTAATCAAATCTCTCGAACCTGGGGGCGAGGAAAGCGTATCCGAGGTCTGCGGCGCCCCTCCCCTTCCCAATCTGCAGCCTGGTCAAGAGCCAGGACCGGCCGTTGAGGACATATTGGCAGTAGATTCCGCGAACGGCCGCTTCGGCGGGGAATGTCGGGGAAGCCCCCTCCCGGAGCCGCTTCACCACATAGGGGCTGGCTCCGACCATGCGCCCTAAGGTCGCGTCGCCGACGCCCTCCCTCTCAAAGCGGGTCAGGATCTCGGAGACAGTCATCCCTGACATCTCCTTCATGGCAGTGTCCACCTCTTCCGCGGTGTAGGACTGGTGGATAATGCATGACAGCGCCACCAAAGCCGACGCTGCGAGGAGCGTGGCTACAACAACGAGGGCAGGTACCAGCGGGAACCGGCGCGACGGCCTTCCGGAAAATCGGTGTCCGTGGAGAGCTTGCTCCCACACGATATCGTTGCTTCCGCAGCCGCACCGATGAAGGAGCTCACGCTCATCGTAATCGGCAATGACCGGAGACACCAGAAAGCGCCCACAAACTCGACATTTTCCATAGAGGACAAGCTTGATTCTTTCCATAAGTTCAAGGCCTTCCGTTTTTCATCCTCTCATAGATGAAGGACAGCATCCGGTCGCCCGAGAGCCGCTGTGTCGTGTTCTGCGAACGGACGTAAAGGGCATCCCCGTAGAGGACCACATCCCTGCTGGAGGGAACGGTGATCTTCAGGAGGGTGCGGCCGTCGCGCTCGAAGAAGGTAAAGCGAACGTCCAGAAAGAGGTTCGTGTTAGTCGTCTGCCGGAGCCTGTTGCGAAGGTGGCACGTGAGCCTGTCGCGGCCGCCGTACTTTTCCACGAGGGCATCAATCCCGATGACGGATCCGTCATCCCCGACTCCCCACCACAAGTCCCCGCCTGCGCAATTGGCGAGCGAACACACATCCTGCTC
Organism: uncultured Bacteroidales bacterium; assembly: GCA_900318015.1. Classification (GTDB taxonomy): domain Bacteria; phylum Bacteroidota; class Bacteroidia; order Bacteroidales; family UBA932; genus Cryptobacteroides. Next base: position 28,532 of record ONJB01000007.1, on the reverse strand, counting down.
GAAAGTTCCGACCCCTTTGGATTTGAACTCAGCTTTCAGCCCCTCAGCGGAGGGGATTGTCTGCGCCTCTTGATCCGGCCTCAAGGGATAGACCGCCCAACGGGACCGGGGGGCATCCCACTTACAGAACAGCCTCACGCGCTGGCCGGGGACGACAAGGCTGTCCGAATCCCTCTCAACACCGTCGAGATTTTTCAAGGAATCCAGGCTCGCCTCAATGACGTGGCCCGAGCGTATTTCGCGAAGGCTGTATCGGTTCTTCGTGTTCGTGACAACGACGAAATCGCGAATGGCATGGTAATTAGGTAAGAACATTGTTTTTGATGGTGCTTTTGAGAAGGAAAGGGGGCCGGACATCCATCCCAGTTTCCCAATACTCGCCAATCCTCCGGGCGCATGCTTCCCGGCCGAATCGGCTCCATATTTTGTGGCCACAATGGGTCGCCCCCTCCTTCATAGGGTTAGCTTATAAGAATAATTTGATGAGTTTGGCAACCTCCGGCGCCTTGGACACGAGGCGGCCGGTGTACCTGGACAGCGCCAGCAGTTCCGGCGCTTTTCCGATTAAACTTTTGGGTTTTTCAGACTTCTTCCTTTTGTCCATCACCATCTTCGAAGCCTTCGAAATCATTTTGACAAGATTCTGGCCGTAAGACTCACGGGCCGAAAAGCTCTCGCCGCACGTAAGACATTGATACTCACCGTCCCACACTTCGATCCAGTTTGCTGTGTGACACGCGGGGCACCTGATCTCTTTCATATTCCGATCAGTATTAAAGTTTAGTAATTTGGCGGTCGGCTTCTTCGAATAACGGCTCTATCGTATCGATAAAACATTTATTTGTTGAAGCCTCCGCCGGATTGTTTGCGACCCAAATTATATTATCCGCCCTCGGATTCCATGGCTATCCTGCTCGCGTACAATACCCGGGTCTGTCTGTGTTCTCAGTATTGTCAAAGAAAACAGGAGGATCTTCGTACTTTCCGGATAAGCACAGAAGAACATCCGGATGCAAAGATAGAGATTTATTTTTAAACCACAATACCTTTTTTGCATTATTAAATTAATTTGTTTATATTTGCAGAAAGAAACTCAATATTCAATCGAGTCATGGAGAATACACTTGAAACTAGGGGCTCCTATGTCTGCTATGAGATTTCTCGTTTCATGTCTGAAAACCATATCACAGGAACGGCCCTGGCTGAGGCTATGAAAGTGACACCACAGTCTGTAAGCAACCTCCTGCGCAAGGGAAAGTTGTTTTCCCCGGAGGTTGCACGGAGATGGGTGGACGGTTTTGCTTCCTTGGGATATCAGGTGAACCTCTCCTTCCTTCTCAGTGGTGAGGGTCGCATAACCGACAATCCTAAGCATGACCGTTACACCAATTATGGTACGAGTGGATTCAAGGTCGAAAAACTGCCCGAGAATACGGCAAAGGCAAACGAATCCTTAGATGTGATGATTGTGCGATCTGAAAACGGGGTCTTAAAAAAGAGGATCGAGCTTCTCGTAGAAGAAAATGGTGCCCTCAAGGTGGAGAACAAGGCCCTCAAGAGAAAGCTTGCCGCCATCCGCAGGATCCTCGAACAGGATTCTTCTGTTCCCGAGTATCGTTGACGAGCTCTATAACGCTTCCGCTAAGGGCATTCCTAGTTAGACTTCCTTTTGTTCCAGGTCCTGGCCAGGGCATATCTTGACCGCCTGTAGCGGCCGCGATTGATCATTCGCTTTCCTTCTTGAAACTGATCAGGCATTCATCACTGATGGATATCATGGCGCACCAGTAATGCCAGTCCTCCGGAGAGTAGGTACGCTGGCCCTCATGGACGCGGGAGACTATCTTGAGGGTATATTCATCACCTTCGGCAGAAACCTTAACCGGGGTTACGTCGTAGTTCTCGGAGCCGTCCGGTTCCTCTTCGTCAATATAAGAGAGAACGAAATCCTTGAACGGGCTGTCCATCCGGCTCCGGTCATCGAGATAATCCATCAGGGTGAATCCGGTCAGGCATCCTGACATATGCGCATTGGCGGCGCTGATCTTGCCGTTGATTGTCTCGATGCTGTCATCATCGGTAATCCTGTACCCGCCGGACGGGCACACCCGGAAAGCCCTGTTGAGGATCCGGATGATCGCCTCCCGGGTTCCCGCCAGGAGGACTGTCGTCCTGGTTATCACTTCACTCATTATTCCATGAACAATCCTTTTCCCCACTTCTTGGATGTGCCCGGCCAGCCGGCAAGGTTAAAGTCCGGATCGATCTTCCTTCTGACCACGTCTTACTGTTTCTCTTTCGAGTAATACAGCGTCAACCCGCAGATCACAAGGAGGAAGGCACACAACACGACCCCGCCGATATTCTCCCAGAAGGCATGCCGAACGGAATGGACCGCCAGGGCGTAGACATTGTAGCAAAGCCCGAAAAAGATGACCGCTGTCAGCGCCGCCAACGCGATGGTCTCCATGCGCTCCTTGCGGGCCATCTTCCTGGCATTTTCCGCCTGTTCACGTTTCTCGGATTCAGAGAGCCACCCGGTCGGTTCTCTCTCGTACTCTCCGAAGACCGTGGCGTAGCAGTTGAGTGCATCGTCATCGTCGCCGGACTCCGCGAAGATGCCGCCGTGGTTGTCAAGGCTGAAAAGGAGCCCGCCGCCGGCCAGATACACCTTTGTGCGGGGATCGAAGTCCTGGAGGCGTCCAAGGAGCTCGTCGATATGATAGTCCCCACCGCCGGCCCATTCCTCCTCTATCTCGATCCGCAGATTACCTTCTCCGTCAAGCTGCATTCCGATAATGATGCAAGGCAGGTCCTCATCTTCCCCGACAGGCACATCCGTCGAGATTTCCACATTCCAGTCCCAATGCTTCTCCTCGTACCTCTCCAGTTCCTTTACCAGTTCGCCGACGGAAATCAATACCGCAATGTCACTCTTTTTCATTTTGTCATCTCGGTTTTACCAATAATACTGGTAAAGCGAGATATCGTTACTTGTCAAAATCCCAACTCTCCCCAATGGCGGGCTGGATGGGGTCATACGGCGGATCGCACTTAAGATTCAGCATTCCTTTGACGTACTCGTATACCGCCTCAGTGTTTTCTTCGTCGTCGGGGTCTTTCTCATACGCCTCCATGCTTTTCATATAATCCAACTTGTACCGAAGAGGCGGTTCAATCCAGTTGGAGATATCCCTATAACGTTTAATCAAGGAGGCACCATTGCCGTAGTCCCTTGCATACATTTCAATGCCAAAACCTCCCCCGGCAGGCTTCTTCCCGATTTTTGAATTTACGTAGTCACATGCGTGGGGGAAAATATCATCACGGAGTGAAGAAGGGAAACTGTCAACGAACAAGAGCATCCCGAATTCGGAAAATGTGTCTTCAAGCGTTTTAATCGCCGGGAAGCCCTTGCTGTTGAAGGCATCGAAGTATGCGTGCATCATCTCCTGGATGAATACAACTCCAAGGACTGCATCCACGTTTATCCCGGCGTCAAGGGCATAGTCCCTGACGCTGTCCATAATCAGGCCGACCTTCGGGCGCTGCCTTCCCGTCCACCAACTATAGGTTCTGGAATAAAGGCCAGGAGGATGCTGATACCCCTCTACCGGTTCATTCGCGATCCTGATCTGTTCCTCCGCGAATTCCCGCCTTTCACCGATCTCGCCCTGATGCCTGTGACAAGCCTGGGCATGCTTACCCCCATAGAAATCCCCGTGGAGAACTTTATACCTATCCATATAGCGTTCCCAGTCTTTGAGCATTGCTTTGCGGTCAGTTACAAGAACCTTCAGCTGCGTTTTTGTCCGGAGGTCCTTCAATTTGGAAATGCCGCCAAAGGGGAACGGAAGGTTCTCGATGGTATCGAGAAGCAATTCCTGGGATTTGGTCAACGTATTACCGTTCACCGATTCGTAAACAAATGCCATTACAACTCCTTTAAAGATTCATTTAATCCACCGACGAGATTCGATTCAATGGGGTGGTTTTTGCTTTAATTGTTAAAGTTAATCATTTTATACTTAAATATCGGATTTTTCACCAGTTTTAGCCTCCAACAACTACATCCTCCTACAGGGATTTGAGAAGCTCATCTTTCGTCTCGAACAGGCTCTTCTTGTCAAAGTTCCCAATCCTCTTGCCCTCGACAGACACATAGTATCTTTCATTGTCAGAGACCGTTTCAAAGTCAACGCAACTGATTGTCTTGACGTAGAACATTTTCGCGATGCTGCCGCACACCACGCCGTTGTTGTGCATCAGCCAGACTTTGTCGCCCAGGTTGAAAGCAAACTCCTTTTCCATATCACAGAGATTCTAAAAGTTCTTTCTTCGATTTAAAAAGCCTGTCTTCGTTGACCCAGCCAGAATTGAAATGGAGGATGTATTCCACCTTACTGTTTTCATCCGGTTCAACGCATACGTGCACACCCGTAATGTCCAGCGACTGAACCCTGTTATGGGAGATAAACCAGACAGTGTCTCCAATGCTGTACCTTGTTTTAACCAAAACGCCCATGATTTCTGTTTTTGTTTGTCGTTCGTACACTAATACCGGATCATCCGATTATCGTTACCCTATTTGTGAACCCCATGGATAATTGTTATTTTTGTTTCCGCAATCTTACGCCACATGATTCGAGGGAGACAACCCATCACTGAAGCCGGGTTCATACAGGAACCTCTTGGGAAACAGTACTTTGACTATGCCCGCTACACGGCCGCCTCGTTCGTCCGGGACGTCGAGCTCAAGTGGCATCCCGGGCGTGCCGGGATCTCTTTGGACGATTTCGTCATGGACGCGTCCATCTATGCCATCGAGCTGGCAAGGGAGGATTATGCGAAAGGGTTGTTCCGGAACGAGAACGCCGATTCCTTCAGGAAATTCTTCTACTGGAGAATCAAGAAGGCTTTCTTCGCCAAGCTGGACGAACTCGGGAAAGACCCCCGACAGGCGGTCTTCGATGAGCGCCTGGGCAAGTTTTACGAGGGGACGGCCGTCGATTTTGGCCCCACCGATGAGAATGACGATCCCGTGGCGATCCCTGATGACCCCGCCCAAGAGGAGGAGGAGACCACCTTCAAGCGAAGCAAGGGACCGGTCACCCATAGGACGCCCAAAAAGCCGAACGAGGATGTGATCCTGTATTTCTACAGTGAAGAGAAGGCGGCGGTGCTCGAGGAAAGCTACCAGGCCAAGATGCAGTACGTCCGGAGAATCCTCGATATTGTCTCCCAGATGAGCCCCGGTGACCAGCGGCTGTTCTATCTGAAGTATCAGTTCGGTTTCTCGGAGGAGGACTTTCAGCTGTGGGAATCTATCGGACAGCAGAAACACGTCAAGGACCCGTTCACGAGAATGGCCAAGGAGAAGTTCGGGCTCAGTGAGAATTATGCAAAAAAGAGAATCAGCCAGATCAAGGCCGATATCATCGCGAAGCTGAACCAGTCCGGACACACGCAGGCAAGCTACAAGCAAGACACTTCCGTGCCGACCATGCTCCAGTCCCTTTTCGCTTCACGCCGACAGCCGGAATTGGATATCGATATCGAGAGCCTGTCCGAGGCAGAATGCCGGGACATTCTCGTTGAGCTTGGTTTACTAAGATAAATCATTTCCTTCACATATGGACAGCAAGAAGACCCTCGCCCGCTGCCTCGGCTCGGGCATCTACAATCTGGACACGAACGTGGTCCGGGAGTATCCGGACGGTCCGGGAAGCCGGCGGTTCACGGAAACGGTGCTCGGCGACGAAGTCGGCGGGACGTGCGGGAACGTGATGTGCATCCTGGCCGGGCTCGGGCTCGAGACCTATCCGCAGGCGTGCCTGGACGACTCTCCGGAGGGTCTCCGGATCACGGAGGACCTGAAGCGGTTCGGCTGCGACACCCGTTTTGTGACAAACACGCCGGACGGCGGTACCTCGCTGTTGCGGGTGACGCGGAAGCGGTTCCCGGACGGGTCCATGAAGGTGAGCGTCCGGGCGGGATCGCCGGGCGGCAGCCGGTTCCCGAAGCGGAGGTTCCTCCGCGTGCGGGACCAGGCGCCGGCCTTCGTCCAGGCCCTGCAGGACGTGGGTTTCATCCCAGACTTCTACTTCTTCGACGACCCTGCCGCTGGGCACCGGTACGTCGCCGAGGCACTGCGCGAGCGCGGGACAACCGTCTATTTCGAACCGGCCCGCGTCGAGACGAATGCGGACCTGGAGAGCGTGCGGTGCAGCGACATCGTCAAGTTCTCGAATGAGAACATCCCGGACGCCTCCTTCGCGGACGGCTTCCGGGACAAGCTGTTCGTGCAGACGCTGGGCAAGGAAGGCCTGCGCTACAAGTTCCTGGACGGGGACTGGAAGACGCTGCCACCGGTGGTCAATGCCCATGTCGTGGACACCGAAGGCGCCGGCGACGCGACCACCTCGGCAATCATCTGTGGCATCGCCCGGTCCGGCAAAAGGTTCCGCGACCTGGACGAGGCGGAACTTGTCCGGATCCTGACTGAGGCGCAGCGGTTCGCTTCCGAGAGCGTCTCCCGAATGGGCACCAAGGCTATAACGACTTAGCCGTCTTTTCGTTCCAAGTCCTGGCCAGGGAATAGTCGTGGATCCGCCGCACCCCGGGAATCTCCTCGTGGGCCAGGTCGGGCCGATGGAGGCAGTACGGGACCAGCCCCACGGTCCGGTCCACGTTTTCCAGCGTAATCGGAATCTCCAGGAAATACTCATTGACAACCCGGATGGTCAGGACGTTCTTGTCCAGACGGGTCTCGAACAGGAACGGAATCCCCCGTTTCCGAAGCCCGTCGCCGACCTTGACCGCCAGCAGCGGGTACTCGATGAGGGCGATGCTCCGGCTACGGCCCCGATCGATCATTCGCTGAAGCTGTTTCTTCATAGCGCTTAGTCTTTTCCGAGGGTCAAAGGGCCGATGCGTTTCATTTCCGCCATGAACGACACCCACATGGGCTGCCGCTTGTCAATCTTGCCGGGATTTTTCGGAGACTCCCAGTTCGTGACCGTGACCTCGCTGAGGTCGAAGAAGAAGGCCGAGGACCGGATGAGGAGGTCCAGGCTGGCTTCGGGCGCGTCGGCTTCGGTCTCGATGAGGACGAGTTTGGTCGATGCCGGGAGGAACTTCCGAGTCCGGGCGGCGATGTCTTTCTCCCGAGGGGAGACGAACATCACGACGGCCGAATCCTCCAGATGGGCCGATGTGAAGACGAAACGGCCGTGGCAGTAATTCCGGAAATCGACCACGCAGGCTGGGCAGAGGCCGCTTTCGACGAGTTTTCCTTCCAGGTTCGCCGCCACCGGACGACCCCAGGAGCCGTGCAGGACGACGAAACTCCGGACATCCTGGAAGTCCGCAGGGGTGAGCGGGGTGCCGTCATTCCGCTCCAGTCGGTACGGCACCGACGGCGCAGTCCGGTACTTGGACAGGTCGACACTAGGGTCGAACGCACGGCACAGGAGGGCGAAGTACATCACCGGAGTCTGGGTCGAGATGAACGCGTCCTGGACCGTCAGGCCGGGGATGTCGAAGGAGAGGGCCGAGCCGGCTTTGACGAACAGTTTCCGGACTTCGTTCCGGTCGCCAGTACTGAGGGTGAAGCTGGCCGTCTCCGCCGGATTCACGGCAAGGCCCCGCTTTGCGGCGAAGACGATGTCGTTGTTGTGACCGCCCTTGCTCACGAGCAGGAGCTTCGACGTTTTCAGCGCTTCATCGCTGTAAGCGTTTAAGGTGTAGGGAGATACGGCCGTGGCGATGCCGCCGCGGGCCCCGTACAGCAGGGCCGCGAAGTCCGCTACGGACCCGGCTCCGCCGGATCCGGCGGCCACGAGCGGCTGTCCGGGATTCGTCGTGAGAAACTGTCGGAGCGCCGTGACATCGGCCTCCATCGCCTGACTCAGCAGGGCTTTGAGATTGAGAATGCTTTCCATCATCCTATATATACGATGGTCCGCGCCCAATCTTTCTAAGAATCTCCCAAAAGGTCGCTGAAATGCAGGATCTCTTCGGGAAGGTGGTACGTCAGTGTGCCCTGGTCGCGGAGTTCCATCAGGAGCCGGCCCATCAGGTTTCCACCGGACCAAGTCGTTCCGTCGTCGGAGAGCCGGGCGCTATAGGTGTCCGCGCGCTTATGGGCCTTCTCGACGATGTAGTGGCCGCCGGTCCGGGCGAGTTCGGAACGGAAGGCCTCGCACTGCGCATACTTGGTCACAAGGCAGAACTTCAGGACATCGATGAGGTGTTCTCCCCAGTCGGGCCGGCAGAAACCGTTCCGCTCGAGGCCCTTCGCCGCCCACTTGATCGGCATACCCTTGCGGGTGTACACGGCCTTCCGCGCGGCCGGATCGGTGAACTTCATCACCTGGAAGAGCTTCTCGGCGCAGTCGAAGGGGACCCCGTCCACCACGAGCGGGGTGGCGGCGAAATTGCCCAGAATGCCCCACTCTTCATCGATCTTGTTGAAGGCGACCGTCTCCGCGGCCGGATAGTCGAACCAGCCGTAGTACTCAGGATAGTACTTCTCGATGAGCTCACGTACGTGCATAGGCTTCAGAATTCTTTGACCAGCCTTTCCGATCCCGGAATCAGCGCGTAGTTCTTCGTCGGATCCAGGTCCACCTGGTCGATCCGCAGGATCCGCACCTGGCGGTCGTCCAGGACCGCCATATTCCGGCCATTGTCCGGACGCTTCCATTCGAAAGGCCAGACGATGAGTTCCACGCCGATGGACAGCAGGAAGGCCGAGGCCGCCTTTTCTCCGTCGATCGTTTTCGTGGACGTCATCTGCTTCACCGTCAATCGCTGCCCCGTAAGCCAGTTGCCCAAGTATTTCCGGAAAGGGATCCCTTCGGCCTTGGCCTCATCCGGGAAGGCGATCCCCAGTTTATCCTCCGCCCGGGCCAGGATGGAAGCCGACACGGGGACCCGTTTGTAGAGAGACAGCCAGTTGTCCTGCAAACAATCGGGGACTTCCATCGTATATACATAGTAGTCCTGGAGCTCAGGACGCTTTTTGTTGTGCGCGTAATGCGCAGCGGAGGCGTAGGCTTCCGTGACGTAAACGCCATACCCGTATTTCGCCTTCCCGTCGCCTTCCAGCGCGTGAGACAGATCGAACTTATCGAACAAGAGGGGACTTCCGTGATAATAGATGGCCATTTTCGTGTCAATTGATGGGAGGTTCAGACAAATATACGCAATTATCCCACCTTTTTTTTCAAGGAGCCTGCAATAATCTCGCGCCGCGGGAGTATTATTTACCGTATGGCAAACGTAAACATCAACACGACGGAGCTGCGGGCGCTCCTGGACCTCACGCCCGCCGACCAGAATATCATGCTGGTGGGCAACCACGGAATCGGCAAGTCCGAGATCCTCACCGAATACTTCTCCGGGAAAGGGATGACGGTCGTCCCCCTGTTTCTCGGCCAGATGTCCGATCCAGGCGACTTGATCGGCATTCCCAACCGCAACGACGCCACCGGCAAGACGGAGTTCATGCCGCCGTACTGGTTTCCGCTGGACGGGAAGCCCATCGTCCTGTTCCTGGACGAGCTGAACCGTGCCCGGCCGGAAGTTCTCCAGACGATCATGGACCTCGCCCTGAACCGCAAGCTGGCGGGCCGGAGCCTGCCGGAGGGCAGCCGGATCATCTCGGCGGTGAACGCGGGTGACCAGTACCAGCTCACCGACCTGGACCCGGCCCTCGTGTCCCGGTTCAATGTCGTCGGCTTCCGCCCGACCGTCCAGGAATGGCTCCTGTGGGCCGAGCAGGTGGGCATGGACGGTCGCGTCCGCGATTTCATCCGGGAGAACCCGCTGTGGCTGGACAAGGACCCCGACGCCAAGGAGGGGGCCGATACGGGACTGGACAAGACGCCGGACCGCCGCGGCTGGAAACGGGTGAGCGACATCCTCCAGGGCGTGACCGAAATCACCCCGGTCGTGACCAAGGCCCTCTCCGCCATCGTGGGCCCGAAAGCCGCCAGCGCCCTCGTCGGCAGCATTTCCGCCCATAAGATCCTTTCCGGGCGGGAGGTCCTCCAGAACCTGGAGAAACACATCACCACCCTCCGGGGCTACGAACTGCACCAGCTGTCGGTCGTGAACGACGGTATCTTCCGCCATCTCGAGGTGGAGAAGCTCACCGGTGCGGCCAAGGAAAAGGCCCGCAAGAACGTCGAAGCCTACTTCGACTTCCTCGCCAAGGAGAAAAAGGAGGCCGCGGCGCACTTCGCGAACCTGTACGTCCAGCACGGCACCTACCCCAACGCCATTTCCTTCCTGGCCCGCGAGTGCCCGGTCCTCACGATGACGATGGTCTGCTACGTCAAGAGTATCCGCTAGATGAAAGAGCGAATCACACGAATCCTGGAGCGCTGGTTCATTTCCGAGCCGGCGCTCTTCCAGGTGCTGTGCACGCACAGCATCGAAGAGAACGCGTCCATGCCCTGCCCCGTCCGCTCCGGCGCGCGCAAGGTGGAATACAACCCGGACTTCGTGAACGAGATGAGCGACCCGGCGCTGGACCAGGCGCTCCGGACGGAAGCGATCCGGATTCTCCTGAAGCACCCCTACCAGCGGAAACCCGACGCCTGCTCCCAGCAGGCCATCGCCGTGGGCAGCAACCTCACGATCGGGGACAACTACCAGTTCGGGAGCCTCCGCATGGAACAGCCCGGCGACTATGATCTCCCTACCGGACGCGAGTATGAGTGGTACTCCCGCCGGATCCAGGAACTACTGCCTCCGGAGGCCGATGGAGACGGAAATGGCGCGGGAGACGGGAGCGATGCCCGAGGCCAGGGAGGCGGCGACGGCGACCCGCGCACCGACCGGCTTTCCGACAACGCCGACAAGAACACGGCCCTTTCCGAACTTTGGGACGAGGACGACCTTGCGGTCGTCATGATCGACGGAATTATCGAGAGCACGAAAGACTGGGGATCCCTTGCCGGGAACTTCGCCGAGCAGCTCAAGGCGTCCGCCAAGGCCAGGATCAACTGGCGGAACGTCCTGTCCGGCTTCCGGGCCAGTATCCTCTCTACGCAGCGGAAACTCACGCGCATGCGCCCCAACCGTCGGACTGGGTTCGACAACATGGGCTCCATCCGCCGCTTCGACACCCGGGTCCTCGTCGCCGTGGACGTGAGCGGGTCCATCTCGTCGTCGGACCTTTCCTACTTTTACGGCGTCGTGAACAGCGCATTCCGCTACGGGTTCACGGCCGTGGACGTCATCCAGTTCGACGCGGGCGTACGAGTCGTGCAGTCCCTGAAAAAGGTCCTGCGGAACGTCACCGTCCTGGGCCGTGGCGGCACTTCCTTCCAGGAGCCCATCGACTATGCCAACGAGAACGGCTACGACGGGCTCGTCATTCTGACCGACGGGTATGCCCCGCAGCCCATCCTCCCGGACAATATGCGCTGCAAGCTGGTCTGGGTGTGCAACAACCGGGAGAGTTATGAATCTTCGCACGGCTGGATGGAGAAAACCGGCCGCGTGTGTACTATGGAATTGCAATGAGTACCATCGGCAAACTGTTCAAGGACCTGACCGAGGAAGAGATCCTCATGTTCGGGATGGAAGTAGTCCCGACCTTCCGCGATAAGTTCCGGAGCACGGGCGTATTCGACCTGGACCGCTGTGTCCAGGAGGCCCTCCACCACATCGAACGGCTGTACAAATCCAAACACGGCATCTTTGCCCATGGACAGATGGGCCGGCAAGAACGAGAGGAACTGGCTCAGGTAGTGGCCCATTTCCAGCCGCTCCTGTATGCGCGGATTGCCGGCGTCCGGCAGCGCATCCTCCAGACTACCAAGGTATCCGAAATCAATGCGGCCACGGCCAAGGTCATCATCGCGGAACGGTTCCGGGAAGCCGGGTTCGAAGCGAAGGTAACCGGGCAACTGTACCGCGCCTGCGTGAAAGTGGCCATCTCTCCCTCCTACCAGGTCCGGTTCTATGTGAACTACAAGAAGATGCTGAAAGAAGGCCTGCTGGACGAACTTGTCACGGCCGTCCAGGACCTGGCAAAGGCCTTGGACCACCTGGGCTACGGCGTCGCCGTCGAACGTTACAGATAATCCTTCGTCACCGACTCCTGACAGGCGCGGACGCCGGCGGGCGGGCCGGCGTAGAGGACGCGGCCGCCGTCCTCTCCGGCGCCGGGGCCCAGCTCGACGAGCCAGTCGGCGCTGCGGATGACGTCCAGGTTGTGTTCGATGAGCCAGACGGTGTTGCCGCGGTCCACGAGGGTGTCGAAGAGGCGGATGATGTGGCGGATATCCTTCGTATGGAGGCCGTCCGTGGGTTCGTCGATGATGAAGATTTTCCCTTCCACACCCAGGTAGGAGGCCAGTTTCAGGCGCTGGAGCTCGCCGCCCGAGAGGGTGGAGAGCGCCTGGTTCAGGTGCAGATACTGCAGTCCCACGTCCACGAGGGGCCGCAGTTTCTGTTCGATGACGGTCCCTTTGAAGAAGGCCGATGCGAGGCGGACGGAAAGGTCCATGACCTGGGCGATGTTGAGCGTCTCACCGGTGGCACCGGTTACGGTATAGGCCAAGGCCTCGGGCGCGTAGCGCAGGCCGCCGCAGGCTTCGCACGTGGTCTCGATGGCGTCCATGAAGGCCATCTCGGAAACGATGACGCCCTTGCCGCCACAAACGGGGCAGGCGCCCTTGCCGTTGAAGGTGAAGTATTCCTCCTTCATCTTATGGGCCTTGGCGAAGGCCTTGCGGATGTCGCCGGCCACCTCCATGTAGGTCGCGGGCGTGGACCGCAGGCTGACGCCGATGTTCTCCTGGCTGATGTATACCACCTCGTCCGGGTTCGGATAGGCCCGGCGGAAGCATTCCATCAGGGAACTCTTGCCGGATCCCGCGACGCCCGCGACGACACCGAAAACGCCCAGGGGCAGGTCGATGGAAACGCCCTTGAGGTTGTGCAGGGTGGCGTTTTCGAGGTGGAACAGATTCCCGGTCGAGCCGGGAATGACGTCTGAAGTCGAGCCGGGAATGACGTCGTCCGTCATGGCCGACCTGATCGGCCATCTCGGATGCTCCTTGAACGGCATCGGGGCGCCGAGCAGGGAGCCAGTGGCCGTGCCGGAACGGAGGAGGGCGTCGTAGGAGCCCTCGAAGACGATGCGGCCGCCGTCGATACCCGGGCCGGGGCCCAGGTCCACGACGTGGTCGGCAATCCGGATCATCTCCGGGTGGTGCTCCACGAGGAGGACGGTGTTGCCGGCGTCGCGCAGGCGCTGGACCGAGCGTTTCATCCGTTCGATGTCGCGGTTGTGCAGGCCCACGCTGGGCTCGTCCAGGATATACAGGACATCGGCCAGCGAGGAATTGATGTACTTGGCGATCTTGCAGCGCTGGGCCTCGCCGCCGGACAGCGTCCCGACGGGCCGGTCCAGGCTCAGGTACCCGAGGCCGATCTCTTCCAGCGCCGTGAGCCGCGCGCCGATGGCCGCCTTAAGGTCCACCGCGAGCGGATCGGCCAGGTCCCGGATCCAGGCGTTGAGCCGGGAAATGGGCATGGCACAGGCCTCGGCGATGTTTTTCCCTTCGATCTTGCAGGTCAGCACCTTCGGATTCAGCCGCGTGCCGCCGCAATCGGGGCAGGTGCCCATCACAAGCATCGGGTTGAGCACCGCGGCGTGCAGGAGGCCTTCCTCGGAATTGATGATGGAGCGGTACATCCGGGGGATGATGCCCTCGTATTTCGCCGATTTGGGCCAGTTGGACGGCGGGTTCTTGAGCCGGATCTGCGGGCTGTTCAGGAAGAGGTCCAGCTCCTCCGGCGAGTAGTCCTTGATCTTCTTGTCCAGGTCGAACAGGCCGCTATGGGCATACCGGATCCAACGCCAGCCGCCCTTGCCGAAGGCGATGTAATGGATCGTATCCTCGTCATTGAGACTCTTGTCGAAGTCCACGAGCTTGTGGATGTCCAGCTCCCGGATCTCGCCGAGGCCGGAGCAGCGCGGGCAGCTCCCCTGCGGGTGGTTGAAGCTGAACGAGTCGGAATAGCCCACGAACGGCTTCCCCACGCGGGAGAACAGGAGCCGCATCAGGGCATAGATGTCGGTGTAAGTGCCTACCGTGGACCGGGAGTTCTTGGCAGGCTTCTTCTGGTCGATGACCACCGCGATGGGTAGTCCCTCGATCTCGTCCACGTGCGGACGGCCGTACTTGGGCAGATACTGCTGCACGAAGGTCGGAAAGGTGTCGTTCAACTCCCGACGTGATTTCGCCGCGATGGTGTCCAGCACCAGCGAGCTCTTCCCCGAGCCCGAAACGCCCGTGAAGACGGTGATCTTGTATTTGGGAATGTCCAGGGAGACGTCCTTCAGGTTGTTCTCCCTGGCGCCCCGGATGCGTATGATGTCTCGTTCTTGCATATTCTGCGTGAATATACGCATTTTTGCGGGAAATTGGTCATTCCGGGCATGACCGGGAATCTCTCCTTACAAAAGTGCACAAACAGCCTTTTTACCCTTATTCTTCTGATTTTGACCGACAAAAGTGTGAAAAGGGGCGTTTCGCACTGATTTCGTGATAATTAGTAGATTTGCAGTATGAAACGAATCTGCACGAAAAAAGGTCACCGACGCGAGCCTTTCGGAGGCCTTGGGCCGACAAGGAAATCAGTCGGATTCCGCAAGCGGCATCCGACAATCGCTCCGCGGGGGCACTTGAAACAAAAGGCCGCCGGGTGCTAGCACCCGCTTGGTTTTTTCGTGCAGTAACGTCATCCAAGCAAGCTTGGCTGCCGCCACTGCACAAAAAAACCACCAGACATTCGTCTGGCGGCCTTTCGTTTCGTGGAGATAGTCGGAATCGTATCGACACTGCATTCAGCCCTACAGGCCTCTACAAATCACTATTCTACGCTGAAGAAATGCAGGTATAGGTATTGGATATTACCTAAATTTGTTACATTTTTGTAGAAGAATAATAGACAGAGTGTAACAAATGATCCTGAAAAGGCACATCGCTTTCAAGTTACGTCCGTACGGAAAACAACGGACGGTTTATCAGATTCAACTGCATGTCACGTATGACTGCAATAGGGTCATTCTCTCAACAGGTTGTCAGGTCACGTCTCTTGAGGCTTGGGATCCCCAGAATCAATGGGTTGTTTCTGGATATAAGGGGCCAAAGGGAGAGACTGACGTAGAAATGAATAACACCTTGAGGAAAATGAAGGACCAGATGGACACGGCCTTCAAGTATTTTGAGGTGAATGAGGAGAGACCAACATTATCTCAAGTTGTCGAGCGCTATCACAGAAAAATGGATGGGATAGAGCCACAAAAGAAGAAAGACAAAGAGACGGAAAAGAAAGATCGCCCGAAAAAGAATCCTGGGCTATTGGATGTTTACCAGATGTTTGTCACTGAATGCGGCGAGAAGAATGCCTGGACCATTGCAACATTCAAGAAGATGGCCACCCTTAAGGAAGACCTCCTTTCTTTCAAGAAGAATGTCTCGTTCTCTGATCTGGACGAGAAGGGGCTAACAGCATTCGTTCATTACCTTAGGGAGAAGAAAGTCCTTAATTCTCCCCGCAAGAAGAAGGGAGATCGGGACAAGTACGATGATGAAGATGTCATCGGCCTCAGGAATTCCACCATTCAGAAGAAACTGGGATTCTTGAAATGGTTCCTGAAATGGGCTACTGATCATGGTTACAACACCAATCTTGCCTATAAGACCTTCCGTCCCACCTTGAAGACCACCCAGAAAAAGGTCATCTATCTCTCCAAGTCGGAACTCGAGCGCCTGAGGCAACTGGAAATCCCTGTTGGCGTATCTAGCCTCGAAGCCGTCCGGGATGTATTCCTTTTCTGCTGCTTCTCCGGGTTGCGTCATTCCGATGTGTATAATCTCCGAAAGAATGATATAAAGGATGACCACATCGAAGTTACGACAATCAAAACAGGAGACAGTATTTCAATCGAATTGAACAACGTCACACGCGAAATCCTTCATAAATACAAGGATTATCCCTTTACCGACAACCGTGTTCTCCCTGTAATCCAAAACCAACCGATGAACAGGCACCTGAAGGATCTCTGTAAACTTGCGGGTATCAACGAGCAAATCCGAGTTACAACTTACAAGGGGAATCAGCGGAAAGACGAAATCAAGGAAAAGTGGGAACTCGTCGGTACACATACCGGTAGACGTACCTTCATCGTGAATTGTCTGTCCCTTGGTATTCCACCCAATGTCGTCATGAAATGGACCGGCCACTCGGACTACAAGGCCATGAAGCCCTATATCGACATTGTGGACAGCATTAAGGCAAGCGAAATGACAAAACTCGATAATTTATTAACCGTCAAGTGATTATGGAAAAGCTAATCAATGAGATTGTCTCGTGGTTAAACACGTCAAGTAAGACCGACAAGAGGTTGTCTACAGCATATACTGGAATTGTTCTCTCAATTCTTTTCTTTACAGCTTTCTACGTCTGTATCCGGGGGCTGCTCAAAATGTCAGAGCACCTTTCTCCACAAGGCCAAGAAGTCGTGTCAGTCTTGTGTCTGCTTATGCTATTTGCCGCCATATTCGCCGCATTCTTCTACTTGGTCAAATACATGGCGTTATTGCTAATCACAATATCCCAGTATGGTCTAACTCCCTCCTTTAAGAATCGAGAAGACTCCATCGAAGCCATCATGACTAGCGAGGTCGACGATAAGACAAGAATGCATAAAGAGATCGTTGCTTATCTTAAAGAATGCTCAACCCCGCGGCATTTCGCAGCATTATACATTTGGCTTAACGAGAATCAACTGTTAGATTCACCTGATCAGAAACAATTCTTGACAGCTCTTCAGACAGACTTCCCGGGCACGGAGTCTTCCGATACCTCAAAGCAAGTACAGGTCCCGTCCCCTTCGTCGTTCAGTGAGTTTAAGACCAAACTGGAGAAAGATGACAGAAAGGATTACAGGGAAAGTGGATTCAACAGATTGTTTGAAAAGAGATTTCACCGTTTCATGAAGGACTAAAAGCGCTATTTCTCGGTTTACTATAATACGAATTATAACGAATTTAGGCGAATTATAACGAATTATAACGAACCTCAGTTTTGAGCCTAAAACGCTGTTGCACAATGCGTTACAAAGGCTTACCTTTGCACCAGAGCGACTAATTCGCCCTGGTTTTTTTATGGCAAACAACAACATCAACGAACTCATGAAATTACCGATCTGGCAGATGACCGGAGAGGAGCAGTATCGGATCATCCAGTATGCGCTTGGGCACGGAGCCCCGCATGGAGAAGCGAACCCGACGATGATTCCGGTGGATATGCCTTTCGCCCCCAAGCGTACAGACAGTCTGGTTTACAAACTTCGGCGTGAAGGCGTCCTGGATGAGGCTATTATTTCGCGTATCGGCAAAAAAATCGTTTTCGACGGAGAGATCGCACGCCGATGTGCAAACGAGTACCAGGAACAACAACGTACCCTGCGTTCTGATAACAGATAATTCCAAGTACGATGGCAGGGAACATCATCATTATTGAGCCACACAACAACTTCCAGAAAGTTGCAAAGGACGTCATCCTCAACAAGGAGATAGATGTCCTTACACTCGGCGTGTATGTGAGAGTCCTTTGCCTTGGGAAGAAATGGAAACTGAATGTCAGAGGCCTCGCATCTACGTTAGGGATATCTGCGGATAGAATCAGAGCAGCCTTCTCCGCCCTTGAGAAAACCGGTTATCTCAAAAGGACCCGAGCCCATGACAAGAATGGGAAATTCTGCGGCTGGGACTATGCAATCGGTTACGAACCGATTACCGACATAGCCAAAACACCGACGTCGGTAAATCCCGACGACGGGGGGAAACCGATGTCGGAGAAAAGAGGGGGTATAAATAGAGATGTTATATCCCAAAAAGAAGATTTCGAGTCAAAAGAGAAGATAGAGAAATTCTCTCCTCCTTCCCTGTCTGAGGTTAAGGAATATGCCCGCTCTCGCGGATGGACGGATCCGGAAGGATTCGCCGACTTCTATCTTTCCCACCACCAGCAGAGCGGATGGCGCATGAAGGATGGCAGGCCGATAACCAGCTGGAAGCGGAACGTCCTTTCGTGGGAGCAGTTTAACAAAGACAGGATCTTTGCTCAGCCTCAAAATGTCGACGGACCGACAAGTCTGCATCAAATGAGCGAAGAGGAGTTCAGGAAAAGCTTAATCCAGTAATCATTATGAAAAAGCCTCAATACGTAATTCTTGACATTCCTTTCCCGGAGACGGCAGCCTTGGAACGGCAAGTGATCGCTGATGTGATCCAGTCTCCGGACATGATGGGCGACGTCCTTCCGCTCATCCACAAAGACTTTTTCACGAATACTGAACGATGCGGTATTTGGGAACTGTTGACCGACCACTACAACAAGGGCCTTTCTTTTGACATGCAAACCATCACAGCGGAGATAGGCAAACCTTTTATTGACGAGATCCTCCCCCATCTTTCCGATGCTGGCGGATCCATCAGTGTGCGGCAAGGCGCCGCGCCTATTGTGCTTCCCTTGACTTTCTCCAGAACGCCGTGAATCCCAAAACCACAGAAGAAGACATCCTTTCAAGCATCGAAGGCTTCTCCCGGGCCGTCGAAGGCGAAGCTCCTCTGCTGTCCGAAGTCAAACTCGCTCAGGGGATCAAAGAGGTCAAGGAGGAGGCCCAAAGGATAGAGGCCCTCAAAGAACAGGGCAAGACCATCCGCATCTCAACGGGTTTCAATTTCCTGGACCAATACCTTAACAAAGGTTTCAAGCCCGGCCAGCTTATCGTTCTCGCCGCCCGCCCTTCTGTTGGCAAGACGGCCGTCATGCTCCAGATGGCAAAGACTGCCGCTCTCTCCGACAACCCCGTGCTTCTATTCTCCCTTGAAATGACCTGCCACGAACTTTGTGAGCGACTCTTATTCTCCACAGGAAAGGTGTCACCTTATAAAATGGCCGATGGAGAAGTAGAGTGGCAGACCTTTATGGAGGCAGAGAATGAACTCAGTCCACTGCCTATCTACATCAATGACTTCTCTAGATCGCTGGACGAGATCGTGAGCCGCATGACCCGAGCCGTAAAACAAGGGCGCTGCAAGATTGCCTTCATTGACTACCTCGGCCTGATCCAGGACACACTGAACCCTGGCTATAACAAACTATACCAGATCATCGCCAAAATCACGGGGGACCTCAAGGCTGTTGCCAAGCGACTCGGGATCCCCATCGTGCTTTTGTGCCAGCTGAACCGTGATCAGGCGCGCGAAAAAAGAGCGCCCGAACTCTTTGACCTGAGAGACTCCGGATCCATCGAACAGGATGCTGATGTAGTCATCATGCTGGAGCCGCGTTATGAAGAAGGCCGCATTTTCGCCTGGCTTCGGAAGAACCGGAACGGCAAGCGTGATCTAGCTTTTGTACTGGTTCCAAATAAGACCTACTCGGCCTTTGAGGAGGGACTTCCGGTACACGAACTCCGCACCCCCTGCAGCATCTCCGAATCCGGCAATGATGATTCATCCGACTAATCGAATCAACCATATTGCATGTAAGATTTGTCCGTTATTTAAGGGAGCGAGAGGGAATGGCACAAAGTACCATTCTTCTCGCCCTTCCGGGAGCCCAAAAACAGCGCTGCGCTACCTTAGAACCACGATTTGACACCATTATAAAATGCTTATATCATGAAAAAGACCAAGAAAGACCAGAAACCCACGACCATATCGGCTGACCCGAGCGTTCGGGATGCCCTGAAACAGATAGCAGAGAAGATGGGGATGACTCAGCGGAAATGCCTTGCCTTCATCATGGATGAGAAAGTCCATAGGGACAAGGTGAACAACAAGAAAAAACGTGAGGAGTTCGAGCAACTCGATGTGCCCGAAGCCCTCAACCAGATCAACCGCCGACTTGAGAAGATCGAGAAAAGGGAGAACCCGAGGGACACCATCGTATCCTTTTTCAGAACCCAGGAAAAAGAGATTCTCAAACCGATGAGTGCCAAGATCACTACTCTCCATTCAAAACTTCAGGACATCCTGGATGCCTTGAAGAGTATCCAGTAATCACCCTGTCCGATGTACCCCAAACTCCAAAGCCATGGCATCGCTGGCGGTTCCAATACCGGCAGCTGTACCGGATATGCCGATTACCTGGATCACGAGAACCGTTGGAAGAAGGAGCATGGGCAGGGTGAAAAACGTATCCCCTTCTTTGACCCGGACGGGAAGAAGGTATCCATGGAGACAGTCATCTCGGCCATTGACTCGAACAAGTCTGGATTGCATGTCGAAGACGCCAAATTCTTTTCCCTTATTTTGAATCCCTCCGGAAAAGAAGCTGCCAAGCTGGGCAGCACGCGGGAGGAAAAGATGAAATCCCTCGGCATCATGGTCGACAGGATGATGGACCGTTACGCCGAAGGGTTCAACAAAGAAGGGGTCAAGACGCATCAAGATCTTCTCTATTTCTACACCATTCACGAATACCGCGAGAATGATGATGGTACGGTCCGGCCCGGAATCCATGTCCACATCATCGTCAGCAGGAAAGATAAGACCGGGAAGTACAAGCTTTCTCCGATGACCAACCACCGGAGCGGGTCTTCCGGGGTAATCAAGTCCGGATTCAACCGGGATTCCTTCTACCGCGATTGCGAACGTATCTTTGATACCTCCTTCGGATATCAGAGGCGGATCAGCGAGTCCTACGACTATCACAACACGATGAGGCATGGGAGCAACGAGGAAAGGGCCGCCATGATTCAGGCATCCGTCCAGGAAGAGCAGATCCGCCAACAGGTGACGGCGGCTCTGGCCAGGCGTGCCGCCCGGCTGGCCCAAGAGGCGGCCACCGAGGAGGCAAAGCGCCAAAGACAAGCAGAACTGGCCCGTCAGAACGAGGAGAAGAAGAAGAGAAACGAATTTTGGAACAGCTACCACAGCTATTACCGGCCGGCTCTTGACGAGTTGAAAAAACAGAGCAATGCCGCATTTTCCCTCTATGACGACATCAAAGCGCAAAGAGCGGACCTCCGGGAAGAGACTTCTGAGCTGTATCGCAAACTGAAGGTAACCTACCATCAGATTCTGGTCAAGCAGAATGAACTGAGAAAAGCACGCACGTATAAGGATCTTCTGAGTGTTTTCACGAAGATGATGCTCTTCATCAACCCGCTGCCGGTTCTGATGGCAAGTCTGGCTCTTCAGATTCTTCTCGAAGGCAAGAAACTGTATGACCGGGAAAAGATTCAGACCTTGCGCGACCAGGTCGATGATATCCGTGAGGAGATCGAGTCTCTGAAAACCAAGCAGGACAAGCTAAAGTTCGCCCAGCACGATTCTCTCCGTCAATATATCAAGGTCAAGGATAAGAAAACGGAATTGACCCAACAGATTCAGGCTCTCAAGAAAGAGCTTGAACCTCCGCGCGAGACTATCAACCTGGACACTCTTGCCAAAGAACTGTCCAAGAGGAAAGCCGCTCAGAAAGAAGTATCAATAAGCCAGGTTTGCGCCGCATTCGGCATCTACGGAGCCCTGATGTCTGCCGAGACAAAGGTCGATCTGGAGATTGAACTGCTGACCAGCAACACGGTCATTGAACCGGTCTTCCACCCCAACGGAGGCGTGGCCGATTTCAATCTCATCATCGACGGGAACACCTCGCTGGCAAGTACTGTCTATACCGATGAGAAACTTGCCGCCATGCTGGAGAAATGGTGCGGTCTTACCGGGCAGACGCCGGCTCATCGGCTTGTGAACAAGGCCGAGGAGGAAGATACCGACAAGTCACTATCTACAGATCAAGAACAGAATCAAGAAATCATATCGTATGGAAAACAAAGACATCGTTGAAGCACTGGAAAAGGCTCCCGAACTAGTCAAAGCCGCCGAAACCTTTAAAGCAACATCAGGGCACATTGTATCTTCTCTTGCGGACGCCGTCAAACAGCGCCCTCAGGCCGAGATACCCGAGTCTGAACTTCAGAAGATATCCCAAACTCCTTGTGCTCCGCCGGACGTTGACTCCTTTTCAAAGGCATTGGTGCAAAAGGTTGCCGGAGATATCGGATCCACCATCAAGGAAAAGGTTGACGAGGCCTTGGAGGGTGCCACTGTCAAGGTGCAGCATACCCATTCCTATTGTATCGAGAAAGACTTGAAAGAATTCGCAGACATCCGATTGTGGAATAGGAGCCTTGCTTTCGGGTTGACGTCGGTGGTCCTAGTCGCAATAATCGTCATCATAGCCATCGTTCATTTCAATAGCGAAGGCTATTGGGGAAAACAATTCTACAAAGTCTATTCTTCCCCTTATCTCACCGATAAAGAGAGAGAAAAGATTTCGCGGGATGTCCACACCATCGCCATTCTTCCAAACGAGTTCGACAAGGATCCCAAACGGGTTAAGGAGCAAATAAAAAATAGTAAAGCCATTCTCAAGGAGCGGAAGAAAGAAGCAAAGCAGAGGCAGAAGGTCAAGTATCGGAATTAGCCATCATCACAAAGCAAAAATGGCTTATTTCTCATGTTGAAATACGATATCATTCGTAGAACTACTATAATTATTCTTCGTTTTACGAAAAGATTACTAACTTTGTATCGAAGGACCAAAATCAAGAAAGAGATGAAAAGATTAACGGAGAAAGAAGAATTAATCATGCGGTTGTTTTGGGCACATGGGGATATGTTCATACAGGATCTCTTGCGCTATTATCCCGATCCCAAACCCCACCACAATACACTGGCGACGCAACTGGGCATCTTAGAAGAAAAGGGGTATGTCACCCGCGACAAGTATGCGAATGCTTATCGCTATCATGCCGTGCTGAGCGAACACGATATCGCTGACAAAGCCATCTCTGATGTCGTAAAGAAATTCTACGGCAGTTCCTACACTCATATGGTCTCCCGATTCGTGAAAGAGGAAAAGATGGATTTAGCAGAACTCAAAGCACTCATTAAAGAGATTGAAAACGCTCAATGATGTTCTCAATTTTAGTGTATCTGATCAGAAGCGCTCTGAATCTGACAGTCTTCTATGGCTTCTTCCTATTGGTGACCCGGCGTAGTTCGCATTTCCGATTCAATCGCGCCGCGTTACTTGTGGGCACGGCCCTTTGCCTCCTGCTTCCGTTGCTACCTATGCATACGGCAGGGCCGTCACTGCTGGACTCCCTCCCCTCGGAATCAGCCTCGGGCAACGTCGATACTGAGGGTGCGACAGAAACTGAGCCTATGCCATGGCAAGGCATAACAATCGGCCTATGGCTGGCGGGTGTACTCATTGTTATGATTGTGAACACGGTCTCCTTCGTTCGGATGATACGTTTTTTCCGCAACTCTCCTTACGAGCTTAAAGATGGTTGTCGGCTCTATTTATCGGACCACGACTTGGCGTCCTTCAGTTGGATGCGCCGTATTGTGATGAACCGTAGCGACTATGAGACCTATCCGGCCATGTTCGCACACGAACACGCCCACGTTGCATGCAGGCACTCGTGGGATATGCTTCTCTTTACTATTTTGACGGCTTTTCAGTGGTTCAATCCACTGGTATGGGTCTGTCGGAACGAACTGCAACTGCTTCACGAATATGAAGCGGACGCCACCGTGCTTAAACAAGGTTTTGACGGCATTCAATATCAGAAACTTCTTATCCGGAAGGCCGTGGGAGAGTCGTTGTTCCTTCAGGCTAATGGCTTCAACCACGCGCAACTGAAGCTTCGGATTGGTCAACTGAAGCGTCCGACACAAAATTTCTGGCGTTGTGTTGTCGTTCTGCTGGCATTGCCCCTTCTCGCCGGTTCATCCTTGCTGACGGCCGAACCCATTTTGCCTCCCAACTTTTTTAATGGCAGCCAATTTGTCGATTGGATCTATCAGGAAATCCACTATCCCGCCTCTTGTCGCAAAGCCGGTGTGGAGGGGCGCATTTACCTTTATTTCAAACTGGACACCGAAGGGAAAATGTACGATATCAAACTACTCGGAACCCTGCACCCTGATTTGGACGCAGAAGTTCTGCGCACCGCCCGGAGATCTCCCAAATGGGCTCCGCCGCAAACAACTAATGGAAAAGACGTTAACATGACCTACATCTGCACCCTTGATTTAAAACCACCTCGCCATGAATGACCGTAATACACTTTATCGCGCCATGTCCTGCTCCATAGGAATGATTCTTCTTGCTTTTGTCGCAAGTGCACAAAGCGTGCGATGTACCTATGAGTATTCGTATAAGTTGGACCCTGCCGGAGAATACCGTTCAGCACCCGATATGCGTCTAGACTATTGTGAAGGAAGGAGCGCATGGTACAGCGAAAGCAAATACATGAAGGACTCCCTGTCAATCCATGCGTTTGACGAAAATGGGTCCATTGTTGACAACAAAGTATATGGTCAGATGGCCCAAATCCAATCGAAATTGTTCGAATCCACAACCATTGACTTCCAGAATCGGTCTTTCATTCAACACTATCAAACCGCCACGATCCATCTGAACGGAAAGGGAGAACTCATCATGCCGGCGTGGGAGTTGTTGGATGAAGAGAAAGAGATTGAGGGTTACCACTGCCATAAAGCCACGACGTCTTATCTTGGTCGTAACTGGACGGTTTGGTATACGGAAGAAATACCGCTGAACATCGGACCTTGGCTGCTTTGGGGAGCGCCCGGCCTGATTCTGGAGGCGCAAGACGCTGACAACTTGTTTGCCTTTAAATTTACAGGTGCTCAACAGTTTTCTGGCATTCATCGATTTGAACAATTGCGGAAATTCTATATGGTGTCGCGCAGCAAAAGACGCGAGAAGGATTACAAAACGGATGAACTGAGAATCATTGAAAACACTTATACAAAACTAAGGAATGATGTGGAATTTTTCAATGAAGCACACGGAATTCGAACCAGTCGAGTTACAAATGCCAGTGGCAAGGAACTCGATCAGTCCGCATACTTCAGATACATTCCGCTCATTCCCACGGAATACTGGAGAAACAACAGGTAATGCTCCGGTATAGAGTATATACGTTTTGGTTGGCTCTGATTGTCAGCTGCACCGTTGCCGTCGCGCAGACGGTCGTGTCGGGCGTTGTACGAAATGCGAAAACGAAAGAACCATTGTCCGGGGCGTTTGTGCTGGGGCTGGCAGGATCACAGCAGATGACTTATGCATATAGTGACAACAATGGCCGATTCGATTTGAAAGTACCACCAGGGGTGGTGATAGACGAGCTTCGCGTATCGATGATGGGATTCGAGGTCGTGAAAAGAGCCCTAACGCCAGATAAAACCTCCGGTCTCGAAGTGGAACTGACAGAGAAGCGTACGGAACTGCGGGCTGCTCAAGTTACGTCTTCCGTCATTGAGAGAAAAGGAGATACGCTTTCGTTTTCCGTCGGAGCTTTCAAGGATGGTACAGAGCGTACGATGGGCGATCTGCTCGCGAAGCTCCCCGGCATCACGGTCACAACCTCGGGGGGAATCAGGCACAATGAAAAGCCTATCGGGAAACTCTATGTGGAAGGGATGGATCTCATGGGAGCACGCTACGGAACGGTCACCAACAATCTTTCTGCCGATGCCATAGATCGGGTCGAAGTGTATATGAATCATCAGCCTGTCCGAGCACTGCAAGATATTTCCCTTACCGACCGTAGTTCCATTAATATCATCCTGAAGGAAAGCATTCGGAGCACCTGGATGTTGTCAGGCGACGCGGTAGTTGGCCTGCCACCGTTCCCGCTCTTCGAAGTGCGTTCCATGCTCACGAATTTTGGCAAGAAACGACAGAGTCTGTTCCTCGTCAAAGGAAACAACGACGGCGGGGACATCCTGCAGGAGTTGCAGCAGCAGTCCATTCTGGGGCGTGGCCAGGGAGCCTATCTCATAATGCCGGGCGAAATCGACAGTGACCTGCGTTCTCGCTTGAATCCTGGAAGGAGTTATCTCTCCCTTCCTAAGGAATACTGGTATGATAACCTGTCCGGCTTGGGATCATTCCACCACTTGGTAAAACTGGGTGAAACCCGGCAACTGCGTCTCGCTCTGCAGACGGCAGGGGAGCACTATAACGAAACTTCGGAGAGCCGTGAGGAAATCCGTTTTGCGGATGGAACCTCGCTTGAAATCTTGGAAAACAGAATGATGACCGATCGTCGCGGATACTTTTCCGGCACCGCGTCTTATGAGGATAACAGTCAGTCTCGTTATATAAGCAATGAATTCTCCGCGGCGGGCCAGTTGCAGGTCAATGAATCAGCCCTTATGGGAGGCAAACAGCAATACGACCAATTATACGACCTTCCGTCGTTCAAAGCTGACAATCTATTGAATATGGTGCTGCGACAAAATGCCACCCGTGCTCTGGAGTTGACCAGTGAGAGCAAGTATCGCCGCTACAATCACGTCGCACGGTATGTGACCGATGGCCGGGAATATGGTCAGCACCTGATTGGGCAGGACTTCTCTACCGAACTGCGCACTTCGCAGAATTGGAGTCCCGGACGTCATCGCATCAGCCTCTCGGGCGAAGCTTTGTTGGGCTATGTTGACCGTCAAGCGAACGCAGAAGGTGTATCATTCGAGGACGTACAGACTAGTGGCTCGTTGCACTTATGGGAATTCCGCCCTACTGTACGTGTCTCGGACGTCATTTCGCTTGGCAGTCCACTTCTGACTTTTACGTTACCAGGCTCACTGCATTATCTCGCTGTTCAAGGAAACGATAACCTGCTTTATCCAACTGTTTCTCCATCGGTTTCGCTGCGCTGGGAACTATCTCAACGGCTTGAACTCTCCGCTTCATCATCCTATTCACTGACTCGCTCCAATCCGGAATCACTGCTCGACGCTGCAGTGATGCAATCCTGGCGTACGCTGGCCATAAGCGACAGTTTACGGAGCAGTACCAGATGGAATAACCAGGCATCACTACGATGGAGTGATATGCCGTCAATGTTCTTCGCTACCATCTCAGGTTCCTGGTCATTAAGTGTAGGGGACCGCGTACCTTCAAGCACATGGTTGGAGAACCTCACCTTTCAATACTATCTGCCGCTGATTACCACCACTTCCGGTTGGAGTGTAAATGGTTCATTTAAAAAGTATTTCGGTCTAAGAGCCTTCGTTCTGGGCTTTGAAGGCGGTTGGATAGAGAATGAGCTTAGGGAGTATCTTCAGGGTATTCCGGTAAATTATCATAGCGCTCGGCTACATCTCCAGCTCAACTTTACGAGTAACCCTGCGAGGTGGTTTTCCACTAATGTTACAAGCAGTTACGACCGCGATATTGTAACGGGCTCATCGATGCAGCACACACAGATGTTTCAAGTCGAAGGAACACTGCGGGTGAAACCCGCCAAGCCCCTCTCCATTGATGCAACCGGACACTGGCTTTGGAGCGAGATTCCTGGGACGAGGATCTCCAACACCCCGCTCCTGAAGATATGTGCCTCTTGGTCCCTGCCATACGCCAACCTATTCATTGAGTGCCGTAATCTCCTTGATGCCACGGAATACCGCCGCGAAAGCGTCTCTGCATACCAAACCTCAACTTCTATCACCGCCCTTCGAGGGCGGCAGTTCTTAATTGGGATACGGATGACCAAATAATAGTTTCTTGGATAGTCAATATCCTTTACAGGCACATAACTTCAAATATCTGTATGTAGTAACGTAAAAGTATACCAGATTCTGACAAGACCCCAACTTTGTGGCCGTTCATGTCGGGTTCGCAAAACTTGCTTCAAAGTCTCTGAGCGGGAACAATAACAGCCATTTTTGTTCCCTGCGAGAAACTCGATGAGCACGCCGGCGGGAACGTTTTCGAGGGTTTTTGTTCCCAACGAGACACTCGACGAATTGAAACGATGAAGGAGGACCGGGTATGATTAAGCGCGGATCTAAAATAAGGGTCGTAAAGATGGACACTGCCGGCGGAATGGACTGGCAGGCGAAACGGCTCGAAGGAAAAGTCTTCACCGTGCGCTTCATTGACTCCGCCGGACAAATCCACCTCGAAGAAACCGGCATTGCGCTTATCCCCGGTGTCGATGAATATGAGATTGTGAAGTAACGCTATTGGAGAAAGGGCCTGTGCCCTTTTTCTTTTCGGCTGATTGTCTTATCTTTACACCGATGAATCGTAATTCAACCACTTAATACCATGGGCAGTTTCTGGAACAAGACAAAAGTATTTTTTGAATCGAGAGGATGGCGCATCTTCTGGTCATTGTTTGTCATCGCCGTTTTCGTCAACTTATTCGTACAAACGCTCCATCGGCCGATGGATTGGTTCCGCGTGGTCCTTCTCATCACGCTTCCCATCCTTGTCATAAGGAGAGTATTCGAGATCGTACAGGCTATCAAATCCCAAACCAGGGACCAGTAAATTCCCGTTTATTCGCCTGAATATTGATGATTGTTTCCCTTCATACCTGGTCTGATAATGACCGTGAATCACTGATCGTGCTGTGCAACGCCGTT
>ONJB01000033.1 GCA_900318015.1 uncultured Bacteroidales bacterium | reverse complement strand
GGTGACTTCGTCACCCATCAGGAAAGTGCCGCCCAGCACCTCGAAACGGCGTTTCAGCAGCATCTGGGTGCGGATGCCCGGCACGGACGGGGGCATCGTTCCGACGAAGGCGACCCGTGCGGGGAGGGCGGTGCGGATCTTGTCCAGCACCGAAGCGTCCTTGAGCCCGAACACCTGCGGCAGGATGATGAGATCTTCGTCCCCAAGCAGGATGCGGATGTCGGAAACTGCCTTTTCCCAGTATTCGTCCATCACGCGCGCGATGTTGACCGAGCGCATTTCGCTGGGACTCGTCCGGAGGTGCTCCATTTCCGGCAGACGCACGAAGCGGATCCGGCAGGCAGTACCGGCCTTTTCCAGCGTCTCCGCAAGGAAGGTGCAGTAGAAGTCGTGGAAACCGGTGAAATTGACGATAAGCGCCTTCTCAGCAATATGTTCCTCGGGGAAAACGGTCACGTCTTCCAGGGTCAGGGAAACGGGCTGGAACTTGCCCATGGGCATGAGCTGGAGTCCGTCGATGGCGTTGGTGCGTACGCCGGCGGCCGCGAACAGGGCCGAAACCCGTTCCCGGACCGGACTGGCATCCTCGAAACTGCCGGAGAAGAAATGCATGGCATTCTGCCCGGCGCTCACGATGGCGACTTTCTGGCCCGCCTCCTGGAGGCTGATGCCCGCGGTGAGGCCCGCCAGGCCTCCGCCGATAATCACGGTATCGAATCTCATACGCCCAACACGTGTTTATAGACCCACTGCGTATATTCCGCTTCGCGGAGGGCGTCGCCCCAGCCGATGGGGTACATGCCCTTCCAGCGTTCGGTCATGAAGTCCTGGAGGTCGGCGCGGGCGCGGTCGGCGCAGCCGTGCGCCTTGGCGAGCAGGCCGGCTGCGCGGCAGCCGCAGAGCTCGCCCTGGCAGGTTCCCATGCCCACGCGTGTGCGCCGGCGCAGGTCCGTCAGGCCGTTCACGTCCAACCGCTCGATGGCGGAATTGATTTCGCCCACGGACACTTCCTCACATTCGCAGATGAGGGACTGGTCCAGCGAGTCGGCCGACTGGATCCGGGCGGCGCCGGTGCCTAAGCGGCCCACGGCCGCCTTCTGCACGGTCGTCGGATTCTCCCAGATCTTCTCGGCCACCTCGCGGAAACTCTTGCCGCCGGAACCCGGCAGGGGAGTCGAGGCCGTCTCACAGGCCTTGTCCACGGAGAGTTTCCTGCACACCAGGTCCGTAGCCATCTCGGCCATCAGCCGGTAGGTCATCAGCTTGCCGCCGGTGATGGAGATGAAGCCCTTGACGCCGTCCCGCGTCTCGTGGTCCAGGCAGACGATGCCGCGGCTGATGTTGCGGCCGGAGGGGTCGTTGTCAGCGCTGACGAGCGGACGGACGCCGGCGTAAGCCCTTAAGATACGGGTACTTGCGAGGGCGGGCGCGAGCTTGGCTCCTTCTTCGATGAGGAGGTTGACCTCCTCGGGTGTGACGCGCACGCCGTCGCATTCCTCGAACGGAATCTTGGTGGAGGTGGTGCCGATGATGCACACGGTGTCGCCGGGAACGAGGATATCGGCATTGGCGGGCTTGCGGCAGCGGTTGATGACGATGCCGTTCACCCGGTGCGCGAAGATCAGCAGGGCGCCCTTGGCCGGGAACATGCCGATCTTGACGCCGGCGAGGTCCGCGATGCGCTGGCCCCAGATGCCGGCGGCGTTCACGGTGATGGCCGCGAAGTATTGACCGGATTTATGGGTCTGGTGGTTGTACGTCTTCACGCCCACCACGCGGTCGCCGTCCTTGATGAAGCCGGTAACTTCGGTGTACAGGAGAACCTGGGCGCCGTGGAGCTTGGCGTCCACCATGTTGGCGGCGCACAGGCGGAACGGGTCCACGCTGCCGTCCGGCACCTTGACGGCGCCGATGATGTCCGGGTTCATGGCCGGTTCCATCCGGAGGGCCTCCTTCGGGTCCACGATCTCGGCGTTGATGCCCGCAGCGAGGCAGGATTCGACAAACTTGGCCTGGTAGTTCAGGTCGTCTTCCGGAAGGGTGATGAAGAAGCCGTCGGTCTCGTCCACGCAGTGGGACGCGATCCGGCGGAGGATCATGTTCTCGCGGATGCACTCGTTCGCGGACTCCTGGTCGGTCACGGCATAGCGGGCGCCGGAGTGCAGCAGGCCGTGGTTCCGACCCGTCGCTCCGGTGGCGATGTCATGCCGCTCGATGAGGAGGACCTTCAGCCCGCGCATCGCGCAGTCTCTCGCCGTCCCGGCGCCGGTGATGCCACCGCCGACGATGATGACGTCGTACTCGTTCTTTTTCATCTGATTTTCAATAGTTTATGTGTCTGTAGCGACAGCCGCCAGAGGGGATGCCGCTGGATGTGGTCCATGGTTTCGGCCAGGATGACCTGGTTCCTCGTTTCGTCGCCGGTATCGCAGGGCTGCAGGAAATGCCAGTCCGCGGGAAATACTGCCCACTTCTCGTCGACGCCGCCTTCATACACGACTTTCACCTCGTCGGCCTTTCCCAGCACGACGGTTCCGTCGCCCTTCAGGCCTTTCACGTCGGTTTTCGGGCTCAAGGTCACCCAGTCCACGCCCATAGGAAGGACCCGGGTTCCGTTGGTCTCGACATGGACCTGGAATCCGGCCCCGTGCAGGGCCTCGACAAGGGCGTCGTCGAGCTGCAGCGAAGGCTCTCCGCCGGTGACGCAGACTCTTCGGCAGTCGCCTCCGGCCTTCAGGATCTCCGCGACGATTTCCCCGGCGTCCATCTCCCGGTAGCCGCCGTGTTCCGTATCGCAGAACGGACACTTCAGGTTACATCCGGAGAAGCGCAGGAACACCATCGGCGTCCCGGTCCAGAACCCTTCTCCCTGCAGGGAATAGAATATTTCGTTGATCCGGTACACTAGTCCCTTTCGTACGCGGCCATGTTCATCTCGGACTCCCAGACCTCGACTTTGTAGGCGTTGGGGGTGCGGTCACAGATCCAGCGGGCGATGTTCTCGGCCGTCGGGTTCATGGGGAGGACGTCGTTCAGGTTCTTGTGGTCCAGGGCCTTCTCGATGTCCCGCTTGATGAGGGTGAAGTCCGTGACCATACCGTCCTGGTTGAGGGTTTCGGACTTGCAGTAGATCTTGACGATCCAGTTGTGGCCGTGCAGGTCCTCGCACTTGCTCTCGTAGGAGAGCATCAGGCTGTGCGCAGCCGAGATTTCGAGTCTTTTACAGACGTAGTACATAGGCGTTTATGCTTCGTATTCGGTGGGGTCGAAGCCTTCGAGGGCTTCTTTCCGTTCGGTGCAGGTCCCGCAGCGGCCGCAGTGCTTCTCGCCGCCCTTGTAGCAGGAGTAGGTGAGGGAATAGTCGATGCCGAGCGCCCGGCCGCGGAGGGCGATGTCGCGCTTGGTGATGTTGCAGTAGGGGGAGACGATGCGGACGCCGTTGTAGGTGCCCGCTTCGGCCGCCCGGTCGAAGGCGTCCACGAATTCCGGACGGCAGTCCGGATAGATGGCGTGGTCGCCGCTGTGGTTTGCCAGCAGGACGGTATCCAGGTCATTGCTTTCTGCCAGGCCGACGGCGACGGCAAGCATGATGCCGTTGCGGAAGGGGACGACGGTGGATTTCATGTTGTCATCGGCATAGCTGCCCTCGGGAATCTCGCCCCCGGACAGGAGGAGGTCACTGCGGAAGTACTTGCCGATGAATTCGAGCGGAATCACCTGGTGGGGGATGCCGAGGAGGCGGCAGTTCTCCACCGCGCACGCAATCTCCCGGGCATTGTGCTTGGAACCGTAATCGAAGGTGACCGCCAGCGCGATGCTGTCCTTGTACTCGTACAGGAGCGTCGTGCTGTCCAGTCCGCCGGAATAGATGAGGATTGCCTTCATTCGTCAGTTATATTTTTCAAATATAAGAATATTTTTCCTAACTTTGGCCCAATTTAAACCGACTGCAGAAAAACCATGTACAAGATTATCCAGAAGGAAATGCTGACCCCGAACATCTGCCGGATGGTCGTGGAAGCACCGAGGCTGGCGGCCGCCGCCAAGCCCGGCCAGTTCCTGATTGTCAGGGCTGACGAGAAAGGAGAGCGCATTCCGCTGACCATCAGTGATTTCGATGTCGAGAAAGGCACCGTCACCATCGTCACCCAGCCCATCGGCGCTTCGACGCAGGACATCGTGGCCTTCGAGGAAGGGGAGTCCTTCGCCGACGTGGTCGGCCCGCTCGGCAACCCGTCCGAGTTCATCGAGATGAGCCCCGAGCAGCTCGCGGCGAGCCATTTCATCTTCATCGCCGGCGGTGTCGGTACCGCCCCTGTCTATCCGCAGGCCAAGTGGCTGCACGCCCACGGCGCCAAGGTCGATGTCATCATCGGCGCCAAGACCGCCTCGCTGCTCATCTACAAGGAGGAAATGGCCGCCGTCTGCGACCATCTCCACCTTTGCACCGATGATGGCTCGGAAGGTTTCCACGGCATGGTCACCGCCCTTCTGGAAAAGCTTGTGAACGACGGAAACAAGTACACCCAGGCCGTCGCCATCGGCCCCATGATCATGATGAAGTTCACCACGCTGACCGCGAAGAAGCTCGGCCTGCCTATCGTCGTGAGCCTCAACACCCTGATGGTGGACGGCACCGGCATGTGCGGCGCCTGCCGCGTCACCGTGGCCGGCAAGACGCGCTTCGCCTGTGTGGAAGGTCCCGAATTCAACGGCTACGACGTCGACTTCGACGAGGCGATGCGCCGGCAGGGCCAGTACCGCACGGAAGAGACGGAGGCCCGGGAGAATCACGTATGTAAAATCGGTAGAGGTTAATGGCTATGGCAAACAAGATTGGAAGAGTTCCCGTCCGGGAACAGGACCCGAAAGTGAGGGCGACCAATTTCGAAGAGGTCTGCTACGGATATAATGTCGAGGAGGCGATGCTCGAGGCCACCCGCTGCCTGCATTGCAAGAATCCGCGCTGCGTGGGCGCCTGCCCCGTGGGCATCAAGATTCCCGAATTCATCGAGAAGGTCAAGGACGGCGATTTCGCTGCCGCCGCGGCGGTCATCGCCGAGGACAGCTCGCTGCCGGCCATCTGCGGCCGCGTGTGCCCGCAGGAAACCCAGTGCGAAGGCAGCTGCATCCTGGGCATCAAGGGCGAGAGCGTCGCGATCGGCAAGCTCGAGCGCTTCGTGGCCGACTGGACGCGCGAACAGGGCAAGGCCCCTGCTGCCGCCATCGCCCCCTCCAACGGCAAGAAAGTGGCGATCATCGGCTCCGGCCCTTCCGGCCTGGCCTGTGCCGCGGACCTCGCGAAGCTCGGCTATGACGTGACCATTTTCGAGGCGCTTCACCGTCCGGGCGGCGTGCTCGAGTATGGCATCCCCGAATTCCGTCTTCCGAAGGACAAGGTCGTGGCCGCCGAAATCGAGGCCGTCAAGGCTCTCGGCGTCAAGATCGAACT
Organism: uncultured Bacteroidales bacterium; assembly: GCA_900318015.1. Classification (GTDB taxonomy): domain Bacteria; phylum Bacteroidota; class Bacteroidia; order Bacteroidales; family UBA932; genus Cryptobacteroides. The sequence goes on along the minus strand of ONJB01000033.1, from coordinate 25,040 downwards.
GGACGTGATCATCGGCCGGACCGTCACCATCGACTCCCTGATGGACGAGGAAGGCTACGAGGCCGTGTTCGTCGGCTCCGGCGCCGGTCTGCCGCGCTTCATGGGCATCCCGGGCGAGAATGCCAACGGCGTCTTCTCCGCCAACGAGTTCCTCACCCGCAACAACCTGATGAAGGCTTTCCGTCCGGACTATCTCACCCCGATCCACGCCGGCAAGCAGTGCGTCGTGGTCGGCGGTGGCAACGTTGCCATGGATGCGGCGCGCACCGCGCTGCGCCTCGGCGCCGAGACCACCATCGTCTACCGCCGTACCGAGGTGGAGCTTCCTGCCCGTAAGGAGGAGGTCCATCACGCGCACGAGGAAGGCGTCGAGTTCAAGATGCTTACGAACCCTGTCGAGATCCTCGCGGACGAGAAAGGCTGGGTCCGGGCCATCAAGTGCATCAAGATGGAGCTCGGTGAGCCCGATGCCAGCGGCCGCCGTTCCCCGATTCCCATCGAGGGCTCCGAGTTCGAGATTCCCTGCGACACCGTCATCATGGCCCTCGGTACGTCCCCGAATCCGCTGATCGCCCACACGACCGGCGGCCTGGAGACGAACCGCCGCGGCTGCCTCGTCGCGGACGAGCACGGCGCGACGACCCGTCCCGGCATCTTTGCCGGCGGCGATGCCGTCACCGGCGCCGCGACCGTGATCCTCGCAATGGGCGCCGGCCGCAAGGCTGCCGCCGCCATCCACGAGTACCTCTCCGCGAAATAGCGGACGTTTTCGATAGCAAAAGGATTACACCCACGCGCTACAACGACAGCGCGTGGGTGTTCTTAATTTCCTTCATGACGAAGGAGGAGAGGATGGAGCCGATGGAATCGATGGTGCCCAGGACGTTGATGATGAATTCGTTGTAGTACTTCATGTCGGGGGCGTGGATCTTCAGGAGATAGTCGTATTCGCCGGAGATGTTGTAGCATTCGGCCACCTGGGGAATGTCGCGGATGATGGAGACGAAGGTGCGGGCGACTTCGCGGCTCATCTGTTTCAGCTTGACGGAGCAGAAGACGACGAAGCCCAGGTTCAGTTTCTCCGCGTCGAGGACGGCGACGTACTTCTTGATGAAGCCGCTGCGTTCCAATCGCTTGAGGCGTTCGAAGACGGGCGTGGTGGAGAGGTTCACGCGGGCGGCCAGTTCCTTGGTGGTCAGGCGGGCGTTCTCCTGCAGGCAGCGCAGGATGTCCAGGTCGGTGGAGTCAAGGACGAATTCGTTCATATTGTAGAATATTATTCTATATCATATGGGTTTAATTGGGTACTTTTTCTTTATCGTGCCCATTTTTCTGCAAAAATAGAAATATTTTCCAAATTATTTAAGAACTTTGGAAGAAAAGTCCAAAGACCCTATCTTTGTACGGAAACAATGGATTGAACATGAGCAAGATTGACACCCTGTGCGTCCATGCGGGCTACGAGCCCGGACGCGGCGAACCCCGGCAGATGCCTATCGTGCAGAGCACGACCTTCAAATACGAGACTTCCGACCAGATGGGCCGGCTCTTCGACCTCGAGGACGCGGGCTATTTCTATACGCGGCTGGCGAACCCGACCTGCGACATGGTCGCGGCCCGCATCAACGCGCTGGAAGGCGGCGTGGGCGCCATCCTGACCTCCTCCGGTCAGGCTGCGAACCTCTTCGCCTGCCTGAACATCTGCAAGGCAGGGGACCATATCGTGAGCCTGAACAACATCTACGGCGGCACCTTCAACCTGCTGGGCGTGTCCCTCAAGCAGATGGGCATCGACGTCACCTTCGTGGACCACAAGGCCACGGATGACGAGGTGAATGCCTGCTTCCGTCCGGAAACGAAACTTCTTTTCGGCGAGACCCTCTCCAACCCGGGCGTGGAAGTGCTGGATATCGAGCGCTTCGCGAAGATTGCCCATGCGCACGGCGTGCCGCTGGTGATCGACAATACCTTCGCGACGCCCGTCCATTGCCGTCCCTTCGAATGGGGCGCCGACATTGTCACCCATTCCACGACCAAGTATATCGACGGCCACGGCGCCACCGTCGGCGGCTGCTTGGTGGACAGCGGCAATTTCGACTGGGAGGCCCATGCGGACAAGTTCCCGGGCCTGACCACGCCGGACGCGTCCTACCACGGACTCACCTATACGAAGAAGTTCGGCCGTGCGGCCTATATCACCAAGGCCACGACGCACCTGATGCGGGACCTCGGCTCCATGCAGAGCCCCCAGAACGCCTTTTACCTGAACCTGGGCCTGCAGACGCTGCACCTCAGGATCCGCCGCGTGTCCGAAAGCGCGCTGAAGGTGGCCACCTTCCTGAAGAACCACCCGGCCGTCGCCTGGGTCCGCTATCCGGACCTGCCGCACGACCCCGAGCACGAGAAGCAGCTCAAATACCTGCCGGAAGGCTCCTGCGGCGTCATGTGCATCGGCCTCAAGGGCGGCCGCGCCTTCGACAACCGCTTCATGGACGCCCTGAAACTCATCACCATCGAGACGCACGTGGCGGACTGCTACTCCTGCATCCTGCACCCGGCCTCGCATACGCACCGGCAGCTGTCGGACGAGCAGCTCCGCGCCGCCGGCATCGACCCGGGCCTGATGCGGGTGTCCATCGGCCTGGAGGATCCCGACGACATCATCGCCGACCTCGCCCAAGCCCTTGACGCCGCTGCGAAATGATCCGCAAAGAACTCATCACAGACTTGACGCTGGAGGCTGGAGGAGCCCTCGCCGGTGCCCATGTTGTCTACCATACCTCTCAGGAGGCCTGGGACGGCCGCAAGCCCGTCATCTGGATCTGTCACGCCCTCACGGCGAACAGTGATCCCGAGGACTGGTGGCCGGAGATGGTGGGGCCGGGCAAGGCCATCGACACGGAGAAGAGTTTCGTGGCCTGCGTGAACATGCTGGGTTCCGCCTACGGTTCCGAAGGCCCGGCCCGCGAGAATCCGGAGACGGGGAAACCCTGGCTCCTGGATTTCCCGAAGGTGACGGTCCGGGATATGGTCACCGCGTCCATCGTCGTCCGTAAGACGTTGGGTGTCAGCTCGGTGGACCTCCTGGTCGGCAGTTCCATCGGCGGTTTCCAGGCCATTGAATGGGCGGTGACCGAGCCCGAGGTATTCAAGCGCTGCCTGTTCATCGCGACGGCCCCGCGCGTGTCCCCGTACCTGTCGGCGACGGTGGAGGCGCAGCGCATGGCGCTGGAGGCGGATCCGACGTTCCGGGAGGCCCGGGACCTCAAGGGCGGCGCCGCCGGCCTCAAGTGCGCCCGTGCGCAGGCGCTCATCTCCTACCGATGCTTCGAAGGCTACGGCCTTACCCAGTTCGAGGCCGATCCCGACACCCTCTTCGCCGGTCGGGCCGCTTCCTATGAGCGGTACCAGGGCGAGAAGCTGGTCCGCCGCGGATTCGACGCCTATTCCTATTACACCCTGTGCAACGCCCTGGACAGCCACAACGTGGGCCGGGGGCGGGGCGGGGTGGACGCCGCCCTCGCGCGAATCAAGGCGCGGACGACGGTTGTCTCCATCGACACGGACGCCCTCTTCCCCCCGCAGGAATCGTCCGTCTGGGCCCGCTGGATTCCCGGGGCCGACTACATCGAAATCTCCTCCCGCTTCGGCCACGACGGCTTCCTGCTGGAAACCGCGCGGCTGACGGCCATTCTCATGAAATAGAACGAACATGCAAGTACTCAAGTTCGGAGGCTCTTCGGTAGCCTCTTCCGAAGCGATGCTTCGGGTCATCGATATCGTCCGCAAGGCCCTCGAAGAGGACCGCACCATCGTGGTTTCCTCCGCGGTCAGCGGATGCACGGACGCGCTGATCCAGACCGGTCATAAGGCGGCAGCCCGCGATGAGTCCTACAAGGAACTCATCGAGGACCTCCGGAAGCGCCATTACAAGATTATCGGCGAACTGCTGCCGGAAGGATACCGGGAGCGCACGGCCGCTTCGGTGGACAAGCTGTTCGAATCCCTGGAGGGCATCACGTACGGTGTGTATCTCCTGGGCGAACTGAGCCAGGCGAGCCTGGAAGCCATCGAGGGCTTCGGCGAGCTGTTCTCCACGGCCATCTTGACGGACAAGTTCCTGTCGCTGGGCATCACCTGCCAGTGGCTGGACGCCCGGGAATTCGTCCAGGTGCGTGACGGCGTGGTGGACGAGCCGGAAACCTATGCCCGCGTGGCCAAGACCGTGAATTCGAACCCGCACGTGGAACTGTTCGTCGTCCCGGGCTTCATCGCAACGGACGGGAACGGCCGCGTGACGACGCTCGGCCGCGGAGGCTCTGACTTTACGGCCTCGCTCGTAGCCGTGGGCATCCATGCCCGCCGCGTGGAGATCTGGACCGATGTCCCGGGTATCATGACGGCCAATCCGAAGATTGTCCCGACCGCCCGCCCGATTCCGAACATTTCCTACCGGGCGGCGCAGGAACTGTCCCACTTCGGGGCCAAGGTCATCTATCCGCCGACCATTCAACCCGTTGTGGACGAGGGAATTCCGATCATCGTCAAGGATACCTTCCACCCGGAAGAGCCGGGTACGCTCGTGGAGCGGAATCCGCCGCGCGTGCGGGACGGGATGATCGGCATCGCCCATTCCGACCACATCGCCCTCATTTCCCTGGAGGGAAGCGGCATGGTGGGCGTTCCGGGCTTCTCCTCGCGTCTGTTCGATGCGCTGAGCCGGAAGGGAATCAACATCATCCTGATCACCCAGGCTTCTTCGGTCCATTCGATGTGCATCGCCATTGCCGAGCAGGATGCCGAAGCCGCCCGCGAGGCGGCCGATGCCTGCTTTGCCTATGAGATCTCGCTGGGTCGGTTGAACCCGCTCAAGGTGGAGACCGGCTTCTCGCTCGTGTGCCTGATCGGGGACGACATCCTGGGGCACAGCGGTGCAACAGGCCGGATGCTGGCCGCCCTGGGGGCGCACAGCGTCCCGGTCCGCGCCACGGCGCAGGGCTCGTCCGAACGGAACATCTCCGTCATCGTCCCTTCCGTCCGGGCGGAGGTGGCCATCCGGGCCATCCACCGGGAGTTCTTCGACAAGTGGAGCAACAAGGTCATCCATCTGTTCATCGCCGGTTATGGCCGTGTCGGTAAGGCGCTGGTCGAGATGCTTTCCGAGAATGCAGCCTCCATCGCGAAGCGCTCCGGCAAGGAACTGCGCGTGTGCGGTCTGGCAAACAGCCGGAAGTATGTGATCGACACCGAAGGCATCGACTTGACGAAGGCGAAAGAGCGCCTGGATGCGGGCAAACCGGGCGCCGGTTACATCGATGCCGTCGCGGAACTGTCGCTGGAGAATTCCATTTTCGTAGACTGCACGGCGAGCGGGGAAATCGGCTTTCGGTATCCCGCCCTGTTCCGCAGCGGCTACAGCGTGGTGGCCTGCAACAAGATTCCGTTCTCGGGCACGTACGCCCAGTTCAAGGCGCTGCAGGAGCAGGCCCACAAGGCCGGCGTCTCCCTGCGCTATGAGACCACGGCCGGCGCCGCCCTGCCGGTGCTCGTCACGCTGGACCGCGTGGTCCAGTCCGGTGACACCCTGGTGCGCATGGACGCTGTCCTTTCCGGTACGCTCAACTACCTGATGGACAATTACAAAGGAACGGGATTCGACGAACTGGTCGAGGATGCCCGTATCAAGGGCTACACTGAGCCGGACCCGAACATCGACCTCAGCGGCAAGGATGTCCTCCGGAAGATCCTGATCCTCAGCCGTCAGACCGGCATTCCGCTGGAAGAGTCCCAGGTGACACTCGAGCCCATCCCGGCCGACATCGCTGAACGCTATGCTGCAGCCACTGCAAAGGGCCTCAAATTAAGGTATGTCGCCGCCGTCGATGCCGAGGGACACGCAACCGTGGGATTGCAGGAAGTCGGTCCGGACAGCCCGCTCTATGCGCTGAAGGGCACGGACAACGCCATCATGATCACGACGGGCGACTATCCCTCGCCGATGCTCATCCAGGGCGCCGGCGCCGGTACGCGCCAGACGGCGGGCGGCCTGCTGAACGACATCATGCTGACGCTGTAGCGCGGCATCACCACAAATGGGGATTGCGGAAGTCACCGCAATCCCTTATTTTTGCAGTTGTGATGGAAGAGAAACACCTACAGGACCTGATGGAGCACCACGGCGTGAAGCCGACGGCGAACCGCATCGTGATCGCCCGCGCCCTCGCCGCGGCGGGCCGTCCGATGTCCATGACCGAACTCGAAACGGTTGTGGAAACCATCGACAAGTCCAACATTTTCAGGACGTTGCAGGCTTTCCGCGAGGCGCATTTGGTGCATGTGCTGGACGATTCTGGCGACGGGGTGCGCTACGAACTCTGCCACAGCCATCACGAAGACGAGGACGACGACGTCCACGTCCATTTCTACTGCGAAAAGTGCCACCGTACCTTCTGCCTGGAAGACACCCCCGTCCCGCCGGTTTCGGTTCCGGAAGGCTTCGAGCCCCGGACCGTCAATTATCTCTTAAAAGGAATCTGCCCGGACTGTCGGTAGTGACATCCCCAAACCGTCGCTTCGCGACCCCTCCCACAGCCCCTTTCAGGGTCTGCGGGCCCCTCCCTCTTATGTGGCCGAGGGTGGCCACAGGTTTGGGAATGTCAACTACCGACAGTCCGATGAATAGATATGTTGGATGACCAAACTTGCCAGGGTAAAGCCGAAGGGGGCGGTGACGGTGACGAGGGAACCGTTGTGCGAGACTTTGTCGAATTTCAGTTCTTCCGGGAGGGCGGTGTCGGCACCGCGGTTCGGGAGGAGTTCTTCGTCGTAGACGCAGAGGAAATCCTTGGCGGGAAGGGTGCCGGCCTTGCGGAGTTTCTTGCGGAGCATGGCGCCGAGAGGACAGCCGCGAACCTCCCAGAAAGAGGCCACCCGCACCTTTGTAGGGTCGATTTTGCACGCAGCGCCCATCGAGGAGAAGAAGGTGGCCGGCGTGGCCGTTGCATGCAGGATCAGGGATGCCTTGTCCTTCAGGGCATCAATGGCGTCGATGATGTAATCGTAGTTTTCCAATCCGAAAGAGGCCGCGGTTTCTTCGCTGAACCGGGCATGGACACCCTCGATTACGGCGTCCGGATTGATGTCCATGAGGATTTCTTTCAGGGCGTCCACCTTGGACCGGCCCACGGTGGAGACCGTGGCCATGCGCTGCCGGTTGATGTTGGACGGGACCACGTCGTCCGCGTCGACGATCGTCAGGTGCTTGACTCCCGAGCGGACAAGCCCTTCCGCGCACCAGCTGCCTACGCCGCCAACGCCGAAGAGGATGACGCGCACGGACGCGAGGCGTTCCATCACGTCGGCTCCGAGCAGCAGCTCGGCCCGGTTGAAGATGTCTTTGGGGGAGGGATTCATCGGGCCAGCCAGCCGTCCAGGCGTTCACGGACATCGCGCCAGACGTCTTCGCGGCCGATTTCGTTCAGGATTTCGTGGCGCATCTTGGGATAAACCTGGCTTGTGACATCCCGATAGCCGCGAGTGCGGAGGAAACTCACGGCCTGCGAGAATTTCTTCAGGTTGATGATGCAGGGATCTTCGGCGCCGGCGATGAAGTGGACCGGCAGGTCCGGTTTCGTCACGTTCCATCCCTCGGGGGAGTAGATATCCTTCATCAGGCGGAAGAGGCCGTTCCGGTAGCCATTGGCGGTGAAGACGAATCCGCACAGGGGATCGTTGTTGTAGGCCTCGACATTGGCCCGGTTCGTGGAGAGCCAGGCGTTCTGGATGCCGTCGGCCTTGAATTTCTTGTCATTGTTCCCGGTGCACAGGTTCGCGAGGAACTGCGACCGGTAGCGGGGGCCCCGGAAAATGCTGATGCAGCAGGCGAGGAAATCGCCCAGGCCCGCAGCCGGGTTATTGCTCGGACTGCCGCACACGACGAGCCCGTCGATGTCCCGGTCATACCGCTTGAGGTAGCTGCGGACGATCATCGACCCCATGCTGTGTCCGAACAGGAAGAAGGGGAGTCCGGGGTATTGCGCTTTGGCCCACTCGGTTACACAGTGGACGTCATCGACCAGGGCGGTCATGCCGCCCTTGCCCATCCAGCCGAGGTCCCTCGGGTCCGTGACGGTCTCGCCGTGGCCGCGGAGGTCGCAGATCACGCAGGCGTAGCCCATCTCGGACAGGTAGTTCATGAAAGGGATGTAGCGCTCCTTGTGCTCTGCCATGCCGTGGACCAGCTGGAGGACGGCCTTGGGAGATCCCGGGGCGATGATGAGCGTGCTGAGCTGGACGCCGTCGGCGGCGCCGGGGACGGTAAACGTTTCCATCATTTGTCGGTTTTCTCGATTCTCTCGAACTTGTCGAAGGCGGCGGGAAGCGGGGACTTCAGGCGCACGACCTCGCCGGACAGGGGATTCCGGAACACGAGGGTGGCCGCGTGAAGGGCGAGCCGGCGGATCGGGTCCGTCTCGGCGCCGTACTTTTCGTCACCGGCGACGGGATGGCCGATGTCGGCGGCATGGACGCGGATCTGGTTCTTGCGGCCGCTCTCCAGGGAGAATTCTGCCATGGTGTACACGCCCTTGCCCCGACGGACATACTCCAGGACCTTGTAATGGGTGATGGCGAGCTGGCCGCCGCGGACCTCCTCCGGATAGGAATAGACGATGAGGGACTTGGGATTCTCCACGAGCCAACTCTGGATGGCGCCGGACTCCTTCTCGAGTTTCTTTTCGAGGACGGCGACGTAGCGGCGCTCGATGACGAGTTCCTTCCAGCGGCTTTGGAGGATGTCCTTTGCGTGTTCGTTCTTGGCGAAGATCACCAGGCCGGACGTACCCTTGTCCAGGCGATGGACAATCCAGATCTTGGCGGTGGACCGGTCGGGTGTCCGTCCGCTGGCCAGGTCTTCCTTGCGGCGGGCGCGGGCATCCGTCTTTACATAGGCGTTCAGGATGGCATACAGGGTGGCTTCCTTCTTGCCGGTCTTGCTCTGGGAACCCTTGGCGGTGGATACCGTCAGGAGGCCGGCGGGCTTGTCCACGACGATGTAGTTGTCGTCCTCAAAGACAATCTTGACGCCCGACTTTTCCACGTCTTCCCGGGCGTTCTCGCTGCTTTCGCGGGCCATGGAAACGACCTTGGCGAGCACCAGGAGGGTGTCGCCGGCACGGAGGGGATGGTCGAAGGCGGTCCTCCGTTCCCCGTTCACCAGGATCTGGCCCTTGGATAGCATGTTCTTGACGCCGGTCTTGGACTGGGTCGGGAAGATTTCGTACAGATATTTCAGGAGGGGACTGTCGTGGGAGACGGTAAACTTTTGTCCTGCGGTGCTCATAGTTCTTCGATGAATTCGTGGAGGGATTTGGGGAGGAGGGTGAGGAACCGGTCCAGCGTTCCGGCCGGGACGAGGATGGTCTCCAGCGACTCGCAGTCGTCGAAGGCATCCTCGCCGATGGCTTCGAGCGCCTTGTTCAGGCGGATCTGGTACAGGTTGATGCAACCCTGGAAGGCCCGGGGACCGATGACCCGCAGCGAGGCGGGACAGGTGATCTTTTCCAGGTTCCAGCAGTCGCAGAAGGCTTCTTCGCCGATGGACAGGAGTCCCTTGGGGAGACGGATGCTCTCCAGGAGCCCGCATTCGTTGAAAGCGGCGTTGCCGATATGCGTGAGGGTGGCGGGGAGGTGGATTTTTTCCAGGAAGGAATCCCGCTCCTCCAGGGGAATCTCTTCGCCGATCTTCCGGTCCTCAGCCATGTAGTCCTGGAAGGCGAACACGCCGTCGCAAAGGATGCGGCAACCTTCCCGGACCGTCACTTCGGACGGAAAGTTCTCCGCGTCCAGGAGCCTTTCCCCGTCGGACGAGTAGCAGCAACGGTTCTCGTCGTCCCAGACGTCTTCGGCCCGGTCTTCGGGGCTGGCGGCCGTGGGGACGCGTAGGATATCTTGGAGGGTCATTGTCAGAAGTTCTTGACGAATTCGATGTCTTTCTTGAGCATTACCTTCGGCTCCATCACGGAGACTTTCTGGAACAGCTTGAACTGGTAAGCGGGGGAGAGGTACACCACATGCTCGTGCTTGCCCTTGCGCCACCATTTGTAGAAAGCGATGGGGTCGGTGTCGTAAGGGATCTTGGCTTCCACCTCGGAGGTGTATCCAGGGAAGTCGATAAGCATCTTCAGACCGGTGATGCGCTTGTAATACTCGTAATCCGCCCGGCGGAGTTTGGAAACCAGGGGGGCGAAGACTTCCATCTGGTCCACTTTCAAAACCTTTTCGCGCACGACCATCCGGTGGATGCGGACAGGGTCCACATTCAACCATTCGCCAATTTTCCGGGTTTCAGGACCGCTTTCACACTCAAGTGTCAGCAGGTCAACGGAATTGTACGTTTTTTCCTGGTCAAGCGGATAGGTTTCCATTGAAAAAATTTCCTATTCCTTGCAAATATAGGAAAAAAATTGTTTATTTCCTCGAAAATTTGTACATTTGAACGATTAAAAGCCACTGACAACAACCTTTAAACACAATTATTGATATGATTTACAAGATTATCGACATTCAGGGTATCGGCCCTGTGTACGCCGAGAAACTTATCGGCATCGGCATCGAGACCGTGGACCAGCTCCTGGAGAAGGGTGCTGACGCCAAGGGTCGCCAGGCCATCGAAGACGCCACCGGCATCGATCATGGCCGCGTCCTCACCTGGGTCAACCATGCCGACCTCTTCCGCGTGAAGGGTGTGGGCCCGCAGTTCTCCGAACTGCTCGAGGCCGCCGGCGTGGACACCGTGAAGGAGCTCCGCAACCGCAATGCCGCGAACCTCGCCGCCAAGATGGCCGAGGTCAACGAGGAAAAGCACCTCTGCCGCCGTACTCCGGTGGAGAAGGAAGTCGCGAAGTTCATCGAGCTCGCCAAGGCGCTCGAGCCCAAGGTGACCTACTAGTCTCTCCGGCACATAACGTTGAACGGCGTCCATCGGGGCGCCGTTTTTTTTAGATGATCAAATCCTCAGCCTTCAGTTTGGGGACGAAATGGACACCGTCTTTCCGGTAATAATTCAGGGATTCTCCGGCTTCCACGGGCTTCAGGAAGATGTTTTCGGCGCCTTTGCCGATGGCGATGACCAGCAGTGGCGTGAGTTCCAGCCCCAGGGATTCCTGCATTTTTCCGGGATCGAAGGCCCGGATGATGATGCCGTTCAGGCCCATTTCGACCGCTTTCAGCAGCAGGCTCTGCGCGGCAATTCCCAGGTCGATGTCCAGGACAGGATTCTCGGGGACGATGCTGCAGATGACCAGGAACGCGCGGGGCTCCGTGCCAGGGAAAGGCAGATGGAGTTCCGGCAGCGCCGCGCCCAACCGGATGAGGGGAAGGACCTTGCCGCTTTCCTCGGCGGTGACCAGCCGGTAGCGGAGCGCCTGCTGGTTCTTGCCTGAAGGAACCAGGGTGGTCGCTTCCACCATCTTCATCAATTCTTCGCGCGTGACGGTGCGGGCGGGGTCGTAACCGCGGTAACTCCGGTTGCGGTGCAGGAGCGTGTCCAGCGACAGGTGGTTCCGCTTGATGACCGGGCGTTTTTCCCGGAGTTCCTCGTATTTCTTTTCCAAATAGTTGTCTGCCATATGGCAAAGATACGGATTTTTCTTATCTTCGCACTATGAGAATCACCTTGTTGCAGACGGCTCCGGAGTGGGGGAATCCTGCCCAGAGCCGGGAGGATGCCCGCCGGATGCTGATGGGCACCCTGAAGACGGACCTCGTCGTCCTTCCCGAAATGTTTTCCACCGGATTTGTCACGGACCCCGTCGGGGTGGCCGAGGAAGGAGAGGGGGACAGCCTCCACTGGATGCAGGACTATGCCCGCAGCAAAGGCTGCGCCGTCGCGGGCAGCGTATCCACGCATGTGGACGGCACCTACCGCAACCGATTCTATTTCGTGTTTCCGGATGGCCATTATCAGTATTATGACAAGCATCACCTCTTCACGTATGCCGGCGAGCATGAACGCTACACCGCCGGTGAGGAACGTGTGGTGGTGGAACATGCCGGGTTCCGGATCCTGCTTCAGGTATGTTACGACCTTCGTTTCCCTGTTTTCGCCCGGAACCGGATGGTGGACGGCAAGCCCGATTACGACCTGATCCTGTACGTTGCCAGCTGGCCGCAGCAGCGGATTGACGCCTGGGATGCCCTCCTGAAAGCCCGTGCCATCGAAAATGTGTGCTACGTGGCCGGGGTGAACCGGGCCGGAAAGGACCCCGGAAATCTTTATTCCGGACATACCAGTTTGTACGGTCCGCGCGGGGAATTGCTTTCAATTTGTAAGGAAGGGCGTATCGACATTATTGAATCTGAACTGAAACGGCCGGTTATCGATCAATTCCGTCAAACGTTCCCTGCCCTGTCGGATGCTGATTATTAAGATTTTTTACTACTTTTTCTTGTTTTTTAAAAACTAATTTCCCATCTTTGCTCTCGGTAACGATTTGAAACCAGCATGATCAACGTACTTGTCATTGCCCTTGCCCTTATTCTCCTTGTCAAATAGACGCGGACTGGAACGGCATGACAGTATAAAGATAACTTAAGCCCCTTCCAGTCCGCACTGGAAGGGGTGTTTTTTTAGTAGTGTATGAAATATCCTTTCAGAAGCAGCGTCACCTTCGAGGGACGCCGGATGGCAGGCGCCCGCGCCCTCTGGGCTGCGGCGGGCATGAAACCGGAACAGGTGGGAAAACCTGTCATCGCGGTGGTGAATTCCTTCACCCAGTTCGTCCCCGGCCATACGCATCTGCATGAGGCCGGCCAGCTGGTCAAGGCCGAAATCGAGCGCCTGGGCTGCTATGCGGCCGAATTCGACACCATTGCCGTGGACGACGGTATCGCCATGGGACACGACGGGATGCTGTACTCCCTCCCGTCCCGCGAAGTCATCGCGGACAGTGTCGAATACATGGTCAATGCCCACAAGGCCGACGCCATGGTTTGCATCAGCAACTGTGACAAGATCACGCCGGGCATGCTCATGGCCGCCATGCGGCTGAACATCCCGGCGGTCTTCGTCTCCGGCGGCCCGATGGAGGCCGGTGTGCTGGGAGACCGGAAACTGGACCTGATCGACGCGATGGTCCAGTCGGCGGACACCACCCTGTCCGACGCCGAAGTGGCGAAGATCGAGGCCGCTTCCTGTCCAGGCTGCGGCTGTTGTTCCGGCATGTTCACGGCGAATTCGATGAACTGCCTGACCGAGGCCATCGGCCTGGCCCTCCCCGGCAACGGGTCCGTACTGGCTACGCACAAGAACCGGAAGGAACTCTTCCGCAAGGCGGCCGCCCTCATCGTGGAGAATGCCTGGAAATACTATCGGAACGGTGACGAACGCGTCCTGCCCCGCAGCATCGCGACCCGCGCGGCGTTCCTGAACGCCATGGCGCTGGACATCGCGATGGGCGGCTCCACCAATACGGTGCTGCACCTTCTTGCCGTGGCGCAGGAAGCCGGCGTGGATTTCACGATGGCCGACATCGACACCCTCTCCCGCAAGGTCCCTTGCATCTGCAAGGTGGCCCCCAATACCGCGAAATACCATGTCCAGGACGTGAACCGCGCCGGCGGTGTCGTGTCCATCCTCCGCGAACTGGCCGTTGCCGGCCTCATCGACACCACCCTTTACCGGGTGGACGGATGCACCCTTTCGGAGACGATGGACCGCTTCGCCATCCAGTCGGAGCATGTGACGGAGGAAGCCCTGCAGCTGTACCGCAGCGCTCCCGCCGGACGGTTCTCGACCCGGCTGGGCTCCCAGGAGACCTATTACCAGGAACTGGATACCGACCGGGAGAACGGTTGCATCCGGTCCGTCGCCCACGCTTACACGAAGGACGGCGGACTGGCGGTGCTCCGGGGCAACATCGCGGCGGACGGCTGCGTCGTGAAGACGGCCGGCGTGGACGAATCCATCTGGAAGTTCACCGGCCCGGCGAAGGTCTTCGATTCCCAGGAAGCGGCCTGTGACGGTATCCTGGGCGGGAAAGTGAAGAGCGGCGACGTCGTCGTGATCGCTTACGAAGGCCCCCGCGGCGGTCCCGGCATGCAGGAAATGCTGTACCCGACCTCCTACCTGAAGTCGGTCCACCTGGGCAAGGAATGCGCCCTGCTGACCGACGGACGCTTCAGCGGCGGCACCTCGGGCCTGTCCATCGGCCACATTTCGCCCGAAGCGGCAGCCGGCGGCGCTATCGCCCTGGTCCGGGACGGAGACCTCATTGAGATCGACATCCCCGCGCGTTCCATCCGGGTCCTTCTCCCCGAGGACGAACTGGAACGCCGGCGGCAGGAAGAACTGGCCCGCGGTGACAAGGCATTCACGCCTCCGTTCCGCGTGCGCGAAGTCTCCAAGAGTTTGAAAGTGTACGCCCGGATGGTCAGCTCAGCTGACAAGGGCGCCGTGAGATTTCTCGACTAAGCTCGAAATGACAAAGAAGAACGAACGATAACAGAAAGATATGATTACAGGTTCGGAAGCATTGTGGCTGTCCCTCATCGAGGAGGGCATGGATACCGTCTTCGGGTATCCCGGCGGGCAGATCATGCCCGTGTACGACAGCCTGTGCGGTTATAAGGACCGCGTCCGCCATATCCTGGTGCGGCACGAACAGGGAGCCATCCACGCGGCCCAGGGCTATGCCCGCGTGAAAGGCGATCCCGGTGTCGTGATCGTCACCTCGGGCCCCGGCGCGACGAACGTCATCACCGGTGTCCATGATGCGATGACCGATTCCACCCCGGTGGTGGTCATCACCGGGCAGGTGTCCTCCGCCGCCCTGGGCACGGATGCGTTCCAGGAGGCCGATGTCATCGGCCTGACCGGTCCCATCAGCAAGTGGAACTACCAGATCCGCTCGGCGGACGAGGTGGCGTGGGCCGTCGCCCGGGCTTTCTACATCGCCCGGAGCGGCCGTCCGGGCCCCGTGGTCCTGGACTTTACCAAGGACGCGCAGGTGGGCCTGACGGACTTCAAGTACGAGAAGTGTGACTTCATCCGCAGCTATGTCCCTGATCCGAAGGTTTCGGAAGTTTCCCTGAACAAGGCGGTAGCCCTGTTGAACGCGGCCGAGCGTCCCTTCGTCGTGTATGGCCAGGGCGTCGTCCTCGGCCATGCGGAGGAGGAACTGAAGGCGTTCCTCGAGAAGGGGGATATTCCGGCGGGATCCACGCTCCTGGGCCTGAGCGCCCTGCCTTCCGATTTCCCGCTCTACCGCGGAATGATCGGCATGCACGGAAACGTGGCCCCGAACATCATGACGAATTCCTGCGATGTGCTGGTGGCCGTCGGCATGCGGTTCGATGACCGCGTGACCGGAACGGTCTCGACCTACGCCCGGCAGGCGAAAGTCATCCACATCGACATCGACACCTCCGAGATCGGGAAGATCATTCCCGTGGAGGTGGGGCTCCGCGGCGATGCGAAGAAGGTCCTCACGCTCCTGACGGAGCGGATGAAGGCCCGGAAGCACCCTGAATGGAATGCCAGCTGCGAGCGTTGTGACGCCGTGGAGAAGGAAAAGGTCATCGACCCGGAAGTGCATCCCGCCGCCGGTATGCTCCGGATGGGCGAGGTGGTGGACCGCGTGGTCCGGGCTTCCGGCGAGAAGGCGGTCGTGGTGACGGACGTGGGCCAGAACCAGATGATGGGCGCCCGCTATTCCCGTTTCTCCCGTTCCCGCAGTTTCATTTCCTCCGGCGGCCTCGGGACGATGGGTTTCGGCCTGCCCGCCGCCATCGGCGCCAAGGTGGCCGAACCGGGCCGCCCGGTGTGCTGCTTCGTCGGCGACGGCGGTATCCAGATGACGATGCAGGAGTTTGGAACCATCATGCAGGAGCAGGTGGGCGTGAAAGTCGTCCTGCTGAACAACAACTGGCTGGGCAACGTCCGTCAGTGGCAGGAACTCTTCTTCGGCTGCCGCTACTCTGAAACCCGGATGCTGAATCCGGATTACGCGATGATCGCCCGCGCCTATGGCATCCGTTGCGTCACCGTGGAGAAGCGCGAGGAACTGGATGCGGCGCTGGAGGCGATGTTCGCCGACGAAAAACCCTTCCTCCTGGACGTCCATGTCCTGGAAGAGGGGATGGTGATGCCCATGGTGCCGCCCGGCAAGGGCATCCACCAGATCATGATCACGGAAGAATGGTACAATGGATAGCGAAGTGAGAGAATATACGGTGACCATCTACACCGAGAACCAGATCGGCCTCCTGGCGCAGATCACGAACGTGTTCACGCGTCACGGCCTGAGCATCTGGAGCCTGTCCGCGGGTGCCACCTCCATGGAAGGCGTCCACAACATCACCATCGTGACTTCCGGCCCGGAGAAGAAGGTGCGTGAGAGCGTCCAGCAGATCGAGAAGCGCGTGGACGTGATCAAGGTCTTCTTCTATACGTCCGACAAGATCGTCTATCGTGAACTGTGCTTGTACAAGGTGCCTACGCCGGCTCTCCTCGAGTATGGCGACATCGAAACCCTGCTGAACCGCTACCATGCGCGCATCGTGGAGATGAACAAGGTGTTCACGGTCATCCAGAAGACCGGCCTGTCGGACGAGACGGCCGCCCTGCACGACGACCTCAAGCCCATCGGCGTGCTGCAGTTCGTCCGTTCCGGACGTATTGCGGTCTCCCGGGCCGAGCAGGAACCCGTCTTCAAGTTCCTGAAGAAACGGGAAAGGGAAAGAAATCAACAATTAAACAACAAATAGACATGGCAAAGATCAATTTCGGCGGTGTCGACGAGAATGTCGTGACCCGCGAAGAGTTCACCCTCGAAAAAGCACGCGAAGTCCTGAAGGACGAAACCATCGCCGTCATCGGCTACGGCGTCCAGGGCCCCGGACAGTCCCTGAACCTGAAAGACAACGGCTTCAACGTCATTGTCGGCCAGCGCAAGGGAAAGACGTATGACAAGGCCGTCGCGGACGGCTGGGTCCCGGGCGTGAACCTCTTCGAGATCGAGGAGGCCTGCGAGAAGGGCACCATCATCCAATTCCTGGTTTCCGACGCGGCCCAGATCGCCATCTGGCCCACGGTGAAGAAGCATCTGACCGCGGGGAAGGCCCTGTACTTCTCCCACGGTTTCGGTATCACCTACAAGGAGCGCACGGGCATCATCCCGCCTGCGGACGTGGATGTGATCATGGTGGCCCCGAAGGGTTCCGGCACTTCCCTCCGCCGGCTCTTCCTGCAGGGCCGCGGCGTGAACTCCTCCTACGCCGTGTATCAGGACGCCACCGGCCGCGCCCTCGACCGCACGCTCGCGCTGGGTATCGGCGTGGGTTCCGGCTACCTGTTCGAGACCGATTTCAAGCGCGAGGTCTATTCCGACCTCACCGGTGAGCGCGGTACCCTGATGGGCGCGATCCAGGGCATCCTGTCCGCCCAGTACGAAGTGCTCCGCGAGCACGGCCACAGCCCGTCCGAGGCCTTCAACGAGACCGTCGAGGAACTGACGCAGTCCCTGATGCCGCTCTTCGCGGAGAAGGGCATGGACTGGATGTACGCCAACTGCTCCACCACCGCCCAGCGCGGCGCGCTGGACTGGATGGGCCCGTTCCACGATGCGACCAAGCCCGTGTTCGAGAAGCTGTACCAGCGGGTGGCCAGCGGCGAGGAAGCCCAGGTCTCCATCGACGCGAACTCCAAGCCGGATTACCGCGAAGGCCTGGAGAAGGAACTGAAGGCGCTCCGCGAGAGCGAACTCTGGCGCACCGGCGCCGCCGTCCGTAAGCTCCGTCCCGAAGAGATCGACCGATGAGCGACCGGGTGTACATATTCGACACCACGCTCCGCGACGGGGAGCAGGTCCCGGGATGTCAGCTGAACACCGTGGAGAAGATCCAGGTCGCCAAGGCACTGGAACTCCTCGGCGTGGACGTCATCGAGGCCGGTTTCCCCATCTCCAGCCCGGGTGATTTCAACTCGGTGGTGGAGATCTCCAAGGCGGTGACCTGGCCCACGGTCTGCGCGCTGTCGCGGGCCGTGGAAAAGGACATCGACATGGCCGCGGAGGCGCTCAAGTACGCCAAGCGGGGCCGGATCCACACCGGGATCGGTACGTCCGACTCGCACATCCGGTACAAGTTCAACTCCACCCGGGAAGAAGTGCTGGAGCGGGCCGTCCGGGCTGTCAAGTACGCGAAGAAGTACGTCGAGGACGTGGAATTCTACGCGGAGGACGCCGGCCGTACCGACAACGAGTTCCTCGCCCGCGTCGTGGAGGCCGTGATCAAGGCGGGCGCGACCGTCGTGAACATCCCCGACACCACGGGCTACTGCCTGCCGGAGGAGTTCGGCGCCAAGATCAAGTACCTGATGGAACACGTGGACGGTGTCCACAAGGCCATCCTTTCCACCCATTGCCACAACGACCTCGGGATGGCGACGGCCAACACGATGGCCGGCCTGCTGAACGGCGCCCGCCAGTGCGAGGTCACGATCAACGGCATCGGCGAAAGGGCGGGGAACACCGCCCTGGAGGAGATCGCCATGATCCTGAAGGCCCATCACGGGATTCCGCTGGAGACGAACATCAACACCAAGCGCATCTATCCCACGAGCCGGCTCGTGTCTTCCCTGATGAACATGCCGGTGCAGCCGAACAAGGCCATCGTGGGCAAGAACGCCTTCGCCCATTCGTCCGGCATCCACCAGGACGGTGTCTTGAAGAACGCCGAGACCTACGAGATCATCGACCCGAAGGACGTGGGCATTGACACGAATTCCATCGTCCTGACGGCCCGCAGCGGCCGGGCGGCGCTCAAGTACCGCCTGGAAGTGAACGGTGTGAAGCTGGACGAGAACAAGTTGGACGAGGTGTACGAGCAGTTCCTCCGCCTCGCCGACAGCAAGAAGGAAATCCATGACGACGACATCCTGATGCTTGCCGGGGCCGACAGGGCCTCCGCGCGCCGCATCAAGGTGGACTGGCTCCAGGCGACGAGCGGCATCGGCGTGAAGCCGGTGGCTTCCGTGGGCCTGGACATCGCCGGAGAGAAGTTCGAGGCGGCCGCGACCGGCAACGGCCCGGTGGACGCCGCCATCAACGCGCTGCGGCAGATCGTGAAGCGCCATCTCACCATCAACGAATACACTATCCAGGGCGTCTCCAAGGGGTCTGACGACTGCTGCAAGGTACATATGCAGGTGGAGAACGAGGGACGGGTGTACTATGGATTCGGCGCCTCGACCGACATTGTGACGGCCTCCATCGAGGCCTATGTGGACTGTATCAACAAGATCGTATGAACACCCTCTTTGACAAGATCTGGGACGCACACGTCGTCCAGCATGTGGAAGGCGGTCCCGACCAGCTGTACATCGACCGGCTCTACTGCCACGAGGTGACGAGCCCGCAGGCTTTCGACGGCCTGCGCGCGCGGGGCATCCGCTGCCTGCGTCCGGAGAAGATTTTCTGCATGCCGGACCACAACACCCCGACGGAAGGCCAGGAAAGGCCCATCGAGGATCCGGTTTCCAAGAAACAGGTGGATGCCCTCGCGGCCAACGCCGCCGAGTTCGGACTCACGCACTACGGGATGATGGACCCGGACAACGGCATCATCCACGTCGTGGGACCGGAGAAGGGACTGTCCCTGCCGGGCATGACCATCGTCTGCGGCGACTCGCACACGTCCACGCACGGCGCCGTGGGTGCTGTCGCATTCGGCATTGGCACCTCCGAGGTGGAGATGGTCCTGGCTTCCCAGTGCATCCTGCAGCAGAAGCCCAAATCGATGCGGATCCGCATCGAGGGCGCCCTCGGAAAGGGAGTGACCGCCAAGGACATGGCCCTGTTCCTCATGAGCAAGCTCACCACCAGCGGCGCGACGGGTTACTTTGTGGAGTATGCCGGTTCCGCGGTCCGGGCCTTGTCCATGGAAGGGCGTCTGACCCTGTGCAACCTGTCCATCGAGATGGGCGCCCGCGGCGGTTTCATCGCTCCCGACGAGATCACTTTCGCTTATCTCCAGGGGCGCGATTACGCCCCGAAGGGCGCAGATTGGGACAAGGCGGTCGCCGCCTGGAAGCAGCTGCGCAGCGATGACGACGCCGTCTTCGACCGGGAGATCGTGTTCGACGCGGCCGAGATAGCGCCGATGCTCACCTATGGGACCAACCCCGGGATGGGCATGGCCATCACAGGTTATCTGCCGACCTTGGACGATGTGCCCGCCGAGGCCCATGCCTCTTTCTGCAAGTCTTTGAAATACATGGGCTTCCGTCCTGGTGACATGCTCCTGGGGAAGCCTGTGGACTATGTTTTCCTCGGCGCCTGCACGAACGGCCGTATCGAAGATTTCCGCGCATTCGCGTCCATCGTCGCCGGTCGCAAGAAAGCTCCTGAGGTCGTGGCGTGGCTCGTCCCCGGATCCTGGAAGGTCCGCCGCCAGATCGAGGAGGAGGGCCTGGACAAGATCCTCGAAGCCGCCGGCTTCGAGATCCGCCAGCCCGGCTGCTCCGCCTGCCTGGCGATGAACCCGGACAAGGTACCCGCCGGAAAATATTGCGTCTCCACGAGCAACCGGAACTTCGAAGGCCGGCAGGGCCCCGGTTCCCGGACGCTCCTCGCCAGCCCGCTCACGGCGGCCGCCGCGGCCGTCACCGGCTTCATCACCGATCCCCGCGTACTGCTATGAAACAGATATTTGACATCATCGAGAGTACCTGCGTCCCGCTTCCGCTCGAGAACATAGACACGGACCAGATCATTCCCGCCCGCTTCCTGAAGGCGACTACGCGGGACGAACGGTTCTTCGGCGACAACCTGTTCCGCGACTGGCGTTACCGTCCGGACGGGACGCCGGATCCGGATTTCGTCCTGAACGACCCGCGCTACCGGGGCGAGATCCTCGTCGCCGGGCGCAACTTCGGATCCGGCTCCAGCCGCGAACATGCGGCCTGGGCCATCGCCGGCTATGGGTTCAAAGTGGTGATTTCCAGCTTCTTTGCGGATATCCACAAGAATAACGAACTCAACAACTTCGTCCTGCCGGTGGTCGTGACCCCGGCTTTCCTGGAGGAACTCTTCGCCTCCATCGAGGCGGATCCCGCGACGAAAGTCCGGGTGGACGTCCCCAACCAGACCGTGACGAACCTCGCCACGGGCCGGAGCCAGTCCTTCGAACTGAATGCGTACAAGAAGTACTGCCTGATGAACGCGCTGGACGACATCGACTACCTGCTCCTCCAGAAGGACAAGATCGAAGCTTACGAGAAACAATGATCGAGATCCTCGACACCACCCTCCGCGACGGCGAGCAGACCGCCGGCGTCTCGTTCAACCCGGACGAGAAGCTGGCCATCGCGCGCCTGCTCCTGGAGGAACTGAAGGTCAACCGGATCGAGGTGGCCTCGGCGCGAGTATCCCGCGGCGAGCATGAGGCTTTTGCCAAGATCTGCGCCTGGGCCTCCACCTGCGGGAAGCTCGGCGCTGTGGAGGCGCTCGGCTTCGTGGACGGCGGCCTGTCGGTGGACTGGATCCGCACGGCGGGAGGACAGGTGATGAACCTCCTGACGAAGGGCTCTCTCCGCCATGTGACCGCCCAGCTCCGGAAAACACCGGAGGAGCACCTGAACGACATCCTCCGGGACATTCGGATCGCGGTCTCCAAGGGCCTGGAAGTCAATGTGTACCTGGAGGACTGGTCCAACGGGATGGCGGACTCTCCGGAGTATGTTTTCTTCCTGGTGGATGCCTTGAAGGACGCACCCGTCCGGCGGATCATGCTGCCGGATACCCTCGGCATCCTGGATCCGGTCCGCGCCTGGGAGTACTGCCATACCATGACGGAGCGCTATCCGTCCGTCCATTTCGACTTCCATCCCCACAACGACTATGACCTCGCCGCCGCGAACGCTTTCGAGGCGATCCGTGCCGGCATCAAGGGCCTGCACACGACCGTGAACGGGCTGGGGGAGCGGACCGGCAACCTGCCCGTGTCCAGTGCCATCGGCATCCTCAACGACCACCTGAAGGTGGAGAATACCCTGGATGAGAGCCGCCTGATGCACGTGTGCCGGTATGTGGAGACGATCTCCGGCGTGCGGATTCCGGCGAACAAGCCCCTCGTGGGCGAGTTCGTCTTCACCCAGACGAGCGGGGTCCATGCCGACGGCGACCGCAAGGGCGGGCTGTACCAGAACGCCCTCCTGCCGGAGCGCTTCGGCCGGCACCGCCACTATGCCCTCGGGAAGACCAGCGGCAAGGCAAACATCGTCAAGAACCTGGAATCCCTGGGCATCACCCTGACCCCCGAGCAGATGAAGCAGGTCACGGCCCGCGTCGTCGAACTCGGTGACAAGAAGGAAAGCCTGACCCCGGAGGACCTCCCGTTCATCGTCGCGGATGTCCTGAAAGGGGACATTTCCACGACGGCGCCGGACCGGATCCACATCATCAATTACAGCCTGCAGCTCGCCCGCGGGATGCGTCCCATCGCGAACATCCGGATCGACATCGACGGAACCGAGTACGAGGAGGCGGCCGCCGGCGACGGTCAGTACGACGCCTTCATGAAGGCGCTCTGGATCATCTACGACCGCCTGGGCCGCAAACATCCCCGCCTGACGGATTACGTCGTGAAGATTCCGCCCGGGGGCAAGACCGACGCCCTCGTGGAGACGACCATCTCCTGGGACTGGCAGGGAAAGGGCTTCAAGACCCGGGGCGTGGACTCCGACCAGGCCGAGGCGGCCATCAAGGCCACGGTCAAGATGTTGAATTTAATCGAAAACAACCTGATATGAAACTCAAGATTGCAAAACTTCCCGGCGACGGCATCGGCCCGGAGGTCGTGGCCCAGGCCGTCAAGGTCGTGGACGCCGTCTGCGCTCGCTTCGGACACGAGGTGTCCTATACCTACGGATATGTGGGCGCCTGCGCCATCGACCGCTTCGGCGACGCCTATCCGGCCGAGACCCATGCCTTGTGCATGGACAGCGACGCCGTCCTCTTCGGTGCGGTGGGCGATCCCCGGTTCGACAACGATCCCACGGCCAAGGTGCGCCCGGAACAGGGCCTGCTGGCCATCCGGAAGCAGCTGGGCCTGTACGCGAACCTCCGTCCGGTGGAGACTTTCAAGTCCCTGGTGGACAAGTCCCCGCTGAAGACCGAGCTCGTGGACGGGGCCGATTTCCTGTGCATCCGGGAACTTACCGGCGGCATGTATTTCGGCGAGAAAGGCCGGAAGGACAACGGGAACACCGCCTATGACACCTGCATCTACAGCCGTGCCGAGGTGGAGCGCATCCTGAAGCTCGCCTTCGAGTACGCCGGGCGCCGCCGCAAGCACCTCACGGTCGTGGACAAGGCCAATGTGCTGGAGTCTTCCCGCCTGTGGCGCCAGGTCGCCCAGGAGATGGCGCCGAACTACCCGGACATCCAGGTCGACTACATGTTCGTGGACAACGCCGCCATGCAGCTCATCCGCTGGCCGAAATTCTTCGACGTCCTGGTGACCGAAAATACCTTCGGCGACATCCTCACGGACGAGGCCAGCTGCATCAGCGGGTCGATGGGCCTGCTGGCATCGGCCTCGGTGGGGGAGCACACCTCCCTGTTCGAGCCCATCCACGGCTCCTATCCGCAGGCGGCCGGCAAGGACATCGCGAACCCCGTTGCGGCCATCCTGTCGGCGGCGATGATGTTCGAATACGCCTTCGGCCTGATGGACGAGGGCAAGGCCATCCGCGAGGCCGTCGCCGCCTCCCTGGAGGCCGGTGTCACCACCGAAGACCTCGGCGGCAGCTGTTCCACCTCCGTGGTGGGCGATTGGATTGCATCGAAAATATAGAACGATATGGCACAGATAGACTGGAAAACTTTAGGCTTCGACGCCTACCGGACCCGCACGGTCGTCATCTCCCACTTCAAGGACGGCAAGTGGTCCAAACCCGAATCGACGGAGACCTTCTCCTTCACGTTCGACCCCTTCGCGCAGGTCTTCCATTATGCGATTTCCTGCTTTGAGGGCCTCAAGGCCTTCCGGCAGAAGGACGGCCGCGTGGCGATGTTCCGTCCCGACCAGAACGCCGCCCGCCTGCAGCGGACTGCGGACTACCTGGGCATGCCCTGCCCGGACGAAAAGATGTTCTACGAGATGTGCGAGGCCTGTATCCGCGGCAACATGGAGTTCCTCCCGCCGTACGGCCTGGGCGCTTCGATGTACCTCCGCCCGCTGCTGGTGGGCATGCATCCCCAGATGCAGCTGGTGCCTTATCCGGAGGCCATCTTCGCCGTGATGTGCGCCCCGGTTGGCTCGTACTACGGCGCGCACCTGAAGTCCTGCGCGGCCGTCATCCCGGGCAATTATGACCGGGCGGCCCCGAAGGGCTCCGGCAGCTACAAGATTGGCGCGAATTACGCCAACACCTTCAAGCCCTACAAGTTCGCCCATGAGCAGGGCTATGCGGAACTGCTGTACCTGAATTCCTCCACCCGCGAGTTCGTGGACGAGTTCGGCTCGTCCAACTTCTTCGGCATCAAGGGGAACAAGTACATCACCCCGCTCTCCGACAGCGTCCTTCCGTCCATTACGAACAAGACGCTGCAGCAGGTGGCCGTGGACCTGGGCATGGAAGTGGAGAAGCGTCCCGTCCCGCTCGAGGAACTGGAAACCTTCGAGGAAGTGGGCGGCTGCGGTACCGCCGTGGTCATCACCCCGCTCTCGCACATCGACATGAAACCCGTGCTTGAGCAGCCGGAAGTCTCCCGCGAGTTCCGCTACTGTCCCGACGGGGAAGTGGGCCCGAAGTCCACGGCGCTCTACAAGCGCATCCGCGCCATCCAGGACGGTGAATTCCCCGACGAGCACGGCTGGTGCCGGTTCGTGGAAGTGTAAAAAAGAAGAGGGCGATCCAATCGGATCGCCCTCTTTGGCGCAAAGGCGGGGCCGTAAGCCGCTTTCTGTTTTTGAATCTGCCATTTATCTTCGCAACCTACCCCCCGGCATCGGACGGGCCGCCCTCATCTGCCGGTATA
>ONJB01000019.1 GCA_900318015.1 uncultured Bacteroidales bacterium | reverse complement strand
GCCCATGAACCGCTTGATGGAGAAGATGGTGTTGTTCGGATTGGTGATGGCCTGGCGCTTGGCCGGGTTGCCGATCTTGCGCTCGCCGCCGTCGGTGAATGCGACGACGGAAGGGGTGGTGCGCTGTCCCTCGTTATTGATGATGACGGTAGGCTGGTTGCCTTCCATCACGGCCACGCACGAGTTCGTGGTTCCAAGGTCGATGCCGATAATCTTTCCCATGATATTGTTCGATTTAAATTTCAGTTCAACGCCGCCCACCGCGGGCGGCACTGTCCTTTCATCGAACATTGTGCCAAAAGCGCCCCTGCTGACAAATTGGCAGGGGCGCTGGCATACGGCGGGTTACAGGGACCAGTCGTCGGTCCGGAAGGGCGGGATGGGAATGCCCGGTGTCTTTTCCAGGTTGGCGCCCATCCAGTTGCGGAAGCCGTACCGCACGGCCACAGGCTTGGGGACATCGGCACATCTGACATAAATGGTACCGCCGTCCCAGTCGACTTCGGCCTCGGCCAGGTGGAACACCCGGTCTTCACCGGCGAGTTCGAAACCCACGATGTCCCGGGCGGAGATGGACTGGAGGTTGGACCACACGTGCGTGAGCGTCACTTTCGCGCGCCCGTCCTCCAGGTATTCGACGCTCTTCACCTCGGGGAGTTCGATGTCGAAGCCCAGGTTCTGCCCATAGACGGACTGCAGGGCACGGAGGGCCATCATGTCGCCGACTTCCTTCTTCTGCGCGGGATGGACGGTCACCTTGTTGCCGATTGTCTCGGTCGAAACGGCGAAGCTGTTCGGGATGGTCTTCAGGCTGCGGAGCTGGACCTCCACGAAATGCGGGCGCCAGCGGCCGTCGGCATCGCCGTGCTCGTACGGCGCCAGGAGGGCGAAGATGAACGGCATGTCTCCCCGGCCCCAGCTGTCACGCCAAAGCTTCACCATGGACGTCTGGAGCTTGTCGTAGCATTCCTGGCCAATGTTGGAGCAGCCCTGATACCAGATGAAACCCCGCGCGCCATAGCCCGCGATCGGGGCCATGCGGCCGTTCCAGATGAGCTCCGGCGTCTCGGGCCAGCGGTCGGGCTGTTCCTCGATGGCGTCGATGGCCGCCCGCTCCTCAGCGGTGATGCCGGCCGCATTGATGGCCTCGTTGGTCATCCAGGGCTCAATCCGGCTGCCGCCCCAGGGGTTCACGATGATGCCCACGGGAACGTCCAGATT
The DNA here is from genome assembly GCA_900318015.1 of uncultured Bacteroidales bacterium. GTDB lineage: Bacteria > Bacteroidota > Bacteroidia > Bacteroidales > UBA932 > Cryptobacteroides. The sequence goes on along the minus strand of ONJB01000019.1, from coordinate 37,403 downwards.
GTCGGCAAGGGCCGTGGCAAAGAACCAGCCTACCGCGGATGTACCGGCGCAGGAGGCCGCGGAAGCGCGCTTCCAGACAGCCTCGATATCGTCGACGGGCTCCTTGCACTTGGGGGTCTTGATATCGATGATGCGCACCTTGTCGGCAAAGGTGGCCGCCTTGATGATCGCGTCCCGCGCACCGGCAACTTCCTGGAAGCCGAAGCCCGAGATGGGCATTTCCATATTGGACTGGCCGGCGCAGATCCAGACCTCGCCCAGGAGGACATCGACGAAGTGGATGCTTTCTTTCCCGGACTTGACGGTCAGGACATAGGGTCCGCCGGCCTCGCCGGTATCGACATTCACGCGCCATGTGCCATCTTTGGCCACCTTCGCCGTCACGGGGGCGGCTCCATCCCAGGAAGGGGACACCGTTACGGTTTTGCCGGGATCGCCCCAGCCCCACACCGGGACCTTGGACTCCCGCTGGAGCACCATGTGGTCGGAAAAAATGTGCGCGACCCGGAGGTCTTCGGCGCTGAGCGCCACAGGCAGCAGCAGCGCCAGGAAAAGAAGTATTCGTTTCATCGTTTCATGCGGTTTGTCCGCATAAAGATAATCATTTTTCCCGAACACGCCTACAGCGCCCGGCCCTCCAGGTTGAAACCGGAGATTTCCAGGCCGGCCTTGCCGCACAGGTCCTCCGGCGCGGCTTCGATGCCGATCTCCCGGGTCTCCCCCGGCATCAGCGAGAAGTAGTTGTCGGTGTAGAGGACCGGCAGGACCATCTCGCCCGTGGACTTGGAGACCAGCTTCAGCCGCAGCATCAGCGCGGGGACGTCCCCGTTGTTGGTCAACTTGACCTTCCAGGGGCCCTTCCCGGAGAAGGAGGCCTTCACGGAAGCCTTTCCAAGGCCGTTCAAGGCCTGCAGGTTGCCCTCTTCCTTCCCCTGTACGTAGAAATTGGTCGACAGGGGCTTGCCCGCCGCATCGGAGAGTTCCAGTTTCACGTAATAGACCGGGGTCACGTCCTCCGGCACCGGGAGTTTACCGACGACAGCCGTGCTGTCCTCCGGGAGGTCCAGCTGCCCGGTGAACCCGTCCAGGGCCTTTCCTTGCATATCCAGCACCGAGACCTTGGCCGTCAGGCCGGCTCGGTCGCCGGCGTGGTAATTTACCACCTCCACTTCGCGAGTGAGCTGGTTCAGCTGGATGTGGAGCGGTTCGCAGGCCTTCTTGCAGCCGAAGTAGGCGCCCGTAGGTTCGAAGTAGTAGTCATAGGTCTGCCAGACCATGGACGGCCACGCCGGGTGGCTCATCCACAGCAGCAGGCCGCGGCGGTACTGCCCGCGGGACTCGAACATCGCCCGGTAGCCGTCATAGTTGATCCACTGGGCCAGTTCCGCGAACCGCTTCGCGTCGGCCGGCTCCCCGAACGCCTGGGCCAGGAGCTCATTGAAGCTCTCCGCCTGCTGGGCGCTGCTGGCGACTCGTCCCAGGGTGTAGTCGTGCAGGCCGTACATCGCGTTGGGATGCGCCATCGTGCTCACGGGCTCGAGGGCCTCCTCGCCCATCGCCCGGACCAGGTTTTCGTAATTCATCACGGCCGGCATGCCCATTTCGCTGTGGAACTTGTCCCGACCCCGGACGCGGAAGTACTGCGCCGGCTTCAGGGCGTTATAAGGACCGCCGCCGCTCACGCCGTCCGTGGCGGAATGCGGGATATAGCACATGCCCGGATGCTCCCGGAGAATCATCTCCTTCAGGAAAGAGTCGATCACCTCCGGCGGATATCCTTCGTTCCGGCCCACGTACAGGCCGATGGAAGGATGGTTGCGGATCCGGCGGACATATTCCTCGGCGACCGCGTTGAAGCGGTCCGGATCCAGCGGGTCGGGGCCGTCCCAGGGGTTCGCGAGCCAGAAATCCTGCCAGACCATGATGCCGTGCCGGTCGCAGGCCTCGTAGAAAGCCCGCTGGCCGGTCATGCCCACCCAGTTGCGGATCATGGTGAAGTTCATGTCGGCATGGTACTTCACCGCCGCGTCGAATTCGCGGGCGCGGTAATTCAGCAGGTGCTCCGGGAAACCCCAGTTTCCACCGAAGCCGATGAAGCGGCGGCCGTTCACGTACAGGCTCAGGCGCTGCCGCTCGTTCCGGCTCTCGAAGGAGTTCCTGAAGCCCTGGAGGGGGATATAGGAATCCATCGAGAAGTCCATCTGGCGCACGCCGGACTGGAATTCCTTGGCGTCGGAGACGACGCCGTCCGCCATGAAGCGGAAGGACACGGGATAGAGGTTCTGCTCGCCGTAGCCCTTCGGCCACCACAGGCGGGGGCTCTGCAAGGTCTGCGGGTCGAAAACGACTTCCCGTTTCTCTCCAGCCTGCAGGTCGACAGATTCGGAAACGGCCAGGTCGCCGAACTTCCATTCCAGCGTGCCGGAGACCGGCTTGTCGCCGTGGTTCACCAGGATGGCCTGCGCGAAGAGGGTGGCCTTCGTGGTATCCGGCAGCGGGAGTTCCGTCCGCACGAACGGATCCTCCACGGTGACGGGGCCGGTATAGGCCAGCCAGATATCGTCATAGAGGCCGATATCACGCCCGCGGACGGTCGGAATCCAGTCCCAGCCGATGGTAGCGTGCATCGTGGGGTTGTCCCCGCCCAGGACGCCGCCGTTGGACTGCGGCGTGTAGGCCGTCTGCTCCTTGATCGTTCCGTAGGAAGGATTGTGGATCACCTGCACGGCCAGGGCATTGTCCCCGTCCTGCAGGATGCCGGTCACGTCGAAGTCCGCCGTGCGGAAAGCGCCGTCCACGATGCCCAGGAACCGGCCGTTCAGGAACACGACCGCCTGGTAGTTGATGCCCTCGAAATGCAGGAACTGCCGGGGCGTATCCGGATGGGCCTGGAACACATCCCGGTACCAGAAATCGCTGCGGAAGTAGGAATCGGAAATGAACAGTTGGTTGTCCGCGAAGTTGGGATGGTCCACGGCCCCGTTGTCCACGTAGGTCGCGAGGACCGTTCCCGGAACGGTGGCGACCAGCCAATTCTTGTCATCGAAGCCGGCCGTCGAGATTTCCTCGCCGGAGAAGGGCGCCTGCGGGGCGCGCTGGAGCTTCCAGGCGCCGCCGGAAAGCAGCTGGCGGGCGCCATCGCGGGCGGGCGCCGGCTTCGGCACCGCCTGGGTGCCGCCCTGGCCGAACACTTCCCACTCGCTCAGTTCGAACGGCTGCCCGTTCTCCGTGCCATTCAGGCACAGGCGGATATAGCGTCCCTTCGCTTGGGCGAACTTGATTTCAGGCTCCGCCCCTTCGAAGGAGGCAACGTCCTTCCATGCTTTCCCATCAGGGGAAGCCTGGACCGTCGCCTTCAAAGGGCCGTTGACCCAGGCAAAGCACATCTTGTCGAAAGTGGAAGGCGTACCCAGGTCGATGGATACCCATTCATCCTCGGCGCCGGCGCTCTTCCAGGAACTCACGAAACGAGCGTTCGTCAGCACGTCCACGAGCGCGTCGTCCTTGAAGAAAAGAACTTCGTTCACCGGGAAGTAGTTCGGAGCGTCCTCGAAATGCAGCTTGTACGCGCTGAAAGCGCCATTGACGGGCACGGAGAACTCGCAAGGATGGATGAACATCTTGTTCTCCGCCGGTCGGACACGTGCGGTGCCCACCGGCTTCCAGGAGCCGTCTTCCGCCTTCCCTTCCACGGTCAGGACCGTCTTCTGGTTCCGGTCCCCGCCAGTGGCGACCAGGATCCGGTCAGCCACGGGCACGAAGCCGTGGAAGACCAGTTCGAAGTCGACCTCGGGGCCGGTACAGTTGATGCCGGCGTGGTTCTGGTCGGTCAGGAAACCGCCTTCGAAGCCGGGCACCAGTTCCCCACCCCGGAAAACCTCCACCCAAGTAGCGGGTCCGTCAGCGATCAGTCCGTCCGTGAGGAGCTGCGCCGTCTGGTTGTAGTCGGCGCTGGAGGAATGCCGGGCGGCGCGCAGCAGCGCGATGTTCCGGTATCCGTCGCCCTTTTGGAGTGTGGGCGAGAAATTCTCGGCGGGATCGCCGGGATAGACGCCGATGCCCAGCGTCCTGGTTCCTTCGTTCCTTCCGCAGGCCGCCGCCAGCAGCAGCGCCAGGAGCGCGAGTGTCTTTTTCATGCTCAGTGTCTGTTCAGATTCTTGTCACCGATGACCGGCAGCACTACAAAGTTACAAGGAGATAGGGGCTAAAACCAATATGACTATCTCAAATACTGATACAATCTTGCCATTGTATCCGTCAGAGAGCGCGGAAGGCGGGATCGGAAGTGCCCGTGATGGCGAGGCATTCCATTTCCACCAGCCAGGTCGGGCGGCAGACGGGAGCCAGGACATACAGGGGGCGAAGGTGCGGACAGGCGGCCGAAACGATTGGCCGGACGATAGGGTAATCCGCCGCATCCCGAAGATACACGATGCCCATGGCCAAGTCCGGAAGACCGGCGTCGGCCTCGGCAAGCAGGGCCGAGATATTCTCCAACATGCGGCCTGCCTGGGCGGCGACATCGCCCTGGTGCATCACCTGGCCGGCGGCGTCGATGCTGGCCGTCCCGCTGATGAAAACATGACGGCGGTCGCCATACGTCACGGTCGCGCCGCGCTCGAAGGTGACCCCGTAGTCATAGGTGGGGCTGAGATGGTCCTTCGCGTACAGGAACCGGATCTGGCCCGGCTGGAGGCCCTTTACGCTGTAGGCGTCCATCTCGACCAGATACTTCGCATCCGGATGGCGTCCCTCGATGCCTGTGCTGGCGATATAATGCGTGGAAGAGGTGAGGCCGATGCGGTCGAAGTAATTCCGGCGGCCGACGACGACCCCGTGGTAGTTCGTGTCCACGTCGCGGACGAAGATCCAGGTGCGGACCGTATCCGAAGCCATGGAGAGTCCGGTCTTTCGCAGGTCATCGCCATAGTTCTCGAAGATTCCCTCCATTTGCGCACGGGAGTCCGCGCCAGGGCAGACCATCGATCCGGACCAGCAGTGGGTATACCCGTTGTGGACAGGCATGCCGGCAAGAACATCCATCGGAGAGGTGCAATAGACCCAAAGGGCGATCCGGGTGCCGTCGAGCGGCGCCTGCTGGACGATGGAGGTCGGGACAGACGGCAGCGGCGCCAAGGCGCTTTCCAACCGGGAAATCTGGTTCGCTCCATCACTGAGGAAGAAGCGCCGGAAATGCACGGTAAGGCCTTCCGTCGCTAGGATGTAGGCATCCAACACCTCCTCCAGCTGCCGGGAATAGGACAACGACGGATCCGTCACCGTGATCATCAGGTGATACTCGCAGACCGCATCTCTTCCGGGAGAAAAAACAAAGATTCCAGTTTGGGTATTCATGCGGGCACGAAGATACGCATTTTTCCCGGGCTTGCCAAAATTTGACACCTCTCTTCCTGCCCCGCTCCTTTGATTTATCGGGCAGAATGGATATATTTGTAAGTTACAACTCACGTTTTCCGATGACCCGATCCCACAGGTTGACAGGCGCCGCTCTGACGTTGCTTACCGGCATCGTCCTGTACGGTTTCTTCGCCCTGAAATATCCCTACCACCTGCATTTCCAGGAGCAGTACCAGCTTTTCGAAGGCACCTGGGACTACTTCCGATCCGTAGCCGCCGTTCCCGGCGGATTCGCCGACTGGCTTGGAAGGTTTTTCACGCAGTTCTGCTACTATGCGCCTGCCGGAGCGGCCATCCTGGCCGTGCTCCTGTGCGGTGTTCAGGTGCTTACCTGGGCTGTTTGCCGCCGCCGGACATTGACAGTCTACGCCCTGTCCTTTGTCCCCGTCGCCGCCCTCGCTGCGTTCTACTGCGACGAAAGCGCCCTGATGGGCGGGGCCGTCGCCCTCGCCCTGTCACTGGGCGCCGCCGCCCTCTGCCTCCGCATCGCCCGGAATCTGCCCCGCAGCATCGTGGAAGCCCTCTTGATTCCCGTCCTGTACCTGGCTTGCGGCCCGATCGCCCTCGTATTCGTCTTGATCGTCCTCATCGACGCATTCGTCCGGGAAGGGCTCCGGGCCTGGCCCGCCGCCGTCGTTTTCGTGGCGTTGACAGTCCTCTGCCCGCTGGTCGCGAACCACTTGGTCGCCTATCCCCTCTCCCGGCTTGCGACCGGTGTCCATTATTACCGCCTCCACAATTTCCTGCCCGGCATGCTGTGGATATCGGCCATCTGCGCCGTGCTGGTAACCGCCTTTTCCTACCTGCCGATGAAAGAGCGCCCCGCCAAGAGACAGCTGCTCACGGGAATGGGCCTGTTCCTCGGGGTTGCCGCCCTCGGAACCGTGCTGGTCGTCCGGTCCGCCGACTGGAGCAAGGAAGAATGGATGCGCTACGACTTCATGGTCCGGATGAACATGTGGAACCGCATCATGATGCAGGCCGACCGGAAGAATCCCGACAATCCCACCACCGTCTCCTGCCTGAACCTGGCCCTCGCGAAGACCGGCCGGATGGAAGACCACCAGTTCGACTATTTCCAGAACGGTCCCGACGGACTGCTTCCGGAGTTCATCCGCACTTTCACCGGTCCGGTGAGCACGGGTGAGATTTACTGGCAACTCGGGATGGTGAACACCGCCCAGCGGTTCGCCTTCGAGGCGCAGGAAGCCATTCCGGACTTCCAGAAGAGCGCCCGCTGCTACCGGCGGCTCGCCGAGACCAACATCATCAACGGCGACCTGGACGTGGCCAGGAAATATCTCTCCACTTTGGAGAATACCCTTTTCTACCGTCGATGGGCCCGCGAGACAAGGGCCCTGCTGGATGCGGGCAAGATCTTCGAGAACCGGCCCGAACTCGCCCGCGCGAAGGACCTGCGCCTCAAGGAGCACGACTTCCTGTTCAGCGACACGGAAATGGACTCGATGCTGGGACTCCTGTACGTGGAGAACCCGGATAACGAAATGGCCCTCCGGTATCTCCTGTCCTGGTGCCTCCTGAAGAAAGACCTGGACCGTTTCGTCGAGGTCATCCAGCTGCTGAAGGCGCCCCAGATGCCCAAAACCTACCAGGAGGCCCTCCTCCTCCGCTGGGTGCTCACGCACAACGACTTCGAGGGCATCCCCTCCTACCTCTCACCGGCCAACGTCCAGCGCATCAGCCAGTTCATCGGCGACGCCCGGACGGAAGCGTCGGAGGAGACCATGCACCGCAAGTACGGCGACACCTATTGGTTCTATTACTATTACAGATACCGGACCCAGCCCCAATGAAACGATTGATCCGTCTGGTCCTCGCGGCCCTCACCCTGGCCCTGGCCGCTTGCACCTCAGGGATGCGCCACGCCGCCCCTGCAGGCTGCCGGCCGTCCATTTATCCCGACTACACGGGAGTGACCATCCCCACCGGCATCGCCCCCCTGGACTTCGCCCTCCCGGGCGCAGACCGGCTGGAAGTCCGTATCACCGCTCCTGACGGGACGGTTCTCCAGAACCGGGGGAAATCCTTCACCAAGCTGCCCGTCCGGAAATGGAAGACGCTGCTGGAACGGAGCGTCGGCGACTCCCTCCGCGTGGAGGTGGCCGGCCGCATCGACGGCGCTTGGAAATCGTTCGACCCTTTCGGGATGTTCGTCTCGCCGGACCCGATCGACTACGGCCTCAACTACCGCCTGATCGCCCCCGGCTATGAGATTTACAGCCACATGGGCATTTACGAACGGGAGCTTGGATCCTTCAAGGAACGGGGCCTGCTGGAGAACACCCAGTTCGACGGCTGCGTGAACTGCCACGCCTACAACCGTGGCAATCCTGATGCCTTCAGCCTCCACATCCGCGGCGACCACGGCGCCACGTTGCTGCAGGTGAACGGTGAAATGGCCGCCTACAACACGAAGACCGACTCCACGCTCGGATTCTGTGTCTATCCCTACTGGCATCCGACCGGCAAATACATCGCCTACTCCACCAACAACACCCGCCAGGGCTTCCATGTCCAGCCGGACAAGATCATCGAAGTGTTCGACCTGGATTCGGACCTGCAGGTGTACGACGTGGTGAACAACCAGATTATCACGGCGCCCCAGATCAAGCAAAAGGGCATCTGGGAGAGCTTCCCGGCCTTTTCGCCCGACGGCAGGACGCTCTATTTCACCGCCGCCAGGGAGGTCCAGATTCCGGGCGAACTCCCGCAGTCGCAGTACAACCTCCTGAAAGTCAGCTTCGACCCGGAGACGGGCACCATCGGGCAGGATGTCGAGACGGTCGTAGATGCCGTTTCCATGGGCAAAAGTCTCACCTTCCCGAAACCTTCCTACGACGGCAAGTACCTCATGTTCACCCTGTGCGATTACGGTACCTTCTCCATCTGGCACCACGAATCCGACCTGTGGCTGCTGGACCTCGGGACCGGGGAGATCCGGCCGATGGACGAGGTGAACAGTCCCGACACGGACAGCTACCACAACTGGAGTTCCAATTCCCGCTGGTTCGTATTCTCCAGCCGACGGGACGACGGATCGTACACCCGGCCCTACATCTCTCATTTCGACGAGAACGGCGTAGCCGGCAAGCCCTTCATGCTTCCGCAGCGCGATCCGGTCGGGTACTACCGGAAGCTGTACCGCTCTTACAACGTCCCCGAATTCGTGACGGGTCCCGTCCCCCTGGACCGGATACGCGCCCAGAAGCTGATCGATGCCCCTGAGCGCGTACCGTTCGGTTTCCGCTGGTCCGATTAATTACGGAGCCGCATCATAGACGCTCTGCAGCGTGTAGGCCGGATCCTTCGTGGTCACGGCCTTGACCATCAGGCCCACCAGCGTCCGCGCTTCGTCATCTACGAACTGGCCGGTACCGTGGTCGATGTAGGCGTGGCGTTCCGACCCGGTTCCCTTGGCACCGTTGTCCCAGAGGTACATCGGCAGGAGATGGTCCGCCGCGGCCTTGCAGAAGTACTCCATATAGTAGCGCTGGTACGGAAGATCCTCCGCCGCATGGCGGGAACAACCCATTTCGCCCAGATAGACCGGGATGCCCTGGTCCAGGTAGGCGGCTTTGAGATTGTCGAAGACATCGACGACCGCCTTTTCATTGTCGCCGCTCAGGCGCTTGTCCGCTGCGGCCGTATGTCCCCACTGGCGGATGAGCGGATCCTTGAGTGTATAGTCGTACGGGTCGTAGTCGTGGACGGCCACCATCAGGCGGTTGGCGCTGGTGTAATCCGTGGGCAGGACCAGGCCGGCGATCGTGAAGCCCGGATTGCAGGCGTAGCCCGGAATGCCCAGCCAGCGGGTCGCATTCTCCCCGCCGGTCGCACGGACGGCGTCCACGAAGGTCTGGTTCCACTCGTTCAGGATCTTGTACTGGGCGCCCGGGTTCTTCCGGAAGGCCTCGCTCCAGCCCCAGCCGCCGTCCTGGATCTCGTTGAAAGACTCGAACACGAGCCATTCGCCCTTATCCTTGAAACGTTCTGCAATCTGGGTCCAGAGGGCGAACACCTCGTCCTTCACCTTTTCGTGGTTTGCGGCATTGTTGATGCACTTGCTGATGTCCTGCCAGTACGTTTCGTCGTGGTGCGTGTTCACGATGGCCACGAGGCCGGCCCGTTCGGCATAGCCGACGATTTCCGCGACGCGGTCCAACCACTTGTCTTCGATCCGATACGCCGGGGCGGGACCGATATGTCCTTCCCAGGTCGTGCAGATGCGGACGGCCTTGAACCCGGCCGCCTTGACGCCGTCCATCGTGGCCTGGGTGCATTTGGGATTGCCCCAGACCGTCTCGCCGGACACGCCGTTGTTGATGGCGTCCATATGATTGCCCATATTCCAGCCCGGTCCCATCGCATCGAACACCATCTGCGATGTGACAGGCGTGGTGGCGGCGACAGCAGGAGCGACGAACGCCTCCTGGGTGACACCGACCGACACGGACTTGCCTCCGCAGGAAACGGTGAGGGTACCGGCGTCCGCCTCCGTCTTCCGGCTGGCCCCGGCCTGCACCTTGACGATGGAATGGTGGTCCTTGTCGATCCTGCCGGTCTCGATGACGAGCCAGGACGCGTCGGACGTGACCTGGGGCTGGGTCGAGGAGGTCACCGTGAAGGTTTCCTCGCCGCCGGAACGGTCGAAGGAAAGCGTGCTCTTGCTGACGGCCAGTTCCACCTCGGGATGACGCTGCAGGACCGTGATCATCAGGCTCTGCTTGTCCCCGATGACGCGGATGCTGGTCGAATGGTCCAGGGTTCCGTTGTAGGCCGAGGCCTTGACACTGAAGGGATAATTGTTCCCGGAAGGCGTCCCCGGGGTGATGGTCACCCAGTCGCCCAGGCTGGAGACCGCGGGCTGGATGCCGCTGGTGATGGTCAGGGTCTGCGTGCCGCCCTCCGGCCCGAACTCCAGTTCGGCCGGACTGGCAGCGAGTCGGACGGGATCGGGTTCCGGGGTCTTGCCGCCGCAGGCGACGAGGAGAACGGGCAGGGCCGATAGAAGGATTTTCCAAAGTCTCATAAGGGTCAGGTTGTCAATCAAAAACTTCGGCCGGCATTTCCCGCCAGACACGGCCGATCTCCGCGGCGTCGAAGCCGACCGAAGCGTTGCCGAGGTCCGGGACATTGAAGGACCGGGTCATCGTATCATAGAAATGGGGGTCCCGCTGGGGAAGGAGGAAGGGCTTGGTGACGCTTCCGTCTTCCGAGACGTGGCTGAACCAGGGCTTGCCGAACATCCCGTCGCCCCGCTTGGAGGCGAAGACGAACCACTTCGCATTAGAGGACCAGCTGTGGTACGTGTCGGACTTGTCGGCATTGACCTCGTCCAGGGTCAGGACCTCGCCCGTCTGGAGATCCATCATCCGTAGGTCGCACTCGCGGTGGTTGATGGGGAAGGTCCCGTAATCCGCCACGGTGAAAAGCAGCCAGCGGCCGTCGGGCGAGGCCTTGGGGTGGCACACCGACAGGCCGCGCTCCGAAGCGCTCCAAACCGTATCGGCCGGCGCGCCCAGGGTGCCGGTTTCCGCGTCGAACGGCCGGCGGACCAGGGAATACATCGTCTGCTCCACCTCGGCCGGCAGGTTTTTCACCGGGGCGGCGCAGTAGTACACCCACTTCCCGTCCGCGGAGAAGACAGGGAAGGTTTCGAAGACGTCAGGGCGGGCGGTTTCCGGGAAGGTCTGCATCCGGTTTCCGTCAAAATCGGCCACGCACAGGTCGGAGGCCGTGTCGAACACTTCCATCCGGCGGTTTCCGAAGGAATGCATGCCCGGGATGATGACATTGGTCGAGAAGACGCCGTAGCGGCCTCCCGGATGGATTTCGCCATAGACCGTGGCGGAGATCATCGTAGAATCCTTGAGCGTCAGCTTCCGGAGTTTCCCATCCCGGTTGAGGATGGCGCCGCCGCCCTCGCCCCGGAGGTAGAACATCGACAGGTCTCCCCTTCCCTGGGCGTGGATGTGGCAGTTCATGCACTTGTTCTGCGTGTTGCGCCAGTCGGAGATGGGCCGGGCGTCGAAGGTGGACAGGTTCCGCTCGACGATCTCCAGGTCGTCCCAGACCTCGAATCCGGGCTCGATGAGCCGGTAGGTCAGGTAGCCGTCGATGGGATCGGGACTCACGTGGACGGTCCAGGTGAAGGACATCGGACCGGAAGGGGTCTTGTACTGAGAAGACACCTCCATATCGGCTCCGGTCGCCAGGATCCGGGCCCATTCCTTCTCTTTCCAGACCACATCCCGCCCCCGGATGGTCACGGACTGCCCGGCCGCCGTGAACGTCGTCACGAAGCGGGAGCCCTGCGGATCCGTATAGTAGAAATTCAGCGGAGCGATGTTGCCGGGCACCGTAACCTCCCGGTAGTCCGGGAAAATGGGCGCCGTCCGGTCGGTCCCCTCTCCGTAAGGGCGCAGGTCCGCCCTCCGCCCGCACGCAAGGAGCAGGAGGAGCGCGAAGACGGCCAGCCAGGCCCGGTTACCGGTGTTCATTCCGCACAGCATAGTAGAAGTAGTACCAATAGGTTTTTCCGAATTCCTCGGTCAGGTTCTTGCCGGACCCTTCGTCCCGCTTGTAGATGGTGACGAAACGGTTGAAGCGCGCGAGCGTCTCCTCGGAAATGTGATAGTGCCGGAAGTTCTCCGGATCCATGCCGCCCTTGGCGGCCAGGAAGATGAGCATCGCCTCCTCGTACAGGTGTGAGGCGGTCAGCGAAGGGACGTAATCCCCCACGAAAGCGTCCAGGTCCTTGGTCAGGAGGTCGTAGCACAGGAGATAGTCCAGCGCCATCCGGTTGGACGGATTGGAATTGAGCAGGATCCGCAGGATGAGCTGCGTCTGGTCCATGCCGTGGACCAGGTCGAAATGGGGCAGCAGCGCGCGCTTCTGCTCGATGCGGGCTGCATACTGCGGCGACCAGGCCTCGGGGAGATGCTCCCGGGCCCACTTCCGGTCCTGGCGCGCATTGAGAAGCATCCGCAGGTACTTGGACGCAGCCTCGTAATCTCCGGTGACCAGATTGGTCTCCGCCAGACGGCGGAGAAAGCGGGAACCGGTATGTGACGGGGAGAACAGCATGCCCAGCATCGCATCCCGTTCCGCCATCGACATATCCCCCAGGGCGAACCAGACATCCCCGGCGCAGCCGATCTGGAACGGCGTGGACTTCTCCCCGACCGGGAGGAAAAGCCCCCGCTCGAAAGGCTGGTAATAGTCCATCAGCCGGTCGGCAAGCTGCCCGCGGTGGGCGTTGGCCAGGTTGTAATAGTAAGTGCCGACCAGGGTTTTTCGGTCTTCGGACGCCAGCTCGGCCACCTTGTCCCAGTTCTCAAGCGAAGCTTCGACCGCCAAGCCCATCATCTGCTCCGAAATGGCATCCGGATGCCCCCAGGCCTCCCGAGCCTCCCGAAGGGTCACGCCGTTCTGGGCGGCATACTTCCGGAAGTACGGGTAACGGGCCAGGAAAAAGACCTGGCTCCCCCCGGCCACCGCGAGCAGGGCGGCCAGCGAGATGCCAAGGATCCATCTGCCTTTCTTTCCGGTCATGGCTTACTCCGCAGGAACAGGATAAAGATTCAACAGGAACGCGCCAAGGATGCTTTCTTCTCCGACATTGCGGGCGAGTTCACGTGTGCGCTCCTTGTAGGCATTGTGCACGGAATCGGCTTCCGCTTTCCGCCCGGCGTCATACAGCGGGCCGAAAACCTTGTTCCGGGCGATGGTCAGGTCCTTCCACACCTGCAGGCTGTCGTTCTGGGGCGTGCCGCCACCGGAGCTGTCCGGGCCGATGGTCACATAGATGTCGCCCGGTTCCGTGACCACGAGCAGGTTCTGCCCCTTGTCGCGGTGGTACTTGCCCAGGCGAATCTCGCACATCCAGTGTTCCTTGCCCTTGAAGAAGAACTCGTGATTATGGATGTGGACGGAATCGACGAACTCCGCCGTCTCATGGCCCAGGGGAACGAGGAAGATCTGCATGTCTTCCAGGTCATTGGCCGTCACCCGCCCGTGGATGCGGTACTGGTCGTTGCGTCCGCAGGAGAAGAACAGGACGGACGAGAGGGCGAAGAGAAGAATCAATGCTTTTTTCATGGCTTGACAGTAGCTTGGACACGTTGGTCGGAGAACACTTCGCGGTATACCCCGCGGGTGTCGAAGCGCACCCGCGCGTTGGTGAAATCGGGTGCATTGTAGGATTGCATGATATCGTGATAGAACTTCCGGGGATTCCGCTGCGGAAGCACGAAGGGCTTGGTGCAGCGCCCGTTCTCATCGATGGAAGCGAGGTAAACCTGGACGTATAACCCATCGTCCCGCCGGCTGGAGAAAAGGAACCAACGGCTGTCGGAACTCCAGTTGTGGAAACTCTCCGACAAGGGGCTGTTCACCTCGTCGATGGGCCGCGTCTGCCCCGTCGCCAGGTCCATCAGCCAGAGGTCGGCCTCCTTGTGGTCGATCGGGAAGACGCCGAAATCCGACTCGTTGTACATCAACCACCGACCGTCGTAGGAAGGACGGGGGAAACTGACGCTGCGGCCGTTTCCGCTGGACGGAATAACGGTTTCGATCTCCCCAAACGCACCTGTTTCGGCATCGAAGGACACCCGCATCAGGTCATACCGGATGCTGTCCACTTGCCGGGGGACATCGTAAGCCTTTGCCTTGCAGAAATAAAGGGTTTTCCCATCCGGGGTGAAAGCAGGAGATGACTCCAGCCAGTCCTCCGTGGTCAAGCGCGGGTCCACGATGAGGGAATGGTCCCGCAGGTCCATCACCACCAGGTCGGAGGCGGTGTCGAACACTTCGATGGGCTGCTGGTCACCCGTCCAGAAGCACTGGCGGACCGGATTGATGGAACCGGCGACCCAACGTCCTCCGGGATGCCAGTAGCAATAGGCCATGTTGCCCAGGGTGCTGTCTGTCTTGGTCGTCACCCACTCCCGGTGCCCATCCTGCTGGACCAGGGTCGCGCCGTGTTTGCCGCGCAGATGGAAGAGGAACTGGGAAGGGTCCGTGGCATTGGCGGTATGGCAGTTCATGCACTGACCGGGCGTGAGCGTGCTCTCGATGATGGGTTCTTCCTGGAAACTGTGGATATCACGCTGATAAAGGCCGATGCGGCTGTAGGTGGTATAGCCCGGGGCAATCTTGCGGTACGTGACGCCGTAATCGGTCAGCGGCGCATCGCTGACGTACATGACAAAGTCGCGCCACTGCGTCCATTGACCGTCTTTCCGTCCCAAGACCGTGAATTGAAGCGTTCCGCCGGCATTCTGTCCGGTGAGCTTCCGCCAGGCACGGAGCGGGAATCGCGCCCATTTGCCCTGAACCTTCAGGGAACCGCCATTGCTTCCGGTCACCTGGACCAGGACGCGGTCATACTCCGCCGGGAGGTTGAAATCCATCGGCGCGATCCCGGCGGGAACCGTCACACCGATGTAATCGGGATAGATGTCCGGAAGCAGATCCACGTAGGATGTGCTTCCTTTGCAGGCCGCGACCGTCAACAAGGCCGCCAACAGCGGGATCCATCTTTTCATCGCTGGCCCTCCATCTGCTTGAGACGCTGCCAGACATTGTAGTACTCGGCAGCCATGAAGTTATTCTCGTTCTGGTTGTACAGGATAGCCATCATCAGGTCCAGACGGTCATATCCCGTGATGAAGTCGTCGCGGAAACGGACGGATCGGACATAAGCATAGACCGGATCCGCGTTCACCGCCGCCTCGTCCCGGAGCATTTCCTTCCTCCGGAGGGCGGACTTGCGGTAAAAGAGACTGTGCGAGAGCAGGTCCAGATACTTTTCGGCCGGCCCGTACCATCCGTTGACGAGGTTGCAGTCGGCCATCCGGGAGAGGAAGCGGCCGCTCAGGCGTCCGTTTTCAATGGACTCCATCGAATCGAAATAATACTGGAGGGTAATGTTGGGCATGCCCATCATCCAGAGCAGCTCGGCCGACGTGAGATCCGACACGTTGTCCCGGATGGAAGGCAGCACGAGCCCTTGCGTGCCACACTGGTAGAACTCCGGCAGGCGGGCCGAGAGCTGCCCGTTCATGAACAGGCTGAAATTGACAGAACACGCACTGACAGGGGTGGGCGGCTGATACTTTTCCGCCCGTTTGATCACTTCCTGATACCGCTCGTGGCGGATGAGGTCGTCATAAGCGAGCACCTCATAGGCATCCCGGTCATAAGCCTGCCGGACGCCAAGGGCGGTTCCCAGCACCAGGACGGCAAACAGCGCCCAATCCAGGATGGTCGGGACCGTTTTCTTCATGGGAAGTCCGCATCCGAAGATGCATCCGAGCGCCATCAGCGGGATGATGACTTGCAAGGCAGGTAGCATCTCGCGGATCCGGGTATAGTTGACGCCGAAGAAGGCATCCCGCATCGGGTACTGCGCGGCCAGCAGCCGGTAACCGGCGTAATAGACCAGGGCCGTGAATACGAGGACCAGGACATCCTTCCATTTCCGACCCAGGAGGACGGAGAACAGGATCGGTACGATAATCACCGGACCGGCCAGCCACCATCCGAGCGGGATCAGCCAGAGCCGGTGCCAACCAGCCCGGGCGAAAACCGGGCATAGGGAAACGGACAGGAGCAAAGCGACGGGGTAGCTCACCAGCACTTCCATGTTGCCCATATGCACGAGCATCAGGAGTGAGGGAAGGAAGCTCAAGGCATAGAGGCTCCTGCTTCCCCGCTTGTCCACACAGCCTGCGGACCGCCAGACGGCCAGTTGCAGCAGGACGGCCAGCACGGCCAGGACGAGCGCACCCGACCAGCGGTAATAGAACAGCTGCACGAGGAACTCCGACAGCCAGTCCGCAAAACCGCCCGGCAGCGCCATGCGCTCCCGGAAATAGTCCCCGGTGAAGAGGAACAGCTGGTTCTGCTCGTGGTAGTTCAAGGCCTGTGGATACAATCCCATCCAGAAGGCAAAGACCCCCACGCCCAACAGGGTGGACAGCGCCGCTTTGTTTACCCGGTCCATTTGGATCTGAAAAGGGAAAAAGGCAGCCGCCCGAAGCGGCTGCCTTCGTGAGAAAAGAGATGCGTTAGTTCTTGGGTTTGAACCGCCACCAGGTGCACTCACCCCAGTCGCCGCTGCCGGCGTAGTTGCCGATGAGCGACATGAGGGTGCCGTCCAGATAGACGATCTCGTACTCGGTCGTCACCGCACCATTCTGGTTGATGGCAAACGGGAACAGGATACCCGAACCACCCGTCGTGGTGATCGTGCCCTTCTTGAAGAGGGCCGGATTCATGTCGAATGCCGACACCTCGTAAGGGGAAGACGCAATCTGGGAACCGTCGGCCTTATAGGAAGTGACCGTACCGTTGGCGCTGTCGAACACCATGTAGGCGTCGTCGCTGCCATAGCCGTAGACCACACCGCCGGAGTGGGCCAGCTGCTCGGTCTCGAGCTGCTCGGGGGTGCAACCCCACCACTTGCCAGGGATGTCGCCGGCCGCATTGGCCAGGCCGCCATTGTAACCGGCATTGCCCCAGGTCGCGCCGTCGATCGTATTCCAGGTCCAGGAGCGCTGGCCGTTGCCCGCGAGGGCGGCGTCCGCATCAGAAGCGTTCTTGAAACGCCACCAGGTGCACTCGCCCCAGTCGCCCGCGCCCTTGTCACTGATCAGGGCGAGGACATTGGGATCGACATAGGCGACGTGGAAAGCGTTCGTACGCTTGCCTTCCGTATTGATGTCAAACGGGAACAGGATCGGAGCATCGGTGGTTTCGATCGTGCCGTAGCCGTAACCGGAACCGCTTCCATCCGGGGTGTAATTCTTGAAGGTATAGGAACCCTTGGCGATCTGCGTACCGTCGGCTTTGTAGGAGATGCACTCACCGTCTTCGTTGAAGATCATGTAGGCATTCTCATCACCATAGCCGTACACCGTTCCGCCAGCATGCTGGACCTGCTCGGTCTCCAGCTGCTCAGGGGTGCAGCCCCACCACTTGCCGGGGATGTCGGTCGGAGAAGCGGCCTTGCCGGCATTATAACCGGCATTGCCCCAGCAGGCGCCATCGACCGCGTACCACTTCCAAGCCTTGGAACCGGACTCGCCGGTGAGGACCTTCACCTCGGGAGCGAGGTCGGCCGGGACATACACGTTGACGGAGCTGTCAAAGGAAACGACCGAAGCGTCCTGGTTGATCGTGGACACCGTGAACGGCTGGTTGGAATCCTGACCGCGCCGGGGCGTGATGTTGAACACGCCGGCAGCACCGGTGACGAGCACATTCTTGGAGCCGTCCGACTTGGTCGTGGAGATCTGGACGGTACGGGCCGGAGAAGTGTGATACTTGATATAGTTGCCGTCCGCTTGAGGGACCGTGCAGGCCGCGTCAGCGTACTGTCCGTCGATCACGAAAGCGCTCTGCAACGCGTTGGCCGCGATGGGAGAATCGGCTTTCGGGCTCTCAAGGACCGTCGGCTGGCAGGATGCGAGAACGAGACCGGTGACGGCAGCGATTGCGAAGTATAAGATTTTCTTCATAATGCTGATCATTTAAATGATGAGGAAGGATCTGCTACCAACCCGGAAAATCGTACTGGGAACCCCAGCCTTCATTCTGGGTGAACTTGTACTCTTCGCCGGCACCGGCAGACAGGGAAATCTGACTGCTCGGGAGCGGAGCGAAGCCCTTGGTGGCCTTGTAACGTTCACCGTAACCACCGTTGTACTTGGAAGCGTTGTTCGTTCCCAGCACACCGCTGTTGTACACAGGGACACCCTCCTGCTTGTTCAAGGCAGCGACGGCATAGCTCTCGCCGTAGCGGCGGAGGTCATTGAACCGGATGCCCTCGAAAGCGAATTCCCAACGGCGCTCGTTGCGGAGGTTCTCCTCGTTGAGCGGCTTGGAAGGAAGGCCGGCGCGCTGGCGGACCTTGTCGAACGAAGCCTGGTTGCCGTTGATCTCGGCATCCATCAGCAGGACCTCGGCGAAGCGGATCAGCACCATGTCATTGACGCTGTTCAGCTGGAAGTTGTCCTCGTTTCCGGAAGACCAGGTCAGGCCCGGGAACATCACGTTCGTGAAGGACTTCATGTACTTGCCGTTCTCCTCGCTCCAGGCGATGACCGGCATGGTCTTGGTCTGGTAGAAACCGCTCTCCTGGATGTTGGAGTCTCCGCCGAACACATAGGTGCCGCTGAAGTCCTTGACATCGATGATGGAGGCGTCCAGACGGGCGTCGTTCGGTTCGAGGGCCTTCCAGTCGGAGACCAGGGAAGGATTGACCGGGCACATGCCCCAGCCGGTGCCGAACGGCATGCACTCGCCGTTGTCGAGGCTCTGTCCGCGGATACCCATGAACAGGGCGGTCTGGTTGGAATAGCCGATGGTGGTTCCCCAGGAAGGCTGGGTGTTGAACTTGATCATGAACATGGCCTCCGGGTTCCGGGCACCGTCATTCTCCACCCACTGGTAACCGTGGCCGTGCCAAGGATTCTTCTCATCCTCGATAGAGCACTTGTTCGTGTACGCCCAGAGGTTGTGGTAGTCACTTACGAGGGAATAACCGGAATTGTTCACGCAGTCGGTGATGTAGGCACCCACTTCAGACTTCGTGATCTTGGTACCCTCGGCGATGCTGATGCCGATGGCCTCGTTCTCGTAAGCAGGAAGCGTGATATCATTCAGGCCATAGAAACCGGACGCGAACAGGTAAGCGCGGCCGAGGAGCGCCTCGGCAGCGTACTTGTCCACATGGCCGTCACCGGCGGACTGCCGTGCGGGCATGATGTCGGCTGCTATCTTGCAGTCCTCGATGATCTGGCCCCAGAGCGCCTCGCCGCTGATCTGCGGCTGGGTCGGGTCGGCCTGGGAGGACACCGGGCAAGGGATATTGCCGAACATGGAAGCCAGTTCGTAATAGTACCAGGCACGGAGGAAGAAAGCTTCACCCATGTACTGATTGAGTTCCGCGACACCGCAGTTGGGCATTGCCTCGATGGCCGCGTTCGCACGCGCGATACCCTTGTAACGGTCCACGTAGAAGTTGTTGTACATATCGGTGCCGAAGTTCAACAGGAGGTCTTCGGCCTGCATGGTCTGGTCGTTCGCGCCACCGCCGCCGAGCGCGTCGTCGGACGCCGCCACGGACCACAGGAAGTGGTTCACATGGACGTTGTTGCCGATGGAGACGTTCAGGTTGTTGTAGATGCCGGCGAGCATCTGCTCGGCATCCGTAGCGTTCACCGGGAAGTTACTGCTGTCCTTGGACCAGTAGTTGGTGGTATCCAGGAAGGACTCGCAGGATGCAAACGAGAAAGCGAGGACGGCCAGGGCCGCAATTTTCTTCATATTTTTCATAACGCTTTCGTTCTTGATTATTTGAGAATGCAAACGGCTACGCGGTTGGCCTCAGGAGACATGGAAGCATCCCGGTCGCCACCGACGGCCTTGGAGATGATGCGACTGGCGGCGATGCCGGCCTTCTTGAGCATGTCGACCACCACCTGGGCGCGCTGCTCGGAGAGCGTCTGGTTGATGGCGTCAGTTCCGGTACCGCTGTCGGCGTGGCCGGTGACGGTAATCTTCGCATCCGGATTGTCTTTCATGATCTGCGCGATCCGACCCAGCTTGAAAGCCTCGTCGGGACGGAGCTCAGCCTGGTTGATGAGGAAGAACAGGTCGTCCTCGTAGGTGCCGCTGAAGGAAGAACCACCGGGGACCTTCACTTCCTTGACCACCTCCACGGGAACTTCCACCCGCTTCTCGACAACCTTCTCCACGATCTTCTCCACGATACGCTCAGGGACATACGTGCTCGGAGCGGGTTCAGCACTCTTGCGACTGCCACCACCGAAGGAGATATTCAAGCCGACGAGCAAGCCGCGGGCCTGCGGATAGAAGCCCAGGTCGATGCCCTTCGCCCAGCTGTCGAAACCGGAGGAGGAGCCCACCTCAGGGTCGAGACCCTTGTACTTGGTGAAGACAATCGGGTTCTGGGCCTGGACATACAGACGGGCCTGACCGAACGGAGCGTTTTTCCACAGACGCTTGAAGTCATACCCGAGAGTGATGGTCTGGATCCGGAAGAAGTCGGCATCCTCGATGAAAATGTCGGAGTTGTTCATGAAGTTGTAGTTGGTACCGGCAACCAGACGCGGGAAATGGTTCGAGGTACCCTCGCCGTGCCAGTAGCTGTACACCTCGGTCGTGTAGTTGTTCCACTGGCTGTCGGAATACCGGCGATAGGCGCGGAAGACCTGCTGGCCGAACATGCCGTAGCCGCTGACCGCGAAATCGAAGCCCTTGAAATACACGGAGAAATTCACACCGAGGTTCCAGTCCGGATTCGGATCGCCCGTCATCGTCTTGTCAGCATCGTTGATGACACCGTCCTTGTTGATATCGACGAACTTGAGGTCACCGGGAACCAGCTGGTCCTGGATGGTGCCCTTGCCGGCCGCCACCCAGTCATCAATCTCCTGCTGGTTCTGGAACACACCGTCGGACTTGTAGGTCCAGAAGTAGCCGATCGGATAACCGACCTGCGCGCGGTACATTTCAGCGATACCCTGGACAACGTTGCCCGGGCCGTGGAAGATACCTTCGTCGTTGGCGATCCGGGTAACCTTGTTCTTGTTGTGGGCGACGTTCACGCCGACATTGTAGGAGAAGTCCTGACCGATGGCATCGTTCCAGTTGAGAGCGAGTTCGACACCGGTATTGCGGACATCACCACCATTGATATAAGGAGCGTTGGCGCCGAAATGTCCCATGATCGGGGCGTTCACGAGCCAGTCCTTGGTGTCCTTCTGATACCAGTCGAAGGCAACGTTGAAACGGTTGCGGAACAGGCGGGCGTCGAAACCGAGGTCCAGCTGCTGGGAAGTCTCCCAGGTGATGTCAGGATTTGCGAGCTTATCGGCATAGGCGCCGGTACCCGAAGTGGTGGAGGTAGGACCGGTATAGAAGGAGTAACCGCCGTCAGCAGCACCCACGGAGACCGTGGAGAGATACTGGAAATTGGAGACGTTGCAGTTACCGTTCTGACCCCAGCTTCCGCGGAACTTCAGGAAGTCGATGGCGCGGACGTTCCACCAAGGCTCGTTGGTAATCACCCAACCGGCGGAGACGGACGGGAAGGTACCCCATCTGTGACCGCGCATGAAGTTGGAGGAACCGTCCCGACGGAGAATCAGGGAGAGCATGTACTTCTCGGCGTAGTCGTAGTTAATACGGCCGAAGAAGGATGCGAGACCGCTGTCACCCCAGGTGGAACCGCCCACATTATCCTTACTGGGATCGCCGGCCGTGTTGCCGACATAGGCATACTTCCACAAGTTGGGCCAGAGGACCTCGCTGTTGGAAGCGTTCACGCTTTCACCGAAGCCGCTGTGCTCGAGGGTGCTACCCACGAGGGCGTCGAAATGGTGCTTGTCTGCGAGGTTGAACACGTAGTTGACCGTGTTTTCCCAGGACCAGCTCCAGCCGGCGGAAGCGCTCTGGCTGACACTGTCGGTATCCAGGAACGCGTAGTTGGTAAGCTTGTACACCATCGAATAGTCGCGGTAAGTGCTCGCACTCATCCGATAATTGAACTGGCTCTTCCAGGTGAGGCCTTTGATGGGCTGCACACGGAGGTTTCCGGACAGGGTAAGGCCGTAGCCGTGGCTGTCGTTGTTACCGCGGCTGGAATAGGTCATCGCAGCAATCGGATTGCTGGTATAGGAATCCAGCGCCCAGATACCGCTGTTGCTCAGCCAGTCATATTCGGTGTAAGAACCGTCAGGTTGGTAGATGGGCACAAGCGGGTTCGCGGCCAGCATATTGTACACGTCGTTCCAGTAGTGGTTGCCGGTACCGATACCGCCACGCTGGTTCGTGTTGAAAGTCATGTTCTCACCGAGGGTGATAATATCCAGGCCGTTCTCTCTCCAAAGCACATGGTCGGAGTTCAGGCGGACGGTGAAACGCTTGTAGTTGGAAGCGACGGGCTTACCGAAAATACCTTCCTGATGCGTATAGCTGACACCCATCGAGAACTTCGAACGGTCGGAACCACCAACGACATTGATTGCGTGGTTCGTGTTCGGCGCATTGACGTTACGGATGGCATCCAGCCAGTTGGTCCCCTTGAAGGCGCCGGACTTGATGTCATTGTACAGCGTCGGATTCAGGATGCCGGCCCAGTCGATGGGATCCTTGCCCATGTTGAAGGAGACCTGGTCCTGGATGTCCATATACTGCTGGGCGTTCAGGAGTTCGGGCATCCGCTGGACATTCTGGATTCCGTAGAAGCCATCATAAGTGACGACATACTTGTCGCCCTTACCCTGCTTGGTCGTGACGAGGATGACACCGTTCGCACCACGCGCACCGTAGATAGCGCAGGAAGCCGCGTCCTTGAGGACGTCAATGCTCTCGATGTCGGACGGGTTGAGTGAGTTGATGTCTCCACCCGCAACGCCGTCGATGACGTACAGAGGGGCATAGGAACCGATGGTACCCATACCACGGATGTTCACATTGTAACCCGATCCCGGCTGGCCGGAAGAGTTCATGATGCTCACACCCGGAGAAGAGGACTGCATGGCACCGAGGGCGCTGGTGGAGTTGAGCTTGACCAGATCGTCACCCTTGACCTGCACCGTGGAGCCGGTCACGAGCTTCTTCTTCTGGACACCATAACCCACCACCACCACTTCTTCGAGAAGTTCGGTGTCTTCTTCGAGCAGGACGTCGAAATGGTTCGGACCGGTGACGGCGAGGACCTGGGTCCTGTAGCCGATGGAGGAAATCTCGATGCTGGAGCCCTGCTGGACACTCAGCGTGAAATTACCTTCAAAATCCGTGACCGTACCATTCTGCGTACCGCTTTCGATGACGCTCGCTCCGATGACCGGTCCGATCGCATCCTTGACCGTACCGGTCACCCGGACGGTCTGTGCCATCGCGCCGAAACCCATCAGGAGCAGCACCAATGAAGCAAAAAGTTTACTTTTCATGTTGCAGAACTTTTGGTTGGTTGTTGATGAATAAAAAGGTTGGTTAAATATGTTTTGGTTGTTTATTTCTTGATGGGATAGAGCCGCAGCAGCAGGACGATCAGCAGGGCGATCGCCGCCGGGAACAGCGAAAACAGCATCCAGATCATCCGCTGGACGGCCGGTTCGTTCGTGATGGTGACGACGGTCTGGCCGGTGGCATCCGTGCCCGAGACGAAGCCCGCGATGCCGAGGAGGAGGGCAACCAGGGCGCCGGAAATGGCCGAACCGAACTTCTGGGCCATCGTCCCGGAGGAGAAGATAAGACCCGTGGAGGACGTGCCGTTCTTCTCCGTGGCGTAGTCCGCCACGTCGGCATACATGGACCACAGGAGCGGCGAGTAGAAGCCGATGCCGATGGAGGTGAGGATCACCATCGCGATCATCAGCCAGATGTACTTCGGGTCCATCGGGATGAAGAAGAAGGCGATGGAGGTCACGGCGCAGATGATCGCCGCCCAGTTGAAGGCCTTGCGCTTGGAGCCCACCCACTTGGTGAACGCCGGGGACAGGCCGCCGAAGATCATGCAGGTGACCTCGCCGAAGGTCATGAACACCGTGTAGTTGATGATGAGGCCCGAAACGGTGACATTCCCGTGCAGGCAGTATTCCAGCAGGTAGCCGGCCACGGCATAGCGGAATCCGTTGAAAAAATTCGTGCAGATGCCGATAAGGGTCAGGATGATCCAGGGCTTGTTACGGAACAGGTCCGCGAACGGCTTGAAGGAGAACTTCTCCGCCCGGACGGGCTTCAGGCGCTCCTTCGTCAGCAGGCCGCAGGCCAGCGTGCCCAGCGCGGCGAGCGCGCCCAGGACCACGCCCAGTACGGCATACTGATGCGCCGGGGTGCCGCCCACCATCTTCTGCAGGTACGGGAACGACAGCAGGGTGACGAAGCCCATCGCGTAGGCGCCGACCATCCGGTAGGACGAGAACTCGTTCTTCTCGTTGTCATCGGCGGTCATCACGCCCAGCAGCGAGCCGTACGGCACGTTCACGGCCGTATAGACCGCCATCATCAGCAGGTACATCGAGTACGCGTAGATGCGCTTGCCCACGGGGCCGAGGTCCGGCGTATACAGCAGCAGGGCGAAGACGAGGCCCAGCGGAATGGCGCCGAAGATGAGCCAGGGACGGTAGGTGCCCCACTTGGACTGCGTCCGGTCGGCGAGCGCGCCCATCATCGGGTCGGTCACGACATCGAAGAGGCGGGCCACCAGCATCAGGGTGGCGGTATCGGCCACGGTGAGGCCGAAGATGTTCGTGAAGAACAGGGGGAACGCAATGGACATCACCTTCCAGGTGATACCGCCGGCGGCGGCGTCTCCCAGGGCATATCCGATCTTTTCAGAGAGTTTGGCCATAGATCTCAGTGTTGATTCTTACAAAGATACACTATTTTCCTAGATTCTTGTCAATCAGGCGGTTCAATGTTTCCACCGACAGGCCCGTCCGGAGGCCGTCCGGGGCCGTGTGCAGGCAGTAGTCCACGAGGCGGTCCACCGTCGAGGTGGCCACGTGCATCCGCGTGTCGGAAGAGGCGTAATAGATGAACACCTTGCCGTCCTCGTCACAGATCCAGCCGTTGGCGAACAGCACGTTCATCACGTCGCCGATGTACTCCTCCCCTTCCGGGGCCATGAAGAACCCGGCCGGTTCCGCGATGACGCGGGTGGGATCGTCCAGCGCCGTCATATACAGATAAAGCACGTAACGCAGGCCGCTGGCGCATCCGCGCACGCCGTGCGCCAGGTGGAGCCAGCCCTGCGGGGTCTTGATCGGATGCGGACCTTCCCCGTTTTTGACTTCCTTGATCGTATGGTAGTGCCGGGCGTTGATGATCTTCTCCTCCGTCACGACCGCATGCTCCATCGAATCCACCAGCGCCCAGCCGATGCCGCCGCCGTTGCCGGCGTCGATGAAACCGTCCTGCGGACGCGTATAAAGGGCATACTTCCCGTCCACGAATTCCGGATGAAGCACCACGTTCCGCTGCTGGCTCTTGGACTTCAGGTCCGGGAGGCGCTCCCAGTTCACCAGGTCCTTCGTCCGGGCGATGCCGGCGGCCGCGACGGCCGACGACAAGTCGCCGGGAGCGGCGGCCGGATCCTTCCGCTCCACGCAGAAGATGCCGTAGATCCAGCCGTCCTCATGCGCGGTCAGGCGCATGTCATAGACGTTCGTAGCGGGTTCTCCCCACTCCGGCATCGTGATGGGACGGTCCCAGAAGCGGAAGTTGTCCACACCGTTCGGACTCTCCGCCACAGCGAAGAAGCTCTTCCGGTCGGCCCCTTCCACGCGGACGACCAGCACGTACTTTCCGTTCCACTTGATGGCACCGCTGTTCAGCGTCGCGTGGATGCCGAAGCGCTCCATCAGGTACGGATTCGACTTCTCATCCAGGTCGTAGCGCCAGAAAAGCGGCGCATGGTCCGCCGTCAGGATGGGATAGTGGTAGCGTTCGTACACACCGTTTCCATCGACAGGGAAGTTCGGACGGGCCAGCAACTGCTCGTGCCTGCATTTCAATTCTGCCAGTCTTTCGTTGAAAGTCATAATGTCTAGGTTTAGAGGAACACGATATCGGACAGTTGGCTGAAAGCCTCGAAGTCGGGAGCGTTTTCAAAACCCGCCCAGGGGGCATAGAAGTGCTCCGGCTTGTCGTGGGCATTCCGCCAGGTCAGCACGTAGGCGATCGGGAAGTCCTTGATGGCGGGATACAGCACCCCGGTCCACCATGCCGGGTCGGGAAGGCTTTCCAACCCCGTCTCGGACAGGCACATCAGCTTGTGATGGTCCTTGGACAGCTGATTCATATAGGTCAGCGAGCGCTTGAGCTCCTCCGCGAACCGGACCCCGGACTCCTTCAGGCCGTCACCGCCCACATACTCGTAATGGTCGATGCCCAGCATGTCCACGAAATCGTCGCCGGGATAGCGGGACATATACTCCTCCACGGAGATGTTGCTGTTCGGAGAATAGCACCAGAGGATGTTCGTCAGGCCGCGCACCTCCACGAGATAGGTCCAGGTGGTCCGGTACAACTCCTTGTACTGCTGTTCCGAGCACAGCTTTCCTCCCCACCAGAACCAGCTGCCGACGTTCTCGTGCCAGGGCCGGAAGATGACCGGCGTCCCTTCCAGGCTCTCCAGGAAGTCGCCGAGGTTCCGCAGCCACTGGTTCATGAACAGGTCATGGAGTTCACCGCCTTCCAGGATGGACTTGACCACCTGGTCGGAGGAGACATCCCAGGCGTCACCGCCCGTCAGCGGATTCCGAGGATGCCAGGAGAACGTGACGATGCCGCCGCGTTCCGCATGCGTGAGGACCGCCTTCCGGATCAGGCCGAAATCGACGCTGTCCAGGTTGGCCTTGTCCCCCATCTCGATACCGCCGAGGTCGAAGCCCACGAGGGCGGGATACTTCCCGGTAACATCCTTTACGTCGGAACGGGTCAGGGAGTCGGCCGCCCAGTCTTCGACCTTCCAGGTATGGCCGTAGGAGAGGTCGTCCTGGTGGCCGTACAGGATTTCACCCTTCTCCACGTGGGAGAACAGTTTGTGGACGAGCTGGTCCTTGGGAGTGTCCATCGGCTTCTTGTCTCCTGTGGAACAGGAAACCAGCGCCGCGGCGGTCATCAGGAACATAGGTAACAGTTTATGCATGGTCAATCGTTTATGGCAGATAAGGTTTCAGGATGGCATCTTTGGTCTGGGGCATGGTCCAGGCGGGAACGGCCCGGTCTTTCCCGTCGGAAAGGCCCATCCACATGAGGGCGGCGATGCCGGCGTCATGGGCCTTCTGGGAGAAATAACCGGCGAAACGGGCGCTGACCTCATCCGACACGTTGCCACCGCCCCATTCCCCGATGATGACCGGGACACCCAACCGGCGCACGATGTGCTGGTCCAGGTTGGAGAACAGGCGGTCGATGTCGGCTTTTTGGGCGTCGAACTTGTCAGCTTCCCAGTAGCTATGGACCTCCACGGCCAGGTGGCCGGGGGCCTCCGGCAGTTCCAACTGCGCGAGCGGGTCGGTCAGATGGCTGTTCCAGGTGCCGTCTCCGCTGCAGGCGCCATATGTATTGATGACAAGGTTGCGGAGGGCATTGTTCCCGCCGCTGGCGCGGACCGTCTCCACGAACAGCTTCGCATACTGGTTGATTCCCCGGTAGGCGGATGCGGCCACATCCGCATCATAGCGGGCAGGCGTCGCAAAAGAGGCGAAACACCAGGAATCGTACGGGTCCAGCATCTCGTTGTAAGATTCGAACAGCAGCCGCGCGTCATAGTCCTTGAAAGTCTCGGCAATCTGCTGCCAGAGCGACTGATAACGGGCCTTGGCCGCTTCGAATTCCGGCTCGCCGGCCACCAGCCAGGCCGTCGAGGCCGCCCCGGTGTCGTGATGGACATTGAGAATGCAGTACATGCCCTCGTCGATGACGTAGTCCACGACCTCCTTCACCCGGGCCATCCAGACGGGATCCACCTCGTATCCCGTCCACGCGGACTTGTCCCAGTGCCAGTCTTCATCCACCCACTGGAGCTGGATGTTCCCTATGTGCGGATACCAGGTCACCGGGATGCGGATGGCGTTGAAGCCGGCTTCCTTGAACATGCGGAAGAGTTCCCGCGTGGTGACAGGCTGCCCCCAGGCTGTCTCGTACGTTTCGTTCGTCCGGGCCGAATAGGCCTCGATCCACATGTGGCTGTCATCTCCGCTGTTGGCGTCCAGCGAATTCCCGAGGTTCCAGCCGGCGCCCATCTTCCGGACCGCATCGGCCGCGCTCTCCCCGATGGACGTATCGGACTTCTCGCGTCCAGCCTGCGTGACCGTCACTGTCCGGGACAAGGATCCCGCCTGTACGGTCACCGTCTCCGTACGGCTCTCATACGCTTGATTGGCCTGGACAGCCAGGCTGATCTCCAGCTGGTAGTCGGCATAGGCGCCCACGGCCTCGGTCCGGATCCAGGCCGGACAGGCCGTCACATACGGGCGGGAAGGCGCCGTAACCGTCAGGGTGATCGTCTCCCCGGCCTGGCTGACGTTAAAGACGTCGCCGCTGAGGGTGATGGCGGCCGGTGCGAGGGGTTGCTTGTCTTCCCCGCAGGCGGCAGCCATCCCGAGGATGGCCAGAAGGAGTACGAACCTTTTCATTACTTCCCTTGATCGTGAAGGCTTTGGATGGACTGCCGGACAATCTCCACGGTCGTATCGTCGTTGTACACGCCGTTCAGGCCCTGGGCCTCCTGGGCCGGGTCGCCGGAATAATCATCTCCGCGCTCCCACTGGACATGGGCAGGCCGGGCGAAACCGCTCCAGCCCCAGAAATTGGCGCCGTCGATCTCTTTCCCCACCTTGGCGAACAGGTGACGGTAATAGGTGTCACGGCCCTGGGTCGTGGCCGTCCTTTCGGGCGAGAAGCCGTCCCGGGGGAAGCCGAACTCCTCCACGACGACGGGCTGCCCGTATCTCTTCGCCAACTCCAGATGGGCGGCGATGTATTCATCGGTCTTCGCACAGGCGTCGGGCAAATCCTCCACCAGCCGGTCCGCATGGGCCCAGCTCCAGTTGTAGGGCCAGATGTGGATGGTCATGTAATCCACGTCAGGGATGGCCGTCACCCTTTCCAGGAGGGCCATGTCGTTCTCGCAGCCCCATAGCCCTTCACTGCCCACGGACACCAGGTGGTTCGGGTCGATCGCCTTGATCCGCCTGGCGGCCTCGGTCAGCCAGCCGATGAAACCGTCCTGCACGGCCGGATCGGAGGAGAAACAGCGCGGTTCATTGCCGATCTGCCAGGCAAAGATGGCCGGATCCTCCCGGTAGGGCTTTCCAGTCCGGCTGTTCGTGCGGCCGACGATGGTCTCCAGGTGTCGGAAGAACAGTTCCTGCGCCTTCCGGTTGACAGAAAACTGCGCCATCTGCGCCATAAAAGGGGCATAACCGTCCACGAGCGGAATCAGCGCCTTGCCGGCGCCGGCCCACTCCAGATACTGTCCGTAGCCGCCGGACCACTCCCAGGAATTGTTCAGATACAGCACCGCCTGCATGTTCCGTTTCCCCAATTCCTCCAGAAAACGGTCCAAACCGGTCAAAATAGTATCATTATATACACCCGGCTCCTTCTGCAGGGTGGGTTCGATGCGGGAGAAAACACCGTCGGGTCCATCGCCGCCTACCAAAACCCGAAGGTTTTCCACCCCCAGGGACTGAAGGGTGTCCAGTTCGCGCACGAGACGGTCATAGTTACCGCCCTCGCCCTCGGAAGCCAGGATCGGTCCGTACCAGAAATTGGTCCCAATATACGAATATGGACGGGAGTTACGAATGAATGAACCACCTTCGACCCGGACGAACGGGGAAGATTCCTGCCGGGAACCGCAAGCGGAAGCGAGAAGGGTCATCGCGAGGAGTATGGCTATGTTCAGTGTCTGTTTCATCGGGTTGGTGCGCATCAGCTAGTTCTACACAAAGTTACTTTTTGTAAGCCTTTCGGACAAATACGATTAAGCACAATTCCGATACTTTTTTACTTGTCTTCCAGACCCCACTTTTTTTCACTATCTTTGCCCCGTGGAAAACCAGGACGAGAAATTCATGCGGGAGGCGCTGCGGGAGGCGCAGGCCGCCCTCGCCGCCGGGGAGATCCCCATCGGCGCCGTCATCGTGTCCCGGGGCCGGGTCATCGGCCGCGGGCACAATATGACCGAGCGGCTCACCGACACCACCGCCCACGCGGAGATGGTGGCCATCACGGCCGCCACCGAAGCCATCGGCGGCAAGTACCTGACGGACTGCACCTTGTACGTGACGGTCGAACCCTGCCCGATGTGCGCCGGCGCCCTGAACTGGGCCCAGGTGGGCCGCATCGTGTACGGCGCCATCGACCCGCGCCGCGGCTACACCC
The DNA here is from genome assembly GCA_900318015.1 of uncultured Bacteroidales bacterium. GTDB lineage: Bacteria > Bacteroidota > Bacteroidia > Bacteroidales > UBA932 > Cryptobacteroides. Next base: position 7,028 of record ONJB01000019.1, on the reverse strand, counting down.
TCTTCTCCCCTTCCCTCCTCCATCCGCGCACGCAGGTCACGGCCGGTGTCCTAGGCGACGAATGCACGGCCCTGATGCAGGATTTCTTCCGTTCCAAACGCTGATTTGAAAGGATTTTGCTATCTTTGTACCGATGGCCAGAAAACGCAAGATCCCGGGCGTGGACCCCGCCTATCTCGAGAAACAGAAAGCGTCGCTCCTCCGCAAGAACCGTTATGTCCTCTATTTCAACGACAAGGAAATGGAGGCCGTGGACGAATACTGCAACCGCTTCAAGGTCCATGCGAAAGCGGCCTTGTTCCGTGAAGCCATCATGTCCAAGATCCTCTCCGAGCTGGACGAGAACCATCCTACCCTTTTCTAGCATGCCTGAAGACATCCAGATCCTGCGCGACGTCACCGTCGACGGCGTCCGCCACATCACCGCCGTTCCTTCGGCCCTTGTCTGTTCCCGCCAGATCGATTTCGACCTCGTGGACGGAACCATCCGCAACCTCCGCTACACCGCCGGCTGCCACGGCAACCTCCAGGCGCTGGGCGCCCTGCTGGAGGGCCAGCCCGTGGAATTCGCCCTGGACCGCCTCACCGGCATCAACTGCAAGGAGCGCGGCACTTCCTGCTCCGACCAGCTTACACGAGTCCTGCGGGCGGTGCTCTAGCCGCTTTATACTATCTTTGCACCCCGGAATTGAGATGTGGTGTAATGGTAGCACTAGGGATTTTGGTTCCCTCAGTTAGAGTTCGAATCTCTACATCTCAACGAAAAAGACAGCCCGTTTAGGCTGTCTTTTTCGTTGAGATACCGGCACGTTGTGCCGGTATCTCTGTTTTACCCCCGCCGCTTTGCGGCTGCCCCGAGGGGCGACTGGAGGAAGACCCCCAGACCCCCTCCCTCTCATTGGCTCACCAGCACGATCTTGCTTCCATAGGCCTTGTTGACGGCCCGGATGAAGGTGCGGAAACTGTCATACTGGTCCGAAGATGCCCGGAAGGGCTTGGAGCGGAACTCTTGGAGAACGGTGACCACGCCGTCTTCCTGGCTGGCCATCGCCGTGAAGGATCCCCATTCCGTGTCCAGAGATACCGGCGCAGGCAGGCTTTCGACCGTAAATCCCGCCGGAATATGGATCCGGATCTGGTCGCGGGAAACCGCTCCCCGCTTGTGCTCGAGGTCGTTCTGCCGCTTGGTGCGCTGCAGCGAGGCCGCCATCGGATAGGGATTGGCCGGGATGAACAGGCGGGCATTTCCGGTGGTGGCGTACTGGCGGGTGTCGAAGGTGAAATCAACCTGCATCCAAGGGCAGTAGCCCGGACCGTCGTAGTCCCGGAAATTGTCCCGCACGCCGGTCAGGGTGACGGACTGGGGCTGGACGCTCAGGCCGGAAGTGAGCCGGCCCCGCAGGGTTTCAGGCTTCCAGTCGCGAATCAGGAGCCAGCCCTCGACCTCGTCCAGATAAAGGCTTCGGCGGGCCGTCGCCTTTGCGGAGCCGTCAGCGGCCAGTTCGAGGTCGATTTCGCAGACATTCCGGCTGAGGGAGTCCGCATATGCCGGAACCCGGACCGGGATGCCGCCGTCGGCGGTAACCAGGACGACATCGTGACCCGCCACGTCCTCATGCCGATACCCCAGCGGGATGGAAGGATTGGTGCACTCCAGCCAGAGGGTATCCTTCTTCTCAGGAAGCGGGACGCAAAGCATCACGTGGTTCATCTGTCCAATCCCGGAATAGCCGGGCAGGAAACGGTCCCGATCCGTGTTCACGAGGGTGTATTCGGAGGAGATGCCCACGGCGCGCAGCATGGCCTGCATGTAGTTGGAAAGTCCCTTGCAGTCCCCGAAGCCGGACTTCTGCACCTGGCTGGCCGGGTAGGGCTTGTAACCACCGATACCGAGCTGGATGCTCACATAGCGGGTCTGATCCCGGAGATAGTCATACAGGATCCGGATCTTCCCGAGGTCGGAACCGGCCGAGGACGTCATGTCCTTCAATCGGCCGACGAAATCAGCCGAAAGGTCTTCCGTCCCTTCCTTGAGCCCGTAGCACCAGGCTCCCACGTCTTTCCATGTCCCCTGGCTTCCGGGGACGCCGACAAAGACAAAATCGACGGGAGAGGCCATCACGAAGGGGACAATCTCCCGCCAGGACGGCATCATGGCCTCGTCGGCATAGCCTTCGAAAACGGGAAGGTCCCACTGGTACGTATCGGTTTTCCCGGTTTCCTTCCGCATCTCGCCCGCTTTCTCCGACAAGATGCTGACCGGCGTACCGACGGGGACCTTCAGGGTATAGGAGGCCTTTTCCACCTTGACCTTCTCGCCGGAGACCGGGAAGAAGGCCGGGAAGGAAGCGAAGCCCTTCCGGAAAGACAGCGTATACTCGTAGGTGACGGTGAACGGGTAGGAGGATGTGGGCTGGTAGCCGTTGACGAACCCGTCCTCGGCGAGGCCGGAAGCAATGGATACCTTCACCAGGTCTTCCTTCTTGATTTTCACCGGATTGCCACCGTCTTTCTCCACGGTGCCCCGGAAGGAAGCGATGCTGCGGAACTGGTCCGTGTATTCCTGGAAAACCGCATCCTCCAGGCCGGCATCGTTGAAGACGCGGACACGGCGGCGCACATCCAGCGTGCCGGAGGTGGAAGAAGACATCGTAAAGGTTTCCACGTCTTCCAGGACGATGGCATTGTATTTCTCCTGGGCGGACAAGAGTTCGGCCCACAGGAGCAGTGCGGCAGTCAGACGGTATCTCATTGCTTCTTCAGGACGATGGTGCTTTTCTCCACACCGATGGCCGTTTCCCAGAACAGGCGGAGGTCGGCGTATTCCTCCGGAAGGACCAGCATCTTGCCCAGGCTGGCCCGATAGAGCACGGACACGATATTCCCCACCTGCTGGGTGGCGAACTGGATGCGTCCCTCCAGGGACGGGAAGGTCAGGCCCACCTTCTCCGGGGGTTCTTCCACCACATACCCCTCCGGAATCTCCAGGCTGAATGAGTAGGTAATGGATTCGGGATACGGGAAGTCCACGGGAAGCTTGCGTTCCTCTTTCCGAAAATCAGAGGAGGAATGGAAGGAACTCAGGACGGGCTGGATATACAGCAGGCTGCCCGCTTCGTTCTCTTTCTCGAACGAATAGCTGATTTCCGTGGTGGGACCATACTCTTTCTTGATCTCGAACGCCGTGATTTCGATGTGCTCGTCCGACTCGATGTCTTCCAGGAAAGCGTCTTCCGTGTCAAAACTGTTGTAGTGGGCCTTGACGAGGTAGGAATCCTCCTGGTTGGCGACGATCTGGGCGCTTCCCGTCAAGGTTCCATCCGGTTCCATCCGCATCTTGACCAGTTCGGACACATGGGAACGGGTCAGGTTGGTCAGGTCCACCCATTCCCCGGAGCCGTTGAACGGGATCACGCGCGCCTTCTCCACCAGGAAAAGGGGATTTAGGACATTCAGGTAACCTTCGTCCCGCGCGGCGTCCAAGTACCAGGGTCCCTGGCCTCCCGGCGCGGTCACGCGGAGTATGAACGTGTCGAACGACCGGAGGGAGATGTGGTGGTCGATCAGCATGCCGCTCGTCCGGCGCCGGATCATGACCGGTTCAGCCGTATACCCCAGCGTATTCAAGGCGCTGGCCGTCAACGCGTTGATATCCGCGTCGGAGCCGGATCCCCGCTTGAGGATTTCCCGGGCATCGTCGGGAACGAGTTGGCTTTCCTCGTCCCACTTCACTTTTCCGACGACATAGTTCCGAACGGCGGCGATGCGCGCCTCATCCCCTTCGACGCCCGTGAGCGCCGCCTCCAGTTCCTTGGCATCCCGGAACTTGCCCTTGCACACCCGGAAGATGTCCGACTCCGAGATGGCCTTGTCCACGTCGGGCCATTTCATGCTGATGCTCTCAAAAACCACTCCCGGAATGACGACACTAGATAGGTCATAGGTAATCGCACCCCGGTACTGGTCCGGGCAGAAGGAATGGGATTCCGCCGGGAGGGCGGGAACGTCCACGGCGTCAAAAACATCCAGGTTCACCTCATAGGACGTCGCTCCGGGCAGGTTGGCGATGCGGTTGTCCTTCCGGTATCGGGTAGGTACGGAACCGCGCTGGGTGCGGTTGACCCCGAAATACTCCGCATACCCCACTTCGATGTGTGTCTGGTTGACCGGGATCGTCAATTGGATGTCGATGTCGTCGATGGCATAATACCGGGGGGAACTGAACTTGTAGGCCACCTCGATGACCGAGCCGACCTTCACATTCTCGGCGGAGAAGGACCGCCGGCGGACATCTTCCGCGTACTTCTCGTCGAAGTCGAACTTCTTGGACATCTTCGTCCGGACGACTTTTCCGTTCTCCCGGTTGAAAGTCTCCACCTTGACCCCGGAGTAAGCCTCCTTCGTGCTGTTGCTGTTGAGATACAGGAAACTGAAGTCACCGAACCGCTTGCCCTCCTCCTTGAGGACCTTGATGCGTTCGTGGACGGTGATGTCCTTGACGATCACCCCGGAGACTTCGCTGATGACCAGGTCCATCGTGTATTCCCGGTACAGCATCACGGCCACCGCCGAGGTGTCGGGAGAGTAGACAGTCATGTCGATTTCCGCATCAGAGACGCTGCCAAACTTGGGATTGACCGGGATGGTCTGGGCGGCCGCAAGGAACGAAAAGGTCAGGGCGGCGATGATGAAGGCCGTCTTTTTCATATTGAGTTTCAATTAGATACAGTCTTTTTTACAGCATCAGGCCGGCGCGGACACGGTCGGCGGTTTCCTTTCCCTTGAGCGTTTCCAGGATGGCCAGGCCGAAGTTCACGGCGTGGCCGGCGCCGCGGCCGGTGATGAGGCGGCCGTCCACGACGGCGCTCTCCGGCGTGAAGACGGCGCCTTTTGCGATCATCGGGTCCTGGAAGCCGTCGAAACAGGTGAAGCACTTGCCTTCGACATCGTCCAGCTGGGAGGCGACGAGGCCGGGGGCGGCGCAGATCGCCGCGACGATCCCGCCTTTCTCATAGCACTTGCGCATCAGCGCCATCAGGGCCTTGTCGGCGGCGAGGTTCTTGCTGCCGGGCATGCCGCCGGGGAAGATCATCACCGAGGGGCAGTCGTCGTTGAAATCGTCCCGGGTGAGGTCCACGCTCACGGTGATGCCGTGGGAGCTGGTCACGAACGGGTCTTCGTTGATGGATACGGTCTGGACATCCACTCCTCCGCGGAGGAGGACGTCGCGGGTGGCGATGGCTTCCATATCTTCGAAGCCGTCGGCGAGGAACATGTAAACGCCTTCCATGGGATTATCTTCTTCTGGCGATGGAAATGTAGTACAGGAGTGTGGCCAGGGAGCCGATGGCCGCGATCACGTAGGTGTAGGCGGCCCATTTGAGGGCATCCTGCGCCATGGGCTTGGTCTCGTAGCTCACCACGCCGGCGCTGTCCAGCCACTGGACGGCGCGGGCGCTGGCATTGACCTCCACCGGGAGGGTGATGAAGCTGAACAGCGTCGTGAGGCCGAACATCGCGATGGCGATCCAAAGCAGGGACGGGAAAGCCTGGTAAAAGATGAGGCCGGCCAGCAGGACCCAGGAGATCCAGCTGTTGGTGAATGTCAGCACGGGGACCATGGCGGTGCGCAGCTTCAGGGGGCCGTAGCCTACGGCGTGCTGGACGACGTGGCCGCACTCGTGCGCGGCGACGGCGGCCGCGGCGACGTTGCGTCCATAGTAAACGTCGTGGCTCAGGTTCACGGTCTTGGTCTGCGGGTTATAATGGTCCGTGAGGGTTCCTTCGATGGAGACGATGTTCACGTCGTGGATGCCGTGGGCCTGCAGCATCCGCTGGGCCACTTCGGCGCCGCTGAGGCCCGTGGGAACCTCCGAATACTTCTCGAAACGGCCCTTGAGCCGGGCCTGGATGATCATCGAAAGGACCATCACCGCGATCATCACGATCCAAATCATCGAACTGGTCATAGCGCGCGCTCTTTTTTACAAAAATACACATTTTTGTGAGATTTGTCGGCCGTTATTGCTAAATTTGCCCGTCAATTTGAAGGAAGCATGATGCGCGAGGATGACTTTTCCCGGCTGGAGCTGGACCTGCGGGGTTGCGTAAGCAACTACCGCTATTTCCGTTCCCGGCTGGACCCGTCGACGAAACTGCTGGTTCTCGTCAAGGCGAACGCATACGGCCACGGCGCCGTGGAGTTCGCCGCGATGATGCAGCGGGCGGGCGCCGACTATCTCGCCGTCGCCTATCCGGTCGAGGGCCTGGAACTGCGCCAGAACGGTATCAGCCTCCCGATCATCGTCCTCACCGCCGGCACCGACTTCTATCCGGAGATCGTCCAGACCCGCATGGAGCCCAGCATCCCCAACCTGGAATCCCTCGACGCCTTCTGCACGTATCTGATCGGCAAGGGCCTGCGGGATTACCCGATCCACATCAAGCTGGACACCGGCATGCACCGCCTGGGCTTCATGACCTCCGAAATTCCCGCCCTGGTCGAATACCTCAACGCACATCCCGAGGTGAAGGTCAAGTCGATCTTCTCGCACCTGTGCGTGGCGGAAGACCCGGAGGAGGACGCCTTCACGGCGGCCCAGTTCGACCTTTTCGAGCGGAACTCGCAAACGATCATGGACGGGATCGGTTACCGGCCCATGCGCCACATCCTCAACTCCGCCGGCATCGAACGTTTCCCGGAGCACCAGTACGACATGGTGCGCCTGGGCATCGGCATCTACGGCATCAGCGCTCTCCCGGGCGTACAGCTCGCGCCGGTCGCCTCCCTCAAGTGTAAGGTGCTGCAGGTCAAGCACCTGCGCTCGGGAGACACCGTCGGCTACGGCCGCTGGGGCAAGGCCGCAGCAGGCACCGTCATCGCCACCATCCCCGTGGGCTATGCCGACGGCATCGACCGCCACCTCGGCCGCGGCAAGGCCTCCTTCTCGGTGAACGGCCACCGCGCCCCCACCATCGGCAACATCTGCATGGACATGTGCATGCTGGACGTCACCGGCATCGACGTG
>ONJB01000036.1 GCA_900318015.1 uncultured Bacteroidales bacterium | reverse complement strand
CGTCCTGAAGCGCTCCGAGGACAAGATCAAGCTCATCAACCCGGGCTTCCAGATCACCTGGCGCATCAGCGCCCTGGACTCCTCCAAGGGCAACAAGATTGACGGTTACGTGTTCAAGGCCGATGTCACCTGCCTCCGCGGGGACAAGATGGACCTCGCCATCCAGAAGGGCGAGACCATCACCGTCCGCGACGAGTACGACTCCTTCAAGTACAAGACCTTCGAGGCCGGGACCTACGAGGCCCGTCCGCTCCAGCACCAGGCCATCGCGAACGGCAAGCGCGTGTGCCCGCAGCACACCCTGATGCAGAAGAAGGCCTTCTTCAAGGACAACCTGCACCACTTCTCGCCCGCGGAGTCCCGCCTCATCAACCCGCACTTCTACAAGGTGGACATCTCCGACGACCTCTACGACACCAAGATGCGCCTCATCGACGACCTGGTGAAGCAGATCCGTGAATTTGAAATCGACTAGCCATGGCAAAGAAACTGAAAGACAGCGCCCTGGTGGTCGTGGACATGCTCTACGACTTCATCGACGGGTCCATGGCCTGCCAGGGGGCCGACGGGGCCATCGAAGGCACGCTCCAGGCCATCGACCAGCTTACCGCCGGGACGGAAGCCGACGAGACGGGGGTCGTTTCCACGTACCCGATCCTTTTCATCCGGGACCATCATCCCGCGGACCACTGCTCCTTTGCGGCGCAGGGCGGTCCCTGGCCGCCGCACTGCGTCCAGGGCACCCATGGGGCCGATGTCCATGAATCCCTCCTCCCCTACGTGAAGGAGGACCTGACCTTCTTCAAGGGAGAGGATCCGACGAAGGAGCAGTACAGCGGTTTCGAGGGCGTAAACGCCGCCGGGCAGAGCCTCGCCGAGGTCCTGAAGCTCCTGGACATCCAGAACGTCCTCGTGTGCGGCATCGCCACGGAATACTGCGTCCGCAACACCGCGGAAGACCTCCTGAAGGACGGCTTCGAGGTGTATGTCCTGAAGGACGCCCTCGCCTGGGTCGATGCCGACGGCCATGTGGAGGCGCTGAAGGCGATGGAGGAGGAAGGGATCCACCTGATCTAGAGATTCCCGGTCAAGCCGGGAATGACGACATGACCGATATTTTCGAGGGACTGAACAGCCGCCAGAAGGAGGCCGTGACCACGACGGAGGGCAGGATCCGCGTCGTGGCGGGAGCCGGTACGGGCAAGACGAAGGCGCTGACCCACCGGTATGCGTACCTGGTCAATGTCCTCGGCATCGACCCGGCGAACATCCTGTGCCTCACCTTCACGAACAAGGCGGCCGCGGAGATGCGCGCCCGCATCGCGGGGATGGTCCACAGCGGCGACTACAACGACTTCGTGTGCACCATCCACGGCTTCTGCGTCAAGTTCCTCCGGAAAGAGATCTACCGCCTCGGCTTCCCCAAGGGCTTCACCGTCCTGGACGAGGAGGACTGCAAGTCCATCGCGAAGCAGGCGATGGACGAGATGGGCCTCAAGCGCACCGAGAAGACGGTCAAGCAGTTCCTGGACATGGTCTCGGTCGACAAGGCCCTGAACGGCTACATCCCGGCCTTCATGCTCCCGGGGGCGAAGATCACCGACGAGATGCGGAAGGGCAACCGCCTCGCGGGCTACGTGAGCCGGCAGATGAAGAACTACGCCCTCGACTTCGACGACCTCATCAACGTCACAAAATACATCCTGGACCGCTTCCCGGAGGCCTGCGAATGGTGGCAGAACACGCTGAACTACATCATGGTGGACGAGGCGCAGGACTGCAACCTGGACGACTGGGACCTCGTGGAGCGGCTCGCGGCGAAGCACCGCAACCTCTTCATCGTGGGCGACCCGGACCAGGCCATCTACGAATGGCGCGGCGCGCGGCCGGACCTCTTCGTCCAGTTCGCGGCCGACCGGACCGTCATCCTGGACGAGAACTACCGCTCCACCCCGAAGATCCTGGACGTCGCCAACTCGGTCATCTCCCACAACAAGAACCGCATCCCGAAGGACCTCTTCACCCGGAAGGCCGAAGGCCACGCGGTCATCCACTACCACGGCAAGTCCGAGAAGGAGGAGATGGACTGGATCGTCGCGCAGATCAAGACGCTTCTCGCCCACGACGCCAAGGTCAATGACATCGCGATCCTGTACCGCAGCACCTACCAGTCCCGCGCGCTGGAGCAGGCGCTCCTGAACGCCCGCCTGGAATACACCGTGTGGGGCGGCACCCGATTCTTCGAAAGAAGGGAGATCAAGGACGCCCTCTCCTACCTCCGTCTCGTGAACAACCAGGACGACGACCTCGCCTTTGAGCGCATCGTCAACGTCCCCTCCCGCAAACTCGGGAAGAAGTTCCTGGACACTTTAAGGGCCGATGCGGACCGCGACGGCGTCTCCCTCTTCAGCGCCCTCCAGCTCCGCGACGGCTACGGGAAACCGACCGCCCAGGCCTTTGTCGATGTGATCGAGGACGCCAAGGCCTATGCCCTGGAGCACCGCGTGAGCGACCTACTGAACCGCCTGCTGGACCGTTCCGGCCTCAAGCAGGACATCCGCGTGGACCAGGACGAAGACCGGCTGGAGAACCTGGACGAACTCCTCTCCTCCATCCGCTTCTACGAGTCCGTCCGCACCCCGGACGAATCCACCCTCGCCGACTACCTCCAGGACATCGCCCTGTACACGAACGACGACCACCGCAAGGACGTCCCCACCCTCAAGTTGATGACCATCCACCAGGCGAAGGGCCTCGAGTTCCCGTACGTCTTCATCGTCGGCCTGTCCGAGGGCGTGTTCCCGAACCTCAGGACCATCCGGGAATACAAAAAGAACGGCGAGGAAGAGGAGCGCCGGCTCATGTACGTCGCCGTCACCCGCGCCGAGAAGGCGCTGTTCCTCACCGAGTCGGAAGGCTTCAACCTTTCCACGAAGATGAACAAGTACCCGTCCCGGTTCTTGGCGGAAATCAAGCGGGAAATGGTTGTCACCGAAGGCTTTATCCCCGAAGAGCTCTGGCGTGGCACCCGGAACCTCATCCATGTCCTGGACGAGGAATTCGACCCGCACCGCCCCATCGACCTCGACAGTGTCGATTTCACCGAGGAGCGGGCGGAACTCAAGAGCCCCTTCCACATCGGCGACACCGTCACCCACACCGTCTTTGGCGAGGGCGTCATCCGCGCCGCGAACAAGGACTGGACCACCTTCGAGGTCGAATTCGCCGACGGCAAGGTGCGCTCCCTCCGCGCCGCCTTCCTCAAGCTCGCCGACCTGCCGGAATAAAATCCAAGATTATGAAAAGACTGATTGTTTCTCTTGCGCTCGCCGCGCTGTGCGCTTGCGCCCTCGCCCAGGGCCCTCTCCGTAGGCCGGAAGTCCCTCCCGGCTACCAGGAAGTGCTCACCATCCAGATCGACATCAAAGGCGCCCAGACCGTGATGGCCGATTCCGTGTCCGTGACCATGATTCCCTTCGCCGGCAGCGTGGACTGCGCCAATTTCAAGGGCGAGGTGCTCCCGACCGGGGTCGACACCCAGGTGGGCAAGCCTTCCGGCCGGACGCTGTCCGCCCGCTACATGCTGGTGGGCAAGGACCTGACCGGCGCCGACTGCCATATTTTCATCGAGAACAACGGCGACATGCGCGAGCCCTTCACGCACCCGTTCATCGTCACGGACAGCAAGGCCCTCTCCTTCCTGAACACAGCCACCCTCCTCGGCCAGCTCGACTTCAGCGCCGGCGGCCTGACGATCCGGATCTACTGCCCGCCGGCCGGCCTGGATCCCACAGCCAGCCAGCGGCAGCTGTAGGATCCAAGATACCCATTCACTTTTACCGGTTCTTCGCGTCCCAGGAGACGAAGGTCTCGTAGTCGTATTTCCAGGAGGCTCCGTAGGCCAGCTTGTGGATACGGTAGTAGATGGCTTCGCGGGACGGGGCGTTGTACTGGCCCTTGTTCGTGAACATGATACTGTCCTCGGTCGGGCGATACAGGCCGGAGATGCACAGGGCCGCACCTTCGTACACACCGAGGTGTTCACCGGCGTAGCGCGGATCGGCGAGGAACTTCGCCCACTTGACGGCCGTCGGGGAGGATTCGCTATCGATATTCTTGTACCAGCCGTATTTCTCCACCTGGTGCAGGTAATCCAGACCATCCTGGGACACCGGCCCGTTGAAATCGTAGTAGTATTCGTCGGCCAGTTTGCCGAAGGCATGGCCGCCGCCCTCATGGTGGATGATCTCGGCCATGGTATTGTCGCCGAAACCGATGAACGAGCCAGCTCCGAGGGCTACGAAGGCGATACCGGTACCGCAGCCGTAATCGTTCTCCGCTTCCGGATCGAGCATATAGGCATATCCGGCCGGCATCTCCTTGTTGAGAATGGCCAGGCAGGTCGCATTCTGGAGGCGAGTCTCGTCGACAGCCTTCCGCGCATATTCCTGGACGGTGGCAATCGAACCGTTACACGCAGTCCCCGTCGCGTTGAAGTAACCCGCCAAGGCTGTTTCGGTGCCGATGGAGAATTCCTCGTTCTTGGACACGGCTGTGACCATATAGACATTGAACAGGTTTCGGAACGAGGCGAACGGCTCTACCGAGAAGAAGCCCTCCATCGCATCGACCATGGTCTTTCGGTAGGTTCCGTCGGCAATCAGCCGGTCGGAAAAACCGTCACCCATCACGACCAGGTCGATTCCGTTCCCTTCCTTTGCAGTCTGGAGCATCTCCACCTTCCCATCCTGGGAGTAGTCCGTGGACTCGTAGAACTTCAGCGTCAGGTCGTACTCATCCGCGAGATACGTGAGACAGTCGTTGGGAATGCCCGTCGCAAGGGAAGTTCTGACCACCTTGTCTCCCTTGAACAGAACCACTTCATTGATGCTTCCGTAGGGATAACAGGAGTCCCCATACTCATCTCCGAAAGGACGGTTGTACGAATAAACCTCGTCAAAGACCTGCTTCCAAGGAATGTCATATTGGGCGTAAATGCCCTTCGCCTGATTGTATTCTTCCTGGGCCTGGGCGCTTTCCAGCTGATTGGAACTCATCAATCCGAAGACAGACAATTCTCCGGAAGGCAACTGCTTGTAGTAATTGCGGAGAGTCTGCATGAAATCGAGACAATTCGGGAATTCGATGTCCCACGCGTGGAGCAACGTATATTTGTTCCCGGAGAGGACGGCATCCAGGTCGAGGGTGCTTCCGTCACTGGCAATCAGTTTCTGCCCCTTCGGCGCAGGAAGGTTGGAATCGACGATGTCCTGCTGGGAGAATCTGTTCCCGTAAACGACACCGGGCCAGAGACGCCACCATTCCGGGAGATTGGACAATGACACAGGGATCGGTCCGTGCAGGTTGCCGTTCTCGGACAGCCGGAGGAATTTGAGGTTCCTCAAGTTCCCGAAAGAAGCCGGAACGGTACTGTCCAGTGAGCAGTATTTGATATCCAGATGCTCCAGGTTGGTCAAATTCCCGATGGATTCCGGCAACTGGCCGGTAAAATTGTGTCCGTAGATCTGGATGAGCTTCAACTTCGTCAGATTCCCGATCCAGGACGGGATCGGACTCGGGGCCAGTTTTTCGCAGCGCGCGATATACAGCCATTCCAGATTCGACAGATTCCCGAGGGATTCCGGCAACCGGCCTTCGAACGGACAATTGTCCATCTGCAAACGTTTCAGGTTTGTCAGATTCCCGATCTCTTCCGGCAGGGAGCCGGTGAAATGACAGTCGACATAAGGGCCTCCCATATTCAGGTCCGTCAGATAGGGCAGATTCCCGATCTCCGGAGGAAGGCTTCCCTTGATTCCAGGGTCGTTCAGATTCAGAGAAACGACATGGCCGTCCTCGTCACACAGGATATTCGGCCACCAAGTGACCGGCGCTTCCGTACCCCAGTACTCGTGGGATTCCCAATTCGGCCCGTCCAGGGCATTGAAGATGGCCATGAGCGCCGCCCGTTCCGCCTCGAACTCCGGGGAAATGCCCCCCTTCGAGGCCTGCTTGACCTGCACTTCCTCCGTCGCGCCGGTCTTCGTATCCCGGAAGGTGATGACGCCGATGCGTTCGTCGTACTGGTCGTTCGGGGCGATCTTGAAGGTGTGCGTGTACTCCGTCAGGCCACGGGTGGTGGATTCGGTGATCCACTCCTTGCAGGACTCGGAGATGACGTAATCGTACTCGGTGTTCGCTTTCACCGTCACCGTGATGGAACCGCCCGTCTCGGCGACCTCGAAGGCCTTTTGCTCCACGATCATGCCCAGGAGGGCGCCCTGGGTGATGGTCACCTGGTCCGTCTCCCCCGTCTTCGTGTTCTGGAAGGTGATGGTGCCCTGACGGGAGTCGTACCGGTCGTTCGCATCGACCTTGAAGGTGTGCACGTATTCCGTGAGAGCGCGGGTGGTGGTTTCCGTGATCCAGCCCTGGCCGGATGCGTCGATGGTATAGGTGTAGTCGGTGTTGGCCTTGACCTTCACCGTCACCGTGCCGCCGGCCGCAGGGGCATCGAACGCCTTCTGTTCCACGACCATACCCAGCGTCGCGGCCTGGGTGACATGGACCGTTCCCGTCGATGTGGACCCGTCCTTGCCGGTGCCCGTGATCGTGAAGGTCGTCTCGCGGTCGTCATAGGTGGGGTTCGCCTTCGCCTTGACGGTGACGGAGGTGGTTCCGGCGCTGCCGGAGGTGGGACTCACGGTCAGCCAGGACGACCCGCCGCTGGCGACGGCCGCCTTCCAGTCCGTCGCAGAGGTAAAGGTGACGACCTTGCTCCCCTCGCCCGTGAGGGACACGGACGTTTCATTCAGGGTGACTTTGGCCGGGACAACCTGCTCCGTAGGCGGATCCGGTTTCGGGTCCGGAGTCGGAGTAGGCGTCGGGTTTTCCTTGGGCGTGCAACCGAAAAGGCAGAGCGCCAAGGCCAGCAGAGGCAAAGAAAAGCGTTTCATATGCATCAAGGTTGATTTCACTTAATGCAAAGATACAACGCCCCTAAACGAATCTTTTTAGCATTTCGTCAAAAACTTTTAGCATCTTTCATAAACCCTGCACAAAAATGCATCGTATCTCGCAGGAATCGGCAGATTTGTGGAAATGGCAACCCGGCCGGCTGCTTTTCGCGGCCGGCCGGGGAAACGGGAGAGAAAAGAAACCCGGCTCTTGCCGAGTCGGGTTTCTTGATAAGGATTATTCCGCCAAAGCCTAGAGGTCCGCGACAATGCGGGTGTGTAATACAGAATCCCAATGTATATAATAACTGTCAGCATACCTTTTCTGTACGTGGATCTCGTAATAACTATCCACAGTTAACAATCCACCATATTCAATTAATTGCGGAGCCTCCCCATACAAACGGAGATGTTTCAATTGATCACAGTTTCCAAACGCAAAGCCCTGAATAACAGTCTCGACACCGCGAATCGTAATATCCGTCAACTTACTGCAAAAAGCAAAAGCATATCTTTCTATAGATTCCACCTGAGGAATCGTAAGAGTCAACAGTGAAGAACAGCCGTAGAACACCTCTTCACTCAGCTTTTTGATATGGGGCGGGAAAACAATGCTCGTCATACTCCTACAATTCTTAAAGGCAGCCCTTCCGAGATCCAATACATTTAACCATGGCGCGAAAGTACACGTGAGCAAATTGGAACACTCCGCAAAGGCTTCATCCCCTACGGTGGAAACATTGAGAGAAAGATTCACTTGACGAAGATTGCGACAATCAAAGAAAGCACGCTGTCCGATGAACGTAACGAGTATAGGGAGATCGATTTCAGTCAGGGCGGTCCCACTAAATGTTCTATCTTCGATTCTCGTCAACTCCTCACTGAAACCTCTGATATCGCTCAAATTACGGCAAGCTTCGAATGCGCCTCTCCCGATATGGCTTGCATACTGAAGATCGATAGTCGTCAAGGAACCACAGTAGCGGAAGGCATTCTCTCCAATATAGAACGGCTTGACCGCCAAGATGGCTCCCGATAAGGTTTTAAGGGAAGGACAAGTAGAAAAAGCATCGTCATCAATCTTTTCCACTCCCGCGATACCCGAACAAGTTACAGATTCCAATGAAAAACAACCAGAAAATACATTTTTACTAAACTCACGTAAATCATTGTTAAAAATGACCTTCTTCAGACTCTGGCATAAAGAGAACGCTCCTTCTCCCAGTTCAGTTACGCAAGAAAGATCAACCGTCCCCGTGAGCCCACTTTTCGAGAACGCATATTCCCCGATAGAGGTAACGCCGGAATGCAATGAAACATGAGTCAATCCGTAAAGCTCCTTGAAAACCTCTTTACCAACCGCATAGGCCACCCGGCCTGAACTCGGGACGTGATAGTCGGTAACAGTAGGAACGACTGCCACCAAGGTATGTGTTTCGTCCACGATACCCTTTTGATCCGGACTGTAAGGGGAATCGATCGTCTCGAGCGAACTCATTCCGCTGAAAGCGGCAGGCCCGAACGTATTGATTTCGGAAGGAAGGGTAAGTTTGTAGATTTTGGAATCAAAGCCATAAAATAGGGATGCGTCGAACGAATTGACTTTGGACGCATAGGTCACCGTCAGTTCATTCTTGTCTGGGTCATAAGTAAAACCATCAATATGACTATTATCTCTGAGGTATCTAGCATCATTGCTGGAACTGAAGGCCTCATTCGAAGCGAATCTATAATTGGACACGAACTTCGCGACGATTGCCGTTCCTACACCGTCAATCCGATCCTTATAATAAGGTAATGCTTCCTTGTATTCCTCCACAAGGGCAGTCGGAACATAAATCGGGCAATTGGATTCATAATCATCTGGATAGTTGGGGTCGTCGTT
Organism: uncultured Bacteroidales bacterium; assembly: GCA_900318015.1. Lineage (GTDB taxonomy): Bacteria > Bacteroidota > Bacteroidia > Bacteroidales > UBA932 > Cryptobacteroides. Next base: position 26,384 of record ONJB01000036.1, on the reverse strand, counting down.
ATTTCCATCCAGGGCCTTGTCCCCAACCCCGGGAGGCGTAGTTCCCTGAAGGACAATCTCCTGAAGACCCGTACAATGCCAGAATGCGCCCATTCCAATCCAACGGATATTCTTCGGAAGGGTCACCGACGTCAAGGCCGTGCACCCTCTGAATACATCCGCACCTATGTTGGTGAGGCTTTTCGGGAAGCGGATTGTCGTAAGATGGGCCGATTCACTGAAACTAGCCCCGATGATCCGCACTCCTTCCGGGAAGGTGATCGATTCAAGGAGGTTGTCATTACCGACGCTGCATTCGATATCTTCAACGCCCTCCGGGAAAGTATAACTGGTCAATCCGTTGGAGAGGAACGCAATCACCTTATTGTCCCGAATGATACAACGCTTGTCCGCGGACGCAAGAGGGCCTCCGAAATCTGTAAGACTGCTACAATTCTTGAAAGCATATTTATAGATTGTATTGACGGACTCCGGAATGGTCAGCGACGTGAGTCCGGAAAGATCGGACAAACCAGTATTGATGATGGTCAGTTGCGACGGAAGTGTCAATGACGTGATGTTAGACGGATCGTAACCCGAAACAACATCCTTACGGAACAACTCACTCGTGACCATTCTCAAAGGTTTATTGAAAGCAATCAGCCCCTGGTCTTTCATTGGATTATATCCGGTCTTGACAACCGAATATCCCAAATCTTCCAGATCCTCCCCGGCGCGCGGAGAGACGTTCACCACTTCTTGGTCAGAGGTCTGGTAGTATAGGACGGCCGATTCCGGGACAATCATGCTCCCGAAAAGGCTCCAGGAACTCTGGTAGACGTCCTGACAGCCGTCAGGAACGATGATGGCCCAACTGGGAGTATCCGCGAAAATATTGCCCCTACCCGTTATTACGTACGGCATCACCGGCTCAGGATTCAGGAAACGGACACTGAGCAGGCGGGAGCCGCTAAAAGTACGGATAGGCTCGATTTCAGTCACGGATTCAGGAATCGTCAGTTCGTAGGCTCCGCAATTCTGGAACGCCTGCCACTCGATTTTGGTCAGTGTCGACGGAAGCGTAATCGTCGGAATGCTACAATTCCGGAACGCTGCGCCTCCGATGGTCGTGATTCCTTCCATAACCGTATAGGAATCAAGTCCCGCCGGGGCGACGGCGAGCAGCACACCGCCATCCGAAATCAACGCTTTACCATCTGCAGAAGCAAATTTCCCCGTAAATTTCGTCAATCCGCTACATCCATAGAAGGGGTTTATGTGTGAATTTTCTGCTGCTCCTATCGATTCGACGGAGTCAGGTATTTCAATCGAGGCGAGCGTTGTCTTGCTCGCAAAAGCACCCGCCGGAATGGCCGTTATCGGCCCGTGGAATTTCCATTCGCCATAGGTGTCGGCATTACCCCACCCTGCTCCGAAACCATTTGTAACGGTCGGACTAATCGCGACACCATCCGTCGTGGTGTACCTGATCACATAGAGATTATCAATTTCAAAGATGCGTCTCTCGTAATCACTCCATTGCGTCTTATAATCGGCAAGGGTTCCTAAGGGGACATAGATACTGCAGGTCGATCCGTCGAATTGGTCATCTCCATTCAAGGTAGGAGGTGTGTCTGCTTCCTCGATCCGGATCTCGGTCAAATTGGCACAACCCCTGAACGCATTGGAACCGATCGAGGTCAGCCCGGCCGGAAGAGTCAGCTTGGTGAGGCCGGTCATCCCTTCCATCGCAGATGCTCCGATTTCAGTGACGCCCTCCGGGATGACAAGGGATGTTAGATCCGTGTTGTTCTGGAAAACCTTGGAGCCTATCTTGGTGACTTCGGAAGGGATCGTGTAAGACGTCAATCCGGCGCCAGCGAAGTACACCATTTCGCCGTTAATAACGACAGCATGCCCGTCCGAGGACGTATTTTCGCCAGATACACAGACCAAGGGGGTGTCGCCAAATACCGTTGTGGGATCGTTGGTCTTGAAATACCATCCGTCCGGGAAATCAAAGGATGTCATGGACGTACAACCATAGAACGCACGGTCGTAGAAACAGGGATCACCTCCCGTAAAAGCGACACGTGTCAGGGAAGTACATCCTTCGAAAGCAGAGACGCCGATTTCCGCTGCCGAAGCTGGAACAATGACACTCTTCAGCGTGGTCTTATTCGTGAAAAGACCTGCCGGCACGATCTCATTGTAGGGAACATCTTCATCTGCACTGATCTTCAGAATAAACCATCCATCATCCCCTTCGGTGGATACATAAGTATGGAATTCAGAATCCGACGGCCAGGTCAAAGGCTGATTATCCGTTGTCTTGTATCGGATTTCATTGCCAGGGATATCGAAGGACAGACCATCATCGACGCCAAGCATATTCTGGTACTCCTTCCTCTTGAATTCTTTGCTATTCGAAGAACCTATGCTTTTAGAAACACCGTCATCATTATAGTATGTAACAGAAAAACCATGGTCAAGAGTTCCGGGAAGGAAATTGAAGAAATACACTTCGTTCGGAACAAAATGGATGCCGTCTTTCGGTGTTACCGAGATGACATTGGAAGAAGTGCCCTCAACAACTGCCGTGACATATGGTTCATGGTTTTCGTCAAAGGCGACTCTGACCGTACCAGCCAATGGTTTGGGATCCGGGCCGTACGACTTGAACTCGACTTTGGCGATATCATCGGTTGTGACAGAAAAACGGATACTGGTTCCAACCAGATAAAAAAACAGGTCCAGACCTTTCGACTTTGCAACATAGAGATCGGATGCCGGATCCCAGGAACCGGCAGGGGCAATCTGCTGCGCCGGCATTGTCACCGTTACGCTGGAGCCGTCACAACTGTTGTTCTCGGAAAAAGGATATGTCGCCCAGAATTCATTCTGTGCCAGGGCATCACCTCCCTCCGTTACTCCGGAAAAGGCTCCGAGTAAACCTGTGAAGGTAGCCGTTTGGCTGGCCTGTTCCAGGTCCGTTCCAAATTCCGCTCCGTATCCTTCCGAAACGCCATAAAATACATTGATGGCATCACCGGGACTCCACCAATGCTGGAAACTATTCCCGCTCGCCACTGCCGTGGTCCGTGTTTTGGGATTCTCCCCTTCAATCCTGGCGTTGAAAGTCAGTACATCTCCTGCCTTGGGTGCTTTCGCAAGCGGTTTATCATCATCCATTTCATGGACAGAACAAGCCGTTAAGCAAACAACCCCCAAGAGCGCTGAAATAAAAAAACGTTGCGTTTTCATATCGTTAGAGATTAAAGTCAAGGGAAAACATTACCACCAAATTCGGATCCTTCGCCCTGAGGCGTATCACCATTATAGCCTCCATTATTGCCTCCACCGGACATGATGTTCATCTCCATTCTGACGTAGACTGCCTCGCTTACGGGCGCGACATAAGTTTGCTTTTCCATAGTCATCCTATTTTTTCGTTTGATTTTTCTTCTTGGGATCGTCCTTGCCGGTGGAGGGGGTGGGGGTGGATTCGGAGGCCTCGAGCTCCTTTTCGATGAGGTGCTCGAGGTACTTCAACGCGAAGTTGGTCGCCTTTTCCTGCTCGTCGGTTTTCTCCATGGGTAAGGGTACATTTAACCAAAAGCAAAGTTAACGACCAAAAACGGGGCGCTTGTTAGCACCCCGTCAAATTATTTTAGCATTTCGTAAAATATGAGCCTATCTGCCCAGATATTTGCTCGGTGTCATTCCGAAGGCATTCTTGAAAGCGCGCGTAAAGCTGGGGACGTCTCCGTAGGCACAGAGTCGCGAAACTTCACTGATGTTGAGCTCCGGATGGTTGTCCAGCAGGTAGCGGGCGCGGCGCATGCGGACGGTCTGGATGAAGGATTGCGGCGTCTCGCCGGTGATGCTCTGCAGGCGCTGACGGAACTGGTAGGGGCTCATGTTCATCCGCTGGGAAATCGTCTCCACGCTGACGGATTCCTTGGAGAAAAGCTCGTTGATGATATCCACCGTCTGCTCCAGGAATTCCCGGTGCGCCTGGGGCATGTCCACGGCCTCGTCCTGCGGGGCCTTGTTCGTGAGCATGGCGTTGTCGTAGTGGATGTGGAGCTGGCTGTACTTCTCGCGGAGGTCGCGGATGTTCTCGTTGAGCTCGTCGTTGATCTTCGCCTGGCGGCGGTTGCGGCGATGCATCAGCCACCACACAAGGACGGCGAGAAGGGCGACGGCGAGGGCGATGAGGGTGATCCGGATCCGGGCCTGCCGCTCGGCGTGGTTCTCCAGGCGCAGCCAGTCGTTGCCGAACTCGGCGTCGTACTTGGCGAGGGATTCGGCCGATGCTACCTTATATAATGAATCGCGGAGGTCGTTGTAGCGGTAGAATTCGTCGTTGGCCTCCTTTTTCCGATCCGTCCGCCAGAGGCACTCGTACAGGCCCCGGCGCGCCTGGATCTCGTTGTAGGGGTCCTGGATGGCGGCGAAGATGTCGGCCGCTTCCCGGTAGTACGGGATTGCATCGTCATAGCGCTTGAGGGCCATGACGGTCATGCCCATCTTGTTGTCGGCGATGCCCTGGGAGTGGACGTCGCCCACGGCCTTGAAGTAAGGGATCACCTTCTCGAGCAGGGCTTCCGCCTCATCCCAGCGGTTCAGGCCGATGAGGGCGGACGCCTTCTGCGTGAGCCGCACGGCTGCCTGGTACTCCCGCCCGAGCGCCTTCTCTTCCTCGAAGGCCATATCGGCATATTTCAGCGCTTCCTCGTCCTTGCCTTCGGCGTGGAAGATCTCGGAGGCCATCCCGTGCAGGACGGCCATGCGAGGCGGATTGTCGGCCTTGGCGGCGTACTCAAGCGCCCGGAGGATATATTTCTCCCCTTCCTCCGGCTGGTCACCGGCCATGTAGATGCCGGCGATCGTGTTCAGGGACGAACTGATGCGGTCCGCATCGCCGGACTTCTCGTCCAGCACGTAGCACTGCCGGGCGTAATCCGCGGCCTTGGCGAAATCCGACAGCCGGACATAGCCCATGGCGAGGAGGTTCAGGCAGTCCGCCTTGAGCAGCTCGGCGTCGTCCCCTTCGGGGATGACCGGCAGCGACTTTTCCGCGTATTTCACGGCGTTGGGATAGTCCTGCAGGTTGTAATACCAGTCACCGGCCCAGTACCAGACATGGGCGGAGATCTCCTCCATCGGGGTTCCCGGCGCGAAGACGACGGGCTCATCCGTGTACTCCTCCTGCTGGAGCAGGGCGAAGAACGCGGCGGCATGGGCCTCGGTCGGGTTCTTGTCGAAGGCGGCGACGGCGTCCTCCACCGGACCGGCCCAGGCGGTAACGGAAAGAAGAATCCAGAAAAGGAATGCGGACAACAGTTTTTTCATTGCGGCACGGTTTTCTCAACGCAAAGATACGAAAAATTATTTGTACCTTTGTAGGTTGAAAGAATTGGAACAAAACAGTTAAACGATATGCTTTTCCTTTTGCAAACTGACACGCTGGTCCAGGCCGCCGGAGAGGCCCTGGAGCAGGTCGCCGCGACCCCGGCCGCGCAGCCTACCCAGATGAGCGAGAGTCTCTTCTCGATGTTCACGATGGGCGGTCCCCTCATGTGGGTCCTCCTCGCCCTCTCGATCCTCGCCATCTACATCATCGGATGGAAGTGGTGGACCCTGAACAAGGCCTCCAAGATCGACGGCAACTTCATGAACGACATCCGCGACTACATGAACGCGGGCAAGACCAAGTCGGCCGTCACCCTGTGCCGCAAGTATGACAATCCGGTCGCCCGGATGATCGAGACCGGCATCCACCGCCTGGGCCGTCCGATGGCCGACATCCAGTCCGCCATCGAGAACACCGGCAACGTGGAGGTCTCCCGCCTGGAGAAGGGTCTCCCGATCCTCGCCTCCATCGCCGGCGGCGCCCCGATGATCGGTTTCCTCGGCACCGTGCTCGGTATGGTCAAGGCCTTCTTCAACATGTCCAAGGCCGGCAACAACATCGACATCACCCTCCTCAGCGACGGCATCTACACCGCGATGCTCACCACCGTGGGCGGTCTCGTCGTGGGCATCATCGCCTACTTCGGCTACAACTGGCTCACCTCCAAGGTCTCCAACCTGGTGTACAAGATGGAGAGCTCCACGATGCAGTTCATCGACATCGTCCTTCACGAACCCGGAGAAGAATAGTCTATGGCACTCAAGAGAAACACGAAGGTGGACGCGTCGTTCTCGGTATCCTCGATGACGGATATCGTGTTCCTGCTGCTGATCTTCTTCCTCGTGACCTCGACCCTCATCAACCCGAACGCCCTCAAGCTCCTCCTCCCGAAGAGCACGGGCCAGATCGGGGCGAAGGCCACGGTGAGCGTCAGCATCAAGGACTGGGGCAACGACACCTACACCTACCACATCAACGGAGACCAGGACCCGGCCTCCTACGAGGAAGTGGAGGACGGGCTCATCGAGCTCCTTTCGGGCGAAGAGGACCCGACCTTCTCCATCTTCTCCGACCAGAGCGTCCCCGTGGGCGAAATCGTCGGTATCATGAACATCGCCAAGCGGAACCACTACAAGGTCATCCTGGCGACCCAACCCGAATAAGCGATGCAGCCGTATCTCCGCTCCAGACAGACTGAGGACAAGCGGGCCCGCCTGACGGGTCTCGCGGCCACCGTGCTCGTCCACGTCGTGGCCCTCGTCTTCTGCCTGACCGCGGGGCTGAAGTACCTGGATCCCCCGCCGCCGGAGACCAGCTTCCTCATCGACTTCGAGGAAGAGGTCCTGGAGGACGAGAAGCCGGTCGACACCAAGGTCGGACGGCAGCCGCAGGCGGAGGAGACGGATCCCACGAAGCCCGTGGAACTGGTGCAGAAGGCGGAGTCGCCCCACGTGAACGACCGGCCCAACCGGACGCCGGCGACGAAGGAGAACGGCCACGGCGACGTGGAAGTTCCCGCGCCCCCGAAGAAGGAGGAGCCGAAGCTGGATCCCCGCGCCTCGTTCCCGGGCATGAGCCAGCAGGACGACAAGGCCACGGCGCCGCACAGCGCTTCCGAGGCCAGTGAAGGCTTCAAGGCCGGCCAGCCGGACGGCAACACGAAGGAAGGCCGCACTCAGGGAGCCGCCAACGCGCACCTGAGCGGGCGCAACGTGGTCGGCACCCTTCCCCGGCCCACCTACAACGCCCAGCTGGAAGGCACGGTCGTCGTGCGGGTCAAGGTGGACCAATATGGAAACGTCACGGAAGCCGTTCCGGGCGTCGAAGGGACCACGGTCACCGACTCCGGCCTCTGGAACGCCGCCCGCAACGCCGCCATGAAGGCCCACTTCAACACCAAGGCCGACGCGCCCGCCGTCCAGATGGGCACCATCACCTACATCTTCAAACTGCAGTAGAAGAAAAGCAACACTTTATCCACACAATGACGTGAGTCATTGATTTTTATCACTTTAGAACCCCCGTGAAGGGGCAAGAAAAATGGAAAACAACAAGAAGGGTACACGTACCCATTTCACCAGGAGGCCTGCCGAAGGCCGCGCAGAGAAAGTGGAATACGGCCGCCGCGAAGGCGGATACCGCCCACATCGGGAAGATTACAGCACCAGCCGTTCCTTTGATTCGGACCAGCAGCCGCAGCGCGCCTATGGCGCCCGTCCGGCCCGTCCGCAGGGGGAACGCCGGAGCTATGGAGAACACAAAGCGTACGGCGAGGGCCGCCCGCAGGGTGAGCACCGCGCTTATGGCGACCGCCCGCAGGGCGAGCGCCCGTACGGCGAGCGCAAGCCGTTCGGCAGCAAGCCGCACGGTGACAAGCCTTACGGCGAGAAGCCGTATGGCGACAAGCCCCGCAAGGCCGGCTACGGCAAGCCGTCCTTCGGCACGAAGCCGGGCCCGGCCCGCGGCCGCAAGCCCATGGGCAAGCGTTCAGAGGCCGACGCCGGCATGAGCGCGATGCTCAGCCGCAAGCCGCAGGTGAGCGGCAGCGCCTGGTCCGACGACGATACCGCGAAGACCCCGATCAAGGAGGTCGTCCGCCTGAACAAGTACATCGCCAATTCCGGCGTCTGCTCCCGCAGGGAGGCCGACACGCTCATCCAGAGCGGTGTCGTCACCGTGAACGGGGAGGTCGTCACCGAACTCGGCACCAAGGTCAACGTCCTCACCGACGACATCCGCTTCAACGGCGAGCGTCTCAAGGGCGAGGAGAAGGTGTACATCGTGATGAACAAGCCCAAGGGCTATGTCACCACCGCCAGCGACCCGCACGCGGAAAAGACCGTCATGGACATCCTCAAGGGCTGCCCGACGCGCGTCTTCCCGGTCGGCCGCCTGGACAAGAACACCACCGGCGTGCTGATGTTCACCAACGACGGCGAGATGGCCGAGCGCCTCACCCACCCGTCCTACAACAAGAAGAAGATCTACCAGGTCGTCCTGGACCATCCCCTCACCGAGGAGGACAAGGAGAAGGTGCTCGCCGGCATCGAGCTGACGGACGGCGTCGTCGCCGCCGATGAACTCGAGTACATCGACGCCCGCGACCACCGCCAGCTGGGCATCGAGATCCACTCCGGCAAGAACCGGATCGTCCGCCGCATCTTCGAGTCCATGGGCTACGAAGTGAAGGCCCTGGACCGCGTCTATTTCGCCGGCCTCACCAAGAAGGGCCTCAAGAAGGGCGACTGGCGCTACCTGACCGAGGGCGAGGTGAACATCCTGAAGATGGGGGCGTACGTATAATGGCACACAAGGCAGGATTCGTCAACATCATCGGCAACCCGAACGTCGGGAAGTCCACCCTGATGAACGCGCTCGTCGGGGAGAAGCTGTCCATCGTGACCGCGAAGGCGCAGACCACGCGCCACCGCATCATGGGCATCGTCAACGGGGAGGACTACCAGATCGTCTATTCCGACACACCCGGCATCCTGAAGCCCAACTACCGGCTCCAGCAGAGCATGCTGGACTTCGTGGACACCGCCATCGGCGACGCGGACATCATCCTGTACGTCACCGACACGGTGGAGAAGGGTGACAAGAACGAGGCATACATCGAGAAGCTCGCGAAAGTGGAGTGCCCCGTGGTCCTCGTGATCAACAAGATCGACATCTCCTCGCAGGAGAAGGTCGTCGAGCTGATGCAGTGGTGGCACGAGAAACTCCCCAAGGCGGAGATCATCCCTGCCTCGGCCCAGGAGAAGTTCAACCTGGAAAGCATCCTGGAGGCGGTTTCCAGCCGTCTTCCGGAAGCCCCGGCCTGGTTCGACAAGGACCAGTTCACCGACAAGAACCTCCGCTTCTTCGCCTCGGAGATCCTGCGGGAGAAGATCTTCCTCAACTACGGCGAGGAGATCCCCTACAGCTGCCAGGTGGAGATCGAGGCCTTCCACGAGGGCGAAGAGCGCTATGAGATCAGCGCCGTCATCTACGTGATGCGCGAGTCCCAGAAGGGCATCATCATCGGCAAGAAGGGCGCAGCCCTGAAGAAGGTGGGCACCGAGGCCCGCCTGGAGATGGAGGACTTCTTCCAGAAGAAGGTCTTCCTCTCCACGTTCGTGAAAGTGGATCCGGACTGGCGCGAGTCCCGCAAGGAGCTCCGCCGCTTCGGCTATGAGTTCTAAACCGAAACCGACTATGAGCGAAGAATTCGACGACATCCAGGAAGAACCCCTCGACGAGGAACAGAATCTCGACGAAGAACAGGCCCTTGACGAAGATGCGCAGCCCACGGGCAAGTTCACCCGCCTGCTGGGCAGCGACAGCCGGAAGTTCAAGCTTTCCGGCATGTTCAAGGACTGGTTCCTGGACTACTCGTCCTACGTGATCCTCCAGCGCGCCGTCCCGCACATCGTGGACGGCCTGAAGCCCGTCCAGCGCCGCGTCCTGCACGCGATGTACAAGATGGACGACGGCCGGTACACCAAGGTGGCGAACATCGTCGGCCAGGCGATGCAGTACCACCCGCACGGCGACGCGTCCATCCTGGGCGCCCTCGTGCAGCTGGGCCAGAAGGGCTTCGCGGTGGATTGCCAGGGAAACTGGGGCAACATCCTCACCGGCGACTCCAACGCCGCGGCCCGATACATCGAGGCGCGGCTCTCGAAGTTCGCCAAGGAGGTGATCTTCGACCCGAAGGTCACCAACTGGATGACCTCCTACGACGGCCGCAACCAGGAGCCGACGGAGCTTCCAGTGCGCTTCCCGCTCCTGCTCGCGCAGGGCACCGAAGGCATCGCCGTGGGCATGCAGTCCCGCATCCTTCCCCATAACTTCAACGAACTCATCGACGCCTCCGTCGCCATCCTGAAGGAGGAGCCCTACGAGCTGTATCCCGACTTCCCTACCGGCGGCCTCGCGGACTGCTCGAAGTACAACCACGGCCGCCGCGGCGGCCAGGTGAAGATCCGCGCCCGCATCGAGAAGGTGGACAAGAGCACGGTCACCATCAGCGAGATCCCCTACGGGAAGACCTCGCATATGATCATCGACAGCATCCTGAAGGCGAAGGACAAGGGCAAGATCAAGATCAAGAAGATCGAGGACATGACCACGGACAAGGTGGAAATCATCATCCACCTCCCCGCCGACGTGTCCCCGGACAAGACCATCGACGCCCTGTACGCCTTCACGGACTGCGAGACCACCATCAACCCGAACGCCTGCGTCATCAAGGAGGACAAGCCGCAGTTCCTGTCCGTCAACGACATCCTCGAGTACGACACGTACCACACCCGCGAGCTCCTGGGCCGCGAGCTGGAGATCAAGCTCGGCGAACTGGAGGACCAGTGGCACTACGACTCCCTGGAGCGCATCTTCTTCGAGAACCGCATCTACAAGGTGCTGGAGCAGAACCAGCGCGACTGGGAGGAGCAGCTCGACGACATCTTCACCCAGATGAAGCAGTACCAGGACCTCCTCCACCGCGAGATCGTGATGGACGACATCCTGAAGCTCGTGGAAAAGCCGGTCCGCAAGATTTCCAAGTTCGACACCAAGGCCCTGGACGAGAAGATCTACGCCCTGGAGGACGAGATGAAGGACGTGCGGGACAAGCTTGAGCACCTGACGCAGTACACCATCGACTGGTTCCGTTCCCTCAAGAAGAAATACGGCAAGGACCATCCGCGCCTCACGGAGATCACCTCCTTCGAGACCATCGCCGCGACCAAGGTCGTGAACAACAACGCGAAGCTGTACGCGAACCTCGCGGAAGGCTTCGTGGGCATCGGCCTCAAGAATTCCGAAGGGGCCGAATACATCGCCGACTGCTCCGACCTCTCGGAGATCATCGTCATCGGCAAGGACGGCAAGTACCGGGTGACCAAGGTGGCCGACAAGGCCTTTTTCGGGAAGGACCTCCTGTGGGCCGGCGTGTTCAACCGGAACGACGCCCGCACCATCTACAACGTCATCTACCGCGACGGCAAGGGCCCGGTCCACTATGCCAAGCGCTTCGCCATCACCTCCATCACCCGCGACAAGGAGTATGACATCACCACCGGCGCCGAAGGGTCCAAGATCCTGTGGTTCAGCGTGAACCACAACGGTGAGGCGGAGACGGTGAAGATCTCCCTGCGCCCGAAGAAGGGCATCAAGAAATCCCAGCTCGAGTACGACTTCTCCACCCTGGGCATCAAGGGCCGCACCTCCCGGGGCAACCTCGTCACGAAGTATCCCGTGCAGAACCTGGGCGGCAAGGACATCTGGTACGACCCGGACATCCAGCGCCTGAACGAGGACGGCCGCGGCGAACACATCGGCCAGTACAGCGGCAACGACCGCGTCCTCGCCATCTTCTCCGACGGTTCCTACTACACCACCAACTACGAGCTGGTGAACAAGTACCAGGGCGACGTGATCCGCATCGGCAAGCTGGATCCGAACCGCACCTTCACGGTCCTCTACTGGGACAACGCGGCGAAGGCCTACTACATCAAGCGGTTCAGCTTCGTCGAAAGCAACAACACGCCCGTCTCCTTCATCTCCGACGCCAAGGGTTCGAAGCTTGTCGACCTGTCCGACGACCTGCACCCGCAGGTGAAGCTCACCTTCGGCGGACGCCAGGAAGGCCGCGAGGCGGAAGTGATCGACGCCGAGGAATTCATCGCCAAGAAGGGCCTCACGGCCAAGGGTAAGAAATGCAGCAGCCTGGACCTCAAGGCGGTCGAGTTCATCGAGCCGCTCCACAAGCCCGAGGACGACATCGCACCCGAGGAAGAGGAGCCCATCGACATCGAACTGGATGAAGAGATTCCGGATCTTCCCGAGACGCCGGCATCCGCTCCTGCCGCCCCCGAAGGCGGCGAAGCCGCGGCGATGCTGAAAAAGAAAGACGAGCCCGAAGAGCCCGCCGCCGATTTCACCGACTGGACATTGTTCTAGAGGGCCGAGATGATAATCTCGTCCGCGACTTCGTCCGGAGACAGACCGTCCGTGTCAACGATGACATGGGCGGTTTTTTCATAGAGGGGTTCGCGGGAGGAGAGTCTTGCGGAGACAGATGCCCGGTCGGGGCCGGGCATGACGACCGAACCACCGTCATCCCCGACCTGATCGGGGATCTCCTGCAAAAGCGGGCGACCGGCGGTTTCGCCTTCCAGCCGGGCGAGAAGGGTGTCCAGTGTGGCGCGGAGATAGATGCAGACGGTCTTTTCGTGCAGGAGGGCGGCCGAGGCAGGCGCGAGGACGGCGCCGCCGCCGAGGGCCAGTACGGCCGTGCTTTCCGCGTACTTCGCCACGGTTTTCCGCAGGATCTGGGCTTCCAGCTCCCGGAAAGCCAGTTCCCCGTCCTGGGCGAAGATATCGGGGATGCTCTTCCCCGCCTTCTTCACGACCAGGTCGTCCAGGTCCATAAAGGGACAGCCGAGAAAGTCCGCGAGGACCTTCCCGACTGTCGTCTTTCCGCTTCCCATGAAGCCTGTGAGGGCAATCATCATTCCCGGATGGACTTGAGGGCCGCAGTGACGGTGACATCTACCGGCAGATAGTACTTGTAGAACGCGTTCTCGTTCAGCTTCGAGTATCGGGCTACGAGCGCATTCAGCTGCGGCTGCAGGTACTCGAGCGTCTCCGCATATTCCGCGTCGGAGACCGTGATGCCGTCGCGGTTGAGCGCGAAGCGGCGGAACTGGCTAGGAATGTCGATCTGCTTCAGGAAGGTATCCATGTCCTGATAGTTGTCGATGGCGAGGAGCTGTTTCGAATACTTGTCGAACATCGCGGCGGCGAAACGCATCTGCGTTGTTTTCCGGTTGCAGGCGATGTAGAAGGGGGATGCGCTGGTCGTGTCCATGGGCACGAACACATCCGGCATGATGCCGCCGCCGCCGTAGACGACGCGGCCGCCACGGGTGTAATGGACATCTTCCGTATTCAGTTTCACGCTGTCGGCGGAGAAGACTTCGCCGCCGGCATACCGGTTGTAGATGTCGTAATCGTAGTCGTCATACGGCTTCTGGATGCAGCGCCCGGAAGGCGTGTAGAACCGTGCCACGGTAAGCCGCAGGCCGGATTCGTCCGTGAAGGCGAACTGCTCCTGCACGAGGCCCTTGCCGAAGGAACGGCGGCCGACGATGGTGCCGCGGTCGTTGTCCTGGATGGCTCCGGCGAAGATCTCACTGGAGGAGGCGGAGTTCTCGCTGATGAGGACGGTCAGGCCGATGTCCTGGAGCCGGCCCTTGCCATCGGCACGGAATACCTCGCGGGGCCGGTGCAGGCCTTCCATGTACACGATGGTATCGCCCCGGGAAAGGAACTCGTTGGACAGCAGCAGCGCCTGGTCCAGGAAACCGCCGGTATTGTCCCGAAGGTCCATCATCAGGTGCTTCATGCCCTGTGCCAGCAGGCCCGTATAGGCTTCGACGAAATCCTTCCGCGTGGAGGAGGAGAACTTGGCAAGCCGCACGTAACCGACCGTGTCGTCCACCATGAAGGCGGCGTCGATGCTGTGCAGCGGAATCTTCCCGCGGATGATCTCGAAGGGGATGACGTCCCGGCCGCGGCCGACGGTCACGACGACCTTGGTGCCGGACGGTCCCTTCATCCGCCGGACCATGCTGTCCTGCGGGAACTTGACTCCGGCGATGACCTTGTCATCCACTTTCAGGAGCCGGTCGCCCGGCTGCATGCCCGCCTTCTCGGCCGGGCCTCCGGGAATCACTTCCAGCACGATGGCCGTGTCGTTCGGCACGTTGAACTGGATGCCGATGCCCTCGAAATTGCCGGCCAGTTCCTCGTCGGCCTGCTGCCGCTTCACGGGCGGCAGGTAGACCGAATGCGGATCCAGCTGCGCCAGGGCCCCGGCGATGGCGGCATCCGTCATCCCGGCCTGGTCGAGGGTGTCGACATAGTTCCGCTCGATCTCGGACAGGATCAGGTTCAGTTTCCGCCACTCGATGTACTGGGCGCTCAGGATGCGGTGAGTCTCCCGGTAACGGACGACCGTGAGCGTGAGGAACACGCCGAGCAGCACACCCAGGAGGACCTCCGCGATGCGGATCCAGCGTTGTTGTCTGTTGTCCATACCGGGGTCAGTCCACTCTTTCCACTTCGATGCCGGCGCGGCGGAGCAGGTCGATGCCGTCCGTCAGCCGGTACTCGTCCCGGTACACCACGCGTTTGATGCCGGACTGGATGATCAGCTTGGAGCATTCCAGGCAGGGGGACGCCGTCACGTAGAGCGTGGCTCCCTCGCTGCTGTTGCCGGACTTCGCCACCTTGGTGATGGCGTTGGCCTCCGCATGCAGGACATAGGGCTTCGTCACCCCGTCCTCTTCGCAGATGTTCTCGAAACCGGAAGGAGTGCCGTTGTAACCGTCGGAAATGATCATCCGGTCCTTCACGAGGAGGGCGCCCACCTTGCGGCGCTTGCAATAGGAGTTCTGCGCCCAGATCTGCGCCATTTCCAGGTAGCTGTGGTCGAATTTTTCCATTAGTTTCTCTGATAGAGATAACGCTTGATGCTCTTCTTGGGGGTGCGCTCGAAGTCCTCGGGCATGAACTCGACCTTGCGGATCTGCGCATACTTCGGGAGCTCGGAGTTGATGTCCGGGAGGACGCTGAGGAGGCGCTCCTTCAGGCTGTCGCGGGTCATGCCGTCCAGCTCGCCCTGGTGCCAGTCGGGATAGATGAGGGCCGTGAGGCCGCCGTCGTCCTCCACGACGAGGGAATCCACGACGTAGGTGTAGTTGTTGATCACGGCCTCAAGTTCCTCCGGATAGATGTTCTGGCCGGAAGGGCCCAGGATCATGCACTTGGAGCGGCCGCGCAGGAACAGGTAGCCGTCCTCGTCGATGATGCCCATGTCGCCGGTGCGGAACCAGCCGTCCTCGGTGAAGGAGTCGCGGGTGGCCTGCTCGTTCTTGAAATAGCCCAGGCACACGTTCGGGCCGCTGACCTGCACCTCGCCCGGGATGTTGCGGGGATCCGGGGAGTCGATGCGGATCTGCATGTTCTTGGCCGCACGGCCGGCGGAACCCACCTTGACCTTGTTCCAGTGTGCGTAACCGATGATCGGGGCGCACTCGGTCATGCCGTAGCCCACCGTATAGTGGAAGCCGATCCTGTGCAGGAACTGCTCCACCTCCGGGTTGAAGGCGGCGCCGCCCAGGATCACCTCCTCGAACTGGCCGCCGAAGGCGGTCGTGAGTTCGGTGCAGAAACGCTTGGCAATCACCTTGTCCAGCACCGGGATGCTCATCAGGAGCTTGATCTTCCTCCGGTCGATGAGCGGTTTGAGCTTGGTCTTGTATACCTTCTCCATCACCAGCGGAACGGCGATGATGATGTCGGGATGGATCTCGGAGAAGGCCTTCATGATGATCTTCGGGCTGGGGACGCGGCTCAGGAAGTGCACGTGCATGCCGCAGGTCATCTCATAGAGGAATTCGAACATCATGCCGTACATGTGGGCCGACGGGAGCATGGACACGCACTGCATGCCGGGTTTCAGCATCGGGCAGGCGTCGTTCTTCGCGAAGTCGATGTTGGAGTACAGGGCCCGGTAAGGGATCATCACGCCCTTGGAGAAGCCGGAGGTGCCGGAGGTATAGTTGATGAGCGCCAGTTCCTCGGGGCCGTCCTCGTAGTAATCCAGGTGCTCGGGGCCGAAGTAGTCGGGATACTTCTTGCCGAAGGACTCGTTCAGGTGCTCGCGCACGTTCTGCCGCTCCTCGGTGTCGGCATACAGGAACTTGAAGGTATTGATCTGGACGACGACCGAGAGGCCGGGCATCTCATCCTGTGTCAGGCCTTCCCAGATGACCTCGTCCACGAAGAGGACGCGGGCCTCGGAATGGTTCACCAGGTAATGGATGTTGCCGGGCTTGAACTCGTGCAGGATGGGCACGGCCACGGCGCCGTAGGTAAGGGCGGCGAGGAAACTGACGCCCCAGTTCGCCTGGTTGCGGGAGCAGATGGCGACTTTGTCGCCCTTCTGGAGCCCGCACTGCTCGAAGGCGATGTGCAGTTTGGCGATCCGGCGCGCCACGTCCCGGTAGTTGAGCGTCACGCCCTGGTAGTTGGAGAGGGCAGGACGGTCCCAGTTTTCCCGGAAGCTGTTCTCGATGATCTTGTTGACGGATTTGAATTCCATTTTCAGGTTGTTAAGGTCGGTTTCAGTACTTACAGTTTGATGTCCCGGGTCTTTCCGTCGTAACAGTCGACGGAGATGCCGCGGGAGGAAGGAGTGATCTGGGAGTCGGGACGGATCATCTTTCCTCCTTCGTCCTTGGTAAGAGACTCGCCGCCGTCGAAGCCGTACACGAGGGTACGGATGGACGTGCGGACCACCCAGTATTTCTTGTCCTTGACCTCCAGGAGTTCCGGAAGCGCCTTGACCGTCTCAGGGGCGTAGATGCCCTTCCAGGCGGCCGGCTTCTGGCCATGGAGGTTGTACATTTCCAGCGAATTGTCCTTGTGGAGAACCATCACGGTATACCCGTGCGCGCCCGTGAAGTCATAGGCCTTCGGCCCCAGGAGGACCGGCTTGCCGAGATCGGCCGGGAAGTCCTTCACGAAGCGGCCCAGGCGGTCCAGCAGGTACAGGCCCTGCCCGGCGGCGAACAGGAACTGGATCTTTCCGTTCCCGTAATAGTCGATGCTTTCGACGTAACCGCAGAGGGGCTGCTTGAAAGGAACACCCCAGAGGCCCTTGCCATTCTCGTCGTTCAGGCACAGGTAGAGGTTCGCGTTCTGGTAGAAGGAATTGGTCTTGCCGGTTTCCCCGTTCAGGACCGGGAAAGGTCCGGTGGGAATGACCACGGTGGTGTCACGCTCCAGGACCTGGACCTTGTTGCCCTTGAGGGCGCGCTTGTCCAGTGAAACCCGGATGTCCGGATCGCCGGAGGAGAAGTCCACGCCGGCGAGCGCCGGGGCATAGGCCGATCCGGTCACATAAGCGCTGAGGGCCTGGGCCGGCGTCGGCGAGAAAAGATCCGTGAGAACGGCCGGGAAATCCGTGGCCGATGCATAAGCCACGATACCGGCGGGAACGGAAAGGCCCGCGTCGGACAGCCGCTCCCGGAGCGGATAGTCCAGGAACTTCTTGTCCAGGAAAGGACCGGCGGACGAGGCGCTGCCCATCACCGTCCAGTGCCCGGGAAGGGATACGCACAACGTGTCCACGACATCGAACAGCCGCCCGAACAGGGTGGCGAGGTTGCCAGGATAGAAATTGCTTCCTGACGGGATGTCGCGGGAGGAGCGCACCAGGACGACGTCCTGCTGGATGCCGTCCAGCTGATAGGCGGCGCGGACGACTTCCTTGATTCCGAAATGGAGGGCCCACTGCTCGGGTCCCAAGTCGCGTCCCGCCTTGTCTTTCAGCGCTTTGTCATAGGGATTGAGCTTTCCTTTCGCATCCTGGAAGGAACGGTAGCGTTCCAGATAGGAGGATACGTCCCCGACGGGGATGGAGAGCGCATAATCGGCAAAATAAGGAAGGGCGTCCCCGAAGGAAGCCGCCGGCATCTTGAACCCGCGGAACGCCCGCAGGAAACTGGTTCCTTTCTCCGGAGTGGCGGATGTCCCTTTCAGGAAGAGGTGCTTGTCGTCGGCCGCGGCCAGCTCGAAAGCCGTCCAGTCGGCCAGGGTGCGGACGAAGTCCGTGTGCTGGCGGATCCGGGCCGTGGACCAGGTCTGGAGCAGCTTCGGGGTCTGGCGGGCCGACAGGAAGGCCACGGCGGCCCCACCGATGCGGCCTGTCAGTTCCTCCAGGCCCGGCGCCTCGAGGATGCAGATTCCCTCGTCCAGATGGCGGCGGGAGGAATTGAGGAGCGTCTCGGAACGGGAAGCCAGGAAGAGCCCGTCCTGGTAGGCCATCTTGAGACCGGCTTTCGCGGCCAGGGCCTCATAGGGCGCGAGGAGGGTGGAATCAGCGGATGCGACTTCCGCCGCGACGAGCGGGACGAGCGAGCCGCTATTATGCAGGGATACCAGCATCCGGTTCTCCCCCGCCTTGGCCAGATAGGCCATCAGCGCGGGGTCCTCCGGTGCCAGGAAAGCCTTGAGCACGCCGACGGAGTCCGCCAGGACCCCGCGCGCCTTCGCGCTGCCGTCGAAACAGAACACCGCGGCGGCATCGGCCGGAACGGCCCGCAGGAGCGGATATTCGGTGTTGACCGACGCCTGCCGGGGTTTGTCTTCCCGATACAGGCGGCTCACCGCCCATGCGATGCCTGCCAGCATCAGCGCAATCGCGACGATCGCTATGATAGTACCTTTCCTGTTCATGCTTCACCACCGGCGCACACTGCGCCAGAATATGCAAAGTTAATCAATATTTCTGAATAACTTGTGAATATTCCCAAAAACGCCCCGGAGATATCCACAGAGCCTGTTGATAACTTTTTGTGGAAAAATTTGGAAATTTATGGGTGAAAATGGAAGGAATTTCCTATCTTTGCACTCAGCGTGAAAGAAAGATAAGTTCAACACTAAAAGCCATGGTCAGATTCCGCGGAAATGCACTCGGTAAGGTGGACGACAAGGGACGCATCGTGTTCCCTGCCGTCTTCCGGGACGAGTTCGCCCGGGCGGGCGAGGAAGACATGACCCTGGTGGTCAAGAAGAGCGTCCAGGGCAACTGCCTGAACCTGTTCACCCGCGCAGAGTGGGACCACAGGTGCGACCAGGTCCTGGAAGGACTCGACCCTGAACTCAATCCCGAACACGCCGCGTTCTGGAGCAAATTCAACGACGGCGTCTATTATGTCGTCCCCGACGGGAAACTCGGCCGCCTGAACATCCCTTCAGAACTGCTTGAACAGACAGGTATCACCAAGGAAGTCGTGTTCGCGGGGGTCGGCTACAAGATCGAAATCTGGCCCAAGGAACGTCGCGAGTCCACCCTCATGGCGGACGAAACGTTCCAGGCAACCGCAGCGAAACTGTCCGCAAAGAGATAGGAGGTTTCGCACCATGTCCGAATACCATACCCCTGTAATGCTTGACGAGAGCGTTTCGGCCCTTACGCCGATGCCACTTTCGGAGGCGGTGGCCACACTGCCGAACTTCTTTCACGCTTACACGATGGCGCGCGCGTCATCGCCTTCGATCGTGACAGGGACGCCGTGCGCAACGCGCCGGACGACAAGCGCCTGACGATGGTGCACAACAACTTCCGTTTCATCGAGAACTACGCCCGCCACTACGGGGTCCGTTTCGACGGCATCCTGGCGGACCTGGGCGTGTCCTCGCACCAGTTCGACACCGCGGACCGCGGCTTCTCGTTCCGCTACGAGGACGCCCCGCTGGACATGCGGATGAACGCGGACGGGAAAACCACCGCCGCCGACCTCGTGAACGGCGCCGCCGTCGAGGACCTGGAGCGCATCCTCCGCCTGTACGGCGAAGTGGACCAGCCCCGCCGGGTCGCCCAGTTGATCGCCGCCGCGCGGGACCAGCAGGAAATCCGCACCACCGGCGACCTGGACCGCGCCGTCGCCCGCATCCTTCCCAAGGGTGCCGAGCACAAGGTCCTCGCCAAGATTTACCAGGCGCTCCGCATCGAGGTGAACCAGGAGATGCGTTCCCTGGAGAAGTTCCTCGAGGGCGCCACGGCCTCCCTCAAGGAAGGCGGTCGGCTCGTGGTCATCACCTACCACAGCCTGGAGGACCGGATGGTGAAGAACTGGATCAAGACCGGCAACGTGGAAGGCCGGGAAGAGAAGGACCTGTACGGACGCGCCGTCACGCCGCTCGTCGCCGTGAACCGGAAGCCCGTCCTGCCCCAGGAGGAAGAAATCGCCGGAAACACCCGCGCCCGCAGCGCAAAGCTCCGGATAGCCGAAAGGAGGGCCGCGGAATGAGTCTGAAGGGGATCGGCCGGAGCTTCAAGAACTTCTGGCGTGCGCTGGGCAAGGGAGAACTTCTCCTTTCCATCGGCGCCCACAAATACTACATGCACATCCTCTACCTGTTCGTGCTCGCCTGGATCTCGATCCTGCTGAGCCTGAAGGTGGACGGGACCCTTACCCGGGTGGAGGAGAACAAGACGGCCCTCAAGGACCTGGAAATCTACCATGCCGAGAAGGAGGCCGAGCTCGTGCGCCTGCACAGCGCCTCCACCACGGCGAAACGCCTGAAACAGCTGGGCTCCGACGTGACGCTGCCGGGGCAGCCGGCCATCAAGATCGACGAACGATGAGCGCGAAGAAGAAACAGAAGACCGAGATCCGGGACACGTATGAGAACCGGGACCGCATCCACCTGGTGATGGTCGGCCTTACCACGCTGTTCATCGCCCTGTCGGCGGGCATCCTCGTCTGCATCGGCCATATCCAGGCCACCTATTCCGTGGACAAGCGGGTCATCAACCTCTTCCGTCCCCGGCCGGACCGCTATGTGGAGGAACCCAAGCGTGGACGCATCCTCGCCGAAGACGGCCGCCCGCTCGCCATCACGGCCCCCCTCTACGACATCTATATGGACTGCACCGTCCGGAAGGCCGAATTCGAAGAGATGGACCGGAAGGAAGCGCGCCGGATCAAGCGGCTGCAGGAAGACGGCAAGGAAGCCCCCGCCCCTCAGTACAAGGGCGCCGCGGCCGAGAAAGCCTGGCAGGCCAAGGCCGACACGCTCTCCCGCGAGCTCGCCCGCCTCTTCCCCGCCAAATCCGCCGACCAATATTATAACGACATCATTTCCGGGCGCGAGAACGGCAAGAAGCATGTCCTGATCCGGAGGAATGTGAACCACGCCACTCTCCAGACCCTGAAGACGCTGCACCTGTTCCGGGAGGGCGCCTACAAGGGCGGCCTCATCGCCGAGGAGCACGACGAGCGCATCTATCCGTACGACACCCTGGCCCGCCGCGTCATCGGCTACGTCCGGGAACAGAACCGCATCGGCATCGAAGGCACCTACGACTACGAACTCCACGGCAAGGAAGGCGTCGAATGGCGCCGCGTCACCGACGACCGCAAGTATATCCGCGACTTCGACAGCACCACGGTGAAGGCCGTGGACGGCAACGATGTCCGCACCACCCTGAACATCGACTTC
Organism: uncultured Bacteroidales bacterium; assembly: GCA_900318015.1. Classification (GTDB taxonomy): domain Bacteria; phylum Bacteroidota; class Bacteroidia; order Bacteroidales; family UBA932; genus Cryptobacteroides. Next base: position 4,921 of record ONJB01000036.1, on the reverse strand, counting down.
CAGGACATCGCCGACCGGGCGCTCCGCGGCCAGATCGCCGACGACCCGCAGATCCGGGCCGGCATCGCCGTCCTGATGGAGGTGGAGACGGGCGCCATCCGCGCGATGGTGAACCTCTCCCGCGACACCATCCCGGGCTCCAAGCTCTGGGAACGGGACAACCTCGTCCTCAAGGAAGTGGGCGAGCAGGGATCCGTCATGAAAACCGTCACGCTCCTGTCCCTGGTCGAGGACGGGCACGTACATAGCCTTGAAGAAACTATTCCGACCAACCACGGCGCCGTTCCGGGCTACAACCAGGATTCCCACATCCTGGACTACGAACGGCAGACCGGCCGCAGCGAGATTACGGTGAAACACGGGTTCGAGATTTCTTCGAACTACGTGTTCACCTATCTCCCGGAGAAGTACTACGGGAGCAACCCGCAGGAGTTCTTCGACCACATCTACGCCTACCGCCTGGGCGAGAAGTTCGACTTCGACCTGGACGGCCTGGGCACTCCGGTCGTGAACCGGCCCGGCACGCGGGGATGGAGCCGCACCACCCTGGGCACCACCGCCTACGGCTACGGCATGTCCGTCACGCCGCTCCACGTGGTGACCTTCTACAACGCCATCGCCAACAAGGGCCGCATGATGAAGCCTTATGTGGTGGAAAGCGTCGAGAAAGACGGCAAGGTGCTCAAGCAGTACGGGCCCTCGGTGCTGAACAACATCTGCACCCGGGCCACGGCCGATACGGTCACCCGCGCGCTCCAGGCCGTCGTCAACGACGGTACGGCCAAGCGCCTGAAGGACGCGAAACTGTCCGTGGCGGGCAAGACCGGCACCGCCCAGGTGGTCCTGACGCCGAAAGAGCGCAAGGGCAACGCCGATCCGTACCACGACCCTTGGGGCCGCAAGAAGAACCAGGGCACCTTCGTGGGCTTCTTCCCCGCCGAAAACCCGAAGTACACCATTCTCGTGACGGTCTATTCGTACCTGTCCGGCGCGAGCTTCTACGGCGGCACCAAACCCGCCCAGGCCGTCCGGGAAATCGTGGACGAAATCTACGCCATCGACGACACCTGGTCCGGCCGGATCTCCACCACCGGTTCCCTGCCCTCGATGACGGCCCGCAACATCCAGGTGGAGAGCGGCAAGGCGCCCGACCTGAAGGGCTTCGCCCTGATGGACGCCCTGTACGCCGTGGAGAACGCCGGCTACAAGTGTGTGTATGAAGGGACCGGCCACGTGACGGCCCAGCATCCGGCGCCCGGCGCCGCCCTCAAGAAGGGAGAAACCATCCGACTGACTTTGAAATGAAACTGAGAGAACTCATACAGGATATCGAAGCCGTGGAGATCCGCGGCTCCCAGGACATCGACGTCACCGCCGTTACCGGGGATTCCCGGGAGGTGACGCCCGGCGCCCTTTTCATCGCCGTCCGAGGCTTTGCCTCCGACGGGCACAAGTATATCGGCCAGGCCCTGGAGAAAGGGGCCGTGGCGGTCATCTGCGAAGAGATTCCCGGTCAAGCCGGGAATGACGGAATCGTCATGGCCGACACCGATCGGCCATCTGTCACGTTCGTGCAAGTGGCGAACAGCCGCCACGCGGTGGCGATGGCAGCGGACGCCTTCTACGGGCATCCGAGCCGGAAGCTGACGCTCGTGGGCATCACCGGCACGAACGGGAAAACCACGACCGTCACCCTGCTGTACCGCCTGTTCAAGGCCCTGGGCCATCCCTGCGGCCTGCTGTCCACGATCGCCAATTATGTGGACGACCGCCGGCTGGAGACCGCCAACACGACGGCCGACCCGATCACCATCAACCGCCTCCTCGCCGAGATGGTCGATGCCGGCTGCGGATACTGCTTCATGGAAGTGAGTTCCATCGGCGTGGAGCAGGAACGCGTGGCCGGACTCCGGTTCGCCGCGGGCATCTTCTCCAACCTCACCCACGACCACCTGGACTACCACAAGACCTTCGCGGAGTACCTGCGTTGCAAGAAGCTCTTCTTCGACAACCTGCCCAAGTCCGCGTACGCCATCATCAATGTCGATGACAAGAACGGCCCCGTGATGGTCCAGAACACCGCCGCGAAGGTGGTCACCTACGCATGCAAGCGTCCGGCCGACCACACCGCCCGCATCCTGGAGCAGAGCTTCGAGGGCATGCTCCTCCGGATTGACGGGAAGGAGACCTGGAGCCGCCTCATCGGCGCGCACAACGCCTACAACCTCCTCGCCATCTACACGACCGCCGTGTGCCTGGGCACGGACCCGGACGAGGTCCTCGTGGCCCTGTCGAACCTCCAGTCCGCTCCCGGCCGCCTGGAGAACCTCCGCGGTCCGCGCGACCTGGCCGTCGTCATCGACTATGCCCATACCCCGGACGCCCTGGAGAACGTGCTGGGCACCCTGCGCGACGTCGCCCCCGAGCGCCAGCTCATCTGCCTGTTCGGCTGCGGCGGCGACCGTGACAAGACCAAGCGCCCCGAGATGGCGCAGGTCGCGGCCCGGCTCGCCGACCGCCTCGTCGTCACCTCCGACAACTGCCGGACCGAGGATCCGGAAGCCATCCTGAACGACATCCGGGCCGGCCTGGACTGGGAAGGGCTCGCCAAGGCCGTGTTCATCACGGACCGCCGCGAAGCCATCCGCACCGCCATCCTCACGGCGCCCGAAGGCGCCACGATCCTGCTGGCGGGCAAGGGCCATGAGGATTATCAGATCATCGGGCACGAAAAACTGCATTTTGACGAAAAAGAGATAGTTACTGAAACCTTCAAACTGATCCTGTAATGATTTACCATCTGTTCCAATATCTCGAACGGGCCGGGGTGGACATCCCCGGCATGGGACTGATGCATTACCTGTCCTTCCGGGCCATGATGGCCACGGTGGCGGCGGTCCTGTTCACCCTGCTCGTGGGCAAGCGGATCATCCGCATCCTGCAGCGTCACCAGATCGGCGACGTCCCCCGCGACCTGGGCCTCGACGGGGCCGAGCTCAAGAAGGGGGTCCCCACCATGGGCGGCATCATCATCATCCTGGGCCTCCTCACCGGCGTCCTGCTGTTCTGCGACCTGACGAGCGTCTATGTCATCCTGCTGCTCGTGAGCACCCTCTGGTGCGGCGCCCTGGGCTTCGCCGACGACTATCTCAAGCTGAAGGACAAGAAGGTCGTCAGCGCGAACGGCGTCCGCGACGCCAAGAAGCACGACGGACTCCCCGAAAAGGCCAAGCTCCTGGGGCAGGTGGCCCTCGGATTCATCGTGGGCCTGACCGTGTGGATGAGCCCGGACATCGTCGTCCGCGAGAAAGTGGCCGATCCCGCCATCGAGGTCGTCACCGGGCGTTCCGACCTGGACGTGAACACGGAAACGCAGGTCACCTCCGGCCGCTACCAGGAGGAAGATGTGGTCAAGTCCACCAAGACCACCATCCCCTTCGTCAAGCGGCATGAGTTCGACTACCGCTGGCTGTCTCCTTTCAAGGGCGCCTGGGGCTGGTATGCGAAGTGGGCCATCTACGTGCTGATGATCGTCCTCGTGATCACCGCCTGCTCCAACGGCACCAACCTCACCGACGGCCTGGACGGCCTCGCGGCCGGCACCTCGGCCATCGTGGGCGTGGTGATCGGCATCCTGGCCTGGCTGAGCGGCAACCTCATCGACTCGAACTACCTCAATATCATGTACATCCCCGGGGCCGGCGAGGTTGCCATCTTCATGTCCGCCTTCGTGGGCGCCCTGATCGGCTTCCTCTGGTACAATTCCTACCCGGCGCAGGTGTTCATGGGCGATACCGGGAGCCTTACCATTGGCGGCATCATCGGCGTGAGCGCCGTCCTCATCCGGAAGGAACTGCTCCTTCCCCTGCTGTGCGGCATCTTCTTCGTGGAAAGCCTGTCGGTGATCCTGCAGCGGACCTGGTTCAAGTTCACCCGGATCAAGCGCGGCCAGGGCCGCCGCATCTGGTCGATGACTCCCCTGCACCATCACTACCAGTCCTGGAAGAAAGTGAAGGGCGCCGAGCCCTGGACCTACGTGGAGATGATTCCCGAGGGGCTCAACAACCGGTTCTCCAAGCCGAACAACGGACACGGGTTCCACGAGGTGAAGGTCACCCTCCGGTTCTGGATCGTCCAGATCCTCCTGGCCGTTTCCACGCTGGCCTTGTTGAAAATCAGATAAGAATAGAAAAAAAGATAAGTATATATGTCGAGAATCGTGGTTCTGGGCGGCGCTGAAAGCGGAGTGGGCGCAGCCGTCCTCGCAAAGGTGAAAGGTCATGAGGTCTTCCTGTCAGACAAGGGAAAGATCAAGGACGAGTATGTCGAAACGTTGAAGAAGTGGGACATTCCCTTCGAGGAAGGCCGTCACACGGAGGAACTGATCCTCAATGCCGACGAGGTCGTCAAGTCCCCGGGCATCCCGGGTACCGTGCCGATGGTGCAGAAGCTTCGGGCGCAGGGGACACACATCGTCTCCGAGATCGAGTTCGCGAGCCGGTATGACCCGGCCAAGAAGATCTGCATCACGGGGTCCAACGGCAAGACCACGACCACCTCGCTGATCTACTACCTGCTGCAGAACGCCGGCTTGAACGTGGGCCTCGGCGGCAACATCGGCAAGTCCTACGCCTACCAGGTCGCGACCGAGCACTTCGACTACTACGTGCTGGAGATCAGCAGTTTCCAGCTGGATGACGTGTACGACTTCAAGCCGGACATCGCCATCATCACGAACATCACCCCGGACCACCTGGACCGGTACGACCACAAGATGGAGAACTACGTGGCCGCGAAGTTCAACATCACCAAGAACCTCACCCGCGACGACTGCTTCATCTTCGACAGCGACGACGACATCACCATCGGCCACCTGGACAACATCATCCTGCGCTGCAAGATGCTGCCCTTCTCCCAGGAG
>ONJB01000020.1 GCA_900318015.1 uncultured Bacteroidales bacterium | reverse complement strand
TTCCAACACTTCCCACCCGTTCTACACGGGCAAGGTGAAGCTCGTTGACACCGCCGGTCGCGTCGATATGTTCTACCAGAGATACAAGAACCGCAAGAAATAAGTTCTTCCGGATCAACAGGTTACAAGAAGTCCCGCTCGAGAGAACGGGACTTCTTCGTTGTATCGGCGAATCTTTTCGTATCTTTGTCCCATGGCGCATCCTTTCCAGAACCAGCTGCTGCTGGAGGACGCGGTCCGGATTACCGGGCCGGCGGCGTTCAATATCATGCTCAAGCCGGCGGGGTCGCTGTGCAACCTGGGGTGCGCGTACTGCTACTATCTGGACAAGGCCGACATCTACGGCGGCAAGGAGCCCCGGATGAGCGAGGAGATGCTGGAGACCGTGATCCGCGAGTATATTGCGGCCAATGACGTCCCGGAAGTCACGTTCAACTGGCATGGCGGCGAACCGCTGGTGCTGGGACTGGATTTCTACCGCAAGGCCATGGACCTGGAAAGGAAGTATGCCGACGGGAAGACGGTCTTCAACACCCTGCAGACGAACGGCACCCTCCTCAGCCCCGAATGGGCCGATTTCCTCCGGGAAAACCATTTCCTCGTGGGCATTTCCATCGACGGTCCCCGCGACATCCACGACAAGTACCGGAAGGACAAGGGGGGCACGGGCACTTTCGACAAGGTCCTTCATGGCATCCAGCTCCTGCGGGCCTATGGGGTCGAATTCAATACCATGTCCACGGTCAACAAGGTTTCCGAAGGCCGCGGGCTGGAAGTGTACCGCTTCCTGCAGTCGCTCGGCAGCCGATATATGCAGTTCATGCCGGTGGTGGAGCATGTGAAGCAGCGCCGGATCGTCTCCCCTGCTACCGAAGGCGCGCGCCTCGCCCCCTGGTCGGTTTCCTCCCTGGGCTTCGGCCAGTTCATGTGCGACATCTTCGACTACTGGGTGCGGAACGACGTGGGACGGACCTTCGTAGGCCTGTTCGACGCTACCCTGGCTAACTGGTGCGGCGTGATGCCCGGCACCTGCGCCTACGACCGCACCTGCGGCGGGAACGCCGTCATCGAACACAATGGGGACCTCTACCCCTGCGACCATTTCGTCTATCCGCAGTACCGGCTCGGGAACATCGCCGAAACGCCCATCCGGTCGATGATGGAATCGCCCCGGCAGGTGAAGTTCGGCATTGACAAGCGCAATTCCCTGCCGGCGAAATGCTTCCGCTGCAAGTACCTGCACCTGTGCAACGGCGAATGTCCGAAGCACCGCTTCAACCGCACAGAGGCCGGTGAAACCGGGCTCAGCGCACTCTGCGAGGGCTATTTCCGGTTCTATGAGCACACGGCTCCCTACATGGAAAAAATGAGGGAGCTCCTGCAGCAGGAACTCCCTCCGGCGTATGTCATGCCCTGGGCGCGCTTGCGCTAGTCGTGCTTCTCGAAGAAAAGGTCGAGCAGATGCTCGTCGAAGTCGCCGAACCACTCGTGGAGCTTCGCGGCGGCGTTGGCCTTCACTTCGGGGGTGATGCTCTTGATGACGCAATAGACACCCCAGGTGAGGGCGGCCAGGTCGTCCGTGTAGCCGGCGATCGGGATGAAGTCCGGAATGATGTCGATGGGCAGGAGGAAATAGCCCAGGGCGCCGATGATCTTCGCCCGGTCCTTCCCGGAAGTAAGCGGACTCTTCAGGACATAGTAGAGCAATAAGGCGGCATAGCACACCTTGATTCCCGCCTTCCGGCCGAACTTCTTCAGTTTCTCCCAGAAAGCGTTCTCGTCATAATTCTTCGCGTACTTGACGATCTCCCCGTCTTTCCACTCCTTGTTGAATTCCTTTTCGTCCATACCCAAAAACCATTTGTCCCTTCGTCCTGCAAAAATCGGGCGAAGGGACAAAAAGTCAGTGCAGATTCCCGGTCAAGCCGGGAATGACGCGGATGCTACTCCCCGACGACGCGGATGTTGTCCAGGTACCAGCGGTTCTGCTTGCGGGTGGAAGTGACGGACGGGTCAGCGTTCGTCGGACGGATCGTGATGCGGGTGGAGGGCGTCGCTCCCAGGATGCGCACCGTAGCGTGCTGCCACTCGAGCTTGGTCAGGTCCCCTTCCGTCGGCTGGGCCGATTCGATGTTGCCGCTCACTTCCGTGCCGGTATCGGCCAGGCGGCCGCCACCCGTCACGGTAACTGTCAGCGTCATGACATCGGGCTTGGATGCGCCCGTCATGCACCAGCACCAGTCGAAGGTGAGGTCCACATCGGCCGTCCCGGCGATGCCGGAAAGCGCGGGCAGGATGATGCCCGAATTGTAGGACGTCTTGCCGAACTTGAGGTAATTGTGCATCAGGTACAGCGTCTGCTTGTTTCCGTTGTCCGGCAGGCCGTCGGACCAGTCCTGATCCTTCCAGCCCCAGACATAGCCGTACCCCCGCTTCTGGAATTCGACCAGGGCATCGGCCACCTCGGCCTTCGTAAACAGGTTCGGGGACGTGCCCACGCTGTTGTTGGCCACATCGTCGATGGTGTAGGCCGCCCAGGGTTCCAGCCACTCGAAGTCGTCGGCGAAGTACTGCGTCACCTGCGGTTCGGAGATGGTGATCTTCGGACCATTGTCGGCGGCGCCGGACCAGCGGTGGGTACCGCCGTTCGGGGCCGCGAGGGCGCCCTTGCCGTTGCCCTGCCAGTTGGCCACGCAAGTGAAACGGATTTGGAGCGTGCCGTCAGCGACAGCCACCGGCAGTTTGAAGGATTCGGAAATCTCGACGTCACTGCTCGGGGCGATGTGCGTGTACTGGGCGTTCGTTCCGGTTTCCGTCTCGGTCTCCAGCGGCTTCACCGGCGTCCAGGTGGTCCCGTCGATGGACCAGTCCATCCGCCAGTACTTCTGGCCGGTACCCGAGATCCGGTGGAGGGCCGTGAAGGTCACGACATTCCCCGCCGCGACGTTCTTCAGCGGCACGGTGAACTCCCAATAGTCGCCCGGCCAGGCGCCCGTGATGTAAGGCTGGCCGGTGCCACCGATCACATGGCTCTTCTTGCCGCCCGCATCCAGCGCGACATTCTCCGGCAGGTCGTGCCAGGACAGGGAGCCCACGCCGGCGATGTTCGCCTTGAAGTTGTTCTCCTTCTCGAAGGAATCCTTGTAGGCATCCATCAGGGAGGCGTCGAAGCCCCACTGGATCAGGTTGTTGTCGAAGATGACCTCCTTGCCTTCCTGTACCACGGTGACGACAGCTTCGAGCTTCTTCGCCTCGTTGTAGAAGCGGATGGTGCCCGTGCGCGGAGCTTCGCTCTCATTGGCCGTACGTGTGAGAACGTATTCATCCCACTCGACCAGGGCGCGGGTCCCGGCCGGGGCCAGGGTAAGCCAGTCGGCATCGACGGCATACTCGTACTCCGTATTGTACTGGACCCGGATGGCGGAGGTACCTTCCTCAGCATCCACCTCCAGGAGGTTGCCCGTGGTCACGCTGATGAACGGATCCAGCATCTGGCCGGCCGCGCTCTGGACCACGTGGACGACCTTCTCGCTGTCCTCGGAGACAATGCGGATGGTGCCCTCGCGGAGTTCGGCGAGCTCGCTCTCGTCACAAGTGACGGTGACTGTCGTCTCCTCGCCGGCAACGCCGCTTTCCACGTCGAGGTGGAGCCAGTCGTAGGCCGTGGAGATGGTCCAGTCATAGTCGGACGTGACCTTCAGCTCCTTCGGAGCGCCGGGCGTGCCGTTGAAGGTCAGCAGGTCGGGATCCACCTGGATGTCGGCATAGACCGGATCCTTCTCCACGCCGTTGCCCTCCTTCAGGATGATGACGGACGGGCGGTAGGTGTCGTCGTCCACGTTCGTGATGGACAGACGGGAAGAGGCCGTGGAACGGGAGGCCGTCGTGCCGCCGCCGCCACGCCAGAGGGCGGAACAACGCAGGCGGATCTGCAGGTGCTCGTTGTTGCGGCGGAAGCGGATGGTTTCCATGACGGGCACGTTGGTGGCGCCGTCGGGATTGGTCGCGGCCGTGTACTGCACCTCGTAACCGGGCTCGGTGGAAGTCTGCGGCGTACCCGCCGCATACCATTCGTCACCGTCCAGGTACTCCAGGAGCCAGAACTTCATGCCCCAGGCGGAGGAACGCATCTCGAAGGCGATCTGCACCTCCGTACCGGCCAGGATGGCGCCGTTTCCGTAGAACAGCCAGTAGTCGTTCACCCAAGGGCCGGTGACACGCGGATTGTTGCCGCTCACGTCCAGCTTGTAGTTGCCGCTGGGATCGGTCGTCGCCAGGTCGTACGGGACATACTCGATGTAGCCGATGCCCTGGACCGGGTCGATGCGCGGGTGGTCGTTGTTGAAGGTGGCGTTGGAGTAGTTCAGGTCCTTGCCGATGGCCCACTTCAGCGGGTACGGCACGAGCGTCTCGTCCTCGCCTTCATCCTTGACGGTAGTGGCTACGAGGTAGCCCGTACCGCCGTTGATGCCCACGGCATAGCCGGTGAGGACGACCTTGTGCAGGTCGACGGCGGCCAGGCCCAGGTCATCGACCGGATCCACCACCACGACGGAGGCGGGGCCCACCTTCAGGGCACCGTTCACCATCGACCCCCGGAGCGTGACATACGGGATGGTGCCGCCCTTGAAGGAAGCGATCTGTTCCGTGATGTCGGGCGCCTCGGGATAGGTCATGGTCCCGGAGGAGGTGACGGTGAGTTCGTCCACGATGAAGGACGGGCACTTGTTGAAGGTGGTCTTGGAGCCGTTCAGGGAGACGTTGTCCCCCACTTTCACTTCGCGGGCGCCCTGGACGTACAGGTTCTCGCCGTCCTGCGTGAGGACGAAGCCGCCCTTGGTGACGGCGGCCACCTGCGCGGCCGGAATCTTCGCCACGGCATCGTCGTCCAGGACGGTGACTTCCTTGACGGTCAGTTCCTGGACCCCCTTGTAGGTATCGCCTTTCTGCTGGATGGTGATGCTGCCGCGACGTTCCACGTTACCGCCCTGGATCAGGATGGAACCGGCCCGGGGCGTATCCACGACGCCGCCGGCCACGTTGTCGGACACGGTGATGGAAACCTCGCCCATCCCCTTGCCCGTCATCGGGGTCACGTGGATCCACTCGTTGGGCGTGTCCACGGCCCAGGTGCCGTCCGCATAGACCTTGACGGTCTGCGCCGCGGCGCCCTGCGCCTCGAAGACGAGCAGGTTCTCGCTGGTCGCGACGGCCCGGGCTTCCACGTCCTTCTCCTCCGGCCGGCAGCCGGCGAAGGTCGCGAGGGCCGCGAAGGCCGCTATCAGATATCGTAACTGTTTCATAGTCATACTCATTTAGCGGTTAAAAGGACAGACCGTCGTTCCAACCCGGGTTCTGCTTGAGCTGGGGATTCAGCTGGCGCTCCTTGGTCGGAATCGGATAGTAGTAGTCGCGGTTCTCGTCGAACACGTGGGCGACGTTCTGGTGGTGGTCCAGGCAGCCCTTGTCGCCGCCGGAGAGGATGACGCCCGTATCGGTGCCGATCTCCTTGTCCACCATGTCCTTGTGCTTGGGATCGATGCCGGACCACAGGCACAGGTCCGGTTTTCCGTCGCCGGTCAGGTCATACTGGCCCGCGCCCGGGAAGTACATGCCCACGAGCGGCTGCTCCAGGCACTTGCCTTCACGCCAGCGGATGAGGTCGGCCAGGCGGAATCCTTCGTCGGCCAGCTCCACCCCGCGCTCGCGGCGGATCTCCAGGATCACGCCCTGGTTGGGACCGGTGACGTTGCGATAACCGTATTCCTCGGAGAGGAGGAAGGGATCCGGATCGGCATTCGCGGCGGCAAGGTCCAGATGGGCCTGCATGCCCACGCGGTCGCGGAGTTTGTTCACGGTGATATCCAGGTCGTCCTGCGTGAGGGTGCCGAGTTCAGCCTTCGCTTCGGCGTAGTTCAGGTAGACTTCGCCCAGCCGGAAGACCGGCATGTCGTTGAAGGACATGTCCACACGGCCGACGCCCGGCAGCGTGCTGTCCATGACGAACTTCACGAGCTGGTAGCCGGTGACGCTGGAACCCAGGTCGGGCGCGGAGACTTCCGTATCACCCAGCCGGATGTAACCCGGAGTGACGGTGATGGCGGCCAGACGCGGGTCCCTGCCCACCATCTCGTCCTTGAACTGCATCGTCTCCCAGCCCGGCTGGTCGGTAAAGCGGGAGCCGTCGGCCATCAGGAAGGAGGCGACGAACTTCCGGGTCAGGCCCGGGCAGCCCTGGGTGGGCATGGTCGCGAAGGCGGTGCTGTTGTTGAAGATGGTGAGACTCTGGTCGTTCCGGATGGCAAGGATGTACTCGCCCCGGTCCGCATCGGGTTCGGCGAACAGGAGGCGGTAGTCCGACGCCAGCTTGTACGGGCCGTTGTCGATGATTTCCCGCGCAGCCTGGGCGGCGAGATCCAGGTAGTAGTTCGCGTCATGCGCGCCGGTAGGAAGCGGCTCCACATACATGTAGGCGTGCTTCGCCGGATCGTGGTACTTCCGGAAGGTTCCCTCGAACAGGCAGAAACGGGCCTTCAGCGCAAGGGCGCTCCAGCGGTTCACCCGGTACGGGCTCACGGCTTCCGGAAGGTTCTGGATAGCGTAATCGACATCCTCGATCATGTGTCCCATGATGACCTCACGGCTGTCGCGCGGCTTGTAGAGCTCTTCGCTGTCGGTTTCCAGCTGGGCCTCGATCCACGGCACATCGCCGAAGCGCTTGACCATGTTGAAATAGAAGTATGCGCGGAAGAAGCGGGTCAGGGCCGTGTATTTCACGACCGCGTCCTTGTCTTCGCACTTGTCGATGTATTCGAGCAGGGTGTTCATCTTCCGGAGGTCTCCCCAGGCGCCGGTGCCGGAGCCCCAGCCGCCACCCGTGTTCGGCACGGTGCGGTTGGTGCCGCCGCGCAGGACCGCGGAAAGATTCAGGTATACGTAGTGGTCGCTCTGCTCGTCGAACGGCTCCTTGGGCAGGAGGTTGTTGTAGAAGCTATTGGAGAACAGCTGCAGGTCCGTCTCGTCGCGGAAATAGTTCTCGGGGGCGAGGGTCGCCTTGGGATTGCGTTCCAGCCAGTTGCAGGAAGTCAGGCCGAGAAGGAGGGCGAGGGCAGGTATGATGATGCGTTTCATGGTCTTATCCTCCATACGTTAGAAAGTGATGTCGAGACCGAACATGAGGGTTCGCTGCCAAGGATAGCTCATGTGGTCCTGGGCGGCGGAACTGCCCGAGTCGCGGCGGAAAGCGGATTCCGGATCGAGGTACTTGGTGTACTTCGCGAGCGGGGACCAGTAGCAGAGGTTCTCGCCGGAGAAGTAGACGCGCACCTTCTCCAGGGCGATCTTGCGGGTAAGCTTCGTGGGCAGGGTGTAGCCCACGGTGAGGTTCTTGAAGCGCAGGTAGCGGATGTTCTGCAGGTAGCGGCTGTTCACCTTGGAAAGCTCGCCGCCCGTGGACGAGTAGGCGCGCGGACGCGGGAAATAGGTGTCCGGATTCTCGTAGGACCACACCCGGTCGATGAAGTCGCGCTGCAGGAAGGAGACGTACGGGTAGCTGTACGGGCCCCAGAACATGTAGTTCATGCCGGCCGGATACCAGTAGTGGTTGCCGGTGCCCTGGAAGAAGGCGGAGAAGTCGAAGCCCATCCAGTCGGCCGAGAGGGTGAATCCGTACTGCAGGCTGGGCAGGGAGTTGCCCAGGATCTTGCGGTCGCCCGGTTCGGCGACGGTGTTGGAGCCGATGCCCAGCACCTTGTCCCCGTCCAGGTCCACGAACCGCAGGTCGCCCGCGAGGAAGCCGCCGGTCATACGGCCGTTGATGTAGCCGCAGTCCAGCACCTCGGAGGTGTACTGCTTCGCTTCCTCGTCGGTCTTGAACAGGCCGTCCACCTCGAATCCCCAGATCTCGCCGATGCGCATGCCTTCATAGTAGCTCATCGCCAGGGACTTGGTCGGGTTGTTGAAGCGGGTGATGATGGAGCGGAAGTCGCTCAGCGAGCCCCGGATGGAATAGCCCAGCGGATGTCCGAGGAAGCTGACCTGGTTCCGCCAGCCCAGCGAGAGCTCGTAGCCTTCGGTCTTCAGGTCCGCCGCGTTGGTGCGCGGAGTCCCCGCGCCGAAGACGGCGGGAAGGTCCGGACCGGCCGTGAGCATGTTCAGAGTATTGCGGCGATAGACCTCGGCCGTGAAGGTCAGGCGGTTCTTGAAGGCCGCGAAGTCCAGGCCCAGGTTGTACTGCTCGGCCGTCTCCCAGGTGAGGTTCGCATCGACCGGGCCGCCCAGGGTGGAGTACTTACCCATCGTGGTGCCTTCGCCGAAGGAATAGCCGGCGAAGTCGTTGACGGAAATCTGGCGGAGATACGCGTAGTAGTTGCCGCCCAGGTTCTGGTTGCCCAGGTTACCGTAGGAGAAGCGCAGCTTCAGGTTGTCCAGCCAGCGGGCGTTGTCCTTGACGAACGGTTCCTCGGAGATTCTCCAGCCCACGGAAGCGGACGGGAAGAAGCCCCATTGATGGCCTTTCTTGAAGCGGGAAGTGCCGTCGTAGCGGCCGGACACCTCGAACAGGTAGCGCTCCTTGAAGTCGTAGTTGATCCGGCCGAAGAAGCCCATGATCGCATAGGTGTTCTGGCCGCCGGAGACCTCGGTGATGACGTTCCCGGTCTCGTCCGGGCCCACGAGGTTCAGGTCGTTCAGCGTCTCGGACAGGAGGTTCTTGCCCAGCGCGCCCACCGACTTGTTGGACCAGTCCTCCATGTTCAAACCGCCGGTGACCGTCAGGTGATGCTTTTCGGCGAAGGTGTTGTCATAGGTGCCGAACACGTTGGCGGAGTGGCGCTGGCTGGTGGAAATGGTTTCCTGCAGGGCGTCCTCGCCCGCGCCGGTGGTGTAATACTCATAGTCCGCGTCCGGATAGCGGCGGAACTGGAAGTGCGCCGAGCGGTACTGGTTGCGGTTCTGGTAGATGCGGTAGGTGTAGTTCGCCGTCAGGGTGAAATGGCGGGTGGGGGTGATCTTCAGCTCCGTCGTGTTCGAGAAGTCGGTACGGAGCTGCTGGTTGCGGTGCTTGTTCTCGCCGAACACCAGGTGACGGCCGTTCGCGACGTTGTAGTTGCCGCTGATGAGCGGGTTCGCGTAGAGCCAGCTGCCGTCCGGGTTCTTGAGCGGGAAGGAGGCCAGGGCGTGGCGGGAAGCATACGCGAAGGAATCCTGCACGCTGCTGCCGCCCGGATAGTCATAGGACGAGCTGAAGAAGGACGTGTTGTTGGAAAGACGCATCACCTTGTTCAGGCGGGCGTCGATCTTCGCGCGGAGGTTGTACTTCTGGAACATGTCCGGATTGAGCTTGATGATACCGCTCTGGCGGTCATACGCGCCGGACAGGAAGTACTTGACGTCCTTGTTGCCGCCCGTGATGGACACGCTGTGCTGCTGGACCGGATGCCGGTCGTTGTACAGCTCGTGGTACCAGTCCGTGTTGCAGTAGTACACCCACTGCTTGCGGCCGTTGCGGATTTCCTCCACGACCCAAGGACGCTCCGGATTCTCCGTCACGTCGTTCACGCGGGCCAGGAGTTCGGCCATGTCGTGCTCGGTGTAGGTCGTATAGTTCTTGCCGGCGTCGGTCGCCCAGAACTTGTCCACGGTGTACACCGACCAGTAGCCGCGGGTCTCGAAGTCGGTGGAGACCGTCGGCTCCTCCCAGCCCAGCCGGCCGCTGTAGCGTACGGTGGCCTTGCCGCCCTTGTCCGAGCCGGTCTTGGTGGTGATGAGGATGACACCGTAGGCGGCGCGGGCGCCGTAGATGGCGGCGGCCGAAGCGTCCTTGATCACGGAAATGCTGGCCACGTCATTGGCGTTCACGCGGCTCATGTCGGCCTCCACACCGTCCACGAGGACCAGCGGGTCCGACGCATTGATGGAGGTGACACCACGGATGTTCAGGGAACCCGAGGATCCCGGGTTACCGGAAGACGTGGAGATGTTCAGGCCCGGTACCGCGCCCTGGAGCATGTCCGTCAGGTTGTGCGTGGTACGGTCTTCCAGGTCCTTGGTGTCCACGGCGGTGACGGCGCCGGTGAGGTTCACCTTCTTCTGGACGCCGTAGCCCACGACCACGGTCTCATCCAGAAGCATGGTGTCTTCCTCCAGGGTGACATTCACCGTCCGCTGCCCGGAGGGGACACGGACGGTCTGGGTGACATAACCCAGACAGGAGACTTCCAGCGTCACCTCGTCCGAGGGGATGCGGAGGGAGAAGGTTCCGTCGGGGGCGGTCACGTCACCGGTCGTCGTACCGGCGACGAGCACGGCCGCTCCGACCAGGGGCTGCTGCCCCGTGTCCAGGACTGTTCCGGACACGACCCGCGTCTGCGCCCAGGCGGCCGTAAAGGCCCCGAGCGCGAGCAGCAGGGTGGCGGCAATGTGTCGAATCCGTCTCATAGATGTTTTGTTGTTGGTTGGTATTTAGAATTTGTATTGGTCGGTGGTGAAGGCCTTCGGTCGGGTCATCGTCTCCGTATAGACGTTGCCGAAGCGGTCCGTGACCTTGATGTCCAGGGTGGAATTCGCACTGGAGGCCGTGACCTTGAACATATGGTAGTTCTTGCCGGTCGGGAAGGTGACCGCCGAGTTGGAAGCATACCGCTTGGCCGTGTAGGCGATGTAATGGAGGGGATCCAGCTCGCCGGAGACCAGCTGCGACACCGTCAGCGGCTTCCCGTCCTCGGTCACCTCGACCTTCCAGGACGGATCCCAGTTCCAGACATTGACATAGACCTCGTTGGCAGAGCTGGCCGTCCCCCAGATGGAGGGTTTGAAATCGCTTCCGGTATAATTCGGGGCATACTTGTCCTTGGTGAGGTGGATCTGGTTCCGGTCATAGGTGAGGAACTGGTAGTCCGTCCCCTTTCCCGTGGCCTTGTACTGCCACTTGAAGTCCGTGCCCGCGATGTCCAGGATGGTGTACCCGCCCGGGGAGCCGTCCTGGCCGATGTGCACTCCCGGCGTCAGCTTTCCAGTCCACCACCAGGTCGCGCAGATCGCGCCGGCATTGTGCTCGAAGAGGTGGTCCGTCGCGAGCTCGTCCTTGTTGTACACCGTATGGGTGTGGGCCGTGTACAGATGGACCTCGGGATAGGGCTTGAGCACGTTCGCCAGGGTCGATGCCTCCTTCAGTCCGTACTGGCCCTTGTTGTTATACAACGGGATATGCATCGTTACGACGAGCGGCGTTCCGTTCGGGACGGAGGCGAGGTCCTTCCGGAGCCAGGCCAGTTCGTCCGCGACCACGCGGCCGTCGTAAGCGCGCACATAAGCGCCATCCGTCCGGTCGGAATTCTTCGTGCTGTTCGTGCATTCCACGTCGTCCAGGACCACATAATGGACCTTGCCGATGTTGAAAGAATAATAGGTGGGGCCGATGTTCTCCTTGTAGTCCTTGACCGTGTCGAAGTCGCCCATGTAGTACATGCTGTGGTCGTGGTTGCCGATGGTGTGGTACAGCATCACGCCCTTGATGCCGGCGGCGTCGGACAGGTACTCCTTGAAAGAATACTTGTTGTCAAGCCAGTACAGGTCCCAGGTCATGTCGCCGAGGGTGAGGGCGTACACCTTGCCCGGGGTGGCGGAAACGGTGGCATTGAGATCCTTGACAAACTCGGCGAACTGTTTCCGGTCGTCGTTGCGGGCCGCCAGGTGGATATCGCCCAGCATCAGCATCCGGTGGTTTTCCTGTCCCTCGACTTTCTTCAGCTGGAAGTCGACGCGCTCCGCGGTCGCGGCATTGGCCTTGAGTTTCGTATGGAAGACGGGCAGGAGACCGCTGACGAAGGGTTCGTAGCCGCTCGGGGTGGAGACGAACACGTAGCCGTTGAATTTCTTGGACTTCATCTGGTAAACGCCCTTGGAATCCGTCTTCACGACTTCCACGCCGTCGGAGACCACGACATTCGCGAGGCCGGTACCGTCGCAGGTGACCATGCCGTACACGGTGACGCCCGCAGCGGGTTCGATGTCCCCCGCACCCTTGATGAGGACTTCCATCGTCCCTTTCCGCGTCTTCGTGGCGCCGCGCTGATGAGAAACCGTGTAAGTGCCGGGGCCGAAGCCCTTGGACCAGACGCCGGAAATGGACGCGGAGAAGCGTGTGTCGGAAACGGATGTGACCGGACAGACGTACTCCGCGGTTCCGCTGCCCAGGACGATCTGGTCGCCGGACACCGGCGGCTTCGCGAACTGGACGCGGAAACTGATCTCGGAGGCGCCGTCCTCGATGGTCATCGTGGCGGGAACCTCGAACTGAACGTCGACCTTTTCCTGTTCCGGGTTCTGTTTCTTACAGGTAGGAAGCAGAAGCAGGACGGCCAGGAGGCCCAGGACGGAAAATACTTTTTTCATTATTTTAGTCTAGTCCGTTTATTCTTAACGGGAAGGTGTCAAAAACTTCTCAAAGTTAACTTTTTTAATCGGAATCTCATACTTTTTCACAAGATTGATTATATTTGGTTATCAATAAAAGAATTAGCCATGTCCAAACTGCTTCGAACCGGACTCCTCCCGCTGTTCCTGCTGGTGCTGGCCCCCGGCATCTGGGCCCAGGACCACGCGTCCAAGGCCTATCTCGTCTCCAACGCGCACCTGGATTCCCAGTGGAACTGGGACGTGCAGACCACCATCTCGCAGTACATCCCCAAGACCCTCTTCCGCAACCTCACGCTGATCGACAAGTACCCCGACTACGTGTTCAACTGTGAAGCAGGCATCAAATACTCCTGGATGAAGGAGTACTATCCGGAAGATTTCGAGCGCCTGCGCGAAGCCGTCGCGGCGGGCCGCTGGCACATCTCCGGCAGCAGCTGGGAAGCGTCCGATGCGAACGTCCCCTCCCCGGAATCGCTCACGCGCAACATCCTGCTCGGGCAGCATTTCTACCAGGAGGAGTTCGGAACCGTCGGCACGGACATCTTCCTCCCCGACTGCTTCGGGTTCGGCCTCCATCTGCCCGCCATCGCCGCCCATTGCGGCCTGATCGGCTTTTCCACCCAGAAACTGCAGTGGCGGGGCAGCAACCTCCCGGGCACGGACAGCAAGGTTCCCTTCCAGTTCGGCCTCTGGCGCGCGCTGGACGGCAACCAGATCATGGTGGCCGCCAATGCCCTGAGCTACGGGACCCGCTTCCATTCCGAGGATCTGACGAACTACCGTGAACTCGCGGAGCACGCCGCCCTCAATCCGTACAACATCTCCTACCACTATTACGGCACCGGGGACACGGGTGGCTCCCCCACCATCGAATCGGTCGCCACGGTCCAGGCCGCCATCGACCGGCAGCGGGCCGGGAAGGAAGGCAAAGTCCACGTCGTCAGCGCCACTTCCGACCAGTTGTTCAAGGACTTCCTGCCGTACAGCAGCCACCCGGAACTCCCGGTATGGGACCGTGAACTGACGATGGATGTCCATGGCACCGGATGCTACACCTCGCAGGCTGCCATGAAACGCTTCAACCGGCTGAACGAACAGCTTGCGGATGCCGCCGAACGCAGCGCCGCGGCCGCCGACTGGCTGGGCCGGGTTCCCTACCCGCAGGCCCGCCTGAACGAGGCCTGGCGCCGTTTCCTCTGGCATCAGTTCCACGACGACCTCACCGGCACGAGCATCCCGCGGGCCTACGAGTTCTCCTGGAACGACGAGATGATCTCGCTGCGCCAGTTCGCGGACGTCGTGGAAACCTCCGTAGGTGCCGTGGCCTCCCGCCTGTACACCAAGGTCCCGGGCACGCCGCTCGTGCTCTATAATCCCTCCGGCACCCCGCGCCGGGAGGTGGTGACTGTCGATGCCGTCGATGGGCGGATCTTCGACGCCGCCGGTCGCATGGTCCGCGCGCAGCGTCTGTCGGACGGCAAGCTGGCCTTCGTGGCCGAAGTCCCGTCCGTCGGATACGCGGTGTACGACCTACGAAAAGGCAATTCTTCCACCGCCAGGACGAGCCTGAAAGCGGGCGCTTCCACCCTTGAGAACGCCGTGTACAGCCTGCGCCTGGACGCCAACGGCGACATCTGCTCCCTGGTGGACAAGCGCAACGGCCGGCAGCTCGTCGCCGAAGGAAAAGCCATCCGGCTTGCCATGTTCACGGAGAACGAGTCCTTCCAATGGCCGGCCTGGGAAATCCTGAAAAAGACCATCGACGGGACCCCGGTGGCCGTGGACGGCGACGTGCGGATCTCCGTGGCCGAGCACGGCCCGGTCGTGGCCGCGCTGAAGGTGGAAAGAAGTTTCGGAGACTCGCATTTCACGCAGTACATCCGCCTGTATGACGGTGCCGACGAAGAGCGCATCGACATCGTCAACGAGGTCGACTGGCACGGGACCAACGCCCTCCTCAAGGCCGAGTTCCCGCTCACTGTTTCTAACCCGGTGGCCCGTTACGACATCGGCACCGGCTCCATCGAGCGTCCGAACAACACCCGCGAACAGTATGAGGTGTACGCCCAGCAGTGGGCGGACCTTGCCGAGCCCGACGGTTCCTACGGCGTCGCCATCCTCAACGACTGCAAATACGGCTGGGACAAGCCCGCCGACAACGTCCTGCGCCTGACCCTCCTGCATACGCCCAAGACGCGCCGAAGCTATGCCTACCAGAATCGCCAGGACCACGGACAGCACCGGTTCACCTATTCGATCGTCGCCCACGCGGGCGACTGGCGGCAGGGCGGCGTCGCCGCCCGGGCCGAAGCCCTGAACCAGCCCGTCAAAGCCTTCACCGCCCAGAAGCACCCCGGCAGCTTGGGCAAGACCTTCAGTTTTGCCGAAGTGCGCGGCGAAGGCGTGGCGCTCCGCGCCCTGAAGAAAGCCGAGGACGGCAGCGGCTATGTCGTCCGCTTCTACGAGCTCCAGGGCCAGGAGGCCCGGAACGTATCCGTCCGCTTCCCGGCAGGCGTCATCGCGGCGACCGAACTGAACGGCAATGAAGCGCCGATCGGCCCCGCAACGGCCGCCGGAAACGAACTGCATTTCGACGTAGGTCCCTGGGGCATCAAGACCTTCCTGGTGCGCCTGGCGCCCCAAGCCGATGATGCCGTGAAGCAGGCGCCGCTCGCGCTTCCCTACGGCCTGTACGCCGCCACCTTCAATGCCTTCCGCGCCGACGGAAACATCGACGGAACCGGCCACTCCTATGCGGCCGAGCTGCTGCCCGCCAGCCTGGTGCAGAAAGGCGTCCGCTTCGACCTGCCAGACCCGTCCGGGCCGGTCGCGGTCCGGGCCGGCGGCCAGGAAATCGAACTCCCCGAAGGGAATTGGAACAAAGTTTATGTGCTCGCCGCCTCGGCCCGGGGCGACACCCGCACGCGCTTCCTCGCCGGCGGGAATCCTGTCGACGTGACCATTCCCGACTACAGCGGATTCGTGGCCCAGTGGGGCCACACGGGCCACACCGAGGGATTCGTAAAAGAGGCTGAATACGCGTATGTGGGGACGCACCGGCATGGCGCCCGGGAGAACAAGGACCTCCCCTACGAGTTCACCTATCTGTTCGACATCGTGCTGGACGTCCCGGCCGGCGCACGCAGCATCACCCTGCCGGTCAACCGCAAAGTCATGGTGTTCGCGGCCACGGCCGTCCAGGATGACGTCAATACTGTTACGCCCGTTTCTGACCTCCTCCGGTTCGACCTGCCGGCAAGCCCCGAACCCGAACTGGAGATCGGGCAGGCCAGCCAACTCGCTTCCGCGACGCTTTCGGCGGCCAGTGGCCAGACGAACAGCAACGAAGCGCCGAGATTCGCCGTGGACGACAATCCCGAGACCAAGTGGTGTGACAACTCCGCCAGGCCCGAGAAGTTCATCGCGTTCGACCTGGGCCGCGTCAAGACCCTGACCCGCTGGACCGTCCTGCATGCCGCTTCCGAATCCCAGTCCTACGTCACCAAGGCCTTTGCGCTGCAGGTTCGGAATTCGGAGGACGAGCCGTGGCGCACCGTCGACGAGGTCACCGGGAACCGCGACAATGAGACGGACCGCAAGCTGTCCGGTCCCGTCCAGGCCCGCTTCGTCCGCCTGAACATTACCCAGGGAGACCAGGTGGACACCAACATCTCCCGCATCTACGAATTTGGGGTGTATTGAGGATAACGCGTCCATTTTATTCGTATCTTTGAGGACACATTGGAACCTGAACTAGATTTGATATGCTGAAATTCCTGCAGCAGCCGGCCCACAAGCCGGCGGAGACCGGCCCCGAGGCCGATGCCAAGTACAAGAAACTGCGGCTCCAGGTCTTCCTGGGCGCCTTCATCGGCTACGCCGGCTTCTACCTCGTGCGGAAGAACCTGTCCATGGCAATCCCGGCCATGGCTCCGCTGGGCTTCGACAAGACCGAACTCGGTTTCGTGCTGGGCCTGAACGCGGCGGCCTACGCCCTCTCGAAGTTCCTGATGGGCAGCGTGTCCGACCGCTCCAACGCCCGCGTGTTCCTGCCCCTGGGCCTGGTCCTCACGGCCATCTCGATGTGCTTCATGATCGTCCCGATCCAGTTCATCGGCGCGGAGCACAAGACCCTCGCCATCCTGGTGATGGGCATCCTGAACGCCCTCGTGGGCTGGTTCAACGGCATGGGCTGGCCCCCTTGCGGCCGCGTGATGACGCACTGGTTCTCCGTGAGCGAACGGGGTACGATGATGAGTATCTGGAACTGCGCCCATAACGTGGGCGGCGCCCTGGTGGGCCCGATGGCCACCTACGGCGCGGCGTGGTTCGGCAGCTGGTTCTACGGGACCCACGAGGAACTGTACTTCCTCATCGGCACCTTCGCCTTCCCGGCCGCCGTCGCCCTGTTCATCGCCCTCCTGGCCTATGTCCTGCTGCGCGACACGCCGCAGTCCTGCGGCCTCCCGTCCGTGGAGAAGTGGCGCAACGACTATCCCAAGAACTACTCCGAGAAGCAGGAAAAGGCCATCTCCACCAAGGAGATCTTCTTCAACCACGTGCTCAACAACAAGTTCCTGTGGTTCATCGCCCTGGCGAACGCCTTCGTGTACATGGTCCGCTACGGCTGCCTGGACTGGGCGCCCACCATCCTCACGGAGAAGGGCATCGACCTCAAGAGCGCCGGCTGGGCCTACTTCGCCTATGAGTTCGCCGCCATCCCCGGCACCCTCCTCTGCGGCTGGCTGTCGGACAAGCTCTTCCAGGGCCGGCGCGCGCTGCCGACGATGATCTTCATGGCCCTCGTCGCGGTGTTCATCGGCCTGTACTGGGCTTTCATCGACAACCTCACCGTCGTCATCATCGCCCTCATCGGCATCGGGTTCTTCATCTACGGGCCGGTGATGCTCATCGGCGTGCAGGCGCTGGACCTGGCCCCGAAGAACGCGGCCGGCACCGCGGCGGGCCTGACGGGCTTCTTCGGCTATTTCTTCGGCACCTTCATCCTCGCGAACTGGATCATCGGCCTGGTCGCCCAGAACGTGGGCTGGGGCGCGACCTTCACCCTGCTGCTGGCGGCCTGCTTCCTCGCGATCTTCTTCATGGGCATGACCTACAAGGAGGAACAGTACCTGGTGAAGAAGGAGAAGAAAGACTGACACTTTGGCAGAGGACTTGCCTCTGGCAGATAATTTGATTACCTTTGACGCGGCTTTACCGGGTTTACGGCGAGGCCGCGTTTGACATGAATTGACAGCACCATGGCAGAAAAAAAGAAAAAAGATAACGAAAGCAAGGACCTGTCGAAGGTCCTCAAAGAAGTGGAAGAACTGAAGAAACAGGTGGAAGAAGCCGAAAAGAAGGCCGCGGAAGCGGAGGCCAAGGCGGCCGGCGCCGAAGCCAAGATGGCCGAAACCGACGCCAAGGAGGCCGAGCGCAAGAACGAGTATCTCCGTCTCATGGCGGAGTTCGATACGTTCCGCCGCCGCACCGCCGAGGAGAAGCTGGAACTGGTGAAATCTGCCTCGGCCGACACCATCAAGGGCCTCCTCCCCGTCCTGGACGACTGCGAGATCGCCCTCTCCCAGCTGGAGAAGACCGAAGGCAACGAAGCGGCCGTCGAGGGCGTCCAGCTCATCTTCAACAAGCTCATGGGCTACCTGAAGACGAAGGGCCTGGAGCGGATCGAGGCCAAGGGCGAGGTGTTCGACACTGAACTCCACGAGGCCGTGACCCTCTTCCCCGCCCCGACCGAAGACCTCAAAGGCAAGGTCATCGAAGTGGCCCAGACGGGCTACACCCTGGGCGGCAAGGTTCTCCGCTTCGCGAAAGTGATCGTAGGAGCATAACGATATGGCACAGAAAAGAGACTACTACGAGGTATTGGGCGTGACCAAGTCGGCATCGGCCGACGAGATCAAGGCCGCATACCGCAAGCTGGCGCTGAAATGGCACCCGGACCGCTGGGTGAACGCCTCCGACGCGGAGAAGAAGACCGCCGAGGAGAACTTCAAGGAGGCGGCCGAGGCCTACTCGGTGCTGAGCGACCCCGACAAGAAGGCCCGGTACGACCAGTTCGGCTTCGCCGGCGACCAGATGGGCGGCGGCGGTGGCTTCGACTTCGGCGGCTTCGACCTGAACGACATCCTCCGGAACGTGTTCGGCGGAGGCTTCAACTTTGGGGGCGGCGGCTTCGACTTCAGTTTCAACGGCTCCCAGAGCAGCCATACCCAGACGCGCACCTACCGTGGCCGGGACATCCGCACGAGCGTCAAGCTCACCCTGGAGGAAATCGCCACCGGCTGTGAGAAGGAAGTGACCATCGAGCGGAACCGTCCCTGCCCCGACTGCGGCGGCAAGGGAACCAAGAACGCATCCGATGTCAAGACCTGTCCGAACTGCAACGGCCGGGGACAGACCCAGCGCGTGGTGAACAGCCTCTTCGGCCGGGCCGTCTCCTACGAAACCTGCCCGCAGTGCGGCGGCGAAGGCAAGGTGATCACCAATCCCTGCCGGCGTTGTAACGGAACGGGCCTGGAGCGCCGCCGCGAGACGGTACGGGTGAAGATCCCCGCCGGCGTGGAGGAAGGCATGCAGGTGACCGTGCGCGGCGAAGGGCACTCCGCCATGCGCGGCGGCACGAACGGCGACCTGCTCGTCGTCATCAAGGAGGAAGCGCATTCCAACCTGCGCCGCGACGGGAACAACCTGTTCTACACGCGGATCATCTCCGTGATGGACGCGATGCTGGGATGCGAGATCTCCGTCCCCTGCCTGGACGGCAGTTATAAGGTAAAACTGGATCCGGGCACCCAGTCCGGTACGGTCATCAAACTCCGGGGCAAGGGCCTTCCTTCCGTCCAGGGCTACGGCCGCGGCACCGGCGACCTGTACGTGAAGATCCTGGTCTGGATACCGCGCAAGCTCTCCCGTTCGGAGAAGGACATGATGGAGTCCATCCGGAACAATTCCACCTTCACACCGGACCTCAGCCGGGATGACAAGGCGATTTTTGACAAGGAAAAGAATATTTTCTAAAAAATATTTGCTGAATCCAAAAAAACTTTCTACATTTGCAGTCCCAAAACGGAGCAACCTCTTGCCCAGGAGTTGAACGGCAACGTTGCAAGCAAGGAGAATTGAAAAAATGGATTTGATTAAAGTAGCAGAGCAGGCTTTTGCCGGTGGCAAGGCCGCTGAATTCCCGGAGTTCAAGGCAGGTGACACGATCACCGTGACCTACCGGATCAAAGAAGGAGACAAGGAGCGCGACCAGAAGTTCCGCGGTGTCGTTATCCAGATGAAGGGCATGGATCCTTTCACCAAGACTTTTACCGTCCGTAAGGTTTCCGGCGGTATCGGTGTCGAGAGAATCTTCCCGTTCCAGTCCCCGTTCATCGACAAGATCGAGGTCAACAAGTACGGTAAAGTGCGTCGCGCACGTATCTTCTACCTCCGCGACCTGACCGGTAAGAAGGCCCGCATCAAGGAAAGAGTCTACATAAGCCGCAAGGCACCTGGCTCCATAGCTCAATTGAATAGAGCATTTGACTACGGATCAAAAGGTTACAGGTTTGAGTCCTGTTGGAGTCACTGAAAAGCCCCGTTGGAATTCCAACGGGGCTTTTTGTATGCATATCCGTATTATTGATTATCTTTGTATCGACCACAGCATTGATAATCATGAACAAACGGATCATTTGGGCAGTCGCCGCGCTGTTTTCCGCCGGACTGCTGCAGGCCCAGACGCTGGGCCAGGATGCACGCTACTGCAACCCGCTTCCGATGGAGATCGGCCAGGGAAGCGCCTCGGGAGACGTCAGTGTCTTCCAATGGGAGGGCAAGTATTACATGTTCTGCACCGGAGGCGGCGCCTGGGTGTCTTCCGACATACTCAACTGGGATTACCACTATGTGGCCGGGGTGCCGGTCGCGCCGGACGTGTGTCCCTACAACGGCAAGTTCTACATGACCGGCAACAGTTCCAACGTGTGGGTGGCCGACAACCCGCTCGGACCGTATGAGGTGCTGGGCCAATGGAAGGGTACGCCGGACCGCGAGCACGGCTGGAGCCAGGGCTTCGACCCGCATATCTATGTGGACGAGAACAACCAGCCCTACCTGTTCTGGCCGGGCATGGCCATCAGCGGCATCTATTCCGTCAAGCTGGACCCGAAGGACATCACGCAGTTCGTGGGCCCCGTCACCCACCATTTCAGCTTCAATCCCGATCATGTGTGGGAGCGCCAGGGCGAGCAGAACGAGTTCACGGACGTCGCCTGGATCGAAGGCCCGTGGATCTACAAGCACAATGGAACCTATTATCTGCAGTATTCCGCCTCGGGAACGCAGTGGAGGACCTATGCCGAGGGTTATTATAAGTCCAAGAACGTGCAGGGACCGTACGAGTACGCGCCGAACAATCCCCTCCTCCGCCGCACGGACGGCATCGTGACCGGTCCGGCCCACGGAAGCATGGTCACGGGCCCCGACGGCAACATCTGGCAGTTCTATACGGTCGTCCTCCGCAGCGGCGGCCGCCGGATCGGCATGGACCGCGTCCTGGTGGACAAGGACGGAAACCTCACCTGCAACGTGACCGACACGCCGCAGTGGGCGCCGGGCGTGGTGAAGGATCCCGCGAAGGGAGATTCCGGTTCCATCATCGTGTCCATCGGCAAGACCACCATGAGCACCGGCCAGGGATTCCCCGGCGAAGCCAAGGTCGCCTCGAGCGCCAAGCCCGGCAGAGGCCCGGAATACGCCCTTGACAACTCCACGGCTACCTGGTGGGAACCGGCCGAGGACGATGCGAACCCGGTCCTCACCATCAGCCTGTCCCCGGCTGTGGACCGCGACCGCGTGCAGACCTTCCAGGTCGACGGCGCCCGGCTGCTGTTCGGCGGCGGCGCCCGGAGAGGATTCTCGGGGGCGGCCGGCTCCGCGCCGGTCTATAAGTATAAGATTGAAGTATCGATGGACGGGAAAGCCTGGCGCACCGCGCTGGACCAGTCCGGGAACCAGGTACCCAGGAATGTGCTGTTTGATGAAATCGCCCCCGTCGAGTGCCGCTATGTCCGCCTGACGATGCTCGACTGGCCGAGGACCAGCCCGCTGAGCATCCTGGATTTCTCCGTCTTCGGCAAGGCCACCGGCTACTCCCCTTCCCAGGTGCCGGTTCCGACGCCGAAAGTCATGAAGTAGCGGCGGGGACTACGGGCGAGTCTGTCCGTTCCCTTCGATAAGCCACTTGTAGGTGGTCAGTTCCTCGAGGCCCATCGGGCCGCGGGCGCCCAGTTTCTGGGTGCTGATGCCGATTTCCGCGCCCAGGCCGAACTGGGCGCCGTCGGTGAAGCTGGTGGGGGCGTTGACGTAGACGCAGGCGGCGTCCACACCGGCCTGGAAGGCCGCGGCCGCCGCCGGGTCGTCCGTCACGATGCTCTCGCTGTGGCCGGAGCCGTACCGGGCGATATGGTCCATCGCTTCCTGCAGGCTGTCCACCGTGCGGACGGCGATCTTATAGTCCATGAACTCGGTTCCGAAGCTGTCCGGGCCGGCAGGATACACCATAGGATACACGTCCTTCAGTACGCCGAACGAACGCTCGTCGGCATAGATGGTCACGTTCTTGGCCGCCAGCGGCGCGCAGAGGGCCGGGAGGTCCTGTAGGCGCGCACTGTGGACGATGAGGCAGTCCAACGCGTTGCAGACGCTCACGCGCCGCGTCTTCGCATTGAACACGATGGCCTTGCCCATTTCCAGGTCCCCCGATGCGTCGAAATACGTGTTCACCACGCCGGCGCCCGTTTCAATGCAGGGGATGCGGGCGTTGTCGCGGACAAAGTCGATGAGCCGGCGGCCGCCGCGCGGGATGACGACGTCGACGTAGCCGACGGCGTTCAGCAGCGCGTTCGCCGCCTCGTGCGTGGCGGGCAGCAGGGTCGCGGCCGCCGGGGCGATGCCCCGGCCCGCCAGCACCCGCTGCACGATCGCCACGGCGGCGCGGTTCGACGCATCCGCATCCTTCCCGCCCTTCAGCACGCAGGCATTCCCGCTTTTGAAACACAGCGAGAAAACGTCCAGCGTCACGTTCGGACGGGCTTCATAGATGACGCCAATCACCCCGAAAGGCACGGCGACCTTCCGCAGATGCAGCCCGTTCGGGAGAATCCTGTCCAACAGGACACGCCCCAGCGGCGAAGGCAGCGACGCGACGTTCCGCATATCCGCGGCGATGGCCTCGATGCGGGCGTCCGTCAGCATGAGTCGGTCATAAAGCGGCGAGGACGGGTCCATCCGGGCCAAATCCTCCGCATTCGCGCGGAGCAGTTCCTCTTTGGAGGATACCAGCTCGTCGGCCACGGCGCGCAAGACCTCGTTCCGCAATTCGTCCGAAAGGCCGGCGATGCTTTTGCCGGCCTGTTTTGCCTGTATGAATGACGCTTCCATATGCTACAGCAAACATAGATAATCGTAATGGACCAGCGGCCGGCAGTCGTGACGGCCGATGACTTCCCGTGCCTGGGCGGCGCTGTAAGCGCTGCGCCCCACGGCGAACTGGATGCCTGCAGGATCGAGGATGCCGATGATGTCCCCTTCCTCGAAATCCCCCTGCACCGACACGACGCCCACCGGAAGCAGGCTGACCGCCTGCTCGCCGCACAGGGCCTCGCACGCGGCCGCATTGACCGTGACCGTGCCTTTGGCGAAGCCGCTGCTGTGCGCGATCCATTTCTTCACGCTGGAGACGCCGCCCTGGACCGGGACGAACTCGGTACAGACCGTTCCGGGAACGCCGAAATAGAGGTCCTTGACGATTCCTTCGCGCTTTCCATTGGCGATGAGGACGCGGATGCCCTCCTCGGCCGCGTGGGTGGCGATCGCATACTTCGACCGCATCCCGCCACGGCCGAAACCGCTCTTCTGCGCGCCGATGCCGCCACTGATGTCCTCACCGGGATGGACTTTCGCGATGACCTTCGAGGCCGGATCGGACGGCGGCCCGTCGTAAATGCCGTCCACGTTGGAAAGGATCATCAGGGTGTCGGCATCCATCATCGAAGCGACCAGGCCGGACAGTTCATCGTTGTCGGTGAACATTAGCTCCGTGACGCTCACGGTGTCGTTCTCGTTGATGATGGGGACCACGTCGTTGGCAAGCATCACCTCCATGCAGGCCCGCTGATTCAGGTATTCCCGGCGGGTGGAGAAGCTCTCCTTCATCGTGAGCACCTGCCCAACGGTCGTGTTCCAGTCCTGGAACAGCCGGCTGTACAGGCCGATGAGCCGCACCTGGCCCACCGCGGAGAACAGCTGGCGCTGTTCGACGGGGTCCAGCTTGTGGGCCGCTCCCCCGCGCCCCAGCAGGCTGCGGCCGCAGGCCACGGCGCCGCTGGAAACCAGCAGGACCTGGGCGCCGTCTGCGCGGACGGCCTGGACCTGGTCCACCAGGGACGAGATCCGGGTCACGTCCAGGGTACCGTCCGGACGCGTCAGGACATTGGACCCGATCTTGATGACGATCCTTTTCATTTGACGGAAGCTTTGAGGCCGCGGATGACGGCCGACGTGAAACCGGCCTCCTCCATTTCCTTGAGGCCTTTGAGGGTGAGACCGCCGGGCGTGCAGACCTTGACGATCTCCGCTTCGGGATCGGCCCCCTCCCTGGTCATCAGGCCGATGGCGCCGATCATGGTCTGGCAGACGACCGGGACCGCCTCGGACGGGTCGAACCCCATCTCGACGCCGCCGCGCGCCGCATCGAGGATGTAGCGCATGGCATAGGCGATGCCGCAGGACGCCACGGCCGTGGCGGCGGCCATCATGCCGTACTCGATCACCATCGACGAGCCCATCGTGTCGAAAAGGCCCTTGACGAGGTCGACCGAGGCCTGGTCCGCGTGGACAGGCGTGATGAAAGTCATGCTCTGAAGGACATCGATGGCCGTATTCGGGATGACGAGGAAGGACTGGATCGTCCTCCCGTCCGCATCCTGGCCGAGCCAATCCGAAAGCTGCTCCGGCGTGATGCCGGCGGCGATGCAGACAAAGATCTGGGACGCGTACTCCAACCCGGCCCTGAGGCCTTTGACGACCTCTTCCACCAGCCACGGCTTGACGACCACGAACACGACGTCGGCGCCCTTCACGGCGTCCACATTATCGTGCGTAGTAGAACATCCCCGCTCGGAAAAACCCTGGAGCACGGCCTCCGAAATGTCGCTGACGGTGACGTCAGCCGCCCGGACCGTACCCGCCTTGACGAGCCCCCGGGCGATGGCGCCGCCCATATTGCCGGCGCCCACAACCGCAATTTTCATAACTGCTACTAACTAACTCTGTCTACAAAGATAGAAAAATTTTTTAATAAACAATCGGCGCCCGCATGTGCATGCGGGCGCCGACACCAACCAATCCAAAAATTAAGTTCGCCTGTAAAGGCTTGCTATTCTAACTTTCCATCATTCCTAGTACGGAAGGTCTCCGTCGACGAAGAGGTAGTTATCCTGGTCTTCGAATCCCTTGTTCTGGGTGAGCATTCCTTCCTGGAGGCCGATCTGCTCCTGCGGGATCATCCAGAAACCGCGGGTGAGCGCATACCGCTGGGAGAAGGAACGTCCCGGAAGCTCCTGATAGGTCGTCGGCTTTCCCTTGAACTCGATGTAGCCGCCGTCCTGGTTCTGCTGGATGATCTCACCGGCTCTTTCGGGATACCAGCGGCGAAGGTCGTTGAAACGCATGCCCTCGGTGAAGAGTTCCCAGCGACGCTCTTTCTGGAGCCGCTCGAAGGTGTAGCCGCTGTACGGCGCGAGGCCGGCGCGGGCGCGGAGCCGGTTCATACCGGTCGTGGTCTCCTTCAGCTCATCCAGCATCAGCAGCACGTCGGCGAAGCGGATGTAGATCGCGTCGTTCTTGTTGCCGCTCTTCGGGTTGTTGGAGACAGCGCCGTTCACGGCATTGAAGAAGTTGTTGAGCAGGCTGGACTTGGCACCATCGGAATAGCAGGCGACCGCCTGATACTTCTTGGGATAGAACCAGGTTCTTTCGATTTCCTTGCTGTCGTGGCCCGGGAAGTTCGGAAGCTCGACATAACCGTCCGCGAACCAAGGATTTCCAGCCTTGACCTTCTTTTCGTTGGCGGCGAGGAAGGAACCGTAGAAACGCTTGTCCTGCGGGCCGTAATCCGGATCCTCATACCACTCCTTGACCGCGAGGGGGTTGACGGGAGCGTTGCCGTTGGAACCGGCCGCATAAGGATAGCTGTCCTTGTTGGGACGCTGGGCGGAATTACGCATGCCGATCCATTCCGGGAGACGGTTGTAACCGTTGCCGGTGAGCGAGAAATGCACGCCCCAGACGGTCTCCTTGCTGTGGTTGCCCACCCAGCGGAGATTCTCGTGGTTGGCGTAGGTGTCGAAGTCGGCGCCATACTCGATACCGCTGGAATACGTATTGGTGTAAGGCCAGATTTCGCGCGGGTCGTCCTCCAGGTCGAACTTGGAGACGCTGGTATTGGCGCATTCCTCCAGGTAGCTGATCACCTGCGCCTTGGAGATGCCTGCCATCTCACTCTTCTTGTAGAAGCCCGTGTAGAAAAGCCATACACGGCCCAGGAGCGCCTCGGCGGCATACTTCGTGGCGCGGCCGGCGAGATTGTTGTCCCGGGAATAACCGTATTTCCCCGGAATCAGCTTGATGGCCTCGACGAGGTCGTCGCCGATCGCCTTGTAGATCTCGTCGACTTCGGCCTTGGGCATGTTCTCCACTTCGGTGGAAAGCGTCAGCGGGAAGGTCTCATACCGCTCGGCCAGCTCCCAGAGCCAGAAAGCACGCATGAAGTGCACCTGTCCCAGGAACCAGTTCTTGTTGTCTCCGGTGAACTTGTCGTCCTCCATGGCGGTGATGGCCTCGAGGGCGAAGTTGCAGCGGAACAGTCCGTTGTAGTAGCTCTTCCACGGGGAGTTGTCCTCATCCATGGACGGGGCGAGCAGACGGTCCGCGGCCGTGGTCTCCTTGGAACTCGTGGAGCCGCCGCCGTAATAGTCGTCACTGGCGATCATGCGCCGGAACAGGTTGATCCGGAAGATACTGCCCGTATACAGGGAGTGCATGGTGGAGTAGGCCGAGTTGACCAGCTGTTCTGCGTCCTTCTCGGTCTGGGGGAAGGAAGAGGTGTCCGCCTTCTGATAGTTCTTCGTATCCAGCAGGCTGTCGATCTTGTCGCAGCTGACAACGGCCAGGATGCAAGCGGTCAGGATGAATATAATCTTTTTCATATGCTTTCGGAATTAGAATTTGATGCTGACACCAGCCATGTAAACCTTAGGAGAAGGATAGAAACCGGTGTCGATACCGGAAGACCAGCTGTAACCGGGGGCGCCGGTACCGACTTCCGGATCCATGCCGTCATAGCCGGTGAACGTGAAGAGGTTCTGGCCGGTCACGAAGATGCGGAGCATCTGGAAAGGAAGCCGCTTGAACACCTGCTTGAAGTCGTAACCCAGGGTGATGTTGCGGATCTTGACATAGTCGGCGTCCTGGATGAAGATATCACTGTTGTAGCTGTTGCACTTGAAGTTGTTGTGCGAGCCGGAGGAGTAGCGCGGGAACTTGTTGGTGGAACCCTCGCCGGTCCAGTAGCGGGCGACCAGGTTGTTGGTGAAGCTCTGGAGGTCCTGGAGGGCGAACTGGCGGTAGCTCTGCATGACCTGCTGGCCGAAGGCGCCGCTGCCGTTGATGCTGAAATCGATGCCCTTCCACTGCAGGCTGATGCTGAAGCCCATGGTGAAGTCCGGATGCGGGTTACCGATCTCGACGCAGTCCTTCTCGTCGTACTTGTCATCCCCGTTCTGGTTGATCCAGATGACGTCACCAGGCTGGGCGTTCTCATAACCGTTCATAAAGAGGTAGCCCTTCGCGTTGTACTCGTCGATCTGGGCCTGGTTCTGGAAGATACCCTCGCTGGCCATACCCAGGAAGTAGCCGATCGGCTTGCCCGGTTCGGCGCGGAAGCCGTCTTCCTTGGCCACGTTCTCGGAAATGATCTTCTTCTCACCGTGGATCATACCGTCGGCATTGTTGATGTAGAGGACCTTGTTCTTGTTGTAGGAACCGTTGAGGCCCACGCTGTAGCGGAGGTCGCCCACCTTGTCGTTCCAGGTGAAGCTGAGCTCCACACCGGAGTTCCGCACGGCGCCGCCGTTGATGGAGGCGGCGCTGGCGCCCAGGATACCCATGGACGGAGGAGTCACCAGCCAGTCCTTGGTATCTTTCTGATACCAGTCGAAGATGACACCCAGGCGGCTCCGGAAATAGCGGGAGTCGAAACCGATGGCCAGCTGCTGGGAGGTCTCCCAGGAGAGCTTGGAGTTCGGAATCTTGTCGGGATAGGCGGCCGAGACCGGGTTCGTCTGGTCGTAGGAGAAGTCATACTGGCCGCTCAGCGAGATCGTACCGGTGTACTGGAAATTGTCGATCCGGCAGTTACCGTTCTGTCCCCAGCTGCCGCGGATCTTGAAGAAGCTGAGCCAGTCCTTCGTGGACGCCATCCAAGGCTCGGAGGAGATCACCCAACCGGCGGAGATGGACGGGAAGATGCCCCAGCGGTGGCCCTTGGCAAAGTTGCAGGAACCGTCGGAACGGACGATGGCCGTCAGCAGATACTTGTCCTTGTAGCTGTAGTTCAGACGGCCGAAGAAGGAGAGCAGGCTGTTGTAGGGGATCGTGTTGCCACCGCCCATGCTGGCGTGCTCATCGCTCGTCAGGGCGCCTTCGACCGAACCGAGGTTGGCCGATTCCCAGGTTCCGAACTTGGTCGTGGAACGGGTACCGTTGACACTCATGCCCCAGCCCGTCGCCTCGATGGAAGTACCTGCCAGCGCCTCGATGGTATGGGCCTTGGCAAAGGTCTTCCGATAGTTGGCGGTCAGCTCCCAGGTCCAGTTGGTGGAGACGCTGGAGCTCTGGCTCACGCTGTCGTATTCCTTGAAGTCAGAGGCCGTCAGCTGATAGATCGGCGTATAGGAACGGGAGAAATTGGTGTTGGCGCGGAAACCGAACGCCGTGCGGAACCTCAGGTCCCGGATGGGGGAAACCTCCAGGTAGACATTACCCTGGACACGCACGCCCTTGCCTTCGCTTTCTTTCATCTCGCGTTCCTGCAGCAGGTTCACTTCGTTGTCCCGGGCATCCCAATGATCCCGCACCTGCTTGTCATAGGTATAGATGGAGCCATCCAGGTCGTAGGCCGGGAGGAGCGGGGTCTTGGTCAGCAGGTTGGACACGTCGCTGCCACGGCCGCCGGTGCTCATGCCCCGGGAGCCCGTAATGGAAACGGTCACGTTCTCGCCGAGTTTGATGACATCGCGGTTGTTCTTCTTCAAGACGGTGAAATCCGTGTTCGCGCGTACGGTCGTTCTATCATAATAGGTCACCTTCGGCACACCCAGGGTACCTTCCTGATAGGACTTGGAGAAGCTGAAGGAGTAACGGACGGAGTCGCTGCCGCCGGTCACGCCCACAACCATATTGTTGTTGGGAGCATTCTTGTTGATGGACTCGGTGAACCAGTCCGTACCGTTCCACTTTCCTTCCCGGATCCACTGCATCTGGACAGGCATGGTCGATTCGATATTGTCGAATTCATGCAGGCCCGCCTTGCTGATCAAATCCAGGTATTCCGAGGCGGTAACCCCGTGGACGCCATTGGTGTTCGGCTGCTGGATACCCGTGTACGCATCGAAAGTAACGGTCGCTTTCTTCTCACCGATCTTGCCCTGACGCGTGGTCACGAGGACGACACCGTTCGCCGCGCGGGCACCGTAGATGGCCGCAGACGCCGCATCCTTCAGGATGTCGATGGATTCGATGTCGGCAGGGTTCAGGTCCTCGAGGTGACCGCCGGCCACACCGTCGATGACAACGAGGGGGCTCGCGGAGCCGGTGGTGCCGATACCACGGACCGTGATGTTGTAACCGGCGCCCGGACCACCACTGGACTGGACGATGTTCACACCAGGAACGGAGCTGTACAAGGCGCCCAGCGCATTCGTCGTGCTCTGCTTCTGGATATCCTCACCCGTGATGTTGATCGTGGCACCCGTAAGCAGGCGCTTCTTCTGGGTACCATAACCGACGACGACCGTTTCATCCAGGAACTCGGTGTCTTCCTGGAGCACGACATTGATGACCGTGCGTCCATTCAGCTGCTCTTCCTGGGTAGCGAAACCGACGCAGGAGAACGTGAGGGAGGAGTTCGCCGGAATGGTAATCGCGTAGTTACCATTCCCGTCCGTGAGGGTGCCCACAGTGTTGTTACTGCTGAGCATGACAGTGACACCGATGATCGGTTCGCCACTCGAGTCTGACACTTTTCCCTTGACGGTGACATTCTGGGCGAAAGTTTCCACCCCGAAAAACATCACCATTCCTGTAAGGAAAAGGCAGCGGAAAGCGTTGAATAATTTCATAAATCAGTGTTTAGTTGATTGATTGTTTTGGTCGTTTTCACAAAAATACATATCTTTGCCCGTAGACGTGGTGGAAAAAATATATTAAATGGTGGAAAAAATTTCAAGGTGGGTGGATTTTATTCTGGCAGTGCTTATCGCACTGTCCCTGCCAGGCAGGCTCAACGCCCAGACAGAGGCCGAGGATTACATGGTCGTAAACCGGCTCACGCGCGAGGACGGGCTGCCGGACCAGGACATCAACGGAATCTACTTCGACAACCGGGGGTACGCGTGGATCAGCACCTTCGGCGGCGGACTCGTCCGGTATGACGGGGATTCCTTCCTGACCTTCTCCAGCAAGACAGGCGCGAGATCCATCGGCGACATCGTCCGCCAGTGCCGCGAGGACAACTACGGCCGGATCTGGATTCCCGGCGCGACGTTGGAAGTGATGGACCTGGAAACCCTCACCCCGCTGGGCGACTTCCCCGGCATGTCCAGGGCCTGGCGCCGCGCACATCCGCCGGCAGCGCTCCGGAGGGATGAAAAAGGCTGCATCTGGTTCACCTCCGCCGACAAGCTTTTCCGCGTCGCTTTCTCTGACGACGGCAGCCGCATCCTCGTGGATTCCCTGCTATGCGACGTCCCCAACGACAACCTGATGCCCAAGGCCGGCGATGTGGAGCAGGACGGATCCGTCTGGATCACCCTGGGCGGCCGCTTCTACAAGGTCCGCCCCATCGAAGGAAAAGGAATCACCAAGTCTGAGATCCTGCCCGACCTGTTCATCGGCGAAGACAACCGGGCCACCGCGTTCCTGCGCGCGGGGAATGAAGTATGGATCGGGACCATGAACGGGCTGTACCGCGTGGACCTCACCTCCGGCCAGAAAACCTGCTATCTGCATTCCGACGCCGACCCGCACTCTATTCCCAACAACGAAATCACCGGCCTTTGCCTGACGGAGGACAACGAAATCGTGATCGGCACCCTGGGTGGCGTGAGCATCTACAATCCCGCCCGCCATGCATTCGACACGTACGGCTCCCGCGCCAATGATTACGGAAACCAGATTCTCCCGGGCGAGATCGTGCGGAGCCTCGCCACCCGGGGACGGCAGATCTGGGTGGGCCTGGAAGCGGAAGGGCTGGTCATCCTCCAGAAAAAGAGCCTCAAGCTCACCAACATCTCCCGCATCGAAACCACCTCCTCCCCAATCCCGACCACGCCGGTCCGGGCCCTTCACATCGACAGTCAGGGCCGCCTGTGGCTGGCCGCGACCGGATTCGGCGTGTGCCGGCAAGTCGGCGACCTCCTGTTCCGGAACTATAATACGGATAATTCCGCGCTCGTGAGCAATTCCATCACGGCCTTCTGCGAAGACGGCCAGGGAAGGCTCTGGATGGGCACCGTGGACGGACATCTGAGCTATATGAGCCTGTCCAGCCCGGACGTCGTCCGCATCCCGGAAGGCTCCAAGTCGGAAATCGCCCGGAACATCAACGTCATCCTCGGGATGGTGTACGATCCGGTCAACGATTACATCTGGCTGGCCGCCCGCAGCGGGCTGTATTTCTACGATCTCAAGCGTTCCGCGTTCTCGGAATACTCCCCCAAACTCCCCGGCTGCCTGGGCGCCTGCCTGGCGGACGGCAAACTGTGGGTGAGCAGCATGGAAGGAATGCGCATCATCGACTTGAAAACCCTGGATTCCCGCGTGATCGAAGGGTTCCCCATGTGCATGTCGCTTGTACCGGACGGGGACACCATCTGGGCTGGGACGTATGGAAACGGCCTCTATCGGCTGGACCATTGCGAGGCCGAAAAACCGGACATTACCGTCTATTCCGAGGAGGACGGCCTGGCGGACAACCAGATCAACGGCCTCCTGCTGGACGGGATGTACCTGTGGATTACGACCGAGAACGGCCTTTCCCGCCTGGACACCCAGACGGGCGAACTGACCAGCTATGACCGGTACGATGGGCTCAAGTCCATGTCCTTCTGCGAGAACAGCGTCGCCAAAGGCCGTGACGGGACTCTCTACATCGGCCAGAAAGAAGGTGGATTCAGCATCCTTCGGTCCGGTTACGTATCCAACGAATGGGGGAACCTGCCGAGTGTCGTGATTTCGGGGTATTATTCGAAAGATGAATTCCACAGCCTCGCCTATGCCCATACGGTCAGCAAGGGCGAGAAGGACAACGACTTCACGCTGAAGTTCGCGGACCTGTCCTACGGCAAGCGGCAGGATATCGTCTACGAGAGCCGGATCTGGCCCATGGACAAGGACTGGGCGCCGATTTTCGGCAAGGACACCCACGTGAAATTCGGACATATCCCCGGCGGCAAGTACCAGATCCAGATCAGGGCCGTGGACAAGAAAGGCAATGTCCTCTCGCAGGACGCGAAGACGCTGGTCGTGATTCCGGTCCTGTACAACCGCTGGTGGTTCCGGCTGCTTGCGCTGCTGGTCCTCGCCGTCCTTGTCTACCTCTTCGTGCGCTGGTACACGCGGTCCATCTCCCGGAAAAAGGACCTCCTGCAGCAGGAAGTGGACCGGCAGATGAAAGAGCTGAAGAAGCAGAAAGAAGAGCTGGAGCGCAAGGCCGAGGCCCTCGCGGAGCAGAATGCGCTGCTGCAGAAGCAGAACGAGATGATCGCGAGCAACCATACCCTCATGTCCAGCACCGCCTCCAGCCGCGATTCCGACTTCAACACGCAGCTCCTGGAAGCGATCCAGAAGATGTACAAGGATCCGGAACTGGATGTCTACAAGCTCGCCGACGCCCTGGGCATGAGCCGCACTCTCCTGAACGAGAAGATCCAGGAAGGTTTCGGCCTGTCCATTGCGCAGTTCATCCGGACCTACCGGCTGAACGTCGCGAAGGAAATGATCAGCAACGGGACGAACACGGACATGAACATCTCCGAAATCGCCTACGAAGTCGGCTTCAACGATCCGAAATATTTCACCCGTTGTTTCACTAAAGAGTTCAATATCA
The DNA here is from genome assembly GCA_900318015.1 of uncultured Bacteroidales bacterium. Lineage (GTDB taxonomy): Bacteria > Bacteroidota > Bacteroidia > Bacteroidales > UBA932 > Cryptobacteroides. The sequence continues at coordinate 18,642 of ONJB01000020.1, read as the reverse complement.
CCCCTTCCGAGATGCATCGGCAGAACAAGTCTTGAACTTTTTTCGTATGTTTGCAGTGGCTGATCCATCTGCTCATCTATGAAAAAGCGATTGCACTCTTTCTCCGGACGGCTGACCCGGTCCGTCGTCATCACCGTGCTGGTCACCATGACCATCATTTCGGTGTTCGTTTTCCTGGTGGCGGCATCGGGCATCCTGGTGTTTTCCAGGGCGCATTATTCCGACATCCTGGAGAAAGCCAACCGGGACCTGGCGCTGGCCATGAGCAAGGTGGAAATATCGGCGGACAACATCATCGATGAGCTGTGCTGGCATCTGGCGACGCCGGAACTGGTGCTGTCGACGATGGAATACGAACTGAATGTGAACCGCCACATCTATGGCTGCGGTCTCGGGTTCGTCGAGGATTTTTATCCCTCGGTCGGCCGCTGGTACGAACCCTACGCCCTCAACGACGAAGGCCGGATCACCCTGAAGATCATCGGTTCAGAAACCCACGACTACTTCCAGGCCGAGTGGTATATCAAGGGAATGGCCTCTCCCAAAGGGTCCTGGTCCAACCCGTATCTGGACGAGGACGGGGGCGAAACGGTCCTCTGCACGTTCTCCCGCCCCGTGGTGATGGAGCCCGAAAAGGAAATCGCCGGCGTCTTCGGGGCGGACCTCTCCATCAACGGGCTGGCCTCCCTCATCCAGGAGAGTATCCGGAAGGAGAATGAGGAATCCATCTTTTACGTTCCGGCGCAGGACGACCCGGAACAACGGATCTACTGTTTCATCATCGGACCGGACGGCGACTATATCGCGCATCCGGACCCGAACCGGATCCTCAAGGCCAACTTCTATGACTATGCCGCCGGCCAGGATGCCGACAGGTACCGGAAGCTGGGCGATGTGATGAGAGCCGGAGAATCCGGGGACCTGTCTGTCGTCGTGGATGGAATCAGGTCCGATGTCTATTACGCGCCGCTGCTCCATTCCGGATGGTCCATGGGAATCGTCGTCCCGACCGAACGCCTGCTGACACCCGCCATCGCCTACGGCGCCATCATCATCTTCCTGATCCTGCTGGGCGTCCTCCTCGTCTTCCTCACCTGCCGCCGCACCATCAAGAAAGCCTCCACGCCGCTCATCCAGCTTGCTGAATCGGCCCAGGAAATCGCGACCGGCAAGTTCGACACTTCGCTGCCGACCATCAAGAACAAGGACGAACTCCGCCTGCTCAGGGATTCCTTCGACTATATGCAGTCCTCGCTGGCCCGGTATGTCGATGAATTGAAGGAAACGACCGCCCGGAATGCGTCCATCGAGCATGAGCTGAGCGTCGCCCGCAGCATCCAGATGTCCATGCTGCCCATCACCTGGCCCCCTTTCCCCGAACGGGATGACTTGGACATCTTCGGAAGCGTCGCTCCGGCCAAGGCGGTCGGCGGCGACCTGTTCGATTTCCGGATCCGGGACGAGAGACTCTACTTCTGCATCGGCGACGTATCCGGCAAGGGAATCCCCGCCGCCCTGGTCATGACCGTGATCAGTTCCATGTTCCGGACCCTGTCCGCTTCCGAAGACAGCCCGCATCGGATCATGACCGCCATCAACGACACCATTTCGGCCCGGAATGAGAACTTGATGTTCGTCACCCTGTTCGTGGGCTCCCTGGATCTGTCCACCGGTGTGCTGCAGTATACCAACGCCGGTCACAACGCGCCATTTGTCATCACGGACGGGGAGCCCCGCATGATGCCTGTCGATGCGAACATCCCGGTCGGAATCATGGCAGACTGGTCTTATTCCCTGCAGGAAACGACGCTGTCTCCGGGTACGATCCTTTTCCTGTACACGGACGGACTGACGGAAGCCACCCGGAGCGACGGGGAACTGTTCCAGGAGGAGAGGGTCCAGGCACAGCTCTCCGGTCATGACGAGAACACCTCGGCCGAGCGCCTCGTCGCCGACATGACAGCGGCCGTCAACCGGTTCATCGGAGACGCCGAGCAGAGCGATGACCTGACGATGCTGGTACTGAAGATGCTGCGGAAAAGCCGGGATTAACCGACCTGTTCCAGTTCCCCGGCGAGATCCTTGTCCGTCATGGCGCAGACGCAGGAGTCGGACCAGACATTCTCCGCCGTCTCGACCATGTCGATGACGGTGTAGATCGGGAGAATCAGGCCCATCACCTCGACGGGTGCGCCGATACCGGTCATCAGGGACACGGTCAGGAAGAAGCAGCCCATGGGCACGCCGGCGTTGCCGACAGCGGAAATCACGGCGATGAGGGCCCACAGGAGCATGGACCCGATGCCCAGCGAGAGACCGCCGTTCTGCATCACGAAGAGGGAACTCACGAGGATGAAGGCGGCGCAGCCGTTCATATTGATGGTGGTGCAGATCGGGAGGACAAAGCGGGACACCTTCGGGTTCACCCCAAGCCGGTTCTCCGCGGAGGAGAGGGTCACGGGCAGGGTGGCGGCGGAACTCTTCGTGAACAGGGCCATCACCACGGCGGGGCTCATCGCCCGGAAGACCTTCAACGGGTTGATGCCCCGGGCCAGGAGGAACAGCGGCAGGACGACGAAGAACTGGACGGCGTTCCCGGCGAGGATTACCGCCGCATATTTCCCGAGCGAACCCAGGATGACGCCGCCGCTGAGCTGTCCGGCAAGCTGCGCGGCAAAGGCCGCAATACCCAGCGGAAGGTTCCAGATGAGCGCTTTGATCAGCGTGAAGAACAGATCCTGCAATCCCTGTATCCCCTTGACGACGACACCTTTCCCCGCACTGTCCGGCATCCAGGCCAGGGCCAGGCCGACGGCGATCGCGATCAGCAGGATGGAAAGCACATTCCCGGACAGGAAAGGCTGCACGACGTTGTTCGGGATGACCGATATGATATGGTCGTAGAATGAGGTTCCTCCGGACGTCACTTCCGAGGCCGACGAGAGCATGTCCGGCGGCAGGTTCTCCGGAGCGATCAGGAGATACAGGCCCAGGCCCACGAGCGCGGCCACGAACGTGGTCAGCAACGTGTAGGTAATCGTATGGGCGAAGATTTTCCGGGTGCTCCGCTGCTTACCGAAGGAGATGAGCGTCGTCATGATGGCGAGCGCCACCGTAGGAACGGCCAGAAACTGGAATAACCGTGTGTATACGGTCGCAATGAACTTGCATACGGCATCCACGGCTCCGTTGTGCAGGAGGCCGAGCGCTGTGCCCAGCACGAGCGCGCCGAGCCACCAAAAGAGTTGTTTGTTCCGGGGTTTCATCATCTTCTGTCAATTGCCGGGGTGAACACTATCTCCCACCGCCTCCACGTCCGCCGCCGCTGTAGCCGCGACCGCCGCTGCGGGAAGTGGAGCCCCCGTATCCGCGGCTGCTGGAACTGGAGCGGCTGCTGGAACCGCCGGAGCCGGAGGAATAGGAAGGAGCGCCGCGGAGGGCGGCCCGGGTGACGGTCGAGGAAAGGGACCGGCCCACCGACAGGACGGAATCGAGATCGCCGAGGTCGTAGCGGAAGGCCTCCTTGAAGAGGGACGGGTCGATATCCTTGAGTTGCTTGCATACCCGGTCGGTCAGGCCGAACAGGGCGCCATAAACCATATATTCTTTCCAGAGGTTCGCCTCGATGGCCTCACGCTGGTCCACCAGCGTGAACTTGGAGAGGAACGACTTGAGGCCGAAGAGCCTGCGGGCCTCGAACTGGCCGGCTTCCGTGAGCGTCTTCTTCGCCGGGGTGTACAGTCCCGCCTGGTTCAAGGCGGAAACACCCTCTTCCTTCGCACGCTTGGACCAGTCGTAGACCTGCCGGGAATGATCCTTCGCCCAATTGGAGAACTCCTTGTCCTGCAGGAGGTTGTCCTTGCCGGAGGATTGCTTCAGCACGGAATAGAGGCTGCGCGAAGCCGCATCGACCCGGTCCAGGTTGTTGTCCGTGAAGGAAAGGACGGCCTCCCCTTCCGCCTCCCGGTTCACACGGAGGCAGCCGTTGTGGATGAGCCGGAGGACGGCCGCGAGCGGAAGCCCGCCGGCAGGCGGGGCATTCCCGCTCCGGGTGAGGATATAATTCGCCATCCGCAGGTCCCCGTCCAAGGGAATGTCCCGGTACCAGTCCACGGAGGAGGGCTTGAAAGCGAGTTTGAGCTTGTTGTCCGAGCCGCCGATCCCGCGGAAAATGCGGAAGATGGGCCGCAAGAACGCGAACCACACGAAGAGGCTGGTGAAGAAGAAGGCGATCCCTGTCGCAATCGGGTCCTTCTCTTCGTCCGACCCGAAATCGGCCCCTTCCATCGCCTGGTCCAGCACTTCCTGGAAAGGACGGTCCTGCACGCTTGGGGAACTGAAATGGCCCTTGTCGAAGCGCAGGAGGAGGATCACGGAATCCTCCGTGTCCAGCGGACCTTCCGATTCGAAGACGATGGTGCCGTCCTCTTCGAAGGCGGAGCGGCCGGCAAAGCCGAATCCCCAGATCCGCGTGTTCGTCGTATCCAGCTGGATCTCGTCCCGGTTGACGCGGACCTTCACATGCTCCGGCGGCGAGGAAAGCCCGGGCGAGAGCACCTGGAGGTGCATCATGTCATAGTCCTGGAGCGACTTGACGGCCCGGGTCATCACGTAGATGGCGTGGTACACATGGTCGCCGTACTCCCCTACTCCCCAGCACAATTCCACGCCGTCCGCCTTGTGGACGATGCCGTATTTGCCCGCCTTTTCGGCCCGGGAGCGGTTCACGTCCCACTCTCCGACATCCTGCAGCTTGTCGTTGTCCCCGTCATAGACGGAGAAACGCTCGATTTCGATGTCCCCGAGGTTCCCCCGGACCAGGTACCATTCCGTGATTCCGTCGCCGGTATCGACGTCCCAGCGCTCGTGGACGACAATGTTCCCGTTCTTGATGAGGGTGATGTTGATGTCCACGTCCCGCACCTTCTGTTCCCGGGCCGGCAGGGCCGGCGCGGAGAGGATCACCACGGCCAGGAAGAGGAAAAACCGGACGAAAGCGGGGCGGAGAGTCATCATTTCAGGGTTTAACGGCCCCTAATGTACGAAAAAAACGACGGAAACCGAAATCTGTTGCTATATTTGCATGATTCAAAATACGGAAGCCAAACAAATAACATACGTATGAAACAGTTACTCATCCTGGCGGCCGCCCTCGTGCTGGCGGTCTCCTGCTCCCAGAAGAAGGCACCGAAGGTCCTGGTGCTCTACTATTCCCAGACGAACACGACGAAGGTCGTGGCCGAAGAGATTGCCAACGCCCTCGGCGCGGACCTCGAAGCCATCCTCCCCGTCGTTCCTTACGAGGGGGACATCCCGGCCGTGGCTGCCCGCTGCGCGAAGGATGCCGCGGAAGGCAAACTTCCTGAGCTCAAGCCCTTTACCGTCGATGTCAATGCCTACGACATCATTTTCCTCGGCTATCCGATCTGGATGGGCACCTACGCCCCGCCGGTGGCCGCCGCGCTGGAAGCCGTGAACCTGGACGGCAAGAAGGTCGTCCCGTTCTGCACCTTCGGCAGCGGCGGACTGGACAGCAGCACGAAGGACCTGCAGGCGAAGCTCCCGAATGCGGAAATCCTGCCGGGCTACGGCGTGCGCGCCGCCCGCATCGACGCGGCCAAGGCCGAGGTCGATTACTTCCTGAAAGCCAATGGATTCCTCGCGGGTGAGGTCGCTCCCCTGCCGGCGTTCTCCGAGCCGAAGCCGGCCGACGAGGCCGCCGCGGCGATCTTCGACGCCGCCGTGGGCAGCTACCCGATGATCCACGCCCAGGCGACCGAGGTGGCCAGCCGTACCGTGCCTTGCGGAACAGAGTATCTCTTCACCGCAAAGGACCTGCCTATGGGCCCCGCCGCCGAAGACGCGCCGGACCATTTCATCAAGGTGTACGTCCTGGCGGAAGACGGCAAGGAGCCGGTCTTCACGCAGGTACTCCGGTAGTTTTTACGGATTTCTTACAGGGACAGGCGGATGAGCTCCAGCAGCTCGTCCGCCTGGTCCGTTTCGGGGACCAGCCACTTCTGCCCGTGGATGAGGCGCGGCACGCCGCTCTTCTCCGCGTTGGACGTACGGCCGAAGAGCTCCTCCACCTTGCGGAGGTAGGCGTCGATGCGCGGATCCTTCACGGCAGTTTGGAAATCCTCGCCCAGAAGCGCCCGGGCACGGGCTTCCGCCTCGGCCGGAGCAACGGCCGCACGCGCGTCGCCGCCGCCCAGCAAATAGTCCCAATACGCCCCGTACGCATCCGGGCAGGCATACCAGACCGCGAGCGCATAGCGTGTGAGCGGGCAGGATCCGGCGAAGCGGTCCACACCCGTGGAAGGAATGTACGGGTTGCAAGCGCTGCTCAACGGGACCGGACACAGGTGGATGCGGTACTGTCCGCCGGCCTTCTCCAACAGCTCCGGCAGGTCCGGATGCAGCCGACGGCAATGGATGCACTGGAAGTCGAACAGCAAGGTGAGTTCTTCAGGGGCATCCGACGGTCCCAAAACGGGGACTTCCCCCTCGGAGAATGTCGGAAGCGCCGCCTCTGTCCGACCGGTGTCATAGGCTGCCGCCGGCAGCGTACGGGATTGGACGAAGGCGAATACGGCCGCCGATACGAGGCCGACGGCGAACCAGCCGTAGCGGCCCTTCGACAGGCTCAAGGTCCGGCCGGCAACCAGGATCAAACCGGCGAGCACGCACCCGAGCAGATGCAAGAGTGTGCAGTACTTGCAGAAAGCGTGGAGGACGGAAAGCTGCAGATAGCAGAACCAGAGGGCAGCGCCGGCGATGGCGCCGGCGAGGGTGAGCATCATCGGCCAAAGGATACGGTCCAGGGAGCGGTCCTCCGGGGACTCCCCGCCCAGGAAAACGATGCAGAGCGCCAGCAGGAGGTAGGACACGACGGCGGGCAGGCTGACAGGGACGCCCCCGAGCACATAGGCCCAGGGGCTCCCCATCACGCTGTCACACCCGCTACCCACGCCGCAGCCCACCATCTGTACGCCCGTCAAGGAATGGAAAAGCATCCATCCGGCGAGGGCGAGGCAGGCGGCGCAAAGGAGCAGCGCCGTGGTCTTGAACCTGCGGAGCGTCATGCTAATAGCGGTTCGCGGCGCCCGGCGTGGGCTGGGCGGAAGCCACGGCCGCACCGGCCGGATAGGCGGCCTTCAGCGGCGCGGAAAGCGTCACGCCCGAGCCGGAGACATCCTCGCCGACGCTATGGGCCTTGCGAAGCGGCGCTGCGAGAACCAGTTTGTGGACCTGCTGCTCACGAGGGACCCACCAACCACGCGGGAAGAACACTTCGGAGACGACGGCGTTCTCACCGCCCACCAGCACTTCCTGCCCGGGCGTGAAATTCATCGCAGAGACGACCACGAGCGTCTTCGTGCCCACACCTGCCGGGAACTGCAGGGTCGTACTGCCGGGTGTTCCCACCTTCGCCACCGTCAGAACCTCCGTATTGCCCACGACGATCGGACCGCCCTCCACAAAGCCCTCCACGGAGGTCACTTTGAGGTTGGTCGCGCCGGCCTCGGCCGCCAGGGCGAGGTTCTGAGCCTGCTGCACGCTGAAATCGAACTTGTTATCATCCAGGTCGTTGCCATCCGGGAAACGGCCCGCGCTGAGAGAAGCGACGGCCGGAGCGGGACCGGCGCCGAAACCGAAGCCGCGGCGGGCCGGATACGGGACCCGGACGAAGTTTCCGTCCTGTTCCAGACCGGAATCGGCCTGATAGCCTTCTGCCAGATACGGATCCACGACGAGACCGTAGTTGAGCGCATCGGCGACGTTGCCCTTCGCGTCACGGAGCGTGATGTTGCCGGCGCTCTGGGAGAGGGCGGGACCGCCGAACAGGAGATCCGCCTTCCCGGAGAAGCCGGCGGAGCCGGCCACGACGGGCTCGTTGATGGCATGGGCCGACTTGAGCGGCTGTTCCAGTTCCAGGGAGAAGCACAGTGCGAGGACCGGCTCGTTGCTGTAATGCGCGAATTTGGTGGCGGGCTCGAACGTGATGCCCGTTCCGTTCACGCTGTACGGCATGTTGGAAGCGTGGGCGAACTGCAGCGGTTCGGCGATGTCCAGGCCCGTGCCCGGATCTTCGTCCTCGTGCAGCGGGCCGTTCAGCGTGTTGCGTGCGGAAGGCGTGCCCACGGCCGTCACCGTCACCGTTTCAATACCATGACCTTCACTGTTGATATCCAGGCGGATGCGGTCCCCCACGGAGATATTGGCCGTCGAGGAGACCTTGATGTTGGTGCCCCCCGGTTTCGCGTCCATGGACAGATACCCCTGCGTACCGGGCTTGCCCACCTCCGTGACCGTCACGACCTCATACTTCTCGAGGACGCGGGAGACGGCGGGACGGTCCGTTCCGTAGCCGATGGCCATCTTCTGACCCACCTGGAAATGCGCGGTGGACGTAACGGGGATGTTGGTCGATCCGGCCGGGAACTCGACACCGTGGCCGCCCGGGAGCGGCTGCCACACCGTGGTGGGCGTGCCGGCGGGCTGGAAGCCGCGGCCGAACGGATTGCGGCCCGGAGCGGCCGGGGCCGGCTCGGGAGCGTTCACCGCCTTGACCGTGTACTTTTCCTTGCCGAGGACGATTTCATCGCCAGGCTTGATGCCTTCGACGCTGCGGACATAGATGACGTCATCACCCTTCGCGGCGTCCACTGCCAGGCCGGAACCGGCCATGCCCAGGACGTAGAATGCCTTCGGGGCCAGTTTGGTGCCAGACGGGACCTTGATATCGGAGAAAGCCGGGACGTTCGCCGCATGCTGGCGGACGGTCCAACCGGAGAGATTCACTTCCTCGTCCCCGGCATTGTACAGCTCGATGAACCCGTCGGTAACGCTGAACTCGTTGATTTTCACCGCGTCCGTGGAGCGGACCTTGAGGCGGGCGCGCTCCCGGGCGGCGGCGCCGTCCCAGGAGGCGACGGCCTCCAGGTCGCCGTTGAAGGACGCGGAACCGGCCTGGACGTCGAACTCGGCGACGACTGCCTGACCGGGTGCTACTGCATAGTTGACCGCCATCTGCTTGTTGCCATCGACGGAAGCCTTCCAGCCCTTCGGCAGGTTCATCGACAGGGTGAGGCCCTCGATGGGGGCATCGGTCGTATTGACGAAGCGGACCACGGTCTTGGCGGAACCGCCGGGGACGAAGGTCTGCACGTTCGACGGACGGTTGTCCTTCAGGGACGGGAAGACCTCAAGGGTCGCCACCCGGTAGCGGGCCGCGACCACATTGGCCTGGACGGCCTGGTTCAGTTCCTCCGTCGGGAAAGTGCCCGCGGCGGTCATCGCGGCCTCATAGAAGGTACCGGCGGAGCCGTTGCTGTTGTCACCGCCGTTGCCCAGCAGGATGGCGCCCTGCTTGCGCATGGGATCGTAACTGTTGCGGTCGTTGCGGATGCGGCCGCCGTCGTAATACACCTTCAGAGGACCTTCCTGGGCGTTTCCGCCCATGGAGCGCCAGTGGTGCGGCTCGCCGTCGGCCGTCGCCGTGACAAACCGCCAGGTGATGGACTCGAGCCCCTCGCAGAACTTGTCGTTCGGGTCGTCATTGACACAGCCTACCAGGTTGTTCTCCTGGTCGGTCATGATCCACGGACCCGGTTCCTCGCCATGGTACCACGCCGGCTGGTTGCCGAAGTAGGTGGTTTCCATCGTACCGTCGCCGTCGTCGCGGCTGTCGGTCTCGGCATTGCCGTAGTCGAAGCAGCATCCGGAATTGTAATGGTGGCCGCTGATCACCCAATACTGGCCTTCGGCCTGGTCGTCCACGGCCGTGCCCACGGGATCGTTCAGGCGCAGGCCCATGCCCGGGGCGATGAACAGGCCGTACACCTTGTGGCCCATCACGTTCACAGGCGCCCAGTCGGCCACGGGAACATTGTTGTAACCGCCCATCGCGGGGCCGCTGAAGCCGCCGCGCGGAGCCTGATACAGATGGTTCCCCTTGCCGGACTGGTCATAGAGGACCGTAATCCAGCAGTAGGTATCCTTGCAGAAGGCGTCCTGCGCATCGGCATCGGCATAGCCGCCAGGATCGTCCGCGGTAGCCTGGACCACGCCGATGTCCAGGGTCTTGCCGTCCGATTCCCGCATGACCTGATACAACGGGCCGTCATAGGCCGCATATAGGGCGCGGGTGGTACTGTGGGCCGCCACGCAGGGAGCGCCGCCCCGTTCGTACACGTCGCACGGGCCTTCGGGCCGCGGAAGGGCCGCCCGTTTGTCCGCCAGATTCTTGCAAGCCACCGCCGCCCCGGCGAGCACGAGGCAAACGGCCGCTCCGAACAAAAGTTTCTTCATGATTATAAAGGGTTTGGTTATCGTCCTACCGGTAAGCAAATATAGCGAAAAATCCGGGGAAAGCGGACAAGAAACATGTTTCTTTGAAACAACCGGAAAGATTTCGCCACATTTTAACGAATCTTGTCCCGGGTCCCGGCCGGGCCGGCTATTTTCGTACCCGGCCGGGCGCGGTGTCCGGCCGGTAAAAGAATCAAGGCTATGCGACTCAAAAGACTGTGGGCGCTCCTGCCGCTGGTGGCGGCGCTGGGCGCGTGTGACGACTTCGGACTCCGGTCCGGAGGACAAGGGGAACTCCGGTGGATCATCGCCGGAAACGGGGCAGATACCCGGGCCGCCTCCGCGGAAATCCCGGACACGAACGATTTCATCCTGAAGGTAACCGATGCAAAGGGGAAAATCCTGTACGAAGGCGCCTATGGCGACTCGCCGGAATCCCTCCTGGTGGATGCGGGCAGCTATACGGTGGCGGTCCATTCCATCGAATTCACGACGCCGGGCTTTTCCCGCCCGGTGTACGGCGACGAACAGGTCGTCGTCGTGAAGGCCGGAGCCACCGTGACGGTCCGCCTGAACTGTGTCCTGGAAAACGCCGGCGTGCGCCTCCAGGTCGCGCCCGACTTCCTAACCTCCTACCCCGACGGAGTACTTTACCTCAAATCCGGGGATACCCGTCTCATGTACGGCTATTCGGAGAAACGGATCGCCTATTTCAAACCCGGGCCCATCTCCCTGGTCCTGAACAATCGGGGGGCGGATGAGACCCTCCTCACCCGGACGCTCGATGCCCGGACCATCCTTACCCTGAACATCTCCGCCCCGCATGGCGGCGCAGCAGCCACCAGTTCCATCACTGTGGCCGTAGACACGGCCAAGATCTGGAACAGTGAATCCTATGCCATCGGCGGAGGAGGCTCGGGAAGCGGCTCCGGGAGCGGTGGCTCGGGTTCCAGCGGCGGCGATGACCCTGGAACCGACATCGACAATGCCTACTCCGTCTCCCAGGCCGCCAACCATATCGGCGAGGATGACATCTGGGTGTTCGGCTATATCGTCGGGGGGGATCTGTCTTCGGCCGGGACGACTGTGAAGACCTCCAAATTCACGAAAGCGACGCACCTTGCCATCGCCTCCCGCTCCTCGGTGACGTCCAAGGCCTCCTGCATCGCCGTCGAACTTCCCAAAGGCCCCATCCGCGACGCCCTCAATCTCGTGGACCATCCCGACCTCGTCGGCACCCGCGTCTATCTCAAAGGCAGCCTCGTCGCCTCCTATTTCGGCACCACCGGCCTCAAATCCGTCTCCGACTATGTCCTAAAATAGAAACTAAATTTCTATTTTTCTTGTAGAATTATAGAATTATAGTTACTTTTGTACGAAGGTATGAAAAAGAAGGTGCACGAGGTGATCGACCTTCTGGAGCAGAACGGTTGGACCTATGACAGAACCAGGGGCGATCATCATATTTTCACGAAGCCCGGAGCACGAAGACCGATCACAATCGTCGGGAAAGCCAGTGATGACATTTGGGCCAATGCGTTGAATTCCATCTTGCGGCAAGCAGGGCTGAAATAAGGACAAAAAGATATGAGACATCAACTGACTGGCATCATCGAATGCACGGAAAACAACTACTGCGCCTACGTAAAAGAGGTGGACGGTGTGGCGGCTACCGGGGCGACCATCACGGAAATCAAGGAGAAGCTGACCGAGGCCATCGAGGACTTGATCGAAACCTGTGAAGAAATGGGCCATGAAATCCCCGAAATGCTGAAGGGCGGATACACGATCGAATTCAAAATGGATGTCAAGAGCCTCCTTTCGGTCTACTATGGGGTTTTCACGAAATCGGCGCTAGAGCGTCTGACGGGCATCAACCAAAAACAACTCTGGCACTATGCGAATGGACTTACGAAGCCCAGAAAAGCCCAGAAAGAGAAGATTGAATCGGCCCTGCACCGCCTCGGGAACGAACTGCTTGCCATTCACCTGTAGATACGGAGCGAAGCGACGCTGTCTGGGGGAATCAGTCCCCCGGAGATTAGACAGGAAAAAGTCTGGCCGTCGGGCCAGACTTTTTCCGTGAGCGGAATACGAGGTTCGAACTCGCGACCTTCGGCTTGGGAAGCCAACGCTCTACCAACTGAGCTAATTCCGCATGGGATGACAAAGGTAAGGATAGTTTCCGAAAAAATCAAGGGCGCCCAACCGCAAGTTAAGAATTGAAAGGAAGTATTTGCATTTCGATAATGATTCATTATCTTTGTGCACGAACAACCGCATAAATAATAATGGACCATCGCATCGAACTGAACCCCAACGAGGTGGTTTCCTTCCTGGGCAAGCTGCCGCAGGAATTCACCCGCGCCGACATGATCAAGTTCATCCGGGAGAAAGGAATCCGGATGGTGGACTTCATGTATCCGGCCGAAGACGGCCGCGTGAAGACCCTGAACTTCACCGTGAACAACCTCGCCTATGTGGAGACGATCCTCACCGAAGGCGAACGCGTGGACGGGTCGAGCCTGTTCCCTTCTTTCATCGAGGCCGGAAACAGCGACCTGTACGTCATTCCGCGCTACCGGACCGCGTTCGTGGACCCGTTCAATGAGATTCCGACCCTGTGCTTCCTGTGCAGTTTCTTCACGAAGGACGGCGAGCCGTTCGACTGCGCCCCGTACATGACCCTGATGCGGGCCGAGGACGCCTTCTACCAGTCCACCGGCCTGACCTTCGAGGCCATGGGCGAACTGGAGTATTACGTGATCACCGACGCGGATCCGCTGTTCCCCGCCACGGACCAGAAGGGCTACCACGAGTCCGAACCCTTCGCGAAACTGAACGACTTCCGCCGGGCCTGCATGGTCCATGTCGCCAAGACCGGTGGCCAGATCAAGTACGGGCACAGCGAGGTAGGCAACTTCACCCTGGACGGGAAAATCTACGAACAGAATGAGATCGAGTTCCTCCCGAACCCGGTGGAAACGGCCGCCGACCAGCTCCTGCTGGCGAAATGGGTCATCCGGAACCTCGCGTACCAGTGGGGCCTGGACGTGTCCTTCGCCCCGAAGATCACCGTGGGCAAGGCCGGTTCCGGCATGCACATCCACATGCGCCTGATGAAGGACGGCAAGAACGCCACCCTGGGTCCGGACGGCAAGCTGTCCGAGGTCGCCCGCCGCGCCATCGCCGGCCTGATGCTGATGGCCCCGTCAATCACCGCCTTCGGCAACAAGAACCCCACTTCCTACTTCCGCCTGGTTCCGCACCAGGAAGCGCCGACCAATGTGTGCTGGGGCGATTGCAACCGCTCCGCCCTGGTCCGGGTGCCGCTGGGCTGGTCTTCCGGGGTGGACATGTGCACCCGGGCCAATCCCCACGAGCAGCCGGTCCCTGCAGACACCACCGACAAGCAGACCTTCGAAATGCGCAGTCCCGACTGCTCGGCCGACATCTACCAGCTGATGGCCGGCCTGTGCGTCGCCGCCCGCAAGGGCCTGGAGATGCCGGTCGACGAGGCCCTGAAGATCGCGGACGACAAGTATGTGGACATGGACATCCACAAGAGCGAGAACGCCGCCCGGCTCGCGACTCTCGACTCTCTCCCGACCTGCTGCGCCGAATCCGCCGCCTGCCTGGAGAAAGCCCGCGCCGCCTATGAGGAAGCAGGCGTTTTCAAGCCCCGCATGATCGACGGAATCATCAACGCCCTCAAGAGCCACCACGACAAGCACCTGCACGCCGACGCCAAGAAGGACCCGGCCCTCATGCGGAAACTCGTGGACCAATACTTCTACTGCGGCTAGCAGTCTCGAAAACAGTCAGTCCTAACTGAACCATGAAAAACGAAATCCAGCCCCGCCGGGGTTGGATTTTTCAATTCTATACCAGTCCTAATTTCACGAGCCCGACGCATCACTGCGTCGGGCCCGCTACTTAACCTAAACTTAAACTATGAAAAACTTCGTGACAAATATACGAAAGATTTTCCATATCACAAGTTAAATATGGCGAATTTTAGCATATTTCAATAATAATATTTTTTCGCCAAACTTTTCAAAAGCGATAATAGCCTTAATATCTGGCACTTCGCCAGATATTTTTAGGACTTTTCCAACCCCGAATCGATTATGTTCGATCCGGTCGCCCACCCGGAAGCTGGACATCGGGTCCGGCGTGAATTCCGAATCCGGGACCTTGGGCGGCAACGGCCTGTTCAGCAGGGCCTCCCGGCTTGTCGGACGGGGTATTCCGACAGGACTATTCGTTCCCCGGGACACTCCTCCTTTGTCATTTCGACCAAGCGGAGCGCGTGGAGAAATCTCCCTTCCTCCGCCGAACCTTCCGAACCGGAATCCCGGATGGTCGTCATCATCGACCGGCCTATCCACCTGGAAATCCTCCTTCCGGAGAGGATTCTGCAGATACTGCGGCGCAATTTCCCGGAGGAAGCGGCTGGGGGCGTTGCTCTCATGCTTTCCGTTGCGCATACGAGTCTGGGCGAAAGTGAGCGCAACGGCCGTCTTTGCCCGCGTCAGGGCCACATAGAACAGGCGGCGCTCCTCTTCCAGCTCCGGTTCCGTGAGCATCCAGCCGCCGGAGGGGAACAGGTTCTCCTCCATGCCGGAGACGAAGACGTAGGGGAATTCCAGGCCCTTGGCGGAATGGGCCGTCATCAGGGCCACCTTGTTGGAGGTTTCGTCCTCTGCCACGTCCACACTGGACAGGAGGGAGATGTTCTCCAGGAAAGCCGGCAGGGTGACGAGCGGAAGTTCGGAATCCGGCACTTCTCCCTGCCCGTCCTCCAGCATCTCGTTGCGGTATTCTCCCTGCACTTCCTCCACATAACCCGCCACGCTGTCCAGGAGTTCCTGGACGTTCGCGGCGCGGGCCTGCCCCTCGATCGAGTTGTCACTCTTGTAGAAAAGGTACAGGCCGGAGTCGCTGGCGAGGGTCTTCGCGGCCTCGTAGGCGTCCGTCCGCTCCAGCGTCTCCGCGACCTTGGCGATCATCGTACAGAAACCGCGGATCTTGCCGACGGCGGCGGCGCGGAGGCCGAAGGTCTCCAGGTCCTCCGCCCAGGCGGCGCCGTACAGCGAAGTGCCCTTCGCCTGCGCCGCCGCGGCCAACGCCGCCAGCGACGTGTCGCCGATCCCGCGGGCCGGCTTGTTCACCGCCCGCTTGAAGGACTCGTCGTCATTCGGGTTCGCCGCCAATTTGAAATACGCCATCATGTCCTTGACCTCCGCCCGCTCGAAGAAGGAATTCCCCGAGTAGATCACGTAGGGAATGTTCCGCTTGCGGAGCTGCTCCTCGAGGGCGCGGGACTGGGCGTTCGTACGGTACAGGATGGCGAAGTCCTCGTATTCCGCATGGACCTCGTGCATCCGCTGCAGGATGGCCGAAGCGATGAGGGCCGCTTCCTCCTGCTCCGTGTAGGCCCGCACGAGGCGGATCTTCTCCCCTTCCTCGCCCATCGACACGCACTGTTTCGGAATACGTCCTTCATTATTGGCAATCAATGTGTTGGCCGCATTCACGATGTTCCGGGTGGAGCGGTAGTTGCGCTCCAGGCGGAAGGTCTTCGCCTCCGGGAAGTCCTTCTTGAAGTTCAGGATGTTCTCGATCTTGGCGCCGCGGAAGGCGTAGATGGACTGGGAGTCGTCCCCCACCACGCACAGGTTCCGGTGCACCGCCGCGAGCTTCTTGAGAATCAGGTACTGCGCGTAGTTGGTGTCCTGGTACTCGTCCACCATGATGGCGTCGAACCGTTCGGAAATCGACGTCAGCGCATCGGGACTCTGCTTCAGCAGGATGTTCATGTACAGGAGGATGTCGTCGAAGTCCATCACCCCGGACTGCCGGCACAACTGGCAATACGCCTGGTACACCCGGTAGATCTCGGGTTTCTTGTGCAGGCGGTCGTCGTCCCGGTAGCCGCCGGCGCCGTTGGCGTACGGCGTGGGCGTGACCAGGTCGTTCTTCGCCTTGGAGATGCGGGCGAGCACATCCTTGGGCTTGTACATCTTGTCGTCCAGCCCCAGCCGCTTGAGGCAGTCCTTGACGGCGCTCACGGAATCGGCCGTGTCGTAGATGGTGAAAGTCGGGGGGAACCCGATGGCGTCGGCGAACTCCCGCAGGAACCGGATGAAGACGGAATGGAAGGTGCCCATCCAGATGCGGCGGGCGTTGCGCTCCCCCACCATCTGTCCGATGCGCTCCTTCATTTCGCCGGCCGCCTTCTTGGTGAACGTCAGGGCCAGGATCCGGGAGGGATCCGTCCCTTTCTCGATCATATAGGCGATTCTGGAAGTCAATACGCGGGTCTTCCCGGAGCCTGCCCCCGCCACGATCAGCACCGGTCCTTCCACACACTCAACCGCTTGCCTCTGCTCCTTGTTCAAATCCTCGAGTATCGCACTCATATCTTCCGTTACTTTTTCACGAAATTAGCGAAAAAATGTGTAAATTCGCACATTATATATTCAGAAACACAAATTTGTTTCAATAATGCCAAACCAGCTCGATTTGAAAAAGGGCCTCGACATCCCCGTGAAGGGTGCCGCCGCCCAGAAGGTCGCGAAGACGGTCAAACCGGGCGTTGTCGCCGTCAAACCCACTGATTTCAAGGGCTTTCTTCCGAGACTTCTCGTGAAGGAAGGCGACCGCGTCCTCGCCGGTTCCCCCGTCCTCGCCGACAAGCAGAAGCCCCAGGTCCTCGTCACCTCGCCCGTCAGCGGCACGGTGAAGAGCGTCGTCCGGGGCGACAAGCGCAAGCTGCTCGCCGTCCTCGTCGAAGCCGACGCCTCCCAGGAGTACGTCGATTTCGGGACGAAAGTCCCGGCCGATGCGGAAGCGGTGAAGGAGCTCCTTCTCAAGACCGGCCTCTGGAACGCCCTCATCCAGCGTCCCTACGGCATCCAGGCGGATCCCGACCTGCGTCCGAAGGCCATCTTCGTCTCCACTTTCAGCACCGCCCCGCTCGCGGCCGACACCGAGTTCACCCTCGGCGACCGCCTCGCCGACATCCAGGCCGGCGTGAACGCCCTCGGCAAGCTGACGGACGGAGGCGTCCATCTCACCGTGAACAAGGCCGTCTGGAACAGCAGCCCGTTCCACAAGGTGGAGCATGCGATCGTCCACGCCGTGGGCGGCAAGCATCCCGCCGGCAACGTGGGTGTCCAGATCAGCCACATCGCCCCCATCCGCAAGGGTGAGACCGTGTGGACCATGCCCGTCACGCTCCTGGCCGCCCTCGGCCGCGTCATCAACACCGGCAGGCTGGACCTCACCCGCAAGGTGGCGGTCACCGGCCCCGTGGTCGCCGATCCCGCCTACGTCGTCGCCCTCCCGGGCACGCCCGTGAAGGAACTCGTCGACATCCCGGCGGACGCCCGCGTCATCGGCGGGGACGTCCTCACCGGCGAGAACCTCGGCGCCGACGGCTTCCTCGGCTACTTCCAGGACCAGCTCACCCTCCTGCACGAAGGCACGGAGCGCGAGTGGTTCGGTTGGGCGAAGCCCTTCCGGCCGAAAGTCCACAGCTCCTCCTGGTGCTACTTCTCCTGGCTCACCCCGGGCAAGAAGTACGACATGGACACCAACCTCCACGGTGGCCCGCGCGCCTTCGTCGAGACCAAGTGCTTCGAGGACGTGACCCCGATGGACATCTTCCCCATCTACCTGATCAAGGCCTGCCTCGCGGGCGACATCGAGAAGATGGAGAAGTTCGGCATCTACGAGGTCCTGCCCGAAGACCTGGCCCTCTGCGACTACGTGGACCCTTCCAAGAACGACATCCAGGCCATGATCCAGCAGGGTATCGACCTGATGATTAAAGAAATGGCATAAGTTATGGCAGACGAAAAGAAACCCGGCCTCTTCGAAAAAGGCGGCAAGCTGTACTGGCTTCACTCTACCATCGATGCGTTCGACACCTTCCTCCGCGTCCCGGGAACCGTGACCGCGAAAGGCGCCCACGTCCGGGACGGCATCGACCTCAAGCGTGTCATGATCATGGTCGTCATCGCCCTCGTGCCCGCCGCCCTGTTCGGCATGTACAACGTGGGCCTGCAGACCTCCCTCACCTACCACCTCGACTGGAATTTCTGGCACATGTTCTGGTACGGACTCCTCCGGATGCTCCCGCTGTTCGTGGTCTCCTACCTCGTGGGTCTCGCCATCGAGTTCGGCTCCTCCCAGATCCGCGGCGAGGAAGTGAACGAGGGTTACCTCGTCACCGGCTTCCTCATCCCGCTCATCGTCCCGGTGGACGTTCCCCTGTGGATGCTCGCCCTCGCCGTGGCCTTCTCCGTCATCTTCGTCAAG
>ONJB01000022.1 GCA_900318015.1 uncultured Bacteroidales bacterium | reverse complement strand
TGGAAAGCGGTGCTCACGTCGCGGAGGAGTTCGCGCTCGACGTTGGTGAGCTCGAAGTCGTCGATCTGCTTGCGGTCGGCGCCTTCACCGGCGTTGCGGCCGAGAACCACGACGGCCACGTCATTGGCCTTCGCCTCGTTCTCGATGGCGGCGGTGGGGATGGCAATCTCGGCGAGCTTGCGGCGGCTGAACCAGGAGAACTGGGTGCCGCTCAGGGCGGTCTGCGCCTTGTCGTAGGCGACGAAAGCCTTGTAGTAGTCGGCGAGGCTCTGGTCCAGCGTGAAACCGGCGGTCTTCATCGCGTCTTCCATGTTCACGACATAGGCCTTGTTCACGTCACCGGAACCGGTGCCGCCGGCCACGAAGTCGATGGCGGAGACGCCGTACAGGGCGACCTTCTCATTGCCCTTGAGCGGAAGGGCCTCGTTCTCGTTGCGGAGGAGGACGATGGACTCACCGGCGGCCTTGCGGGCCACGGCGGCATGGGCCTTCAGGTCCGGCTTGTTGGAGAACTTGTAGCCGTTGAAGCGCGGGGTGCGGACGATGTAGTTGAGCATGTTGCGGACGTTGCGGTCCAGTTCCTCCTGGGTGATGCTGCCGTCCTGGACGCCTGCGATGATGCGGTCGATCTCGTTCTGGTTGCCCGGTTCCATCAGGTCGTTGCCGGCCTTGGCGGACTTCACGGTGCCGGCCTTGTTGCCCCAGTCGGTCATCACGATGCCCTTGAAGCCCCACTCGTCGCGGAGGACAGTGGTGAGCAGGTCGACCTTCTGCTGGGTGTACTCGCCGTTCATCTGGTTGTAGGAGGACATCACGGTCCAGGGATCGGACTCCTTCACGGCGATCTCGAAGTTCTTCAGGTAGATCTCGCGGAGGGCGCGCTGGCTGATGCGGGCGTCGTTCTCATTTCGGTTGGTCTCCTGGTTGTTGGCCATGTAGTGCTTGATGGAGGTGCCCACGCCGTTGGACTGGATACCGCGGACGTACGCGGCGGCCATCTTGCCGGAGAGGATCGGATCCTCGGAGAAGTACTCGAAGTTACGGCCGCACAGCGGGTTGCGATGGATGTTCATGCCCGGGGCAAGGAGAACGTCCACGCCATATTCGAGGACCTCGTTGCCCATCGCCTTGGTCACATCCTCCACGAGGGCGATATCCCAAGAGCTGGCGAGCAGGGTTCCCACCGGGAAACCGGTGCAATAATAGGTGTTGCTGTCACCCTGACGGGTGGGCTGGATGCGCAGGCCGGCAGGGCCGTCGGCGAGGACGGTGCCGGGGATGCCGAGGCGCTCGATCGGGCGGGTGTTGCCGGCGGCGCCGGGAACCTGCCAGGCGGTACCGGAGGTGACGCCGTTCACCATGGCGGCACGGGCGCCGCCCACCAGCAGGGTGGCTTTCTCCTGCAGAGTCATCGCCTTGATGACTTCTTCGATGTTGTTCTTGGTCAGCTGCGGCTGGGCAAGCGCACAGAGCGTCATGCCAAACGCCGCAAGGGTCAGAAAGATCTTTTTCATAAAAGTGTATTGGGTTTAATAAGTTTCAGCACGACAAAGGTAGGACTTTTCTTTCCGAGTCACTTACACGCTTGTCCAAATGTTTGTCAAAGTGTAAAAGTGTTCTTACCGCCGCGGACATATTGCTGTTTGCCGTTCCATATAAAGAGACCGTCCACCTCTTTCGGCAGGGTGACTTCCACCTGCAGTTTCCGGCCCTTCACCTTGTAATGGACGGATATTTCGCCGGAAGGATGCGGCATCGTTCCGCCGATTTCCTGCAGATCTCCCAGGTGCGGTTCGATCCGGACGCGCTTGAACGCGACGGCGTCTGAGTCGATGCCGAGCACCGTGCGGAAGAACTCGATGTTCGGGCTGGCGCCCCAGGCATGGCAGTCGGAACGGGTGCCGTAGACGTTGGCGTCCTCGCCCCAGGTTGTGAGGCCCATGGCAATGTTCTCGCGCCAGGTGTCCAACCACTTTAGATAATCGTTGCCAAGCCCGGCCTTCACGTAGGCCTGATGCAGGTAGAACTTGTAGTAGATGGTGCACTGGGCCAGGGAATCGTCCGTCAGGAGTTTCTCCGCCAAGGCCTTGGGATCGTCCACGATGCCGCACAGGATGGCAAGGGCATTGCCGTGCTGGCTGTAGTTGTCCTTTTCGGCCCGGTCGGCGAAGAGGCCGCGGGCGGGATTCCAGTAGGCGTCCTTCACGCCCTGGGCCAGCTTGGCTGCCTCGGCGGTGTACAAGTCCACCAGATAGGTGTTGCCGAGCGCTTTCTCCAAGTCGGCCATCATCTGGTAGGCGTACAGGAGCTGGAGGTCCATGAGGATGGAGCAGCCGTCAGCGCCTTTGAGCGGCGCGCCGCCCCACCAGGAGGGCCGGTCGTTCACCCAGTCGCTGAAATTCCAGCCGGGCAGGTTCCTGAGACGGCCGTCCGGCTGCTGGAAACGCTGGAAGTAGTGGATGATCTGTTCCGCGCCCGGGACGAGGTCCAGGACGAACGCCGTATCGGCCCCATACATCAGGTAATCGTGCAGGGCGTAGATATAACTCAACGCATAGGGCTGGATATACTGCGGAATGGTGGTGGGATAACGGCTCTTGGTGATGCCGTCCGCATCGCGGGAGATGTCCGCGAGATGCAGGTAGTTCTTCACCAGGCGGTCGTCTGCCGTGTTGTACAGCGTGATCAATGCCTGGATCCGGGTATCGCCGAGGTACTGGAGCTGTTCGTAGTACGGACAGTCCATATAGGTTTCCCATGCGCACAGGCGGAGGGTCCGCCAGCCGATTTCCAGCATTTTCTGCAGTTCCGGGTCCCGGGTGTCCAGTTCCGCGGTCAGTTCCAGCGGATAGCCGGTGAACGTGCCGGACAAGCCGCTGACCGTCAAGGGCTCGTCGGCCGTCTCCACCTGCAGCCGGACATAGCGGAAAGTGCGCCAGCCCAGTGTGGTCCAGGTGTGTTCCCTGCCGTCCGGAAGGAGCACGTCTTCCCGGCCGATAAACTCTTTCCCATCCACTTCGTCCCGGTTGCCCTTGCCCGAGCCGTCCGGGAGATAGAGGGATTCGGCATAGCCGACACGGACCGTGGCTCCTTTTCCACCGCACATGCAAAGGCTCACGTAGGCATTGGTCAGGACCCTGTTGTCCACCAGGATTTCCTTCGTCGTGCGGGCCGGGACCGTGAAATCATTCACCAACGCAAAAGGCGTCCGCTCCATCTGCGGGAGCGGGGACGGGACGAGGCGGTGTCCGCTGTGATCGTCCAGGTACATCGTGCCCGCGGGCTTCCCGGCAGGGCCCTCCCGGGCGTCCAGCCAACCGTCGACAGGGCCGGAAAGCCAGCCGACCACCGTCTTGGACAGGTCCACCTGCTCGCCGGGTCCGGCCACATAGTAGCCCCGGACGACCGGATGGACCGGACTGTAAGCCTCGTCCTTCAGGCATTTCCAGGACTTGTCCGTCTTCAGGTCGAAAGCGTTCCCCTCCCCTTGCAGGAGGAAACCGACCGCCAGGGACACCTGCGAATCCGGCTTCTCCGGCCCCTCGTGATACACCAGGGCGGCCAAGGCATTCTTTCCAGCCTTCAAGTATGGCGCGAGGTCCACGGTCTCATAGCGCCAATGGGCCACATCGCCCTTGGCGGGGCCCATGGACACCAGCGTGCCATTGACATACAACTTATACCGGTTGTCACCGGTCACATGGACCACATAGTCCGCCGGGACGGCCGCCAGGTCGACGTCCTTCCGGAAATAATACACGCCGTAATCCTGCGCTCCGGTACCCGGCACGCTGATCCAGCGGGCGTTCCACAACTCGGTCTGCAGGTCGAACGGGACGGAAGGATCCCGCCGGGGCGCGGACTGCGCAAAAGCCGCCGCTCCGGCAAGAAGCAGCAGGATGGCTAGAGGGAAAGGCTTCATGGTCAGTTTCGTGTTTGCACAAAGATACGACAGATTTCCGGACCATCCTTGCCCTTCTCCCAAATATTCCCCATCTTTGTCAAGACACAGCCCCGCAAAACGTAACCACCCCATGAAACGTTCTTCCCTCCTCCTCGGCATCCTCTGCCTGGCGACCCTGTCCTGCACTCCGAAAGCCGGATCCGACGACCCGTTCGCCGACGCGAAATGGATCGGCACCTCCGAGCGCGTGCTCTACGCCGATTTCCTGCCGCAGTTCATCTTGTCGGCCGATATCGACATTGCCGACGGATCCACCCGGGCCTCGGTCCTCCTGGGCGGAAACGATCCCCGTCTGATGGACGCCGACCTGAACATAATGGGCGTTGAGAATGGCCCGGATGAATCGTTTGTCCGCGTGGAGCTGGACCGGGGGAAGAAGAGTGTAAATATCTATCGGACAGGATTTACGAAAGCCGATGTTCCTGGAAAGGTTTTCCAAAGCCTGGCGGTGGACGACAGCCTGCTGACGGAGGGCCCTGCAAGACTGGAAGTCGAAGTCACGTTCAACCAGGTCCGGGTCACGCTGGGAGGCGTCAGTCTGGGTCGGGTGGCAGTCGGTCCCTTGGGCCGCAGCGGCGACTACATCGCCTATCCGCAGCTTGCCGACGTGGGCTGGCTGGTCGAGGAAGGGCAGACGGCCCGGGTCAGCAACCTGGAGGTCCGGGAAATCCGGGGGCCTCATGCGCTGCTGTATCGGAACGACGGCATGACGGCAGCCGCCTCCGATGTGAAGGTTCTCTGCGAACCGTCGTACGGCGGCATGCCTGTCCTCCGCAGCTCCTTCAAACTGAAGAAGAAAGAAATCGAGTCTGCAACGCTGTACGCAACGGCTCGCGGCATCTACGAGGTTTGCCTCAACGGAGAAAAAGTGGGGGCGGATTTTCTGGCGCCCGGGTTGTCCCAATACAACAAGCACCATTATTACCAATGCTACGACGTCACCAAGCAGCTTATAAAGGGGAAGAACGAGTTCCTCGTCTCTCTCGGCGAGGGCTGGTGGTCCGGCGAGCTCACTTATGGGAACGGAAACCGGAATTACTTCGGCGACCAGCTTGCCTTCCTCGCGAGCCTGCACGTCAAGTTTACGGACGGCTCCACTCAAACGGTGGTCACGGAACCGGCCAAGTGGCGCGTTACCACAGACGGCCCCGTCGTTTACGCCAGTCTCTTCCAGGGGCAAGTGACCGACGCACAGCGCAGCCTGGCCAACGCCTCCTGGCATCCTGCCGAGGAAATGGTCCTCGAGGGGCACGTCTCCGATGCGACATTCGGGCAGACGGCGCCCCGCACGGACGAGTACGACAATTGGGAACTGGTCCCGCAGGAGGATCCTTCGCCCCGCGTATTCACGACCTTGACGGCCGAAAGTGTCGACGAGGTCCGTCCGGGCGTGTTCGTCTATGACATGGGACAGAACTTCGCCGGCGTCCCCAGCATCACCTTGCGGGGCCTGAAGGCTGGGCAGCAGGTCCGTTTCCGCTATGCGGAGGTCCTGTACCCCGACCTGCCGGAGTACGAAGGCAATGAGGGAATGCTGATGCTCGAGAACATCCGCGGCGCGATGGCCCAGGACATCTATGTCGCCTCCGGAGAGCCCGTACAGTGCTTCGAACCCCATTTCACCCAGCACGGCTACCGCTACCTGGAGATTACCGGCGTGGACAAGGCCCTTGCGCTTGAAGACGTCAAAGGCTTGGTAATCAGTTCCGTACAAAGCTTTACCGCTCATTATGAGAGCAGCAACCCGCTCGTGAACAGGCTATGGGACAACATCCGCTGGTCCATGCTGGGCAACTTTCTCAGCATTCCCACCGACTGTCCGCAGCGGAACGAACGGATGGGCTGGAGCGGTGACCTGAGCGTGTTCAGCCGCACCGCCACCTATCTCTCCGACGTCGACGCTTTCCTCACCCGTCATACGCAGGCCATCCGCGACGTGCAGATGCCGGACGGCCGCATGCCGGACGTCGCCCCGCTCGGCGGTGCCTTCGGCGGCCTCCTCTGGGGCAGCGCGGGCGTCACCGTTCCCTACGAATGCTACCGCCAATACGGGGACACGGCCATCCTGGCGCTCAACTACGAAGCGATGGACCGCTACATGAACTACGTCGAGCAGGAATACGTCGAAAAAGAAACCGGGCTGTTGACGCAGGGCAACCGCGGTTTCGGCGGACTGGGCGACTGGCTGGGCCCGCAAAATGGTCAGCTGGACAATTCGGCCATCTGGGATGCCTACTACATCTTCGACCTGCAGATCATGCAGGAGGCGGCGACGGCGCTCGGGCGCAGCGACGATGCCGCAGCCTATGCGCAGAAACTTGCGGACCGCAAGAAACAGTTCGTGGATCTGTATTTCGACAAGGCCACCGGCCGTTTCACCGCCTCCGGATACCGTCCGACCCAGCCGGGACAGACCATCCATATCCAGAGCAGCTACGTCCTGCCGCTGGCCTTCGGAATCATCGAGGACGAGGCGCTCCGGCACAAAGTCGTGAACAACCTGGTGGAGACCATCCTCCGCCCGGGCGCCACCGACAGCGGCATCGTCTGTCCGCCCTACTCCCTGATGACGGGCTTCATTACCACGGCCTGGATCAGCAAGGCGCTGAGCGACAACGGGCGCAGCGACATGGCCTACCGGCTACTCCAGCAGACGTCCTGGCCGAGTTGGCTGTACCCGGTCACCCAGGGCGCGACCACCATCTGGGAGCGCCTGGACTCCTACACGAAGGAAAGGGGCTTCGGCGGGAACAACTCCATGAACTCGTTCAACCACTATTCCTTCGGTGCCGTGGGCCAATGGCTCATGTCCCGCTCGCTGGGCATCGACCGGGATCCCGCTGCACCAGGATTCAAGCATTTTGTCCTCCGGCCGGAGGCCGATCCGACCGGACAGATGACGTGGGCCAAGGGCTGGTACGACACGCCGTACGGCCGCATCATCAGCAGCTGGAAGCGCGCCGGCGGGAAAGTCGACTATGAATTCACCATCCCGGAAGGCTGCTCTGCGACGCTCCGGCTCCCCGGAATGCCCGAGCAGGAACTATCCGCTGGACACTACACATTCTGATATGAAAAAAGCAACAATACTCGTACTCCTGTCGCTCTGCGTCCTGTCGGTCCGGGCACAGAACCGGTTCCGGGCGGCCGTCATCGAGCCGACAGCACCGACGACGGAAACCGGCCTGGTCCGGCATCCCTGGACCGGAAAGAAGGTCCTGTTCATCGGAGATTCCATCAGCGACTGCGTCGCCTCCCACATCGTGGACCGGCATTATTACGACTGGCTCTCGGACTGGTTGGGCATCACCGCCTACGTCCCCGCCATCAGCGGCTGGGAAATGAAGCACGTGGAAACCGAGGTCCGGATGTTTCAGGAAACCGCCCCCGGCGTGCAACCGGACATGATCTGCATTTTCCTGGGCACCAACGACTACAATGCCGGCATTCCCATCGGAGAATGGTACACGGAAGCCGTGGAAAAGGTGGAAGCGGCCGTGGGAGAGCCCAAACGGGTTTTCCAGCGACTCCACCGCACGTTCGTCTATGACGAGGGATTCTTCAAGGGCCGCATCAACCGCGCGGTCCGTCTCCTGAAAGAGACCTTCCCGGGAACGCCCATCACTTTCCTGACGCCCGTGCACCGCGCTCTGTTCGATGCCGGCGACAGGAATTACCAGCCCGAGGAAACCTGGCAGAACCGCATCGGCCTGTACCTGGACGCGTACATTGACGCCATCAAGGAAGCAGCCAACGTCTGGAGCGTGAACGTCATCGACCTGCACGCCGTTTCCGGGATGTATCCCATCCTGGATGCGGATGCCGCTTTATACTACAAAAATACGGACAAGGACCGGCTTCACCCGAACGAATCCGGGCACCGGCGCTTGGCGGAAGTCCTCCTCTATCAGTCCCTCGTCCTCCCCTGCCGCACCATTATTCCGTAAAAAGTCTTATCTTCGTACGAATCAATTGGATACTCCATGAAAAAGAACCCCGTTTCACGCCGATCCTTCGTCAAGATGTCCACGGCTTCCCTTGCCGCCCTGTCCCTGCCGGAACTTGTCTCGGCCCAATCCGAGGCTCCTCAGCAGCAACAGCGCCCGGAGCGGCAGCCCGCCGATCCCATCGTCGCCCAGCCCGGCAATGCGGATGCCTTCACCCGCTATTTCTTCGACTCGCTGATGTTCGAATCCCGGTATCTGGACAGCGACATCCCGTCGACGAAACTCGAGCTTTTCGGCGAGACCTTCGACACGCCCATCATGACTGCCGCGCTCTCGCACCTGCGGGTTCCGAACGGGAACGGACTGGTCGTCTATGCGCAGGCGGCGAAGGCCTGCAACGCCGTCCACTGGTTCGGCATGGGCGAAGACAAGGACCTTGAGGACATCATCGCTACCGGCGCACGGACCATCAAGGTCATCAAGCCGCACGCGGACAACGCGGAAATCTTCCGGCGGATCAAGCACGCCGTGAACGCAGGCTGCTTCGCCCTCGGCATGGACATCGACCACTCCTTCGATTTCAAGGGGAACTATGACACGGTCCTGGGACTGCCGATGAAGGCGAAGACCACCGCGGAGATCAGGTCCTTCGTGAAGGCTGCCGGCAGCAAGCCGTTCATCGTCAAGGGCGTCCTGAGCGTCAGTGAAGCAAAAAAATGCCTGCAAGCGGGCTGCGCGGGGATCGTCATCTCCCACCACGGCGGTCACCTGAAGTATTCCATCCCGCCGCTGATGGTCATCGAGGACATCGTCGACGCCGTGGGGGGCAAGATGAGGATCTTCGTGGACTGCGGTATCACCAGCGGCTTCGACGCCTACAAATGCATGGCCCTCGGGGCCGATGCGGTTTCCGTGGGCCGTCACCTGATGCCGCTCCTGCAGAACGGCGCCGACGCCGTCGCCAACCGGATCAAGGCGATGACGGCCGAACTCGCCGGCGTCATGACCGCCACGGGCGTCCACAACCTCGGCGAGTTCGATCCCTCGGTCATTCACCGGGTGCTCTGACCCCGGTTTCTTACACCTCCACTTCCAGCGTCTGCTTCCCGGGCTTGTAAGGGATGAATACCTTCCCTCCCTTCCCCGCGTTGCGGATGATGAGGTCGTATTCGGCGTCGCGGAAGCGGCGGTGGATGCGGTAGGTGCCGATTGGGATGCAAGGCTCGACGAGGAGGCCGTCAAACTGCGGCTTGATGCCCAGCAGGGCCTCGCTCACGGCCTTCCAGGTCCAGGCCGCCGTGCCGGTGAGCCAGCTGTTCTTGCCCTCCCCAGGCTTTTCGGCGTCCTTGCCGGCCACCATCTGGCAGAAGACGTAAGGCTCGATCTTGCGGAGTTCCTGGTCCTTCGTGAAGGCCGGCGTGATCTTCTTGTAGTGCCGCCAGGCGTCCTCCGCGCGGCCGGCCAGGGCCTCGCCGATGATCACCCAGGGATTGTTGTGGCAGAAGATACCGGCGTTTTCCTTGTATCCCTGCGGGTAGGAGCTGATCTCACCGTAATCGATGTAATACTTCGTGAAGGCCGGGTTGTTCAGGACCAGGCCGTACTCGCATTCCAGATACTTCTTCGCGGAGTCCAAAGCCTTGTCGCAGAGGCCTTCCTCGGCGCCGATGCGGGCCATCGTGCACCAACCCTGGCTCTCGATGAACACCTTGCCCTCCTCGCACTCGTTGGAACCGATCTTCCGACCATAATAGTCATACGCGCGGAGGAACCATTCGCCGTCCCAGCCGTATTGCTTCACGGCCTTTTCCATGGCGGCCACGGATTCCTTGACTCCCAGGACATACTCGGGATCCGCCGCGACGGACGGATGCGAGAGCAGTTCCACGAAGTCCTTGCCCTCAGCCACGAACAGGCCGGCGATCATCAGGGATTCCGCCTTCGAGCCTTCGGTCTTGTTCTCGGTGGTCTGGAAGGACTCGTCGGGGTTGTCGGAGAAACAGTTCAGGTTCAGGCAGTCGTTCCAGTCGGCCCGGCCGATGAGCGGGAGGCCGTGCGGGCCGAGGTTGTCCGTCACATGCTGGAAGCTGATTTTCAGGTGTTCCAGTAGGGAGACCTCGGTTCCGGGCTGGTTGTCGAAGGGGACCGGTTCGTTCAGGATGCCGAAATCCCCCGTCTCCCGAATATAGGCGACGGTGCCGAAGATGAGCCACAGCGGGTCATCGTTGAAACCGCCTCCGATGTCGTTGTTTCCCCGTTTGGTGAGGGGCTGGTACTGGTGATAGCAGCCGCCGTCCGGGAACTGGGTGGAGGCGATGTCGATGATGCGCTGCCGGGCGCGGTCCGGGATCAGGTGGACGATGCCCGCGAGGTCCTGGTTGGAGTCGCGGAAGCCCATGCCCCGGCCGATGCCGCTCTCGAAGTAGCTGGCGCTCCGGCTGAAGAAGAAGGTTATCATGCACTGGTATTGGTTCCATACGTTCACGGTACGGTCCAGTTCGGGGACCTCGGATTCCACAATGAAGCGGTCCAGAAGGTCGTCCCAGAAGGCCCTCAGCCCGGCGAAGGCCGCATCGACCTGCGCCCCGGTCGCGAACGCGTCCATCATCGCCTGCGCCTTCGCCTTGTTGATTACCTGCGGGGCGACGAACTTCTCTTCGGGCGCATTCTCCACATACCCCAGCACGAAAATCAAATCCTGCGTCTCCCCGGGTTCGAGCGACAGGTCGAACCGGTGCGAGGCGACGGGGCTCCAGCCATGGGCCACGGAGTTCCCGGAAGTCCCGGCGAGCACCTGCTGCGGGTCGCCGAAGCCGTTGTACATGCCGATGAAGGTCTCCCGGTCAGTGTCGAAACCGTCGAAAGCGCAGTTCACGCCGAAAAAGGCGTAATGGTCGCGGCGTTCGCGGTATTCGGTCTTGTGATAGAGGACGTTGCCCTCGATCTCCACCTGGCCGGTGGACAGGTTCCGCTGGAAGTTCTCCATATCCGTCGAGGCGTTCCAGAGGCACCACTCGACGAAGGAATAGAGCTGGAAGGACTTCTTCGCCGCACCCGTGTTCGTCAGCTTCACCCGATGCACCTCGCAGCGGTGGCCGATGGGAACGAAGAACAGAACATCGGCCTTCAGGCCGTCCTTCTCGCCCGTCACGCGGGTATAGCCCATGCCGTGGCGGCACTCATAGAAGTCCAGCGGCGTCTTGCAGGGCTTCCAGCCCGGGTTCCAGACGTTGTCGCCGTCCTTGATGTAATAATAACGCCCGCCGTCGTCCATCGGCACCCCGTTGTAGCGGTACCGCAGGATCCGGCGGAACTTGGCGTCCTTGCAGAAGCAGTAGCCGCCGGCGGTGTTGGAGATCAGGGAGAAGAAATCCTCCGTGCCCATGTAATTGATCCAAGGCCACGGGGTGGCGGGATCCGTGATGACGTACTCGCGGTGCGCGTCGTCGAAATGACCGAAACTTTTCATCCTTGACTGACGATAGATTATTCAAAGATACGGTTTTCCCGCCAGCTTTCAAAACGCGCTACCCCAGCATGTACGCCCGGGGAGTCTGGCCGGTGGCCTTTCTGAAATAGCGGCAGAAATAGGAGGGTGACGGGAAATGCAGGAGGTCGCTGACCTGCTGGATGTTGTATTTTCCTTCCTTGAGCAGGGCTTCCGCCTCGGCGATGACGTTCTCCTGGATCACGAGGAGCGCCTTCTTCCCGGCGACCTTGCTGACAATCCGGGAGAGGTATTTCGGGGTGATGCAGAGTTCCCGGGCATAGTAGTCCAGGTCGCGGTGCTCCAGGCAGCGGGCCTGGACGAGCCGGATGAAATCCTGCGTGACGGTCATCTCGCGGGGCACCCGCGTCCGCCGTTCCGTCCTTTCCACGACGAGCCGCGCCAAGCCGCCGCTGAACATCTGGGCGGCGCCGCTGATGATGTCGTCCTGGAAATCATAGTCCGGGCCGCCGCCCGCCACGTGGATGAGCACCTTGATCAGGTGCATGTAACGGTCCATCCGCTCCCGGTCCATGGTCAGGACGAAGGGAGCGATCATCGACGCCTTGAGGATCTTCGCGGAGCGGGATGTCATGGCGGAGAATAGCTTTCCGTCGTTGTAGCCGAACAGGATGTACCGGGTTCCCGCCTGCCAGTTCAAGTCCCGGAGGAGCGTCGCCGAGGGAATCAGCAGGACGGAACGGTTCGTGATACGGAACGTTTCCGTGTTGAGGATGCAGTCCACCACGCCCGTTTCCACGAAAAGGATCGCGTTGAAGCCGATCCGGTATGGAAACTCCAGCCAGTTCGGGCGCAAGGTGCGCGTAGGCCTCCCCTTTTCCAGGAGGGCGGCGATGCCGGGGGGAACCCGGATGGACAGGTTGTCGGAAATGACGAATTCGTCCTGCACGTACAAGGTCTTCGAAGTCCGGGGCACCATGTCCAGGTGCAAGGTCTTGTCCAGCGGATGTTCCATAAGGCTACAAAAATGTTTAATTTTCCCACACTGTTTCGACAAAGATAGATAAACATTTTCATATTTCCCACAAGAACAACCCATTTTCTGCCATTATTTGACCAAAATCCACCCATTTTCTAATTTTGTTCTGCAACAAAAAACGGAAAAATGGACAACTTCAGACAGATATTCGAATCGCGCTATACTTGGATTGAAGGCTTCATGCGGAACGTGCGGCGGTACGGGAACCGCCCCGCGATGATCTCCCCCGCCGACGGCAGGTGCTGGACTTATCGGGAACTGGACCGTGAGTGCAACCGCTTCGCCAACGCCCTGATGGAAGCCGGCCTCCGGAAGGGAGATGTCCTGATGATGCAGCTGGGCAACTGCCCGGAATTCGCCATCGGCTATGTCGCCGCCCATAAGACGGGCGCCATCTGCTGCCCCGTCAGTTTCCGCTTCAGCCCGGGTGAACTGGCCTGGAGCATCGACGACTCCCGCCCGAAGGCGCTGATGTTCTGCGCCCCCTGCCGCGAAACCGTGGAGCAGGCCCTGAGCCTGGCCCATCACCGGCCGGAAATCCTCCTGGCCATCGGGGACGGCACTCCCTGGGGCGCTTCGTCCTACGTATCCTTCACGGAAGGCGCTTCAGAGTCCGAACCGGACGTGGTCCATAACATCTATGACGAGACGGCCCGCCTTTATACGTCCGGCACCACCGGCCATCCCAAGGCCATTCCGCTCACAAGCATCAACGAGGTCCTCTCCGCCCATGACGTGATGATCCATTTCCCGATGAGCTACCGCGACGTCACGATGAACACCACGCCGTGGTTCCATCGCGGCGGCCTCCACTGCGCTGGCCCCTGCCCGGCCTTCTACGCCGGCGCGGCCATCGTGGTCCTCCCGAAGTTCGATGCGAAGACGGCGCTCGAGTATGTCTCCCGGTACGGTATTACCTTCCTTGTGGGCGTTCCCACCGTCCTCGGCAGCCTGGCCGACGAGCAGGAGGAAGCCGCCCACGACATCTCCTCCCTCAAGGGAATCGTCACCATGGGCAGTCCCCTGGAGAAAGCGGCCTGCATCCGCTACCAGCGCGTGCTCACCCCGAACATCTTCAACGGCTACGGCACGACGGAAACCTTCTGGAACACCTTCCTACGCCCCTTCGACCTTCCGGAAGGCGCGGGTTCCGCCGGCGCTTCCTGTGTCGATGACGACGTGCGGGTTGTCCGTCTCCACGACGGCCGCCGGACCGAGCCCGACGACCTGGCCGCCCAGGACGGCCTCGAAATCGGCGAGGTCATCCTCTCCTCCCCCGCCAAATCACCTTATCTCTACTACGACAACGAAACCGAGACGGAGCGCAAGTATTACAAGGGATTCCTTTATACGAACGACCTGGCGACCTGGGACGGGAAGGGTTTCATCACCATCGTCGGCCGTCGCGACGACATGATCATCTCCTCCGGCGAGAACATCTATCCCACGGAAGTGGAAGCCGTCCTCGCCATGAATCCGAAAGTCAAGGACTGCGTCGTGACTTCCGTCCCCGACAAGGTCCGGGGCCAGCTGGTGACGGCCTACATCGTCCCGAAGGACGGTGCCCTTACCGTCGGGGAACTGGACGATTTCTGCAAGGAAAGCCCCTACATCGCCAACTTCAAGCGGCCCCGCTACTACCGTTTCGTAGACGCCGTCCCCTACACGGCCACCGGCAAGAAACGCCACGTGGAAGCCCGTGAAAACGCGGCAGCAGACCTCGCAAAAGGCCTGCTGCAAGCGGTGTAGTATTTCGAATCAGGAACTTAGTTGATCCAGTAGATCTTCTCCAGCCCCTTCCAGGAGCATTTGACGGTGGCGCGGCCGTTCACGACGGGTCCGGTGGAAATCAGGACGTCGGGATCGGAGGCGCTCACCTGCAGGACGGAGCCGTCCTTGAGCGGGGCGTACACCTGATAGTGGAGCTGGTCCATGATACCGTTCGCATTCGTGAAGCGGATGGGCGTCGTGGGAACGGCCAGGGGCTTTCCGTCGGCAAAGATCTTCACCTGCGGGACGGTCGGACGGACGCAAGGGGCGCCGGGCTTGGAGAAGCCGATTCCGTGCAGGTCGAACAGGCCGTCCGGACGACGGGGATTGCGCGCGGCGAAGGCGGCGAAACGCGGATCCATCTGCGGACGCTGGATATCGGCGCCCTCGGCCACGAGGAAGATGGCATGCTTGCCGGAGAGGCCTTCCACGGCCGGCACCGGCACCGTCAGGTGCAGCAACTCCCCTCTCTTGCCGTCAGGAACCTCGACCACCGCGATTTCACGGCCTTTCCAGGTCGCATTGGCATAGGGACCGTCCAGCATCACATGGATCTTGAAAGCGCCGTGACGGCCGGGCGTCAGGTACAGGTCTAACTGCGTACCGTCGCCCTTCTTGGTGCCCACGAAAGGATTCACACCCTTGTTCCACTGGTCCAGGCCGCCGAAGCCGAAATACTTGAAGCCGACGATGCCGCCGTTGGTGACCCCGGCCACATCCATGTCATTGCACCAGACGTCGTGGTTGTCCTGCATCCAGTCCTGGTCGGACAGGTAGCAGGCATAGCCGGCGGAATAGTAGGCGTACGGAGGCAGGCCGAAAACCTGGAAACCCTCGCTCGTGACCTCGGCGCCGGTATAGACCGTACCGTCCGCAGCGGAAGCCGTCCAGACCTCGTCCTTGGCATACGGATCGTACCCCGTGATGCGGAGCTGGCCTCCGTCGGCCACTTTCTTGTTGTCCCATTCGATCTTCACGGGCGCCACCATCGACTGGCGGGCATTGCCGAAGCCGCGCGGCGGGCGGTGATAGAAGACATACCACTGGCCGTTGATCTCCTGCAGGGAGCCGTGCGTGTTGTGCGCGGCATTGGATGTGGTCAGATGCTCGCCGTTCTCATCGGGAACGACGCCGCGGGAGTCCACGAGGACGCCGCCGGAGCGCCAGGGGCCGAGCGGCGAGTCGCCGAAGGCATAGCGGAGCGCGGAGTTCGTGGAGGAAAGGCCGTAATCCGGGCCGCTGTAGCCGGAGAACACCATCACGTACTTGTTCCCCACCTTGCGGATGCTGGAAGCCTCGAAGAAGTTGAAGTCGCCGGGATTCTGGCCCTTGTACAGGGCCGGATACTGCGTCCCTTCGGGATCGCGGACCTGGCCGTACTGGGAGCTGGCCGGGATGAAATAATCGTGCAACTGCGTGCCAGGACGCATGGAATACATCGTATTCTGGTCCAGTTCGCAGGCTGTCGAGTGCTGGAAGCCATAATAGACATAGGCACGGTAACCGATCCCGTAATCCGGATCCTTCTTGTCCGTGATGGTCTCGATGAAGACGGAAGGGTCGAAGTCGATGAGCGAGCCGGGCAGGACGCCTCGGCCGTCTTCCGTGACATTGACCGGGACGAACGGGCCGTCGGGGCGGTCGGACTTGCACACGGTGGCGATCCGCCCGCGCCCACGGGAATGCGGGTACAAGTAATAGGTTTTCTTTCCTGTGACGCGGTCACGGACCTCCACAAGGTCAGGCGCATACATGGTATCCCACTGCCCGTCCACGAACCAGGAGAAGAGGATGCCTTCGTCCCGCCACTGGCTCAGGTCCTCCACCGGGGCCGACCACATGCGGATGTCGCCGCTGCAATACGCCGTATAGGTGAGGTCATGCGAGCCGATGATGTACGCGCGGTACTTTCCCGGCTGGTCGGGGTCCTCGAATACGCGGGGTTCGCCGTCGGGAAGGTGTTCCCAGAGCGGGAGATACGGGTTCTGCCCCCAGGCCGCAGCGACGGCGAGCAGGAAAATGAGAAGTGCGGAAAGTTTCTTCATGACTTGATAATCAGCTAATCTTTACAAAGATACTTCATTTTTTGATTTGACCTCCATTTTTATTCTTATCTTTGCAAATCGGCTAACCACATCCGCCATGAACGACGCCATCCACCTGAAATACCTCGTCGCCGGCCCCAACGACCTGCTATGGGGAACGGCTGTCAATTCGGTCGGGTTCCAGGAAGTCAAGCCCGGAGAGCCCTATCCCCCGACCAATCACCCTTCCCGCTACCTGTTCTCCGAGGAGCGGGGACGCATCCTGGACGAATACCAGCTGCTCTATCTGACCAGCGGATCGGGAAAGTTCCGGAGCGCCACGCACTCCCAGCCCATCCCCGTCAGAGAGGGCAGTTTCTTCCTTCTTTTCCCCGGGGAATGGCACACCTACTGCCCCGATCCGGCAACCGGTTGGAAAGAGTACTGGATCGGATTCAAGGGCGAGCAGATGGAGTCGTGGGTCCGGAACGGGTTCTTCTCCCCCGCCAAGCCTGTCTGGCAGGCCGGCCTCAAGAGCGATGTCGTGAATCTGTACAACGACGCCATCCAGACCGCTATCGGCCAGGAATCCGGCTTCCAGCAGCGCCTGGGCGGTCTGGTCGCCCACCTGCTCTCCCTCGCCTGGTTCTACGGGCGCAACGAGGCATTCTCGGAAGTGGCCGAAATGATCAACCGCGCGAAGATCCTCATCGCCGAGCAATACCGCGACATCACCCCGGAAGAGTTGTCCCGTCAACTATGCATGGGCTACTCCAATTTCCGCCGCATTTTCAAGGAATACACGGGATTCTCCCCTGCCAAATACATCCAGGAAGTGCGGATCGGCAAGGTCAAGGAGGCCCTCACCAACAGTTCGGTTCCCGTCAAGCAAGTGGCTTTCTCGATGGGATACGAGAACGAGGACTACT
Organism: uncultured Bacteroidales bacterium; assembly: GCA_900318015.1. Lineage (GTDB taxonomy): Bacteria > Bacteroidota > Bacteroidia > Bacteroidales > UBA932 > Cryptobacteroides. The sequence continues at coordinate 14,370 of ONJB01000022.1, read as the reverse complement.
TCTTCACCGCCTTCCGCCGGCTCACCGGCATGACGCCCGTCGAATACCGGGCCTTCACCCAGGGAAAACGCAAGAACAACGAATCACAATAACCTACTGCAACATGAAAAGAATCATGCTTATTTCCGCCGCTGTCCTGGCCCTTGCCGGGTGCAAGGCCAGCGATCCCCAGCTCGGGGAAGCCTCCATCGACAAGGTCCTCAAGGCCATGACCCTCGAGGAGAAGGTCCATTTCGTCATCGGCACCGGCATGGCCGGCTTCGGCGGAGAGTCCGCCGTCGTGGGCGCGACGAAGAACATCGTCCCGGGCGCCGCCGGCACCACCTATCCCATCGAACGGCTGGGCATCCCTTCCATCGTCCTCGCCGACGGTCCCGCCGGCCTCCGCATCGACCCGACCCGTGAAGGCGATGATAACACCTACTACTGCACGCACTTTCCCATCGGCACCCTGCTTGCCTCGACCTGGAACCAGGAGCTGGTGGAGAACGTGGGCAAGGCCATGGGTGAAGAGGTCCATGAGTACGGCGCCGACGTCTACCTCGCCCCGGCCCTGAACATCCACCGCCACCCGCTGAACGGCCGCAACTTCGAGTACTATTCCGAGGATCCGGTGGTCGCCGGCAAGACGGCGGCCGCCTATGTGCGCGGCGTCCAGTCCAACGACGTGGGCACCTCCATCAAGCATTTCGCCTACAACAACCAGGAGACGAACCGCACCGGCAACAACGCCGTCATCTCCCCGCGCGCCCAGCGCGAGATCTACCTCAAGGGCTTCGAAATCACCGTCAAGGAATCCGACCCCTGGACCGTGATGAGCTCCTACAACAAGATCAACGGCACCTACACTTCCCAGAGCAAGGACCTGCAGACCACCGTGCTCCGCGACGAATGGGGCTTCAAGGGCCTCGTGATGACCGACTGGTTCGGCGGTGACAACGGCGCCGAGCAGATCGCCGCCGGCAACGACATGCTCCAGCCGGGCACCGACCTGCAGTACCAGCAGATCATGGACGCCATCAAGGACGGTTCCCTTTCCGAGGCCGAACTGGACGTCTGCGTCCGCCGCTGCCTGGAACTCGTCGCCCGCAGCCCGAAGGCCAAGGGATATGCCTATTCCAACAAGCCGGACCTGAAGGCCCATGCCGCCGTCACCCGCCAGAGCGCGCTGGAAGGCATGGTCCTCCTCGAGAACAAGGGCGTCCTGCCCTTGAAAGACGTCAAGAACGTGGCCCTGTTCGGCTGCACCTCCTTCGACTTCATCGCCGGCGGTACCGGTTCCGGCAACGTGAACCGCGCCTACACCGTGTCCCTCCTGGACGGCCTCAAGAACGCAGGCTTCAACGTGGACGAAAGCAACAAGGAAGCGACCCTGAAGCACATCGCCGACGAGGACGCCGCCTTCAAGGCCAGCCTCACCGACCAGCTTTCCGCTTTCTATCCCACCCCGCGTCCGAGCGAAATCGTCCCCAGGCCTTCGGAGCTTTCCAAGTCCGCCAGGGCCAATGACGTCGCCATCATCACCTTCGGCCGCAACTCCGGCGAGTTCTTCGACCGCACCAGCGCCGACTTCGTGCTCTCCGCCAAGGAGAAAGAACTGCTCGCCAAGGTGACCTCCGCCTTCCACGCCCGGGGCAAGAAGGTCATCGTCGTGCTGAACATCGGCGGTGTCATCGAGACTGCGTCCTGGAAATTCGTTCCGGATGCCATCCTCCTCGCCTGGCAGGCGGGCCAGGAAGGCGGCAACTCCGTCACTGACATCCTCACCGGCGCCAAGAGCCCTTCCGGCAAGCTTCCGATGACCTTCCCGGTGAACCTGATGGACGCCGGTTCCTCCGCGAACTTCCCGATCGACTCCGACACCGGCGTGTATTTCACGAACCGCCGCGAGGACGTCGGCCAGAAGGACGTGGACGTCACCAGATATGAAGAGGGCATCTACGTGGGCTACCGCTGGTTCGACAAGAAGGAACTCCCGGTCTCCTACCCGTTCGGCTATGGCCTCAGCTACACCACCTTCGAGTACAGCGCCCCGGCCGTCGCCAACGACGGCACGACCGTCACCGCTAAGGTGACCGTCAAGAACACCGGCGCCGTGGCCGGCAAGGAAGCCGTCCAGCTGTATGTGAGCGCCCCGGCCGGCACCCTGGACAAGCCGGTCAAGGAACTGAAGGCCTACGGAAAGACCAAGGAACTTGCCCCGGGCGAAAGCCAGGAGCTCACCCTCACCTTCCCGACCTCCGAGCTCGCCTCCTTCGACGAGGAGGCTTCCGCCTGGAAGGTCGATGCCGGCACCTACACCTTCCTGTTCGGCGCCTCTTCCCGCGACATCCGCTGCACCGCGACCGCCGAGGCCGCTGCCGCGGAAACGCCCACCCACCGCGTCCTCTTAATGAAGTAACGATATGAAACGAACCCTCCTCGTGGCTACGGCGCTCCTCGCGGGCTCCGCCGCCTACGCCCAGCAGGCGCTGGGCCCGGCTTCGGGTATCACCTCGCCCGAAATCCATCCCGACCACACGGTCACCTTCCGCTACCGGGCCCCCAAGGCCGTCACGGTGCAGCTCCAGGGCGACTTCCTGCCCGGGCGCGTGGACATGAAGGAAGGCCGCGACGGGATGTGGACCTACACCACCGAACCCCTCACCGGCGAACTGTACTCCTACAGTTTCATCGTGGACGGGGTCCGGACCATGGACCCGAACAACATCTACCAGAACCGCGACATCGCCACCTGGACCAACATCTTCACCCTCAGCGCCGAACAGGGCGACAAGGGCTGGTACTACGAAGTCCATGACGTCCCGCACGGCACCGTGTCCCATGTCTGGTATGACAGCCCGGCCCTCGGCATGAAGCGCCGCCTCACCGTGTACACGCCGGCCGGCTACGAGGACAACCCCAAGGCCAAGTATCCGGTCCTGTACCTGCTGCACGGCTCCGGCGGCGACGAAGACGCCTGGTCCGACCTCGGCCGTACCGTCCAGATCATGGACAACCTCATCGCCGAGGGCAAGGCCCAGCCGATGCTCGTCGTGATGCCGAACGGCGTGTACTTCAACAGCGCCGCCCCGGGTGCCGCCGTGAACATGTTCCAGCCCACGATGGCGAACAGCCGTTCCGATTCCACCGCCGAGATCGAGGAGAGTTTCCCCGACATCATCAAGTTCATCGAGAAACGCTACCGCGTGAAGAAGGACGGCTATTCCCGCGCCGTCGCCGGTCTGTCCATGGGCGGCCGCCAGTCCTCGCGCCTCTCTCGCCGCTATCCGGGCACCTTCGGCTATGTGGGCCAGTTCTCCGGCGTCGCCGTCCCCAACGGGGACAACGACGCGGAACTCGCCGCGCAGTTCGCCGCCAAGCCGAAACTCTTCTGGATCGGGGTGGGCAAGGATGACGGCGTGAAGCGCAACTCCCTCATCCTGAAGGACTACTGCGACGCCCACGGCTATCCTTGCGAGTACTATGAATCCGACGGCGGCCACATCTGGCGCAACTGGCGCGTCTACCTGACCATCTTCGCCCAGAAGCTGTTCAAGTAGCCCCGGAACGTCATGAGCCTGGCCTCCACCTTCCACATTTTCCTCGCCGTGATGGCCGTCGTGGCGGTCTTCATCTTCCTGGGGCTGTACTTCGTCGACGCCGGCTACGGCAAGTTCTACAACCCCAGGTGGGGGCCCACCGTGGACAACCACCTGGGCTGGTTCCTGATGGAAGTGCCGGTGTTCGTCGCGATGCTGGTCCTGTGGTGGTGCTCCGACCGGCGGACGGACGGGGTGCGGCTCGTGTTCCTCGCCCTGTTCGAGGTCCATTATTTCCACCGCTCGTTCATCTTCCCCCGGCAGATGCACGGCCACAGCCGCATGCCCTGGGCCATCGTCATCATGGGCGCCCTGTTCAACACGCTCAACGCGTTCATGCAGGGCGGCTGGATCTTCTACGTATCCCCGGCGGACCGGTATCCGTCCTCCTGGCTGCTCAGCCTGCCTTTCATCGCGGGAACCCTGCTCTTTTTCGCGGGGATGTACATCAACATCCAGTCCGACGGCATCATCCGGAATCTCCGCAAACCGGGCGACACCGCCCACTACCTTCCCCAGGGCGGCCTGTTCCGCTACGTGACCAGCGCCAACTACTTCGGGGAATGGATGGAATGGACCGGATTCGCCATCCTGACCTGGTCCTGGGCCGGCGCCGTCTTCTCGCTGTGGACCTTCGCCAACCTGGCGCCCCGCGCCGCCCGGATCTATGACCTGTACAGCCGGGAATTCCCCGAACAGCTGGACACCCGGAAAGTCAAACGCATCGTCCCGTTCATCTATTGACCCATGCACTCTCCTGTCTTCTCCCCCGTCACGATCGGCCCGGTCACCCTCCGCAACCGGGTGATCCGGTCGGCAGCCTTCGAGAACATGGCCTACGGCAACGCCCCGTCGCAGGACCTGTATGACTACCACGTCGCCGTGGCGCGGGGCGGTGTGGGCATGACCACCCTCGCCTATGCTTCCGTCAACCGCAGCGGCCTCTCCTTCGACGGCCAACTGTGGATGCGGCCGGAAATCGTCCCCGGACTGAAACGGATCACCGACGCCGTCCACGCGGAAGGCGCCAAGTGCTCCATCCAGCTGGGGCATTGCGGCAACATGACGCACCGGGCCACCTGCGGATGCATGCCCGTGGGCGCATCCTCGGGCTTCAACCTGTATTCCCCGACCTTCGTGCGGGGATTGAAAGCGGAAGAGATCGACGGCCTGGTGGAGGATTTCGGAAAGGCGGTGGACCTCGCCCGCGAGGCCGGCTTCGACTGCGTGGAGATCCACGCCGGCCACGGCTACCTCATCAGCCAGTTCCTCTCCCCTTACACCAACCATCGGCACGACGAGTACGGCGGTTCCCTGCAGAACCGGATGCGTTTCATGCAGCGGGTCATCCGCTGCGTGATGGAGCACGCCGGATCCGACATGGGCGTCATCGTCAAGATGAACATGCACGACGGATTCAAGCGTGGGATGCAGCGGGCGGAGTGCCTGGAAGTCGCGCGTGAACTGGAACGGCTGGGCGTGCACGCCCTCGTCCTGTCCGCCGGCTTCGTGAGCAAGGCGCCCATGGAAGTGATGCGCGGAGCCATGCCCATCAAGACGATGGCCTATTATATGGACCCGCGCAAGTTCTGGTGGCTGCAGGCATTCCTGCATCTGGCCGGGAGGCTGGTCATCCCCACCGTTCCCTACAAGGAGGGCTATTTCCTGGAGGATGCCAAGCAGTTCCGCCGGGCAGTGGGCCTTCCTCTAATCTATGTGGGCGGCCTCACCTCCCTCGCGAAGATGGAGGAAGTGCTCGACGCCGGCTTCCAGGGCCTCCAGATGGCTCGCGCCCTGGTGCACGACACCGACTTCGTCAACAAGCTCCGCACGGGAACGGCCACCTGCAGCGCCTGCGGCCACTCCAACTACTGCATCGCCCGCATGTACACCCTGGAAATGAAATGCAACCACTGCGTGGAGAACCTCCCCGCCCGCCTGAAACGGGAAGTGGAAAAAGCCGAAAAGCGCTGGAGATAACCACACGGCTTTCGGCCTGGTTTTCAACCATTCTGCCCCTGACCTGCATTTTTTCAGGCCGGGGGTATTGGTATTTCATACAAAAAGATTATCTTTGTAAGTGTAACACGAACACCACACACAAATTGTTCCTGATATGAAAAGAACGCTCATTGCCGGACTTTGCGCCCTGATCCTGGGCGCGGTCCCTGCCGGGGCCCAATGGGGTCCCCGCACGATCCCCGAGCCCACCGACGGCTTGAAGGACGCCTACAAGGACTACTTCAAGATCGGTGTCGCCGTGAACAACCGCAACGTCGCGGATCCCGACCAGATCAAGGTCGTCCTCCGCGAGTTCAACAGCATCACCGCCGAGAACGCGATGAAGCCCCAGCCCACCGAACCCCGCAAGGGCGAGTTCAACTGGGAGGATGCCGACAAGATCGCGAACTTCTGCCGCGAGCACGGCATCAAGATGCGCGGCCACACCCTCATGTGGCACAGCCAGATCGGCACGTGGATGTACCAGGACGAGAAGGGCAACCTTCTGCCCAAGGAGGAGTTCTATGCGAACATGAAGCACCACATCCAGGCCATCGTGAACCGCTATAAGGATGTCGTGTACTGCTGGGACGTCGTGAACGAGGCCGTGGCCGACAGCCCCGTCTATCCGGGCCGTCCGGAGCTCCGCAACTCCCCGATGTACCAGATCGCCGGTGAAGAGTTCATCTACAAGGCCTTCGAGTATGCCCACGAGGCGGACCCGAACGCCCTCCTGTTCTACAACGACTACAATGACGCCGAGCCCGCCAAGAGCCAGCGCATCTTCAACCTCGTCAAGCGCATGAAGGACGCCGGCGTCCCCGTCGACGGCATCGGCATGCAGGCCCACTACAACGTGTACGGCCCGACCATGGAAGAAGTGGACAACGCCATCAAGCTCTATTCCACCATCGTGAATCACATCCACCTCACCGAGCTGGACATCCGGGTCAACGAGGACATGGGCGGCGGCCTCCGCTTCCGTCAGGGCGCCACCCAGGTCGCCGACTGGGAGCGCACCCTGCAGCAGGACCAGTATGTGAACCTGTTCAAGGTTCTCCGCAAGCATAAGGACGTGATCGACTGCGTCACCTTCTGGAATGTCTCCGACAAGGATTCCTGGCTGGGCACGAACAACTACCCGCTCCTGTTCGACGAGAACTACAAGCCGAAGCAGGCCTACACCGCCGTCAAGGGCTTCGATCCCAAGATGGACAACTTCGTCATCAAGGAAGACTTCAAGCCGTCCGAGCTCAACCAGCCGGGCCAGGAGTATCCGATGGTGAACTCCCAGGGCTTCGCCCGCTTCAAGGTCAACGCCCCCAAGGCCAAGTCCGTCATCGTGAGCCTCGGTCTCGGCGGTTCCGGCGGAACGGTCCTGCGCAAGGCGGAAGACGGTTCCTGGATGGGCACGACCGCCGGTCCCATGGACGAGGGCTTCCACTACTATCACCTGACCATCGACGGCGGCGTGTTCAACGATCCCGGCACCCACAACTACTACGGCTCCACCCGCTGGGAGAGCGGTATCGAGATCCCGGCCCACGACGCCGACTTCTACGCGATGAAGAACGTGCCTCACGGCAAGGTGCAGCAGGTCCTCTTCTGGTCCAACAGCACGAACCAGAACCGCGTCGCGTGGGTGTACACCCCGCCGCAGTATGACCAGAACAAGAAGAAGTACCCGGTGCTGTACCTGCAGCACGGCTGGGGTGAGAACGAGTATGCCTGGTGGAACCAGGGCCATGCGAACCTGATCATGGACAACCTCATCGCCGCGGGCAAGATCGAGCCGTTCATCATCGTGATGACCTACGGCATGACCAACGAGGGCTTCCGTCCCGGCCAGATGCCGCGTCCGGCCGCCCGTCCCGAAGGCGCTCCCGCCGGTGGTCCCGGCCGTCCCGGCGCCGCACCTGCCGGTGCTCCGGGCGCCCGCCCGGCTGCCGCTCCCGGCGGCGCTCCGCAGGCCCGTCCCGCCCGTCCTGCCGGCGGCATGGGCATGATGATGAACAACGGCTTCGAGGCCGTCCTCTGCGACGAGCTCGTCCCGTACATCGACGCCAACTTCCGCACGATCGCCAAGAAGGAAAGCCGCGCGATGGCCGGCCTGTCCATGGGCGGTATGGAAACCCACACCATCACCCTGGCCCGTCCCGAGATGTTCGGCTGGTACGGCCTCCTGAGCGGCGGTACCTACAACCCGGACGAGGTGAAGGACACCGGCGTGAAGGGTATCTTCGTCGGATGCGGCAGCAAGGAAGGCCCGGACCAGATCCGCAAGGCCGCCGCTGACCTGCAGGCCGCCGGCTTCAACGCCAAGGGTTACGTCTCCGAGGGCACGGCCCACGAATTCCTGACCTGGCGCCGCTGCCTCTACGAGATGGCTCCGATGCTTTTCAAGAAGTAAACTGAACCTAGACCATGTGAAGAGGCCGTCCTTCGGGGCGGCCTCTTTTTATGCCGTGGATCGCCCAGCAGGGACCAGCACGTATTCTTTTGTAACTTACTGATTATCAATAGTCTAAAAATCGCGCTGTGCTAATCCCACCTATTTTTGAGAGGGGTCAGAACGCGGGTGTGCTAACCCCTCCCGAAAAAGGAGGGGTTTAGCACGGGATAATTCGTAATTAATTGAAAAACAGCAGGTTGAAAAAGTTTGTGTGCTAACCTCTGCACCGAGTCCCTGTCGGGCTCGCACCAGCTCGCACTAGTCCACCACTCGCTCGCACCAGGCCCCATTTTTCCCTCGCCACCTGGCGAGGCCCGTCAGATTTCCGAGAGCTCCAGCCAGCGGAGTTCTTTCTCGTCCAGGATGCCCTGGAGCTCGCCGTAGCGGGTGGAGGCGGTTTGCAACTCAGTGGCGGAGAGGGTGCCGGAGGAGAGCTTGGCTTCGAGGTCGGCCTTCTCAGCCTCCAGGCGGGGGATTTCCTCGTCCAGGGCCTTGAGCTCCTGCTGCTCCTTCCAGGTAAGCTTGCGTTTCCTGGATTCCTTCGCTGCGCTCGGAATGGCAGTTAGCCTCGGTTTCTCTTCCTTCTGGGCCGCCTTCTGCGCCGCTTCGTAGTCCTTGATGAACGTGCGGTATTCGGTGTAGTTTCCGATGAAATCCTTGACGACCCCGTCGCCGCAGAAAACGAAGAGGTGGTCCACCAGACGGTCCAGGAAGTGACGGTCGTGGGATACGATGATCAGCGAGCCCTTGAACTCCAGCAGATATTCCTCCAGGATATCCAGGGTGACGATGTCCAGGTCGTTCGTGGGCTCGTCCAGGATGAGGAAATTGGGTTGTTGCAGGAGGATGGTCAGCAAGTAAAGCCGCCGCCTTTCGCCGCCGGAGAGCCGCGAGACGGGGTTCATCCACATGTCGTGCGGGAAGAGGAACCGCTCCAGCAGGTGCGTGCTTGGGACAGTGTCCATCACCGTCTGGTCCGGGTCGAACTGCATCCCGGACTGGTGGTAGTAGCCGATCTTCAGGGACTCGCCGAGGTCCACCACGCCGGTCATCTCCCCGCCCAGGGACGGGTTCCATTTCCCGGTGATGAGGTTCAGGAAGGTGGTCTTCCCGGCGGCGTTCCGACCCACGATCCCCACGCGCTCATACCGCTGGAAATTGTAGCTGAAGTGGCTCAGGTAGCACTTGTCCTCCCACCAGAAGGAAAGGTCCTTGCAGTTGATGACCTTGTTGCCGAGATAGGTTCCCTTCATCTGGATTTCGGACATGTCCACCTGCTTGGAGATGTAGGTGTCCTCTGCCCGTTCCTTCAGTTCCCAGAAGGCCTGCTTGCGGTATTTGGCCTTGCCGGTGCGGGCGCAGGGCGTGGCATGCATCCATTCCAGTTCCCGACGCAGGACATTCCGGACCTTGTCCGTCTCCGCGTTGTAATTGTCAATGCGCTCCTGCCGTTTTTCCAGGAAGTTCATGTAGTCGCCGCGGTAGATATAGACCTTGCCCCGGTCCATCTCCATGACCGTGTTGCACACGCGGTCCAGGAAATAGCGGTCGTGCGTGACCATGAACAGGGTGCTGCGGGCATGCTTGAGGTGCTGCTCCAGGAACTCGATGGCGTCGATGTCCAGGTGGTTCGTGGGCTCGTCCATGATGTAGAAATCGGCCTCGGAGGCCAGCATCTGCGTGAGCGCCACCCGTTTGACCTCGCCGCCGGAGAGGTCCTTCATCGGCTTTTCCCAGTCCGTGAGGGAGAACTGCGTCAGGAGCCGCTGCACCCGGCGCTCGTATTCCCACAGATGCTCTTGGTCCAGGTGCTCCGTCCATTCTGTGGAGCCGTCCATGATCTGACGGAAAATGCTCTTTTCCGGGTCGTAGGCATACTCCTGCTCCAGGAAGGCGATGCGGATGTCCTTGAGGAACAGGATCTTGCCACCACTGTCGGACTTGTCCTTGCCGGCGAGGATCCGCAGCAGGGAGGTCTTCCCGGTGCCGTTCGGCGCGATGAGCGCGACCTTGTCGCCCTCGTTGATGTTGAAGTCGATGTGCTCGAACAGCACCTTGGGGCCGTACGACTTGGAAATATTCTCGATCTGCAGGTAACTTGCCATGGGAAGACAAAGATACGCATTTTCCGAAAAAAATGAGGCCGCCCTTCGGCCCGGCATCGAGGTGTCTTTGACAGGTCAGCACACCTACTTTTTCAACATGCTGATTTTTAATCAATTACAAATCCACCCGTACTAACCCCCTCCCTTTTCAGTAGGGTTTAGCACGCCCGCGTGCTGACCCCTCCGAAAAAAGGGTGGGGTTAGTACAAGGCAATTATGAAGGCATTGTGGATCAGTGTGTTATGAAACGTAGCGTGCTGACTCCCTCAAAGGCCAGTCCCGGCCCCCTGCCCCCGTTCCGCACCTGGCTAGTCTTACGTCCCCTATAGCCAGTCTTCCAGGAGGGTTTTGCCAACTCCGAGGACCCGTTGCAGTTGCTCGGCCGAGGTGCCGAAGCGTATGGACAAAGTGCGGCACAGGCGGAGGAGTTCCTTGGCGGGGAGCTGGCGATGGTCCTTGACATTCAGTTCGTTTCGGCAGATAGTCTGCACTCTGGCGGCGATCTCCTGGTCGCTGAATTTCAGATCCATCGGCAGGCCGGACAACTGGTTGTGCCGGGCCTCGACCGGTTCCATCAGCCGCCGGAGGTAAGCGGCCTCGTCGTTCTCGAAGGCTTTCTCGACAGCCTTCCAGTTCACAAAGCGGGGAATGACCATGCCATTTTCGGCAATCTCCCAGTCTCCCGGAATCCGGACATTGGTCTTCAGCATCCGGCGCAGTTCACGGGCCGTGAACGTGGACGCCTTCCGGCCCACCCATTGGCAGCGCCTGGAAAAGTACAGGCCGACCGAACTCCACGGGTAGTCGCCCGGGTAGCAGATTTTTGCCTTGAAAGGGTTCCGAAGCAGGTACAGCACCTCGATGACGAAATGATCAAGCCCCTTGACGACCACCACTTCCCGATTCTCAGGTCCATAGGGCACGACACCGCTCAGCCCGTATTTCCTTTTCAGCCAGAGGGAAAGCCGATGCATCACCGCATCGTAGTAGGCCTCGCACTGCTCTCTGGGCCCACCCAGCAGGAGATGGATATGGTTGCTCATCAGCGTGAAAGCGTAGATCACCACACTCGGGAACTGAAGCAGGATCAAGGCCAATGTGTTGATTCCATAGATGTAATCCTCCTCATCCCGGAACAACAGCTCCTTCTCCAGCTTCTTGGAATTGATCTGAAAGCATGGCTTCATGTCCTTTCTTTTTGCCCCAAGGTACACCCGCCGCCCGGATTCTGCAAGGGATTGTTGATAACTTGTGTTGTTTCAGTATGTCCTTTATGTGTTTCTTGTCAAGTTTTGTCCGGAATCCACAGTAACGAACATCATCTATCATAGAAAAGCTTCACACGATTCCGTTATATTGGACCAGAGTACAGGACTTGGAGCATCGGATTCCTGCTGGAGTATTAGGGGTTAGCACGATTTGGCTTGTAACATACTGATTCACAATACTTTCACAATTGTCATGTGCTAACCCCACCCGTTTTTCGGAGGGGTCAGCACACGGGCGTGCTAGACTCTCCTGAAAATGGAGGGGGTTAGCACGGAGGAAATACGTGCATACTGATTATTAGAACATTACGTAGCAGGGCGTGCTGACCCCCCAAAAAAGCGAAGGGGTGCGATGGCGACCGGCCACCCTTTTTCCTGACAATATCACTTTGTTTTTTGGCTGGGACCTTGGGTTTTGGCCATTTTTTATTATATTTGTTGGTTAGTAACCAAGACTAATAAACAAACACTGATTCGATATGGACAAACTCCAAGAACTCACCCAGAAGCTGTACGAGGAAGGTCTCGCCAAGGGCAAACAGGACGGCGAAGCCCTCCTCCAGAAAGCCCAGTCCGAGGCCGAAGGCATCGTGAAGCAGGCGCAGGAAGAGGCCGAGGCCATCCTCGCCAAGGCCCGCAAGGACGCCGAGGACTTCAAGGTCAAGGTCGAGGGCGACGTGAAGATGGCCGCCCAGCAGGCGGTCCAGGCCACCCGCACGGACATCGAGAACCTCGTGGTCTCGAAGGTCGTGGACGGCACCGTGGACAAGGCCCTCGCCAATGAAGACTACATCAAGGGCATCATCACCGCCGTGGCGCAGAAATTCTCCGTCGACGAGCCCGCGGACCTCTCGCTCGTCCTTCCGGAAAGCCTGAAGGCCGCGCTCGAGCCCTTCGTCAAGAACGAGCTCGGCAAACTCCTCGGCAAGGGTGTCGACGCCACCTTCTCCAAGAAGGTCGCCGGCGGCTTCAAGATCGGCCCCAAGGACGGCGGCTATTTCGTGAGCCTCACGGACGAAACCTTCAAGGACCTCATCGGCAGCTATCTGCGGCCTGCGACGAAGAAACTCCTGTTCGGGTAGATTTCTCGACAAGCTCGAAATGACAATAGGATGAGCAACTTCGAATATATCATCTCGAGTCTCCCCTACCTGACCATGGACTTCAAGTATGCCGGTCAGACAGGGTTCAACTCGGTGATCTCCGACATCAAGCGGGACCTGGACGAGCATGACCAGGGCCTCGTGGATTTCCTCATCAAGGGGTTCTCCGAAAAGGAGCTGGATGCGGACTTCTACGCCAAGGCCCTCCGCAGCCGGAACCGCTTCCTCCGGGAGTATTTCCGGTTCGACCTGAACCTCCGCAACGCCAAGGTCCGCTACCTGAACGCCCAGCTGGGCCGCGAGCCCGACCAGGACGTGATGACCGGGGAGGATCCCGAGGCGGAGGACGTGGATATCGACGGCTTCCGCTTCACGGGCGGCGAGTTCGAGGAAGCGCTCAAGGTGGACAACATCCTGGCCGACAAGGACCTCGTGTCCCGCGAGAAAGGCCTGGACGACCTCCTCTGGGACAAGATCGACGGCCTTTCCACGTTCCACTACTTCGACATCGAAGCCGTCCTCGCCTACATCGCCAAGCTCCACATCGTGACCCGCTGGCTCAACCTGGACGAGGAAGTGGGACGGGACGTGTTCCGCCGCCTCCTCAAGGACGTCCGAGGCACGTACAAGGGCGTCAAGTATTCCGAATAATAATCAACTAAAGATAAATCGAATGAAAACTACAGGTATTGTTACGGGTATCGTCTCGAACCTTGTGACCGTACTGGTGGACGGACCGGCCGGCGTCAAGATGATGGCCGAAGTCATCAAGGTCAACGGGAAGTACGCCTCCGTACAGGTGTTCGAGAGCACCCGCGGCCTCCGGGGCGGCGACAAGGTCGAGTTCGAAGGACGGATGCTCCAGGTCACCCTGGGTCCGGGCCTGCTGTCCAGCGTCTACGACGGCCTGCAGAACGACCTCACCACCATGGAGAGCGTCTTCCTCAAGCGCGGCGAGTACACCGACCCGCTGAACCACGAGAAACTCTGGGACTTCACCCCCATCGCCCAGCCCGGTGACAAAGTCATCGCGGCCGACTGGCTGGGCGAGGTCAAGGAAGGCTGGCTTCCCCACAAGATCATGGTCCCGTTCTCCTTCCAGGGCACGTACACCGTCAAGTCCGTCGTTCCCGCCGGACAGTACAACATCGACACCGTCATCGCGGTCCTGACCGGGGAAGACGGCGAGGATGTCGACGTGACCATGACCCAGAAATGGCCCGTCAAGGTGGCCATCAAGGGCTACAAGGAGAAACCGCGTCCCAACCGTATCATGGAAACGGGCGTCCGCGTGATCGACACGCTGAACCCCATCGCCGAAGGCGGTACGGGCTTCATCCCGGGTCCGTTCGGCTGCGGCAAGACGGTCCTCCAGCACGCCATCGCGAAGCAGGGCGACGCCGACGTCATCGTCATGGCGGCCTGCGGCGAGCGCGCGAACGAGGTCGTGGAAATCTTCACCGAGTTCCCGGAACTGATCGACACCACCATCATCTGCAATACCTCCAACATGCCGGTGGCCGCCCGTGAGGCGTCCGTCTATACCGCCATGACCCTGTGCGAATACTACCGCGCGATGGGCCTCAAGTGCCTCCTCCTCGCCGACTCCACCTCCCGCTGGGCCCAGGCCCTCCGTGAGATGAGTAACCGTATGGAAGAGCTCCCGGGCGCCGATGCGTTCCCGGTGGACCTGTCCGCCATCATCTCCAACTTCTACGCTCGCGCGGGCATGGTCGTGCTGAACAACGGCCAGACCGGTGCCGTCACCTTCATCGGCACGGTGTCCCCGGCCGGCGGTAACCTCAAGGAGCCCGTGACCGAGTCCACCAAGAAGGCCGCCCGCTGCTTCTACGCCCTCGA
>ONJB01000014.1 GCA_900318015.1 uncultured Bacteroidales bacterium | reverse complement strand
GTGGCGGAATAGTCGACAACTCGATTGTACACGACTTCTTTTTCCATTCTTTTTATTACCTTTGTTTATATCTTTCGGCAACAAAAATACAGATAATTACGGAAACTCCAAAACTTTTTTACAAAAAATTCAGTTAACCCCGTTATGATATGACTCCAGCAGAAAGATTCAATGAGGTCCTTCGATACACGAAGACCAACGTGAAAACCCTCTCAGAGCGCCTTGGCTACGCCAGGCCGCAGGGTTTGTATGATGTTGCCGCCGGGAGAACGAAAAACATCTCCCAGGATCTCGCCCGTAAAATTGTTACGGCGTTTCCTGAAATCAGCCAGGCATGGCTGCTCTCCGGTGAAGGCGAAATGATCTGGGCGAAGCCGCCCCGCGCAGAGAGGGACGAAGAACCGCTCGTCCTGACCGGCGCAGCAAAGCAGCTCGTCGTCAATATGAGTGTCACACTCAGCCAGCAGGAAGCGAACATCGCCAGGCTCGCCGCTATGGTCGACCGCCTCACCGGCGGAGAGACCGCCCAGGCAAAAAAAGGAATCACCGGATAATCAAGTTGAACTTCTATAAACCCCCAATCAAATGAAAAAGCCAAATCTCAAAACCAGCCAGGCCATCGACACCTGGTCCGCGCTCTTCCTGATCATCGGCATCATCGCGGTCGCGGTCGCCATCATCGCCCAGGACGGATCCATCGCCGTCTCAGGCATCGCGTGCATCATCGCCCGTCCCCTGTTCCGCGGCCTCGCCGTCCTCGTCCGCTCCGCCGAGCGCGACCTGTTCGAGAAGGGAGACCAGGCGTTCGCCATCGGCAAGGACGAGCCGAATGAAAACGAAGCCCCGAGAAGCTGACCGTCAGCCTCCCGGGGTGGTTGTTAATTTCGTTTATTTCCGTTGTTTATAACCGCAGTTTACACTATCTTTGTTTGCGACCTGTTTGCAACTTGAAAAATGCCGTTTTGCAAGTAGTTAAGGTTCAGAGGGTTATCCGTTAGTGTACACACGCCTGGAAAGCGTGTGTACCCCAAAAGGGTATCGCGAGTTCGAATCTCGCTCTCTCCGCGACATAAAACACCGATAATCAATCGGTTGCACTATTTGCACGACCGCCCTGCTTCGCATAAAAAAAAGGCAACAGTCGTGCATTTTCGTGCAAATATGTGCAAAATAGGTGCATTTTGTTTGCGACTTGTTTGCGACTTTCTCAAACACCTTCTCAAATCATGATCACCACCAAGTTCTACCTCGACACCAGGAAGACCGGGCCCGGAAAATCCGCGCTGCTCAAGATCTCCATCACCAAGGACCGCACCGTCTCCTATCTCTCCACCGGCATCCGCCTCCTCCCCTCCGACTGGGACGTCGCCGCCCAGAAGGCGAAGTCCCAGGCCGTTCAGCTCTCCGCCGAACTGAAGAAGGCAAACGCCGACGCCATCCTCCTCGAACTGCAGCGGAGCCGGAAGCTCGATGGACTCTCCGCCCGCGAGGTCCGCGACCGCATCCTGGAAGAGATGTCACCCGTCGAGCGGAGGCCGGCGCGCCTCCTGGAAACCTTCCGCGTCTACGCGGACCAGCCGAAGCTGAAACCCCGCACGAAGGAGATCTACCTCGCGACCGTCGCCAGGATCCTCGCCTTCGACCCGAAGGCCGAGCGCCTCGCCTTCGAGGATGTCGGCATCGGATGGCTTGACCGCTTCGACGCCTTCCTCGCCAGGACCTCCCCGAAGAAGAACGCCAGGAACATCCACCTGAGGAACATCCGCGCCGTGTTCAACTACGCCCGCAAGCACGGCATCACGCAGCACTACCCCTACCTCTGCTATCCCATCAGGAACGAGGTGACGAGGAAGCGCCACCTCTCGGCGGAGAACCTGCGGCGCCTGTACAACGCCGAGCTCCCGGACTGGCAGCGCAAGTACGTCGACTTCTTCTTCGCCAGCTTCTTTCTGATAGGAATGAACACCGAGGACCTCCTCCACGCCACCGACATCGTGGACGGCCGCCTGGAGTTCTGGAGGGCGAAGACGCACAAGCCGTACACCATTAAGATGGAGCCGGAATGCCAGGCGATCTTCGAGCGGATGGCCGGCAAGAGATATCTCCTCAACCCCCTGGACACCTACGCGAAGACCTGCCACTGGACCTCCCGGGTGAACAACGTCCTGAAGGACGTGGCCGCGAAGCTGGGCCTCCCGAGGATTTCGATGTACTGGACCCGCCACTCCTGGATGACGATAGCGACGGAGCTCGAGATACCGAAGGAGACGATCGTCGCGGCCGCCGGTCACGGCGTCGGGAAGACCGTCACCGACATCTACATCGACTTCGACATCTCCCGTATCGACAGGGCGAACCGGCAGGTCATCGACTATGTCCTCTACGGGAAGAGGAAGCAGACCGTCGAGGATATGTTCGCCCGGAGCTTCGACGAGCTGAAGAAGCAGCTTTCCGGAAATGCCGGTTAAATTTCCGAATTATGCAAAGAAATTGCACAATTCGCCAATTAATTTCCAAATAATGCAATTTTCTTGACATTTTGCGGATGTCCGCAAGATGTCCCTTACTCGAGTAATGCGAGTAGAAACCGAGTAAAAACGGTGCCGGGTCCGCGTCATCACGACGCAGCCCGGCGGAGAAACTTAACACTGATTACAACCCCTCGGCGGGGATGTGGGTCTTAGAACGAATATCCGAATGTGATGCCGGCCCCGGCGTATGGCTGCACCCCCGCGGGGGTATAGCCGATTCCGACCTGCGGGCCGACGGTGAAATTCCAGTGCTTCCGATAAGGGACGCGGATTGTGGTCGAGGTCTCCTTCACCCAGATATCCACGAGCTCCGGCTGGAATCCCCTGACCGTGGCGCGGTAGCTGTCCGCCTCGTAGCGCTTCTCCGTGATGGGGACCTCCACGAGGACGGAATCATGGACTGCGGTCGTGTCGTGGACGAAGGTCGTGTCGTGGACCGCCCTGGGGAGATAGACCACCTTCGGCCTGAGCTGCGTCGAGTCCGGCTCAGGTATAGGCGCCGGCAGCCACCTCTCGATCCTGACGGTGTCCGGCTTCCCGGACGGCGCCTCCCTCCTGCCGACGGTCCGCCCCGCCCAGAAGGACACGGCGAGCGACAGGAGGAAAGCGGCCAGGACGGCGGCGAGCTGGAGCCAGGTCTTAGCGGTCATTGTTCAGGTAGTCCTTGATTCCGAGGACGGCCACCTCGGCGCAGGCGGCCTTCCCCTCGTCCGACATCAGGTAGGCGACATCCTCGCGGTTGTCCTGGAAGAAGTTCTCGATGATGACGGCGGGACACCAGCTGTGCATGAGGATGTAGAAGTTCTCTTCGTAGTCGTGTCCCATCACAGCCGTCGAGTACGACCGGACGGTCAGCGGCCAGGCGAAGGTCTCCTTCGCGCGGCGCCAGATCCGGTCGGCCAGCTTGTCCGCCTGGGTGATTCCCTTCGTCGTGAAGATGGACCACCCCCGGGCGCCCATCCACCTGTCACCCTTACCGGCGGCGTTGTTGTGGATGGACACGAGGATGGTGTCCGTCTTCGGGAACCGGTTCGCCCGGCGGCAGCGCTCGTCCAGGGAGATGTCCTCAACCTCCGGAACCAGCAGCTGCGCGTCGTAGCCTTCGGCCTGCAAGATGTCGCAGATCATCCGCGACACCTCACGGGCCCAGGCATACTCCCTGAAGATTCCGTCCGGGGAACGCTTCCCGGGCGTCTCGATTCCGTGACCGTTGTCGATGAGGATCCTCATTCCGCAGCAGCCTCCTCGTTCTCGTTCAGGCCGCAGCGCTCGCAGCGCTTCTTCAGCCGCTTGTCATTGGCCACGTCCACAGGGCAGACGATGTTCTCGTCCTTGTACTTATGCTTGCAGAAGTGGCTCTGCATGATGACGGAGGATTTCTCGGCCGAGTCGAGCTTCTCGCGCTCGTAGTCGGCGTTCCGCGCCTCGTAGAATTTCTTCTGCTCCCTCAGGAGCTCCATGAACATGTCATACGGGGTCTTCCGCTTCTCCTCCCTCGACTTGATCCAGCCCCAAAGGCCTCCGCCGGCGAGAAGACTGAATGCTCCCGTGATGACAGTCACCCAGATATTCGTCTCCATAGCGTAAGGGAATTAAGGCTGGAGCTCCCAGCCCGCAGGATAGGCCTCGGGGCTCCAGGAGTTGTTGTCGATGAGGGAGACATAGTGCTGGCCCTTGTAGGTCACCTTTGCACCCTTGGCGTAGGTGTCATGCGCGCCGGTCGGCTGGATCCATTCCGGCCACTCCTCTCCGGGGTCGCTCTTGAGTCGGTAGAGGGCAGGCACCTCGCCGGGCTTCCAGTCCTCCTGGAGGTAGTGACCCTGGAGAACCTCGTAGATCCTCCCGTCGCAGAGGAGCTCGTCGCCGGCGTTCACCCACTCCCCGATGCGAAACTTCCACTCGGAGAGGCCGACCTCAACATCAGCTTCCTCCTCTTTCGCTGCGGCGTATTCGGCAGCTGCGGCGGGATACTTGTTCTTGAAACCGGACAGGCCGGTCACATAGTCGATGACGGACGGAAGGACGGATGCCATCCGCGCCTCGATGTTCAGGCGCTGAGTTTCCAGTTCGTTCTGCTGTTCTCTTGTCTCTTCGTTCATAGCGGTTTTCTTTTAAGGTTCAAATGATATTTTCGGTTTAAGCGTTCGTTGCGGGTGAAGCCGGGGCGGCAGCGCACGCACTGCCTACGGTCGTCCCATTCGACAAATTCCCACCAGGACGGGTCCACCTTCTCACGAAGCTCCCCGATGCGGCGGTATTCGTTCCGGTTCTTCATTAGTCCGGTGTAGCTGTTGATAGAGGCGACGAAGTCGTCCAGATGCTCCTCCTTCGCGACTACGCGGTTCAGCTCGTGCACCCTGGAGAGGGCGCGTCCGTATGAGCTGTCGTTCAGATGAATCCTG
Organism: uncultured Bacteroidales bacterium; assembly: GCA_900318015.1. Lineage (GTDB taxonomy): Bacteria > Bacteroidota > Bacteroidia > Bacteroidales > UBA932 > Cryptobacteroides. Next base: position 34,390 of record ONJB01000014.1, on the reverse strand, counting down.
AACGGCTTGACATGCGAACCGAGGAATTCCACGCCATGACCGAAAGGCTGGTCGTAGAACTTCTTCTCATTGAGGCGGACGCCCTTCTCGGCCAGCCGGCGGCGGAGCTCAGGAATGAGGCCCAGGGCGTAGCCGTGAAGATGCTCAGGTACAGCCATCACGATGTCGTCCACAAAGCAGACCGTAAGGATGCCGCACTCCTCCGTGAGCCACCGAATCTCGTCATTCACATACAGGCCCATCGCGGTCTGCCAGATGAGGCGACCAATGGCCGCACCCTCGCCTTCCGGCTTAGCCAGGAGGGATTTGTCCGGAGCGATGTGCTCCTTCCATAGGTAGCGCGGGGTTCGGAGCTCACAGTGAGCCGCAGGGTTGCAGTGGACCGCGACCATCGTGAGCCATTTCAGGTAATCCTTATCCTCGTAGCCGGAGATGTCTATCACGCGGCTAAGGCACTCCTCGGCGTAGTCCCACCGTGCCGAAGGGAAATACCCCTTCAGGTCGAGCTTGATGATTCTGGCTGGCGACGTGTACCTGTCGCTGGCGATGAGAATGTTCTCGATAAGCCGATTGATCGCCGCCTGGGCACCCATCCCTTTCCTATTGTTGTAGGAATACGGAGACAAGACTGCGTTCGCTGCCGGTATGACAACCTCGCAGATCTCGTGATCCGCCAGGCGCCCCTTGAATTCGGTCGCCATGATCTCCCTCCATTTTGGGACGGAGACGAGGAAGGCATAGTTGTGAAGGATTCGGAGCGTTCGGTCCTCACGGTCGCGGAAGTCGCGCACCAGGTTCGCGGTCCACGACATCTCGTAGACCATCGAATCCCGGCCGTAGCGCTTGTTCCTGCGGGTGTCGAAGTAGACATCCGTGAGATGTGCGAAGCGCGTCCTTCTATCCATCTTGTCGCAGCGTATAAAGACTTTCTCGGTAAATTCGTGACCGCCTGACAGCGATTAGCGTTGTTGACGTTGTTGTTGTTGAGGTTGCCGTTCGTCGAGTTGAAATTCCAAGCGTTGTTGACGTTGTACCGACGGGCGAACCAGCGGTTGACGGTGTTTAGGACGAGTCTGATGCTGGTGTAAATGACACCCCGTCCCCTTTTACCCATAGTCGCTGACCGGCCGCGCCGGAGACATCTTCCTCCGGAGCATTGGCCGATTCCTGACGCTGGGCCGACATCGAGCTGTTCCACTTGAGTATACCTTCCTCGATCCTCTCCATCCTTTCGGCGATCGGAAGCCGGAAGCGGTCCATCAGGACCCCTTGCCGGCAAGCGATCTCCAAGGCCGCCTGCAGATGACCGTACCAGCCGACCATCTGCAGGATATGCTCCCCCTTCACCTTGCGGCTCGGGGCATAGTAGGCCATATAGTATTCCCTGATGATGGCATAGGCGGCGCGCTTGAGCTCGGCGCCCGCGCCGTCCATCCGTTCAGCCTTCGGCATGTGCTGTACGGCCGGATGGATATGGCGGAGCATTTCCTTCGCCTCTGCCGGGATATCCACGAAGGGGTCCCGTTGCGCCTTGTTTCCTCTTGCCATCGTGACGTTACGGGGGTATGCCGGGGACCGACGGAGCGGCCCCGGCGAAGATTAAGTTTAATCCAGTCGGCAAAGCGTGACCGCCTGACAGCGATAAGCGTGGTTGACGCCGTTGGAGCTGAGGGTGCCGCGCGTCGAGGTGAAAAACCAAGCGTTGGTGACGTTGTACCGACGGGCGAACCAGCGGGTGACGGTATGGGTGAGGAGGGTTGTGTTCATCCTCCTCTGCGCCTCCTGGATCTTCGCCATCGTCTCGTCGTGCATATACTCGACTCCGTCCGTGATGTCGGAGAGGTGCCATCTGCCCTGAGCGTACTTCCCCGTGCCATAGCCGACGGAGACCGCCGTATGAAGGGCCGGGAAAAGGAAGCCGGTCGTCTCGCCGTCCTTCTTCGTAAATGTCAGGTTCGCGTAGCGGCGGGTCATCTCATCCGCGTCGATCATCGCGAAGGCGCCGTAGTCCGGATGCGGATACTTGACCATCTGCGCCAGGAAATAGGTGCGATAGTCTCCATAAAAGGCGCGGAGATCGGCGCAGTACTCAGAATTGTCGAAGGAGTTCTTGTTCACGGTCGAAGCGGAACCGATGGGGACGTTCGCGTTGGGCGTCGAACCGGAGACCGATGCGTAGGCGTACCCCTTCTCGATGTTCATGTAGGCGGATGTCGTGGAGGTCAGGGTGCTCCTCATGACATAGGAGTTGGACGGCATGTCGCGATAGGTGATGTGCTGCATCGTGCAGCCCACCAGGGCGTGGGTGCCGTCAGAGGTGGCGTTCTGACGATAGTCTCCGTTGAAGTCGCACTGTACGATGATGCGGTCGCCGTCCAGGAAAGCCCACCAGCCGTGATTGGCGTAGCCTACGTTGCCGGCATTTCCGGCCGCGTCGATGGCCGCGTCGATTTCGGCGGCCGTGGTCGCATTGATCTCGGCAGACGTGAGGGTCACCTCGATAGGGACGAAGGTCGCATAGTCGCCCTTCATCTTCAGCCAGAACTTGATAGTCGTGGCGGAGATTGCCGTGATAGCGTGCTGCCAGCCGCCGACCCACTGGAAGCCGGCGGACGGGAAATTCTTGTCCAGGACCTTGTAGGTCTTTCCGCGCTGCGCGAACGCATAGCCGACGTGCGTCCAGCCTGCCGGCAGGAGGGCCTTGTTGATCGTATCGAAACGGACGAAGCGATCCTTGCCGCTCTCGTCGATAAAGACGGCGTCGCCGTCTCCGGGAACCGGCACGAGGACGTTCACGCCATCTATCTTTACCTCGTTGGAGTCGGCGATCTGCGCCACCCGGCTCTCGGTTACCGGCTTACCGGCTGCCGCGTAAGCGGCTTCGTTGGTAAATTTCTTGATCATAGCTTCTGATGTTTTTAGTTCAGCAGTTTCCAGTCGCCCGTCAAGGCGTTGACGCGGTAGGCCATGTAAATCTTACCGCTCGACTTGTCGGAATAGATCTGACCGACGAAGAGAGGATAGCCAGCCCAGACCCCCATCGTCTTCTGGTCCCAGTTGTCAGGGACATTAGCGGCAGAAGGAGCGCCGGCGACGGAGCTCTCCAGGCAAAGGGGAACGCCGAAGCGAGAGATGTTCGCGGCGTCGAGATTCTCCACGGACAGGCTGATACGCTGGCGAGGATCGCGGAGCGCGGCCTCCACGATTGAGAACCGTTCGTTCATGGCGGCGATGGCCTCGCTGATGACGAGGGATATCTTCCGGTCGATTTCGGAGAGCAACTGGGCCAGCGCGTCCGGATAACTCTGAGCGTACTGGGTGGTGACGATCGCGGAACCGGAGGCGCCGACGAGGATCTCCAGGCCCCAGTCCTCGATGGTCAGCTGGTTGCTCAGGGAGACGTTGCCGGTGGCCTGGGTGGCCAACTCGTACTTGACGTAGGCTGTCTCTGCCGTGGAACTCGCGCTGTAGTAGGTCAGCGTGGTGCCCTCCACGGAGATGGCGGGCTTGTTCGCACCCTCGAATTCGGCGAGGCCTCCGGAAGCCATCGCGGAGATGGCGGCGGTGTAGGTGTACAGGCCGGTTTCTGCATCCAGCTCGCTCCGCGTCCAGGTAGGCTGCACCCGAGCCACCTTGCGCGTCCAGACGGCCTTCGTCCCGTCGAAGTCGATACGGTCGGAAACGAGACCGGCGCCACGGCCGACGGTCAGCAGCTTCGACACGTCGCTATGGACGGCGGCAAGGATGGTGGACAGGGAGATGGAGCTGCCGGCGTCCGAAGCCTCGGTCGGCGAGATGAATTCGTCGTAGCGGCGGCTCCAGGCGATATGCGCGCAGGTGTTCGCGAGGGCGATTCCGCTCACGATCATGTAGCCGGGCTCCGTGCAGGTGAAGAAGCGGTAGCCGTTCGAATCCGTGTAGGCGCAGGCGCTGCCGTCATTGACGGAAGAAGGAACGCCGGCGGACAGGGCTTTGAAGCGGACCGTCGGGGTGAGCTTCTGATTGGCGTTGCTCGTGAACAGGACGCCGTTCGGCTGAGCGGCCGTACCGAAGACACCGAAGGCCAGGGCGGGGACGGGGAAATAGAATCCATCACCGACCCCCACGGCATCATGAAGCAGGTTGAAGCCGGTGGTCTTGAATGCCGACGCGGCGAAATCGGTCTGGGCGACGATACTCAGGATCCGGGCGCCCTTCGCGGAATCGACGCTCTGGTCGCCGGCCGTGGTCCGGATGGCATCCGTCCAGTCGTCGCCGACATTCAGAGCGTCACGCTTAGCCCAGCTCTTGATGTTCTCGGCCAGCTGGGCGTCTTCGGGAACGGAGTCGTCCACGAAGTCCTTGACGCTGTAGGCCTCAACCTGGGCGCCGTTCCATGCACCGGCATCGTGGTCGGCGGTGAACTTCCAGAGTCCGTTGTTGTAGAAGACGATGTCGCCGGCGGAATAGGCGGTCACCGTGGAGAAAACCGGAAAGCCCAGGGCGGTCCGGTCCGGGGTGTCTGCCAGGGTCTGCGAGAGAGCCTGGTTCTTCGCGGCGTCATATACGAGGTGCGTGACGGTAGTCGGCGAGACGTAGTTACCGTCATAGTCCTTGATGTTTCCCTGTTTGTTGCTCATAGCGCTGCGAGTTTGGTGAATTTGACTTTCATAAAGTTGGTATGGAATTATCGGTAGATGCTGAGCGGATCCTCGCTCTCCACGAAGACGACGGCGACGTTGTTCGTGAATTCGGACAGGTTGGCGGGCTTATTGGAGAGGTCCTGATAGTTGCCGGAAGAGGCAACCGGATTCAGGTCGCCAGGCTGGACGGCAGACTCCGCCTTCGAGAGGGAGCCCCGGGCGGTTTCGTCCAGATCCGTCCCCGGGATACCGTCGGCCGGCTTCTGATATGCGGTCCCGCCGGCGGCGGCGCCGGAACGGATTTCGGACAGGTCTTCGATGACGTCCTGCTTTCCGGCCTCGATGGCGACGAGGCGCTCGTTCAGAGAGCCGTAGTTTCCCTTGGCGGCATTCATGGCGGCCGTCGCGGCAGCTGCTGCCGCCTGGGCGAGGTTCGCCATCTCTTCCGCCATACCGGCGGCCTGCAGGGCCTGCATCACGGCAGCGGTCGCGGCGCCGGCAGCGGAATTCGCATCGAACGTGGCGGCCTCGGTCTGGGCGATGGCGGCCTTCGCATCCGTGATGGCCTGATACAGGACGGCCAGGACGCGCAGGTATTCGTCGCGGTAATGCTCGTTCGTCGGGTCGGTCGTCTCCTCCAGGTACATGGAGATCTGCTCGTTGTGCGTCAGGCGCTCGTCCAGGGATTCGAAAGTGCCCTTTGCACCGTCGATCTGTCCCTTAGCATAGTCTCCCTGAGCCTTAGCATAGTCTCCCTGATCCTGGGCGTATCCAGCCTTCGTGTTAGCGAGGGTGGCCTTCGTGTTGGCATTGTCGGCAGCCGTAGAAGCGGCATCTGCGGCATTGTTTGCGGCAGAGGCGGCAGAGGCGGCCAGGGCTGCTTTCTGCGTGGCGAGCTCGGCAGCCTCAACAGCCAGGGCTGCTTTCTGCTGTGCGAGGTCCGCCGCATCCTGTGCGGCCTGCGCCTTCTCGGCGGCGAGAGCGGCCTTGGAATTGGCCAGAGCGGCCTTTGTGTTCGCGTTCGTCGCGGCGTCATCGGCGAGCTCCGCCTTCGCGGCAGCCAGGGCAGCCTTCGCATCGGCGAGCAGGGCGGCCGCATTGGCGGCGTCCGCAGCAGCTGCAGCGAGGGCAGCCTTCGCAGCGGCCAGTTCCGCCTTCGCGGTGGCGAGCTCGGCGGCGTCCAGGGCTGCCTGGATGGCGCCGTCGAGGATGGACGACTCGACGTCTGTAACGACGATCTCCATGTCCACTTCCGGGTCGTCGATGACAACGGGGTCACCGGCGAGGTCGTCCGTGGAAGCGACGAGGTTCAGGGCGGCGGCGTCATAGGTCTTCGTGCGGCCTTCATAGACGCAGCGCACAATGATTCGCTGCAGGCCTTCGTATTGCGGGGCGTCAGCGCTGTAGTCGCACACCAGGTCCGTTCCATTCGGCGTGACGGTGCACGGTCCAGCAATCTGCTTCTGCTCCACGCTGTAGAGATATGCGCGGATCTCGGACAGGGTGGACCAGTCGATGGCCACGTTATTGTCCTTCAATGCGACGTGCATCCGGATATCCGAATGCAGCCGTCCGTTTTCGAGGGTTACTTGGGGCATAGCGTGTATGGTTTTATTCGAGGATCACCCCGTCCAGGGCTGCGATATCCTCGAAGGTGTATTCTCCGTCCTTGACGGCTTTCGCGAAGTCGTCCATGGAGACCTTCACGAGCTCGAGGTCTTCGGCGATCTCCTCCTGGAACATTTTCTGGATGAGCCGGTTCATGGAGGCCTCGGCCCTCAGGAACTCGTCATGGTCGACGACGGGCCTGCCGGATTCCCGGAGGACCTGGACGTCGAGCATCTCGTCGGCGAAGTCCTCGCGGAACTTCTCCACGAGGTCCAGGCGCTCCTGCTCGATCTCCCGGGAGGCCTTCCGGAGCTTCCGGTAGTCGTAGATGAGGGTGTTCCGGACTTGGTCGTTCTTGACCTTGTTCACGGGGATCCGCCCGAAGGCGTTCACCGCGTTCTGGATGTCTATCTTCTTCATGGCCTTCTACGTTTCGTCCCAGATGCGCTTGCCGACGCGGAAGAGCGCGTAGGCGTTGAAGGCGAGCAGGATGCCCGCGACGACCTTGTCGACGCCCGCGCCGTGGGTCATGGCCGTGGAGAACGTCCAGAAGGTCGCGACCGCCCAGATGAGCATGAGGATGACTCTCAGGCCGAGGAGGAGCCGGTCTTTGTTGGTTAAGGTGTTTTTCTGCTGCATATAGTTGACATTGTTAGGGGTTAATCCTGCCAGCCGAGCGGATAGAGCGCCGGGGGAGTCACGGCGACGGCCTGCGGGTAGAAGTTGACATAGTAAATGTCGCCGCCGACGTCCGCCCACATTCGGGCGCACATCTCGAAGGGGGCGAGCGACTCGGTCACGAGGTTGATGTCGAAGAGGATGGAGCCGTACCAGTGCGAAGTAGCCGGCACGGCCACGGTCTGCACGTCGCTCTGCAGGAGCTCTTCGTCTTCGTTGTAGATGTCCAGGTGGAAGACGATGTCCGTCGCGACCGGCACGTTGTCCGCGCTGAAGTCCCACGCCAGGCGCAGGCGGTCCAGCAGCAGATCGTTCTCCGTGAAGCCGTTCGCCTGCGGCTCCAGGTTCGCCTGATACGTTCCGCCCCGGTAGTCGAAGCGGGCGCCCTGGCAGTCCTCCTGGTAGAACATGAACGGCTCCGGATCGTCCGGAAGGATGCCCAGCTCGTTGTAGCAATTCGGGGCGCAGGTCAGGACGTAGGAGTCGGCCAGCGAGAGGTCGCCGTAGTCCACCTGGCGCTGCATGTCGGGGAAGATCTGGTTGTAGTTTCCATAGAGCAGGTAGACGATGATGTCCTTCGCGTTGGTGGCCTGCCGAGGCTGTATGGTGATGCCTATGCGCTGAAAGGAGATGAAGCCGGAGTTCGGCACCAGGCAGATCTTCCGCTGCGTGGTGCTGCCGTTGTACACCTCCACCACGGCGATGGGCCAGGAGGCGTTCGCGCCGAAGACGGTCTCCCGGGCGCGGTAGCCGTTCTCCCTCCATTCGGCCTCAATGCCGCCGGGACGCACGACCACGCCGTCCTGGCCGGTCTTCGACATCGTGAGCGTCGCGGCATATACGGTGTCTATCTTCAGTGTGACCGGAATGTAGACATCGTTGGATCCATCGTTGTAGTAGGTATCATTGGCCATGTGCAGCCGGTACTGGATACGGAACGGGCCCTGGTATCCCTCCAGGGAATGCCATCCCTCGAAATGCAGGGAGATGGCCTGCGGAAGGTTGCCGGTCTGGATGCCGAAGCCGGTCTGGTAGTCCGAGTCTACGACCCGACCGTTGGAGTCGATGAGGCTGATCTGGAAGTCGCCGTCGACATCCCAGTTCATATACGACGCGGCGCTCTCGGGATTCGGATCCTCGATGGTGACAAGGACCGTGACATCATAGGCGTCATTGAGCACGAAGGACGTGGAAGTCAGGGTCTCGGTCTTCGTGGATCTCCGGGCGATCTCCACGGAAAGCGGCTGGCCCCCGTTGATGGAGATCTGGCTGGCGGAGAGACGGGTCAGGAAGGCCGGCGTCCTGTACGGAAGCTGGCCGTGACGGTAGCCGTCGAAGTCGTCGATGCGGTAGTGCTCCTTCGGGCTGCGGCCCTCTCCCCGGGGCTTGTTCCAGCGCCAGTGGGCGTAGCTCGCGCCCTGGCTCCGCAGCTGCTGGATGAAGGACAGCGTGCCGGAGCCCGCCGCCTTGGTGTCGATGGCAAAGCCGTACTTCGCCGGCACCTTGACCTCCTGCTCCGTCCCGCCCTGCAGATCGGAGCGGACCGGCTTGTGGACGGAGTGGATGTTCACCTTGTTCACGTCCGCGCCGTTCTTGTCCACGTCGCCGCACAGCTGGCCCCAGTCTCCCGTGCTTCGCTGGACGACGACGGCCACGTCCCCGCGGGCGTCGATGCCGTAGGGAGGGTTGGTCGAGGCGTCCCTGTATATCTTACCGTTTGCGTGTGCCATGGCTTAGCTGTTAGGGTTGGCTGCGCCGGAGGTGATGAAGCCGGTGGCGTAGAGGTTTCCGGAGAGCTTCCAGGCGTTCACGCTGGAGTCCCAGGTGAGGACGCCGTTGCCCAGGGTGAAGGACTTCGCGCTGTTCAGGGTGACGTTGTTGTCCATGAGGATTCCGTAGCCGTCTCCTGTGGACAGCCTGATGCCGTCGGCCGCATGGATTCGCAGGTGATCGTCCTCGTCCTCGTACAGGTACACATAGCCATCCCCGCTACCCTTGTCGCCGAACCAGAGCTTGCTGCCATAGTTGAGGCCCCGGGTGTGCAGCCACAGGTCGCCGGTCAGCTCGCCCCCGGTGAGCGGCAGGTAGTCCAGTGCCGGGATGTCGGCGGCCGCCAGGGTCTTCGCGGCGACGGCCGTGACGTGGCCCATCGTGTCCACAGTGATGGAGGAGAGGACCTTCCCGTTGGCGGCGGAGATGGTCGTGTTGGCGCCATTGGTCGGGTGCGTGTAGATGGTGTCCGTCCAGGGGACGTTGACGTAGGCCTTGTTGCCGGACATCTTGACGGCGTAGTTCTTCCCGCTCTCGGAGTAGCCGGTCTGGAAGCCACCGATGACGCTGTCCGTCGCCTTGGGGACGGCGGTCAGGTAGCCGGCGTTCGCATGGTCGCCCCAGCCGTAGGCGTTCTCGCCGTGCTCGATGTAGACCTGGTAGGCGGACGAGATGGAAATGGTCCGGGAGCCGGAGGTCGTGATGGCCGTGCCGGAGTTCGAGACCGTGATGCCGGTGCCGGAGGTCAGGGTGACGGAGGTCACCGTGCCGGTGTTGGAGGTCTTGTTGTTCCAGGCGGTGATGTCGCTGGCCGTGATCCCGGCCGCGGCCGACGCGGAGAAGACGGGGTCGCTCTCGTTCGTGATGTAGCCCTGGCCGGTCACCCAGCTCTGCGTGGCGTAGCCGGTGAGGTCCGGCGTGATGGTGGACTGGTCGATGTTCGTCCAGGCCGTGCCGTTCCAGGCGAGGAGGTTTCCGCTGCCGAGCGTCCCGAGGGAGACGTCGTCGAGCTCCCACAGGTACGAGGCGCCACCGCCCCCGCCACCTCCCGTGCCGATACCGCCAGCGGTGATCCAGCCCTCCGCCCAGAGACCGGCGTAGACGGGGTTGAGCTTCAGGGTGAGGACGCCGTTCACCGTGACCGGGATGAACCAGTCCAGGGTGTAGCCGTCGGCGTTCGCCGCGGCCTTGTCAGCGTAGCCGGCCTTGACCTTGACGGTCTCGGTCACCTGCTCCTGGGTGGTCTCGTCGGTGTACGTGTCGGTGAGGTAGATGTAGCCGTCGTCCACGGTGATCATGTTCAGCGCGTCGAGATTCGCGTGCGTGTGGTTGCTTCCGGAGGGGATGTAACCCGCGCCGCTCATGGGCGAGGTCGACGTGGACACGATGGTCGCGCCGGACTCCCTGAGACGCTCGGAGCGCGGGCGCGGCGCCCGGTTGATGCTCGATTTGGTATAGGTTCCCATTACTCAGCCGTATATTCATCGGGTCTGACTTCGAGGAGCTCCGCCTCGGACATCTCCTCCCTGACATGCTGCACTTCCGAGGTCATCAGCAGCTTCACACCGTCCCCCTGGGCGGCCTCCCTGTACAGGGTAAGCCCGCCGGGGTCCATCTGCACCTCGCCGGACAGGACGGTCTTCCGCGCGGCGTACTGCGAGAACAGCGTGCCGATAAGCAGCTGCTCGGCCGTCTCGGTGCGACCGGCGCGCTTCAGCTGCTGCAGCTGCGCCCCGTTCGAGGTCCGCATCAGGATTCCCTTTGCGGTCGGGCATACGGACCCGGACGTTCCGCAGATAGTCTCGAGGTCCAGGTCCTCCTTCGCATTGGGATTGCACACACCGGAGTATTCGATATCGTCCAGCTCCGCATCGTCGAAGGTGAGTGTGCGGCGCACGACGGAGACCTCCGGAGCCTTGTACAGGAGCCAGCGCATTTTCTGGTACAGGCCCATGTTGTAGAACTCGCCCGCGAGGGTCTGGTCGAAGTGGTCCAGGTCGTCGAAGATGTAAATGCCGTTGTAGACGCGGATTTCCAGGTAGCCCTCGACGGGCGGGTACGGGATGAACTGGCCGTCGGGGGCCTTCTTGAAGCTCTCGAAGAACCACCAGTCCTGCTTGTTCCCGTTGATGTCGTAGTAGTACAGCTTGCGCTTGGACTCCTGCCGGCCCTCGCTCCAGGGCTTGCCGAAATTCTGCCGGTTCGCCTTCCATCCGCCGACGCCCTGCCCCGTCACGAGGTCGAGCTCGCCGTCGTAGTAGGCCAGCCAGGCGTCGCCGAAGCTGGCGTTCCCGCTCTTCCATCCGTCCCGCGTGGTGCTGTTGGCATGCTTGGTGGCGGAACAGTTCGCGATGGAGTCGCCCGGATGTCCGTTCGCCGTGATGTACTTGTTCTCGTAGTGATAAATGGCCGTCCCGTTCGCGTTGTACAGGACGATATCGACCGGCACGAAGGCCTGGGAGCCGAAGCTCTTGAAGGAGTCGAAGATGTCGTTGTCGTTGCCCTCCTCGTCCTTCGGCGCATCCTCGAACGGATTGTACCGGACGTCGGCGAGCGCCTCCATGACGATTCGGACGAAGTTGTTCTTCTGGTCGTCCGAGCTCATGGGCGGCAGGTAGATCCGCTCGGTCCTGAGCGCCACGTTCTGCGGATGGGCGCCGGGCTGGACGCCCTTCAGGACCGGCCAGCCGGTCGTCAGGGAGCCGTGGCCCCCCGTGTAGAAACCGACAGCCACGCCTTCCGCCTCTGCGCCGCCGAGCATCGGGTAGGTCTTGAAGAAGCGGTTGTTGCCGCCGATGGCGGCGAGGCCCTTGCACTTGGTTGCGTCAGAGGAGCGGAAGATCGTGAAGTCGATGAGGTTGTAGTCCCAGGATCCGTTCGGGCGCTTCGCGTCGGAGTAGTTCGGATAGTAGGAGTAGCGGTCCGGGACCATCTCGCTCGAGCCCAGGTTCGTGTATTCCGGCCCGAAGGTGTCGCCGTACTCGAATTCCTTCCCCAGCTTCGCGGAGGAATACGGGGAGAAGGTGACGCGGAGATTGTTGAACACCTGCCCGGCGTCCATCCGCTGACCCACGCCGTCCCATTCCACGAGGACGGTCGAGGATTTCTGCCCGTACAGACCGTTGATGTCGTACACCCAGATGATGCCAGCCTTCTGGATGACCTTCAGGGCGAGCGGCTGGAGAATGCCGCCCAGGACCTTCTCCCAGTCGAAGGCCACATCGTCCTCGTCGATGAAGTTATCCGAAGAGATGGAGAGCGCCGCGAGGGTCACCGACGTGTCGTCCGTGAACTTCGTGGACGTGTAGCTCTCGTTGATGGAGCCGTAGTTGATTCCGGCGGCGGCGAGGGCGCCCTCCAGGACTTCGCGCAGCGTCTTCTTCCCCGTGAGGTCGTAGGGAATCCGGCCGAGCATGCCGAAGTCGTAGAAGGTCAGCTCCACGTCGTAGTGGGAGCCGCGGTCGTAGGGTTCGCTGTAAGTCTCGGTGTCCAGGCAGCCGCTCCAGTACAGGGCGTTGTTCCGGTAGACATCCAGCCGGATGGCCCCGGGAATCTCGGTGTACAGGTCCGCGTAGGTGCGGTCGCCGGGAGATTCGATGGTGAGCGTCGCCATGGATCCGCAGACGGGCTCCTCCGGAGCGCGCGCGTCCCATTCGATGGAAAGCGGCTCATCGGCCGGGAAGACGAGCTCGCCGACCGAAGGATATGCAGATACGGCCTCCTGGAGGATCTCACACCTCCAGACGTCACCAGACAGGGACAAAAATTCCCCGGAATATCGTAGTCGCTTGGCCATCGTAAAGAGCTTCTACTATAACCGGGGAAAAGGGTCTTCGGGTACCTACGACCGGGAGGACCGTCGGCGGTTCTTCTTCAGTGTGCCGTACAGGTCTCGCGCACGGATCCGGAAGTCCACCTCGCCGCCGACGGCCGCGGGCTGGATGTACTGGCGAAGGGTGTTCAGCGGCGCGATGACTTCCGGATTGTTCGTAGCGCCGGCGTATTCGCCCATGAGGCCGAAGGTAGGACCGGAGACGACACCACCCTTCGCGAATTTCGGAAGGGACGCGAGGGCTGCCAGGATGGAGGCCACGGCGGCCACGGCGAGGACCGGGCCGACATAAGGGATGGACGCCACAGCGGATGCGCCGCCGGATGCAGCGGCTGCCGTGTTCGCCGTAGCGGCGGCATTCTGCTTTACGAAGAGAGCGGTCAGCTGAGGGAGCGCCTGAGCGATGGCCGACAGGAGATTGGAACCCCATTCCAGCCAGGCGGCCGCAGACTCGCCCACGGCGCCGGCCAGGTCGCGGAAGACGCCGGCCAGGGCGCCGACCGTAGTCTGCAGAGCCTCGGTCTGCGACATGGCCTTCCCGGCTTCCTTATTGAACTTCTTGAGATCCGTGCCGACAAGTCCGGGAATCATTCCCTTCTTCTTGGCGGTCTTCCCTTGGATGGACGCACCGGGACCGGAGACGGACGCGATGCCGGATAGGTCGATGGCCGAAGCGCCAGCGCCACGGCGGGCGGTCAGCAGGGCCTTATAGTCGGCGATGAGCTGCTGGACGACCTGACTCTCCGTCCCGTACTTGTTGATGAGGCTGGTGAGGCCGGAGCGCATCGCTTCCAGCTGCGCCTCCTCGTCCGTCTGCTTGTAGCCGAGCTCCTGATTCAGCTGGATGGCGCGCTTGACGGATTCGTTGTAGGACTGGACGGCTTCCGTGAGGCCCTTCTGATTCCCGGCGGCGTTACTTGCGGCGTTGCCGGCCGCATTGTTCGCGGATGCCAGGCCGCCGAGCGCATCGTCCTCTTCACCGATGGCATCGATATCGGCCTTCATCTGCTCCTTCCAGATCTTCATCCGGGCGGCTTCGAGTACATGAAGCGCCTGCTTGTCCTTCCTGCTCTTCTTCTCCTTCGCGTTGATGTTCGCGATGGCGCGGTCGTAGTCTTCGAGCATCTTGAGCATTCCGGAATCGATGACGGCGTCCGCCTTCATGGAGGTCCGCGCGTCGCGCCAGCTCATTCCGCCCACCATGTCGGCGACGACATTCAGGCCGCGGGCGAGCTGGTCGAAGGTCTTCTTCAGGAATCCCGTACTGCTCCTGAACTGAAGGACGAGATTCTGCCAGGCGGAGCTCACGCGGTTGATGGCGCCGTCCAGGTTGTCCGTCATCGTGCCATACATCTGGTCCAGGGCTCCGTTCACGTCGCCCAGGGCGGCGTACAGCTCACGAAGGTCGCCGGTCCCCTTCAAGAAGGTCTCGAAGGCGGTCACGGACCGCCTGTCCGTCATGTCAAGGGCTTCGGACAGGCTGATGCCGCGTGCCGTCAGCTCGTCGAAGGCATCCAGGATCTCCGGCATCGTGCGCGCCGTGTGTCCGATACCGGTGGCGAGCTTTCCGTTCGCGTTCGCGAGATTGAGCAGGATCGACTTCAGGGCGTTCGCGGAGCTCGACGCATCGAAGCCGGCATTCGCCAGGCCGCCGAGCAGGGTCGTCGTCGCCTGGGCATCCAGTCCGAAAGCGTTCGCGACCGGAGCCACGATAGAGATGGAGGTCTGCAGCTTCGAGAACGAGAGGGCGGACTTCGAACAGGATGCCGCCATGAGATCCAGGAGGGGCTTCGCCTCGGAAGCCTTCATCCCGAACGCCCTGAGCGCGGCGCCGGAGAAGTCGGCCGCGCTGGCGAGGTCCGTGCCGACAGCGGCCGCGAATTTCAGGACCGGCTCCTGCATCGACGTGATCTGTCCTTCCGTGAAGCCGAGGCGGGCCAGGGCCGTCTGGAGCGACGTGACTTCTGCGGCCGTGAACGATGTCCGCTTCCCGAGCTCCATCGCGGATTCGGTCAGGCCGTTGATCTCGCCGATGGATTTACCGAGGACGGATGCCAGCTCGGAATTCGCCTTTTCGAATTCCTTCATCGTGTTGACGGCATTGGACAGGCCCTTGATGAGGGCGCCGACGGACAGCACGCCGGCAGCCAGGCCGCCGAATGACTTCCCGAGCGTTCCGGCGAAGGATTTCAGGCCGCTGGACTTCTTGCTCAGCTGGCCGGCTTCCACGGCTGCGCCATTGAACGCCTTCTTCAGGCCTTCAGCGTCATTCATCAGTTCCTTCAGGGTCTTGGCGTCCCCCTGAAGTTTGTAGGTTATGCTGATTGTCGATACCATAATACAGTTGCGTTCGTTTCAATATCCTCTGCCGGCGCGCCTCCGTGCTCGGAGCCCCCTTCGGAACCTTCCGGTCCCACGGTAGCGGAATGAGCTTCCGGGGATCCATGGGCTTCTTCAAATGAGGCTGCACAGAGACGGTTGCCAGGACTCGCGTCCGCTCCCACTCTCCGTGCAGCCGCTCGGTCTCGCGCTCGGTCCAGGACTTGAGAACCAGGCGGAACTCACCCGGGGCCAGGGCGCAGAAGTCATCGTAGGAGAGGCCGAGGCTTCCGAGGGCTATTCCCAGGGCCTCCTCGATGGTCGTTAACTTTTTTTTTCATCCCCGCCGGCGTCACCGGACTCGGCTGGCGCGTCATCCGGTTCGGTCAACAGGGCCTGCATCGCTTCGAGATCCTCGACGGATACGTTGTCGCAGAACTCTTCGAAACTCAGGTCGAAGGGAATCTTGTCAGCGGCGCAAGTAGATGCGAGACAGGCGTGCAGCAGGGTTGCGACCTCCTCCACGTTGCTGTCGTCGAGATCCGCCACTTCCTTCCCGGTGGCCCTCTTGAAGCGAAGCATCGCCCCGAGGGTCATCCGGAAAGGATAGGTACGGTCGCCGACCTGGATGTTGATGGCCTTTCTCATACCAGGTTAGCTGAGGGTTTCGCCGGTGAGATTGGTGGGGGTGATGGTCACCGCGCCGTTGTTCTCCAGCGTGCCGGAGTAGGTCGCATCGTCCTGGGCCGGAGCGCTCTGCTCCAGGGAGGTGATCACGAAGCTGCCGGACAGGTACGGGCTGGACGAGCTGTCGCGCTCGTACGCCGTGACGGTGACGGCGGCGCCGCTCTTCCAGGCGTTCAGCAGGGCCTTGAAGCCGCCCTCGGTTTCGCCGAAGTGGCGCAGGCCTTCGAAATTGATGGAGACGCTCAGGCCGACGACGCCCTTCTCTTTCCAGAGGCTGGTGCCGCCGTAGGCGACGGACGATGCCGGCTTGACGGCGCGCTCCTTCGTCTCGGTGTTGTAGGTGCAGGTATGGGTCGTGCAGTGGCCGATGGCCTTCCCGCCCACGGAGAGCAGGAGGTCAGCGCCGTTCACGTAGCCGCTCTTGGCAACAGGTGTAGGATCTGGCATGGTTCAGTAGTTTTTAGACGTTGTTTACTCTGACGGTGAACACGAGGCTCTGGGCATAGGCGTCATCCGCCCATCCTTCCTCAGCCCCGACGATATCGATGGAACGAGCCACGAGGCTCCGGTTGTTTTCCGAATCGGTGTAGGTGGCCTGCATGTGGTCCAGGCATCCGCGAACCAGCTCAGCGAGCTCGATGCTCTCCTTGTAGTTGGAGGCATAGCAGAGAATCTCGACAGACACGGCGTCGGCGCCCTGGCCGGGCCCCTTCGCGTAGTTCCGGTCGAAATCCGCGCGTCGGTAGCAGATGTACGGCAGCTTCGCGTCCTGCTCCGCTACGACTGGATAGATGCGCGTGGCCTTCGCCGCTATAGCCGTATCGCTCGACAGCAGGCTATAGACAAGCAGTCCCACGCTCAGGGACGTCATGGGAGGAGGGGTCGGTGTGGCGTTAGACTGTGCACCCATACTTTTTCGCGGTTTTTTCGACTGACTTTCTCAGATTCTCTTGCATCGTCTGCGTTATCTGCGGGCCGGTCTGCTGCTTCGCCTTCACGATGAACTCGTAGGCCCGCATCCGGCCGCGGTAGGCTCCATTGAACAGGTAGCGCTTCCGGAAGCCCCGCTTGGTCCTGTGAGACCCGCGCGAGCCCTTCAGGCGCCGCTCCTTCGTTCCGTCCTCAGCCCAGATCAGGACAGGCTTCTCGAGTCCCTGGCGGTTCAGGTGGAATCCCTTCTTCGTGGTGTAGTGGGTCTTGTCCTTGCTCTTTCGAAGGACTGTCCCCACAGTCACGCGGAAGCCGAGCCTCTTCTTGAACACCAGCGCCCTGACGCCCTTTTCCAGGTCCCGGTCGGACCGGATGGAGCTCCGCAGGTTCTGGATCGCCGAACGCTTCAGCAGATTCGCCGTTGCCCGGAATGCGCCCTTCAGGGCCTTGGCCTGCGCCTTCTCGTCAAGCTCAGCGAACATTTTCTGGAGCTGGCTGTCGTCATATTCCAGCGCCTTCGCCATCAGTCATTCACCTTGTCGCAGATGAGCCTTTTCAGACCCCTGCGCCGGTTGTGCTCGATGGCGCCCACGGTGTAGGTGACGCCGGCATACACGACCCGCCATTTCTCCGCTACGTTGTGAGCGGCGTAGATAATGATCTCGACTCTCCCGTCCGGGAAAAGCTCGGACGCCTCCTGGCTGAGATGGCCGGCCTTCCACACGACCTCGGCGTGTACGGTCGCCACCTTCGAATAGGAGATATCCTCGGATCCGAAGGTGTTGGTCGTCGCCGTGGGCTGGTAAAGGTCAACGAACTCGGTGAGGCGTCCAGCGATCATGCCAGTTTCCTGAAGGGTTTCACCAGAGCCTGGACCGAGTCCGGCACTTCGTGCATCGCGACCGACGACACGCTCTCACGCTGGTTGTACCAATGCGCTGCGAGCATGAGACAGGCCTGCAGAAGCATCTTGGGCAGGTGGCCGGCGCCCATCTCACGAAGCTCGTCCAGGGTCCGGTTGGTCGCCGTCACGACGGCTTCCTTAGCGGTATCCAGGAGGTGCTGCAGGTAGGCGTCGTCCTCGCTGAAGTCATCAGCGCGGACCTGCTTTTTCAGAAGTGTCAGACTCGGTTCCATCGCTCAGAGAGGTTTAGGCATTCGCGGTGTTCGCGGCGGCCAGCAGGAACGCCTCCGGGCGGAGGGTCTTGGTGGCGTAGTCCGTGTTCAGGACGAAGTCGATGGCATCCTTGCGGGCCTGGCTGTACGGATCCACGATGAAGCGGAAGCTGCCGAACAGGCCCATCGGCTGGTAGCTCCAGTCGCCGATACCGATGTACTCGGTGTTGGTGGTGATCTTCACGACCTTGTTGGAGGCCGTGCAGTTCAGGCCGGCGAGGATGGTGGCCTCGTCGTTCGGACCGCAGGTGACCTCGTAGTCCGGGGTGGTGACGGCGTCGCAGCTCGCCCAGGTGGTGTTGCCGTTGGAATAGGTGGACTTCTTGTAGGTCACGACGCCCTTGCGCATGACGTTGGAAGTGTACACCGGCAGGCCGCACAGGCGGTCGTTCTGGATCATCGGCACATACACGCCGCTCGGGTTGATCGGGGAGCCCTCCAGGATGGCCTTCATGGTCTTGGTCATGACCCAGCAGAGGTGGTTGCCCTCGATGCCGGACTCCAGGACCTTGGCCTTCATCTTCGCGTTGAGCTCGGTGAAGGTCGGGACCTCGTGGATGTTGATCATGTCGGCGAAGCGGTTGTCCTCCGTGGTGGCGGAGCCGCCGCCCTTGGCCACGATGTGGGCGAAGGGACCGACCAGGTGGCTGGCGCCGCTCACCTTGTCAAGACCGAAGACGATCTTGTTCAGGAGCAGGGCGACGGCCTCCGGCATGACCTTCTTGACGAGGGTCTCGATGATGCCGGCGGACTGGTTGATGGCCTGGTTCGTGACCGGGATCGCGATGCCGATACGCTCCGGGGTGGCCGTGAGCTTGGACAGGTTGATCTTGGAGTCGGTCAGGGCGACACCCTCTCCGGCGATGGACGCCTCGACGATGTCGTAGATGGGCCACACGAAGTCGCCGGAGAGGCCGGTGGGCATCGGCAGGCCGACGAGCTTCAGGATGAAGCCCTCGATGAGGGGCTCCAGGAAGTCCTGGACGCGCAGGGGGACGATGCCGCCGTTGATGTCGTCGGCGACCATCATGCCGGTGAACTCACCTTCGCGGACGAGGGTGATCTCCGTGGTGCGGCCGGACTTGAGGTTCTCACGGACGAGCTTCTCCATCTGAGCCTGGGCGTTGGGGTTCTCGCGGAGGTAGTCGGCCGTGGCCGCCTGCATCCGCATGCCGAGCAGCTGATTCTCGCGGGTGAGGGCGTCGAACTCCTTGTTCTCGGCCTCGGTACGCTCACGCTGCTCCGTCTCGCACGCATCAGCGATTTCGTTGATGCGGTCGCAGTTCGCCTGGTACTTCTGCACCAGCTCGCGAACGTTGATGGTGTTTTTCTTCATGTGCGGAAAAACTGAGGGTTAAACAAAAATTTTATCGTTGGCAGCGCGGCGCATTTCGCGCAGCTGCTTTTTGATCTGGGCCGTATCCGGCTTCGGGTCTTCCTTCGCGGACTCCGGCTTGGAAGCCTCGCGGATCTCGCGGGTGTCAACCTCGGTCCCTTCATAGAAGGGGTCGGCGGCGAGGGTGAAGTCGTAGATGCCGGTGACCTGGCGCACCGTGTAGGTGATGTAGGACTTTCCGTCGCGGATCTCCACGGACCGGGAGACGAATCCTTCATCCCAGTAGTGGGTGGAGAACATGAACGAGCAGCCGGCGAGGTCGCCGCGGCGCACCAGCTCGAGAGCCTTGTCACCGTCCACGGTGTTCGGGGCCTCGAAGGCGAAGGTGACGCCCTTCTCGTCCACGTCATAGGTCAGCGTGCCCTGGCCCTGCTTGGAGCGGGCGAGGATGAGCTGCCGGTCGTGAAACATGGTCATCTTGATGTCGCAGGCATCCAGGATCTCCCGGGTGATGGCTTCGGGAGCGATGACTTCGACAGCCTCCTCTTCCTCATCCGACCAGAGGGGCCTGGACGGAACATTGAAGAGGATGGAACGGCCGACGATTGTCCGGCTGGGGGCTTCTCCCTCGCCGGCTTCGCGGACGTGCAGCTCCGCGCAGGCGGTCAGCAACTCCCGGCGGATCTCTTCGGTCTTACTCTTCTTCATTGTTTTCTTGGGTTTTCGGTTCAGCGGACGCCGGGCCGGCGCCCAGGTCGTCTATTCCCTTCAGGTTGGCGGAGACGAGAACCTTGTCGCCGCCTTCGACGATGGGCTTGTTCTCTTCGATGCGCCACTCGTTGACGGTATAGAGACCGGCGGCGATGGTGGCCGCCTGGTACTTCACGCGGCTGTTCAGGTCGCAGGCGTACAGGCCGCGACGGTCGAACTGAATCTTCCGGCGGCCGTACTGCGACTGCGTGAACAGCTTCCGCTGAAGCTCGTTCTCGATGTTCCGAAGCAGGGGGTTCAGGGTGTTGGACAGGAAGTCCACGTTCGCCATCTCTGCGCTCTTGTAGTTGTTCGAGCTGTCGTCAAAGACGAAGGACGGCGGGACGCCGAAGAAGCGGCAGATCTCCCGGACGGTGAACTTCCGGGATTCCAGGAACTGCATGTCCGTCGAAGACATGGACAGCTGCTTGAATTCCACCTGGCCGGGGAGGGACACGATTCGCTCTCCCCTGCTGAACCGGTCGTCCAGTTTCTCGGCGGTCTTCTGCAGCTCCTGGTCCTGATACTCGCCGAATCCACGGACCGAGGTGTCGTTTCCGACGATACCGCGGACGGCGCCGCCGTTCTCGAAGCGGTCGTGGGTCTCATTGTCGCCCACGCGGGCGATGTCGGTCGTGAGCCTGGCGAATTCCAGGACGGAGACGCCCAGCCGCTGGTCGGACAGGGTCATTCCCTTGATGTGGATGATTTCCTCCTCGGTATAGGTCCCAGAGATGCCGTTGACGATGTCGTTGATGTGATAGACGCCGTTCACGGTGTCGAATGCCACGGTCCCTTCGCCGCAGAGCACCAGCTCGGCGTAATCCATCGTCATGGCGGAATAGACGGGGACGATATAGGCGTTCCCCTTCATGAGGGCCAGCCGGACAGCCTGCGACCACATATCGAAGGCGCTCATGAATTCGTTCGGCTGGACATTCATCAGGAAGGACAGGCGGCTATCCAGGTCATCCACGAAGATGCCACCCTTCCGGCGCATCACCTGAACAGGCAGCGCGGCGACGCTTTCAGACAGGAGCTTGACGCAGCGGTAGATGGTAGCGACGCAGAGGGCGGCATATTCGGAATAGACAGGCCACAGGAAACCACCCTGACGCGGCGTCGGAGGCGCCTCGTGGGATTGGTTGGAAGAGGTGCCGCCGTCGCTTTCCCGCTTGACGGACGCCGGCGCGACCCGGCGGCCGAATATGCGCGTGAAAAGGCTCATGCGTTGGTCTGTTGTTCTACAATCCGCACGCAAAGCCTCAAATGGTACCCTAACGCTCGTAGTCGATGAAGAGACGTAGATTCATCAGGGTCGTTATTGTTCCATCTATTTTCCGGTCGGGCGACCTTTTCACCGGTTTCCGATTCTCAAGGTGGTCTTCGTCCAGGACGGCGTTCCCGAAGCAGAAGGCGTTGATGGGATTCTCGTCCAGGAATATGCGCCCTGTCTTGATTCCGTGCTCGAAGGACTCGACCGGAGCCGTGAAATATCCGTAGGTCTGACGGACAGGCTTCAGGACGTTCTTGGCGCCGGCGGCTGCCAGCATATTGACGACCTCCTGGCTCTTCCACGGATCGTAGCCGATGGACAGCAGCTGGATGTGCTTGTTCGCCTCCAGGACGCAGGCCACGATGGCCTTGTAGTCGATGACGTCGCCCTTCGTGAGCGTGAGCCATCCCTGCTCCGCCCAGATCCGGTACAGGCGCTCGTTCGCGTGACCAGCCAGGGCTCCTTCCGGGAAGAAATACTTCACCACGAAAGAATAGGATTTCTGATTGGAGTCGTAGATACCGAACGAGACGGCCGAGAAATCGTCACTCTCGGACAGGTCGATGGAACACATCGCCGGCGGACGGCCGGCGAAGGATTCCAGGGTGATGTGTCTGGTCGCCTTGGATATCACGCGCTCCGTGATCCAGGCAGACTTCTCGCTCACGGCGAAGATGTTCAGCAGCTTCGTCCGGAAGACCATCATATTGTCGGCCGACAGCTGCGCGTTCGCCCATTCCTGGTCATAGAAATCCTCGCGGACGGTCACGCCGAGATGCGGCTGGACCTTCCGCCAGGTCGCCGGATCTCCTTCCAGGTCGTCAACGTCCGGCATGAACAGCGCAGCATAGATACTGTCGTTCTCTATCTCGCCGCGAAGCACCTGCATCACGCCGGCGAGCTCGCGCGCGAAGGGACCGTCAACCACCTCCGAGGCGGTCGTGCAGACGACGGTCAAGGGCTGCCGCCGGGCGCCCATGGAGGACGTGAGGACGTTCTTTAGGTCTGCGCCGGAATGACCGGCGGTGTCTCTCGCCTGGGCGTATTCATCCATGATCACGACGGACGCGTTCAGTCCGTCCAGGGTCTTCGCATTCGACGCCAGGCATCGGATGAACGAGTCCCTGCCGCCGGCCTTGAAGAAGATCTGCTCACGGTTCACCTGGATGCTCGAACCGGACGGGTCGATATCCCTCATGATGGCGCGGATCTCGTCGAAGCAGATCTTGGCCTGGTTATAGGAATTCGCGCCGACATAGGCCTGGGCGTTGGAATCGCCGAAGAGCATGTCATAGATGGCCAGCGACGCGACGGATGTCGTCTTGGAGAACTTTCTCGGAACGAACAGATATGCGTTACGGATAAGCCTCAACCCCTCGGAGTCATAGAATCCGTAGATGTTTCCGAAGATGAACGCCTGCACGGGCGTCAGCTTGTACCGGCGGCGCTGGTTAACCCCGGAGAATCTCAGCGTCTCATAGAACTTGAAAAACCGGCGCACCTTCGCCGGCTTCCACTCATACCTGTTCAGCAGGTAGAAGAACCGGCGCACGCCGAGGATCTCATAGAGGTTGTGCTTCTCAGGATTCCAGATAACCTCCGTGACATACTGACCTATCCGCTTATCCGTTCCGAAGATGGCGTTCTGGTAGCCGGAGCACAGCAGGGCGGCCGACTCCTGGAGCCAGCGGACTGTGTCAGCCTTCAGCTGCCGTATTGCGACTTTTTCCTCTTCGGTCATTGTTCGTCAACGTCTCCTTCTCCGAATTGTTCCAGGAATTTCTGAAGGCCGTTCTCCGCCTGCTTCGCGGCCTTCGAATCCGTATTCATGCCGAGCGCCCGGAGAGCCTTCTGGGATTGCTGTAGGTAGTCCAGGTACAGCTTTTCCTTCGGACTGATGCTTTCCCTGGCGTCGCCCTCCCTGGACGTCTCGATGTTGACAGACCTGTGGTCGCTCGCGAAGATCTCGTCGGCCAGCAGGTCCGTCTTCACCAGCAGCTGGGCGACTATCTTCACCTGCATCGACAGTTCGGTGGTGTACTTGCCCTCCTGCTTCAGGAGCTTCACGATGTACTGCTTCTTGCTCTCCACCTTCCGCTTCATCACCTTCGGGTCGATGGTCTCGGCCGGTAGCTGCTGGGCCTGCGGCTGCTCCTGTGCCTGCGGCTGCTCCTTCGGTGTACGCTTGTCCGTGTATCCGCGGTCCTTCAGGCGCGTCTTGGCGTAGAAGATGCAGGCGGTCGTGTCGCCGGCCTCAACCAGGGAGAAAAGCTTTTGCTCAGCGAGGTCGTCCCTGTACTCGCGAGAGAATTCAACGGCATCCTCCACAGCCTTCCGGAATTCCTCATCGTTCTGCATCCAGTACCGGAAGGTCCGAGGATTGACGCCGACAGCCTGGCAGGCGACAGTCTTGAAGCCCTTGCTCTGGATTATCGCCGATATGACCTGCGCCATCAGGTCCTCTTGTTTCTTGTCCGGTTTCATTTCTCGAAGGATATGATGCCGTCAAAGTATTCCCGGTAGAACTCGTATATCCCCTTGTCGATGGTGATGCTGCCCTGCTCGGTTCTGGGATTCGTGTTTATGTTCGCGGACGTCTGGATCCCGAAATAGAATTTCTCCTTCTCGTTGCAGCCGGCATAGATTTTACTGTGATTCCGGAAGACCGCGACGCGACCGGCCTCCGGGTGGGCGTCATAGAAGCCCTTCACCATCGACCATTCGACCTTGTAGGAATTCGGGAAGATCTCGCCGACGTACATGTCCAGCTTCCGGATCCGGCCGGCGGTGTACCATTCCTGGAGCTGAAGGATATCCTCGGCCGCCATGCACCAGGTGGAGCAAAGGGCATAGTCCAGGTCGTGCTGATTGAGGACGATCTTGAGATAGGTGAGGCTGTCCACGTCGCCGCCGGTGATGAAATTGTATGTGACGCCGTCCTGGAGCTTGACATATTGCATCGATTCGAGCATCCGGACCTCGCTGAAGGCCCGGCGATACTCGTAGCGCTGGCTGAGTTCCGTGCAGGCCTTCGTCCGCCGGTGAGCGCGCTTCGCGGTGGCCGCGTCGGCGAGCTGCTCGTCGGCTTCCTCGGGCGTCTCCTGACCGCTCAGAAAAGCGCCAAAATCGAAGATATCGTCGTCAAATCGTCCCATTTTTCCTTTTTATAGGGAAAAAGCGGCAACGGGGCTCCCCGTTTGCGCTCTACCCCCACGGCTGAAAAAATCGCCTCGCGTGTGAAAATTTTGCGCTGTGGGGTTTAGAGCGATGCCCCACCGTCTTAAAAAAACCCGCCCCCGTCTTCGTCGAAAAGTTTCCGGCATGCCGCGTCTGCTTTCTCCCTGCTTCTTTCCCTTGCGCTCGCCTTCGTTCCTTTGCCCATCGACATGTGTATGGACACGTGACAGTTGTGACACAATGCCATCAGGTTGTGAGGGTCGAACATCAGGTTCTCCTTCTCCATGTACGTGAGCGCAGTCTCGACAGGCACGATGTGATGGACCTCCACGGCCGGAGTCAGGCGGCCATCTTTCTCACAGCTCTCACAGACTGGATGGCGCGTCAGCACAGCTTTTCTCAGCGTGAGCCACCTCATCGTGTGGATCATCCGCTTGTAGTCTTCATCCTTCGCCATCACTTCTGGCTCCTCCTCGGCCGCTTAATCACCGGGGCGTGACCGGCCTGGGGCTGGGGCTCCCAGGTCTCGAAGTCATCGAACATCTCCCTGATGTATTCCGCATCCTCATCCACCGGCCCGTCCAGGCGTCCGCGTTTCGGCGGATGCTTCTTCATTTCCAGGAACAGACCGATAATGGTAGTTACCACCTCACAGGCGTTCTTGAAGTGGTAATCCCTTACGATCTGCTGAAGGTCGTCGTATGTCTCCTCTCTTAGCGAGAGATTGATTCTTCTTCTCTTACTCATTCATACGCCCTTCATATATCCGCGCACAAATGCCAATCAGGCACCAGCGCAGCGCATGAGGGCGCTTCCACGCTTCTAAGCCTCCTGTTTTATAATCATCATTTCTCGAAGTTGTCCTCGATAATCTCGCCGATTTTCTCGGCGATGTATTCCACCTCCTGCTTCGTTATCGGGCCATGTCCGCTTATCATGAATCCAGTCCTCTTCTTCCGCGTGAAGTGGTCGCAGGCCTTGTGACAATTCAGCACGGACCTGCCGGTTCCCTTACAGGATCCATCGGCGACTATTCCTGTAGCCGACGACCGCCACCAGGTCCCTGGCTGCCATGATGCACATTCGCTGCAATAATGCTTCGACTTTCTCATTTTATCTCTTCCATTACGGCTTCTACCTTACGAGGACAGGTATCTACCAGTTCGCCTTCCAGGTAACTGGCATAGGCGCGCTTCAGCGCGTTCTCGATCTCTTCGGTCAGCAGCCGGCCTTCTTTCCGATGCATGAAGAGTTCAAGCCCGAACGGCGTCATACCGATACTGACTGTAATAAATCCACCAGGGCGATTCTCCACGATTCCCCTGGTCAGGCGCCATCGCTCATCGGTCCTGCCAAGCTGATAGAAATGCTTGGCGAGGCGAAGCAGGCTCGGACCGTCGCTATCCTTCCAGTCTTCTACCGGAATCCATTCGCCATTGATTCTCACGTGGACGCCTTCCTCATCGCGGCGGATATCAGGAGAGACATTGTACACGAGCTTGTCGATGAGACCTATAAATTCAGCGTCACTTTTACACATTTTTATAGAAAAATATAAATCATTCCAGGTTGCCCCTCGTCTTCTTCTTGATGATATCGAAAGCCTTCCGAATCACGATTTCCTCTTCCTCGGAAAATCCCATCAGTGAGCCTTTATTAAACCAGATATTTGTCAGATTATACCCGAACAATGGAGCCGACTCACCGCCGGCAGCGTAGCATCCGTTATCGCCGTAGTCCGTGTAAAGCCACGACATAAGGGTGGATGTCATAATCGGATCTACAAGTTCGAGCTCCAGGCACGGGTTGTCAAACACCGCGTATCCGGCCGCGTTTGCTTCCTTCAGTATCTCATATCTCCCCCTGCATTCCGCATAGTCAAACTCCTGTCCGAAATTCAGATTCTTGAAGACGCCTCTCATGAAGACGGTCTTCTGCTCATCTGTCATTGAATTCCATTTTTCTCTATTCATATCAGTTCTCTTTTAACCAGTCCCAGATGTGCTTGATCATGACGTTGATGGTATCCACGACGGACTTCGGCGCGAGCGCTTTGGTCC
The DNA here is from genome assembly GCA_900318015.1 of uncultured Bacteroidales bacterium. GTDB lineage: Bacteria > Bacteroidota > Bacteroidia > Bacteroidales > UBA932 > Cryptobacteroides. The sequence continues at coordinate 8,169 of ONJB01000014.1, read as the reverse complement.
GCTTCCCTCCGATGGACCGGTAATACTCATTCATCAGGCGGATAGAATGATGGATCATAGACTCGATATCCTGATTCGGCAGCGGATCACCGGCGACCAGCCTGCAGGTCACGTCGCGGTACGGCTTCTTGAAGACGTTGTGCCAAAAGGCGTTCGCGACATGGCAGAGCGTGTTGCAGACCGATATCGTTCCGAGCACAATCCGCTGGTCGGTCTCGAGCTCAGGGAAGCAGCCCATGACGGCTATCCTCGCGATGGTCAGGTCATTCGCCATCTGGGTCTCAAAGTCATCCATCAGGGCGCAGGCCTCATCGTATTCATCCACTGTGAAGACACCGTAGAAGCGCCGATTGAAAGCCTTGTAGGACTCCATCCATTTCTGGTGATGGAGGCGATTCTTCTGGATGAATTGCTTCGCCGGTTCAGCGAGCCATTCGTTGTGGATCTGATACATCAGGTCCAGAACGAGCACCGGCATAATTGGCTCCAGGGTGGCCCCGGAGATTCGCTTGTAGCCATATCCGGCGATGTATTTCTCGACGATGTCCTTCTTTGTCATAACAGTGGTGGTTCAGCTTGTTCGGCCAGCATCTTGTCAACCATCTTCTCCCAGCGCTTCGCCTCCTGCATGCAGTACGGCTGCCGGCGCTCGAAATACGCCTTCTGCCACGACCGCATATTCCTGACAGCCTGGATGAATTCCTTCATGTCCATAGTTAGTGCGTCAAAAAGAATCGAATCTTCAAAAATTGATAGTAGCAGAACCCGGCGATGATGGCAAGCACGACGATGGTGCAGAACGCCAGGATAATCTTCCCGAATACGGTTGGTTGCTCACTCTCATCGAAGAGCTCCAGTCGGCTCCTCGGCGGTTTCCTGTTGTCAAGTTTCATATCCACCTCCGTCTATTCATAGTCCTCCATTCCAGGGAGCGTCGGATCGAGGCGGAGAGGCATAATGATACCGCTCGCCTTTGGCCCATCTTCGTCGGAAACATCCTCAACGAACACTTTCCCGTTGAACTGAGAGAAGCGCATTTTGACGGACGAGAGCCCCATAGCGGCGCAGAGGTCGCCGAGGAACTTGACGCGGATTCCAAGAGAACGAATCGGCTGACGCTCGCCCTCTATCTTGAAGATGGCATCAAAGTCCGGAACCTCCTTGCACTGCATGAGCTCGACCGTGATATAGTTGTCCCCTCGCTGAGCGCTGAGCATCACGAACCGCTCGGGGTCTCCTTCTTTGTTCAGGAGTTTCCCATTGTGGTCAATGATGTTCCAGTCTTCCTTGACCTGGACGATATTGAACGAGCAGAGCGTCTTCAACATCGTCCGATGGATCCGGTGATTGTTCAGCTTCGCATAGTCTTCCGGCATGAACGAGGTACACATCCCGAGCGGAACCTTAGCAACAATGTGCCGATTCGACGCATAGGCGTAGCCGTTCAGGAAATAGACATACTCGAACTTGTCGTCGACTGACCCGTCTTCTTCGCAGGCCTGCCATAGCTTGTACGACTTCTCGAAATTGATTCGCAATACTTCACTCATTTCACACCGATTTTGATTGTCAATATCTTTCCTCCGAGCGCCAGCATCGCGGCGCCCTGGACGCCTTCCTGGGCGGCGACGAGACGAATCTCGACGAGTCCGCCGGGGATGGGATTCAGGACCTCGAAGCTCCGGATGGCGCACTCGAATTCGTGAACCATCGGCTGGGGCTCCGCGGGATCCTCCTGGATAATCTTATTGTCGGCCTCCTTCCGGATGGCGTCCGCATCCTTCGCCCAGCGCTTCGCGAGAGCTGAGCGCCCCTGCTCTGCCTTGCATTCCTTGCAGAACGCCTGAAGGCCGTCGGCGGCATGCCCCTTCCCGAAGGCGGAGATCGGAAGCTCGCGACCGCATTTCCGGCAGACCTTGACGCCGGAGGCCAGCTCGGCCTGGGCAGCCTTCTCCCTCTCGGCGCGCTTCTTCTCGTTCAGGCGCTCCCGGCTCTTCTTGCCGGCCTTCGCGACGCATTCCTTGCACTCGCTCTGATGTCCGTCCTTCATCCGGCGGTTCGTGCTGAACTGGAGCAGCGGAAGCTCGCGTCCGCACTTGGCGCAGACCTTCGTCCTGGGAACGTACCCGGGCTTCTCCACGGGCGCCGTGCTCGCCGGTTCGCCTGTGGGCCTCTCCTCGAAGCAGTCCTTCACCATGATGGGCGAGATGGGCTTCGGATGGCCGGAGCTCTTGAAGCAATACGGGCCATCATTCGTCGCCTTGTAGTGCTTGCATTCCTGGCAGTGCGGCATCGTCAGTCCTCCTGTTTGATATCGGCGTTCTCCATGATCCGGCGCGCAGAGAGAACGACGGATTCCGGATCCAGATTCTTATCCTTCGCCAGGGCCAGCAGGAAGCCGTAGAAGCGAAGGTTCAGGGCGGACGCGGTGAACGGGTCCAGCTCAGTAGCAGTCACGAACGTCACTTTCATTTCTCGTTCTCCTTTCTTCGTTTCTCGTCGTCCTTCGATGCCCTCCCCATGAAGTATCCAAGGACATACGACGCAAGAGTCATAAATCCCACGATGGCGCCGGTCATTTCTCGTCCTCCAGCTTCGTCTTCACGAAGATCTTGACGGCATAGACTTCTCGACCATCGACATCTCCGCGATACATACAATCCGGGAAATCGCGCAGGATGGCGTGGCCGAGCTTGTTCGCAATCCGACTCTTCACGACGGCCGGAATCTTATCCTCGGCATACGTCTCCCGGTCTTTCTTGGAGACCGTGTAGAACACGTGCACCTGGATGGAATTCTTGAACCGCTTGTACTCAGCGATGTCGGCGCGGACGGCATTGGCGAATTCGACATTCTCGGCGGCGGTCATCATGTTCGCCACGTTCCGACGTTCGACGACCTCGCTCCGCTCCTCCAGGCGCTTCTGCTTCTCGTTCAGCTCCTTGGCCGTGTCGCCGTTCCTGGACATGGCCTCGCGGGCGGATTCCTCGCGGGATTCGACATACTGGATTCGCTGTTCAAGACGCAGCTCCCTCCCGTGCAGGCGGAAATATACCCACAGCTCCGCAAGGAAGATGATGATCAGGATGATAATCAGGATTGTTTTCATGGCTATTGGTTTACTTGGTTTGTCTTTCGTTGTCTTTCGGGCAGGCGTCGATGTAGCGGACATCTCCGGTCGTGTTCTTGTTCACCTTCGGATGGGTGCAGCGCGTATAGTAGCCCCCGGACGAATACCGCGCGCCGATGGCGTAGTCGCACAGGTGGCAGATGGCTGGCGGGCCCGGCTTGTCCCAGGGCCGCATGTTCCCGAGATACGGAATGGCGCGGACGGCCTCGTAGGACATCCCGAACACCTGGGTCTTCGGCAGCAGCGGCTTCACGAAATGCGTCTGGCCCCGCTTCGGGTTCGGAAGCTCGAAGGCGGCCAGCGCCAGGTAGCAGTTCTCGCCATCGTACTTGAGCGGACCGGAGTTGTCCTCCAGGGGGATGCAGACGCGGTGGCACGGCTTCCCTCCGACGAACATCTCCTCCACGGTGACGTTCCGCAGCTTCAGTAGGTCTATCTGGATGTTGTAGTTCATTACGCCGTGGGATTGAAGATGACGGACTGCATGCCGCCGAAATGCTTCTTGATGATGTCCTGCGCCTCCGGATGGCGGTCGTACCACTGGACGGGAAGGCCGGGGCCGGACCATACGAGGTCATACACCTTGCCGTTGTCCTTCCAGGAGAGGCGGCATCGGTAGCCGGGATTCAGGAGCCGCGTGGGATCCTCCGGGTCGCCGGTCGACGCGGCCAGCTCGTACAGCTCGCCGAGCATCTTCAGGAAATGCCTGTTCGCGGCCGCCTGGTTCTCCTTGTCCTGCACGGTGCCGAAGTCCGCAGTCAGGCGCGGGGCGCTTCCCTTGCACTCCCACATCATCGCAAGGCCGCGGCGCTTCGCCGGGGTGTCGTACCGGCGCCCGTCCGCGTTCTCCCATCCGAGCGACTCGTAGTAGTTGACGAACTTCGTGACCTGAGCGGCCGCGTCGGCCGCGTTCTTTTCAAAGAAAATTCTATAAAATTCTCTCTTCTCTTCTTGACGGATGGGGCCCACCCGCTGGGCCACATCAAGATGAAAGAGATATTTATCTGTGTGCTTACAAGAGTGCTTGACTACATTATTATTAGGCTCGGGTGCAGTTTCTGCACCTTTGCAGTGCAGTTTCTGCACCTTTACGGGTGCAGTTTCTGCATCACTCGGGTGCAGTTTCTGCACTTTTTCCAAGGGTGCAGTTTCTGCACCTTTGGCTTTTTCGTAAAGGTTATAGGGCCCGAGAGGCTCCCCGGCCGACACCCTTTCGAGTAGGTCCTCGTAGTTCGTCCAGTATTCGAAGGTAGACTTCCCGCGGTACACCACCTTGCTCCGGTTGATGTACCCCTTGTCCAGGAGGCTCTTCAGAACGGCCTTGACGGACCGCTCCGAGGCGCCCGTCCATTTCATCAGATCCTCCGGGAAGGCCCGGTAGTGCTGCTCCCCGTCCTTGGTGAATCCGTGGATCACGGCGAACACCAGGAGCGAGATGCCGCTCAGGCCAAGCGCCGAGATCATCGGCTCCTGGATGACAATGTAATCGTTTCTCTTCGGCATGCTACATCGTTTCAAACAGTTTTGGCGACAATGCGTCGAACACTCTCGTGGCGGAATCGTGGTCCACCTCCAGCCGGCGGCCGGACCTGTACCTGACGAAGAACCGCCGCGCATCCAGCGACCCTCCCCTGGTCTCGATGCCGGAGAGGGCGGAAATCCGGACGCGGAGCGACCTTCCGGTCGGCGTCGATACCTGGACCAAGTCCGCCATCTTTCCTACGAGGTTCGGCGCCCGGCGGCAGGTTTCCGGGCGCTTCCCCTCCACTTTAAACTACCTTTCGATATGACATCATCCTGCCTTGTTGTCAAATTTCCCAAATCTCCACCCGGTTGTCCAGGTACTTCACCATGAGCTCGACGCGCTTCTCCCTCGCCTTCTCCAGCCCCTCCGGCGTCTTCCTGTACTTCCAGGAATCTATGATGGTTCCCCATTTCTTGGAGAGGAGCACGACTTCATACATGACTCACCCCCCCCCGCTTGGTGCCGGGCCTGCTAAGGTTCGCCCAGGTCCGGTGCTTGCATTCAGTCAGGGCGGCGATGATCTCGTCAAGCTCCGCAATCTTCTCCCTGCTGTCGAGGATCCATTCCGTCCTGCGGTATGTATGGCCGCCGAGCTCGACGACGTCCCCGTGCGAGGCGAGCCTCTCTTCCTGAGCCGCGACTTCCTCCTCCTCCTTCTTCCTTGCGCGCTCGGCAAGTCTCTTCAGGGTTATCGCCTCAAAATAAGACAGCCTCAACTTCGGGTCCCTATGTCCAATTACCTTCGCCATCACTCTACCTCCTGAACGTCTACTATATCCGGAAGCGCCAGCGGCCGGTTCGCTTCAATAAAGGCCAGGAGGTTTTCCTGGTTCGAAAGCTTTGTAAATAGCTGGTTCGCCATGTAAATGAATTTCAGAATTTTTACAAAGATGGCGGCGTTTTCCTCCGTTGCCGGTACTTCTTGAAGGCGTGACACGTCCCCTCTATACGTCCCTTCCGCCACCATGCATACCTGGTCGCAAAGCCAGTTTAAGTTCGTTCTTTCTTTCTGCTTCCTGTATGTTTCGCAGCGCCTTCTTGTTAAGTCCTCTATTTCTTTCCCGCTCTTGAAGCGATAGCGCTTTCGGTCGTAAACGCCGACCCAGACCTGGATCTTTGCCTGCTGCATGTGCATGGCGTCGGAATACTCCGTAAATTTTTCCCAGTGGCCTTTTGTGGTAGTGTCGTAGTTCTTGTTTTTCGCCCATCCTCCGTTCGGTAAAATTTCGCCGTCGTCATCAAGATAGCAAGATCCGGCGGTCTTAATCTGGTATTTTATAACGGTTTCTTCCTGGACAAGCTCCCGGCTAAGGGCTTCCCCCATCACGGACGCTATTTCCTTCCTAAGCTCGTCCAGGGTTTTCGCCGAAAAAAAGCCTTCCCGGCCGACCCGGTTTGCACGCAAGGTGACCCCGTAATCAAGCAATTTATTAACAGCTTCTTCCGGCAGGGTTGTGGTAAATATTCCTTCTTTCGTAACGGAAACGGGGGTAACTATTCCCAGGGTGTCGCCGTATTCGTTACGGGCGACGACGTTAATGTCAGTAAGTTTCCCCATCACTCCCCCTCCTCGAACTTCAGTTCGTCCTGCGGACCTCCGACGACATCCAGGCCCGTGACGTGGATGTAGTAGTCGATACGGTTCTCCTCCGGATATTGGACCAGGCGGCCGGTGATCAGGACAATCTTCCCTCCGATACCGGCGCCCAGGTCCTTCACCTTCTTCCCGTCCTCGGCCACATGGCAGTCGAAGACCATCGGCTGGGATATTCCGTGCATGTTCTTCGTGACGACGTGAAGGTCGAACCAGCCTTCCCAGTGGCCGTCCTTCCTCAGCGAGATAGTATGCGAGCCTACGCGGCCACGCATCTCGACCTTGTTCAGCGGACTCATAGGCTATACATCTCGTTAATGAAGCCCAACCATGAGCAGACGACGAACTTCCCCTTGTGCCGACCATACGGGACGCGGCGGACCTGGACAGCCGTATCGTGACGGCGGGCCAGCTCGGCCTCGGCGTCCTTCTTCCTGTCGAAATAGATCCTCCGGCTCATGCGTAGTCCTCCTTCTTTTCAGTGACCTTTCCGGCCGGATAGAACGCAGCTGCGAGGATGGCGGCGGACACGACGTCCACCAGGGCGGAGTCGCAGTGGATGGTGCGGGCGATCTGGAAGGAATAGTTCCAGATGAGGATGGCGCAGATGAGGATGGCGAGCATAGCCATGACGTAGATGAGCTTGTGTTTCATGATTTGAAAAAGATTTGAAAAAGTGAAACGTTGTTGATTGAATTACCTTACCAGGTGGTGGCGGTTCATGAAGGCGATGATGTCCTTTCCGACGATGACCTTCTGCTTGTTCCCGTTCCGCTCATGGGTCGGTATGAGTCCGGAGTTCCGGTAGTTCACGAGCGCCCTGGTCGAGCATCCGATGATCTCCCGAGCCTGCTTCAGCGAATAGAGCCCCGAGGGCTTGGCTGTACATTCTGCATTCATATTTGAAAAGTGTTTGAGTTTCTCTTGGTAAAACCTCTCGGAGCTCGCACCCGGAGAGGGCTCGTTCGTCGTAACCAAAACGAACACGGATGAAAGTTGTGCTTTTAGCCGGCAGCCCGCCGGTTTCCTTCCAGGGCAGCGTACCTGTCGCGGTCGTTCCAGACCACATACCGCTCGACGGACGTCAGGACGCGGTAGGGGGAATCGGTATATCCGGTCACGACATACACGCAGACCGTTCCCTCCCTGGACAGGCTGTTGATGAATTCCTCCGCCGCCCCCAGGGCGGTAAAGGTCACATCACGATCCCTTCCCAGGTTCAGGTAGTCCCGTAGTATGATTCGGTAGCGCTGCATCTATTCGGTTGATATCTTCGTTAAAAACGGGGAGGCCGTCCCAGGCGCCACAATTCCTTGGATGGCGTTCGGAGCATTACTGACACCGACACCCCCCCCCGTGGTTTGTCTATTGGCAATCGTGGCCGCAGTCGGCAAGGTATTCGTCCATCTCCTCCTTCTCACCATCCATCTGGTCGGAGATGGCGTCGATGGTGAAGGATGCGTTCGACAGGAATTCCTTCGCGATGGCGAGGACCGGCAGCGGAAGCTCGCCGGGAACGGCGTTCCTCTTGTGGAACTGGTCCATGGTCCGGGATAGTGCGTAGACCTTTTTGAGAGAGGCCGTTGAACTTGTTGATAAGTTCCTGGTAGGTGATTTCGTCCATTTGAAAAAGTGTTGATATTATCGTTGAAAACTTAGGACTCGCGCTTGACGATCGCGCCATTGATGGTCTTGTGGACGCTGAAGGTCCGGCCGTCGGTGAGGCCGGCCTGGAACTTCGAGACGCTGGTGCGGACGTTCTGGATGTCTCGGTCGGAGGTGGGGATTTTCGCGAATTGGCCGACCTCCAGCCCATTCAGGGTGGCGGAATAGTCGACAACTCGATTGTACACGACTTCTTTTTCCATTCTTTTTATTACCTTTGTTTATATCTTTCGGCAACAAAAATACAGATAATTA
>ONJB01000054.1 GCA_900318015.1 uncultured Bacteroidales bacterium | reverse complement strand
GACCCGCACGAAGGGCGGCATGATCGTCGACGTGTTCGGCATCGAGGCCTTCCTCCCGGGTTCCCAGATCGACATCAAGCCCATCCGTGACTACGATGTGTACGTGGATACCACCATGGACTTCAAGATCGTCAAGATCAACCAGGAGTTCCGCAATGTGGTCGTTTCCCACAAGGCCCTGCTCGAGGCCGAGCAGGAGGCCAAGCGCGCCGAGCTCATCTCCAAGCTGGAGAAGGGCCAGGTGCTCGAGGGTACGGTCAAGAACATCACCAACTACGGCGTGTTCGTGGACCTCGGCGGTGTGGACGGTCTCATCCACATCACCGACCTCAGCTGGGGCCGCATCTCCCATCCGGAAGAGGTGGTCGCCCTGGACCAGAAGATCAATGTCGTGGTGCTCGACTTCAACGAGGCGCAGAAGCGCATCGCCCTCGGCCTGAAGCAGCTCACCCCGCACCCGTGGGAGAGCCTTTCCGCCGACCTCAAGGTCGGTGACACCGTGAAGGGCAAGGTCGTCGCCATCGCCGACTACGGCGCCTTCGTCGAGGTCGAACCCGGCGTCGAGGGTCTCGTCCATGTGAGCGAGATGTCCTGGAGCCCGCGCCTCCACAGCGCCCAGGAGTTCCTCAAGCTCGGCGACGAGGTCGAGGCCGTCATCCTCACCCTGGACCGCGAGGCCCGCAAGATGTCCCTCGGTCTGAAGCAGCTCACCCAGAATCCTTGGGAGTCCATCCGCGAGAAGTATCCCGTGGGTTCCACCCACAAGGCCACCGTCCGCAACATCACCAACTTCGGCGTATTCGCTGAGCTGGAGGACGGCGTGGAGGGTCTGATCCACATCAGCGACCTCTCCTGGAACAAGCTCAAGCACCCGAGCGAGCTCGTCGCTTCCGGTGACGTCATCGACGTCGTCATCCTCGAGTTCGACGAGAACAACCACAAGCTCAGCCTGGGTCACAAGCAGCTCACCCCGAACCCTTGGGACGAGCTCGAGGCCAAGTACCCGGTCGGCACCGTGGTGGACGCCACCGTCACCGCCGCCGGCGAAAAGGGCTACGCCCTCAAGTTCGAGGACGGCACCGAGGCCGCTGCCTTCAACCGCGAGATGGTGAAGGAAGACGGCAAGCAGGCCGTCGTCGGCGAGACCCTGCCGGTGAAGGTCGTGGAGCTGCGCCGCAGCACCCGCACCGTGCGTGTCTCCCACCTCCGCACTTACCAGGAGGCCCGCGTTGCCCGCGAGACCGCCGAGGCTGACAACACCAAGAAGGCCATCAAGAAGGTGAACAGCACCGTCGAGAAGACCACCCTCGGTGACATCTCCGCCCTCGCCGCCCTCAAGGACAAGCTCGAGAAGGGTGAGTAATTCCCAGAACAACTTTACGGTCACGATGTTGGGCACCGCATCGGCGATGCCCGTCGTGAACCGGAGTCAAAGCGCCCAGGCATTGCAAGTGCATGGGCGCTTGTTTCTTGTGGACGCAGGGGAAGGCGTGCAGACGCAGATGATGCGTTTCCACGTGTCCATGTCCAAGCTCGAGGCCGTGTTCATCTCGCACATCCACGGCGACCATGTGTTCGGCCTGTTCGGCCTGCTCTCCACCTTCGGGATGGGCGGCCGGACAGCCCCGCTCCACGTGTACGGCCCGGGCAATCTCCGCCCCTTCCTCAAATTCTTCCTCTCCTACAACGAATGGCTGCCCTTTGAGATTTCCTTCCACCAGGTAAATACCCGGTTCCCGGAGAAGATCATGGAGAACAAGTCCTTGGAAGTGACGGCGTTCCCCCTCCTCCACGGCATCGAAACCTACGGGTACATCTTCCAGGAGAAGGAACCGATGTGGAATGTGCGGAAGGAATGCATCGGACAGTATGGCCTCACCCTCACCGAAATCGGCACGCTCAAGCGCGGAGAGGATGTGGTCCGCGGGGACGGCACCGTGATTCCTCTCGAAGAGGCGGCATACAAGCCGTTCTCCCCCCGGAGTTATGCCTATGTGTCTGACACGGCCGTGTTTCCCGGCGAGGCCGAAGTGCTCCGGGAAGTCACGGTACTTTATCATGAGACCACCTTCCTGAACGAGCACGAGGACAAGGCCGCCGCCCGGTTCCATTCCACGACCCGCCAGGCGGCGCAGGTCGCAGCCGACGCCGGCGTGTCGAAACTGCTCATCGGCCACTATTCCTCCCGGAATACGGACCAGTGCCTGTACGAGGCAGAGTGCCGGGAAGTGTTCCCGGAATCTTACGCCGCGGCCGACGGCGACGTGTTCGAAATCTGATTTTTTTCCGTATCTTTGAAATCGGTTCTATTTCAAAGGTATGAAGAAGATCCTCACTGCCATCGCCTTGATCCTGGGGTTTACGGTCTCCGCGCAGCGGGAGCCCAGTACGCCTCAGGAACGCTATATCGCCCGCTACGCGTCCATCGCCGTCAACGAGATGTACCGCTCCGGCGTCCCGGCCAGCATTACGCTGGCGCAAGGGATCCTCGAATCCCGGTCCGGACAGTCCCCCCTCGCGGCGGAGGGGAACAACCACTTCGGCATCAAATGCCACAACAGCTGGAAGGGCCGCACGATGCTCGCCGACGATGACCGGAAGAATGAATGCTTCCGGGTGTATGATTCGGCCGAGGAAAGCTTTCGCGACCATTCCGATTTCCTCCGCTACCGGGACCGCTACAAGTTCCTGTTCGACTTCAAGACCACCGACTACAAGTCCTGGGCGTACGGCCTCAAGCAGGCAGGTTATGCCACGGATCCTTCCTATGCCTCCAAGCTGATCAAGTATGTGGAGGACTACAACCTGTCCCGCTATGATCGGATGACCGTATCCGAGGCCCTGGCCGAGGGTGGCGCAACCGCCGAGGCGCCGGCCGCACAGGACGAGCTGGAGGAAATCCCCGATTCTCCGCTCAAGATAGAAGCCGGCGAGCTTTTCCGGGGAAAGGCGGGGGAGGAATACCGCTTCTCGCTGACCCGGACCCTGTACAGCCGGAACGGCGTGCCCTTTGTCTATGCTGTCGAAGGAGAGACCTACGCATCCATCGCAAAGAGCAATCATCTGCTCCTCCGCGAGATCCTGAAGTTCAACGACCTGACGGGCAGTGCAGAACTTCACGCGGGTGACGTCGTGTACCTGGAGCCCAAGAAGACCAAGACCGTTCGCGGCCTGGACAAGTACATCGTCGGAGAGGAAGGGGAGTCCTTCCATGCCATCTGCCAGCGCTTCGCCGTCAAGGAGAAGGCCATCCGCAAGCAGAACGGCCTTCCGGCGAACTACCAGCCCAAGGAAGGTGACGAGCTCGTCCTCCGCCCGGAGCCCAAAATCAAGAAGCTATGGAAAAAGCGGTAAAACCCCGGAAGAAGTGGCTGCTCGCCCTCCTGGCCGTTCTCTGCGGGGTGGCCGTCATCCTCGCGTTCAGCCTGTACGGGGCCTTCTATGACCGGAAGGTGCCGAATTTCAGCGCCACTTACGAGTTCTATGTCCGTCCGGGCATGGAACCCGCGGACGTGGTGGACACCCTTCTCCGCAGCGGTGTTGTCCTGAATCCCAAGAGCCTCCGCCGGACCCTCGAACCCCTGGGGGCGATGAAGGTCGGCCATTATACAGTGGATGCGAAGTCCTCCAGCAAGTATGTCTCCCGGATGCTGGCCAACGGGTGGCAGACGCCGGTGAACCTGACCCTCTCGGGCACCATCCGGACCCCGGAGATCCTCGCCCGCAAGATTGCCAACCAGATGCTCGTGGACAGCGCCGCCGTCGCAGGATTCGCCCTTTCGGAGGATTCCCTGGCCCGGTACGGGATCACGCCGCCGCTCCTGTTCACCATCGTCATTCCGGATACCTACCAGATCCTCTGGACCAGCTCCGTGTCCGAGATCTTCGACCGTTTCAAGAAGGAGGCCGATGCCTTCTGGACTGACCAGCGCGTGGAACTCGCCCGCAAGCAGGGGCTTACTCCCGTGGGGGTGGCCACCCTCGCCTCCATCGTGGACGGGGAGACCCAGTATGGGCCCGAGCAACCCACGGTCGCCGGCGTGTACCTGAACCGCCTCCGGATCGGGATGCTCCTCCAGGCCGATCCGACCGTCGCCTACTGCTACGGCTACAGCCTGAACCGCATCCTGACACGTCACCTGGAAATCGACTCTCCCTACAATACCTACAAGTACGCCGGCCTGCCCCCGGGCCCGATCTCCTGCCCGCCGAAAAGCTGCCTGGAAGCCGTCCTCCACGCCCAGAACCACAATTACCTGTATTTCTGTGCCGACCCTTCCTTCAACGGCTCCCACCGCTTTGCGGCGACCTATACCGAACATCTGAACAATGCCCGCGCCTTCCAGCGTGCGCTGGATGCGCGCACCAAGCGCTGAGCCTATGGACGACGCCCTTTTCCCACAGTATTCCGCCGAGGGCCGTGACCTGATCCGGAAAGCCTACGACGTGGCCGAAAAGGCCCTTGCCGGCGAGACCCGCAGCAACGGGACTCCCTTCTTCGGGCATCCCCTTGCCGTCGCGAAGATCGCCGCCTACGAAATCGGCCTGCCGGCCGAGTGCATCGCCGCCGTGTTCCTGCACGAAGCTACGCGGGGTGGGAAGGTGGACCTGGACATCCATTCCCTGAAACTGGACGAGAGCGTGTACACGATGGTGGACGGCCTGAACAAGATCTCCACCATCAAGCCCAAGGATACCCGCCTGGAGGCCGAGAACTACAAGAAACTCATCATCCAGTACTCGACGGACCCGCGCGTGACCGTCCTCAAGCTGGCGGACCGGCTGGAAGTGATGCGCTCTCTCGCCATCTTCCCGAAGGCGGACCGCGAGCGGAAGGTCCTGGAAACCCTGATGCTGTACATCCCGCTGGCGCACCAGCTGGGCCTGTACAACATGAAGCGGGAGATGGAGGACATCTACTTGAGCTATGCGGAACCCGAGCAATACCGGCTCATCACCAACAAGTTGAAAGCGACCCGGAAGGACCGGGAGAAGTTGATGGCGGAGTTCATCGAGCCCCTGAAAGTCAAGCTCTCCGAGGCCGGGATCCAGTACAAGCTGAAGATCCGCACCAAGGCTGCTTACTCCATCTGGACGAAGATGGTCAAGCAGAAGGTCCCTTTCGAGGGGGTCTTCGACGTGTTCGCGATCCGCTTCATCATCGACTGCCCGGATGACATCAAGCTGGAACGGGAGCTCTGCTGGAAAGTGTTCGGCTTCGTGACGGAGGAATACGAGCAGGACACCAAGCGGCTCCGGGACTGGGTCACGACCCCCAAGCCCAACGGTTACGAGTCCCTCCATATCACGGTCAAGAACCGGGACGGCGCCTATGTGGAGGTCCAGATCCGCACCCGCCGGATGGACGAGATCGCGGAGAACGGCTTCGCCTCGCACTGGTCCTACAAGGGTATCAAGCGGGAGGAAACGCTGGACCGGTGGCTGACATCCGTCCGCTATGCCCTCGAACATCCCGACACGGACAACCCGGAGGATCTGCCGCAGCCCCCGTCCCGGGAAATCTTCGTGTTCACCCCCACGGGGGAACTCCGCATCCTGCCCGCCGGGGCTTCCGTGCTGGATTTCGCCTTCAGCATCCACACCAACATCGGCACGCGCTGCGTGGGCGGTAAGGTAGGCGGCAAGCCCGTACCCATCAAGGAAAAGCTCCATACCGGCGATGTCGTGGAGATCCTCACGGCGAAGAACCAGCGTCCGGCGCCGGACTGGGTCAACTTTGTGGTGACGACCAAGGCCCGCCAGAAGATCAAACAGGCCCTCAGCGAAGGCGAGCAGAAGCTCGCTTCCACCGGCCGGGAGCTGCTGGAACGCCGGCTGAAGAACTGGAAGCTGGAGTTCCCGGATGAGATGCTCACCGAGATGATGAAGAAGCGCAAGATCACGAGCGTGAATGCCTTCTTCGCCGCCGTGGGGAATGGCGACATCGACGTCAATGAGATCAAGGAATACATCCTGACCGAGGAGAAGCGCCGGCAGGAGGCCCTGGAGGCAGCCCAGGCCCAGGAAGCGGCCCGCCCGCACCGGATCGAGGCCGCCTCCAAGGACGATATCCTCGTGCTGAACGCCAAGGACCTCAAGGGACTCGACTACCGGATGGCCCGTTGCTGCAACCCGGTCTTCGGGGACGACGTGTTCGGTTTCGTCACCCGCGAGAGCGGCATCAAGATCCACCGCATCACCTGTCCGAACGCCGCCCGCCTCATCGAGACCTATCCTTACCGCATCCAGAAAGTGCGTTGGGCCGATTCGCCTTCCAGCGGCTCTTTCCAGGTGTCCCTGAAGATTACGACGGACCAGGAGAGCGAGGCGCTGAACAAGATCATGGAAGTCGTCGGGACCTTCAAGGCCTCCATCCGCACCTTTAACGTGCAGGAGAACCAGCGGCAGGGTACCTATGATATCCTCCTGAAACTCCTCGTCCCTTCGAACCTGGAACTGGACAAGATCCTCTCCCAGATCCGCGCGCAGAAGCACGTCCTGAAAGTGAACAGGCAGTAGATTCCTTCGCTGCGCTCGGAATGACAAAAAAAACCGGAGGCCCCGCGGGACCTCCGGTTTTTGTACCGATGGAGGGAATTACTTCACCTCGATCACGACGCAGCGGTTCTTGGCCGGGGTGTCGAAGACGTTCTTGGTGTCGCCGTTGGCCACGGTCTCGATGTTGTTGCCGTTGGCGCCGAGCTTCTCGAGGAGGGCCTTGACGGCATCCACACGCTTCTCGGAGAGCTTCTGATTGCCCTTGGAGGTGCCGGTCTGCTTGTCGGCGGAGCCGGTGAGCAGGAGCTTGGTGGCGTTGTCCACGACGCTGTTCGCGAAGAACTCGAGGTGGGCCTTCTCACGGTCGGAAATCTTGGCGGAGCCGAGATCGAAATAGACGGTGGCCGGGGAGGCGACCTTCGCTTCGACGGCAGTGAAGCGGCCGTTCTGGAAGAGGTAGGTCTGGCCGTCAACCAGGTTCTTGAACGGAGCGAGCTGGCTCTCCAGGTCAGCGATCTTGTTCTTGAGCTGGGCGTTCTCACGCTCGAGGGCGGCAACCTTGTCCTTCAAGGCATTGTACTGGGCCTCGGTGAAGGGGACGGGGACGATGACCGGCATGACGGAGCTGAGGCGGTCGAAACCGGTGCGGCCGAGGTTGAACTGCAGGCCGATGGTTGCGGTCGGGAAACCGACATAGCGATAAATGAAGCCATGCATCTTGTAGGTCTCGGCGCGGGAGAGGATGAGACCGAAGTCAAGGTTCAAGTTCACGCGCTCACCGAGACGGAGGCTGTTGAGGAGGCCGACACCACCGGAGAATTCCTGGTCGAAATTCTTCATGCTGTGATGCTTGATCAAACTCAGGCCGCCGGTGACGTACGGAATGAAGTTCCAAAAGCGGGTCTCTTTGTAACCATCGATGCTGGTGGAAAGGTTCCAGAGCATGTCAGCGTGGATGTAGTGGAAAGGATCCTTGTTGAGTTCGCCGCTCTTGGAAGTGACGTTGATGCCGTGCCAGCCGAGGCGGGCGCCGATGGCGGGGGTGAACCATTTGCCGATGTTGACTTCGGTGCCAAGACCAATCTTGCCGAGACCAAAGCCCTTTTCAGCGACGGAGTTCACACCGGCGCCGAGGCCGATGAACATGTTGTCGAAGGCACCATTGGTCACATAGGGGCCGCGGACGACCTTACCGTCTGCATCGCGGTTGGCATCCTCCTGCGCAAAAGCGTTGAAGGAGAAGAGGAAACTTGCCGCAGCAAGGATTCCGAGAAATTTGATGACTTTCATGATACTATGTTAAGTTAAATTGCGTCTTTCCCGTATAGATACACTATACATCACGCAAAGTTAATCTTTTTTTTGAAAAAAGTGTAATTTTGTGGCATGAAATTCCAACTCCAGTCCGAGTATCAGCCCTCCGGCGACCAACCCGCAGCCATCGACGGCCTCTGTAACGCCCTTTCCGAAGGGGTCGGCGCCGTCACGCTCCTCGGCGTGACGGGCTCAGGAAAGACTTTTACAATGGCCAATGTCATCCAGCGTCTCCAGCGTCCGGCCCTCATCCTGAGCCACAACAAGACGCTGGCCGCGCAGCTGTACGGCGAGTTCAAGGCGTTCTTCCCGCATAATGCCGTGGAGTATTTCGTTTCCTACTATGACTACTACCAGCCGGAAGCCTACATCCCTGTCACGGACACCTATATCGAGAAGGACCTGAGTATCAATGATAAAATCGATGAGCTCCGCGTGAGCGCCGCCTCCGCTCTGATGTCGGGGCGCCGCGATGTCATCGTCATCTCTTCGGTCTCCTGCCTGTACGGCATCGGCAATCCGGACGACTTCCACGACCAGACCGTGACGGTCCACAAGGGGGAAGCCATGTCCATGACCCGCCTCCTTTACAAGATCGTGGACGCCCTCTACTACCGGACGGAAACCGAGTTCAAGCGCGGCTCTTTCCGTGTCCGGGGCGATACCGTCGATATTTTCCTGGGCGGTGCCGACTACGCGGCCCGGATCGAGTTCTTCGGCGACGAGGTGGACAGCATCTCGCTGGTGGATCCCGTGACGGGCGCCCGGTTCGAGGAACTGGACAAGATCGACCTCTATCCGGCGAAGAACTTCGTCACCTCCAAGGAGAAGGGTGCGAAGGCGGTCCTCGAGATCCAGGACGACCTCATCGCCCAGGTCGAGTATTTCGAGAGCATCGGTAAGTCCCTGGAGGCGAAGCGTCTCAAGCAGCGGGTGGAATACGATATCGAGATGATCAAGGAAATGGGCTACTGCCCCGGCGTGGAGAACTATTCCCGCTATTTCGACGGCCGCAAGCCCGGCCAGCGCCCGTTTACCCTGATCGACTATTTCCCGGACGATTTCATCTGTTTCATTGACGAGAGTCATGTCACCCTGCCGCAGATCCGCGCGATGTTCGGCGGCGACCATTCCCGCAAGGCGACACTGGTGGAATACGGATTCCGCCTGCCCGCCGCCGCGGACAACCGTCCACTCACCTTCGACGAGTTCGAGTCCATCACCGGCCAGACCGTGTACGTGAGCGCCACCCCGGCCGACTACGAACTGGAGAAATCCGAGGGCCTCGTGGTCGAGCAGATCGTCCGGCCGACCGGCCTGCTGGACCCGCCCGTCGAGGTTCGACCCACCGAAAACCAGGTGGACGACCTGATGGAGGAGATCCGGAAGCGGGCGGAAGTGGACGAGCGCGTGCTCGTCACCACCCTCACCAAGCGGATGGCCGAGGAACTGGACAGCTATTTCGGCCGGATGGGCGTCCGCTGCCGGTACATCCATTCCGATGTGGACACGGCCGAGCGCGTGGAGATCATCGAGGACTTCAAGAACGGCCTGTTCGACGTCCTGATCGGCGTGAACCTCCTCCGGGAAGGCCTGGACATCCCGACAGTTTCGCTCGTCGCCATCCTGGATGCCGACAAGGAAGGCTTCCTCCGCAGCGGCCGCGCCCTGACGCAGACTGCCGGCCGCGCCGCCCGAAACGTGAACGGCCTTGTGATCATGTATGCCGATACGATCACCCAGTCCATGGACGAGACCATCCGGGAGACCAACCGCCGGCGGCAGAAGCAGCAGGAATACAACCAGCTGCACGGCATTACCCCACAGCAGGTGCAGGTCCGTGCCAATATCCTGATGTCCGAACTGGTCACTTCCAAGGAGGATACCACGCACGTCAGCGGCTTCCTCAACGAAGGGGGCGGCCTGTCGGGCTCCGCGACGGGAAAGCCGCTCAATCCGCGTCTCCGCAACACCGTCACCGGCCACGTCAGCGCCGAGGACTCCGTCTCGGCCCCGACCTACGTCCCGAATCCCTCCGACCTGGGACGCGGCACCGTTTCTGTGGGCCTCGGCCATGACGCCAAGCGCGAAGGCACGTCGGCTTATGTGGACGGCTACGTGGCGGCCGACCTCGCCGCCGTGCTCCAGGATCCGGTCATCCGGTCCATGTCCAGGTCCCAGGTGGAAAAGGCCGCCGACGAGGCCAAGCGCAAGATGCAGAAAGCCGCGGCCGATCTCGATTTCACGGCCGCGGCGAAATTCCGCGATGAGATGTGGGCCTTGCAGGAATACCTGAAGGTCTGGAAAGACTAGTTACTTGCGGCCTCCCTTGCGGCGGCTCTTCTTGCGGCGGGCCTTGGCGGCGTTCGCGAAGAACGCGAAGGCGGCGACAGCCACGACGAAGAGACCGATGAGGATGTAGGTGAACGCGTTGGCGTTGTCGCCCTTCACGCGGGACCACATCTCGATGAGCTTGGCGGTGTTCTCGCCCCAGTCGTGCTCCTGGGTGGAACGCTCGATGTCGGCCTTGTCCGGATAGAGGACCGGGTTCGCGCAGACGGCGGTGTCGGCGGGGGAGAAGAAGTAGGACAGGTCGATGGGCTCGTATTCCTCGTCCGTGAAGGCGTCACGGACCTCCTGGGCGCCGCTTGCAGACACATACCCGGTTTCCTCGACGTTGCGGACGACGATGTCCGGACGGCTCATGAAGTTGATCCAGTAGCTGGCGGCCTTGGTGTTCTGCGCATACTTCGGGATCACCCAGCCGTCGAACCACACGGTGAAGCCTTCCTTCGGGAGGGCGTAGCGGAGTTCGACGCCGAGTTCGGCGGCCTCTTCGATGGCCCACACGCCGTCACCGCTCCAGGTGAGGTTCACGTACCCGAGTTCCTGGACCATCTGGTCCTTGCCGAAATCGGCTTCCCAGCCGGCCACGAGGGGCTTCACCTCCTTCATGTACTCTTCCACGGCGGCGATGTCCGCGTCGGAGGTGAAGTTCATCAGCTGGTCCATCGTCACCTTGCCTTCGGCGATCTCCTGCTCCTTCACCTTGAGGATGAGCTGCGAGTAGACGTCGCGGGCGGAGTCCTTGATGAAGATGCGGTCGGCGAACTTAGGATTCTTGACGACGTCCCAGGTGGAGGCTTCCTCGTCGGTCACGTACTTGGCGTTGTACAGGATGCCGGTGGTGCCCCACATGTAGCCCACGGAGTAATCGTTGGCGTTCTTGCCCTTGCCGTCCATCTTGTCGAAGCAGGCGCGGATGTACGGGGACAGGTTCTCGTCGATGTAGTTGGGCGTGCTGCCGAAGTCACGGTTCAGGGGCAGCAGGAGGTCGTTCTGGAGCATCCGTTCGATGATGTAGTCGGACGGGCACACGACGTCGTAGTCCTCATGGCCCTTCTCGATCTTGGAGAGCATCGTCTCGTTGATGTCGAAGGTCTGGTAGATGACCTTCACTTTTTCGCCGGTCTGCTGTTCGTACCACTCCTCGAACTCGGGAATGACTTCCTCGTCGATGTAGTCGGACCAGTTATAAACCTTGAGGATCTGGGAACGGTCCTCGGAGCAGCCGGCGAGCAGGGCGGCGGCCGCCAGGGTAATCAGGATTATTTTCATCTGTTTTCTTTGAGTTTGCTGAGCCGGTCCTGCCGGATGTTGATGATAATCAGAAGGATGAGGACGACCAGGAAGATCAGGGTCATCAGCGGGCGCAGCTCGGGGGTGAGACCGCCCTTGCGCGCATCGGTGTAAATGTAGGTGGAGAGGGTGTCCAGGCCGATGGTGCCGCGGGTGAAGAACGTCACGGCGAAGTCGTCCAGGGACATCGTGAAGGCCAGGATGAAGCCCGAGACCATACCCGGCCGGAGCTGCGGGATGAGGACCTTGCGGAGCGCCACTTGCGGCGTCGCGCCGAGGTCCAGGGCGGCCTCGTAGATGTTCGGGTTCATCTGCTGGAGCTTCGGCATCACGCTCAGCACCACATACGGGGTGCAGAAGGTGATGTGCGCCAGGATGACCGTCAGGTAGCCCTGGCTGAAGTGCAGGAAGACGAACAGCAGGAACAGCGAGACACCGGTGATGATGTCCGGGTTGATCATCGGGATGTTGTTCAGGAAGGTGACAGCCTTCTTCGCCCGGCCTTTCATGTTGTGGATGCCGATGGCTGCGACCGAGCCCAGCAGGGTGGAGACGGCGGCGGCGACGAGGGCGATGAGGACCGTGTTCTTCACCGCCGCGAGGAGCGACGCGTTCCCCTGCATCTGGCCGGTCAGGAGGTTCCGGTACAGGTCGGTGGAAAAGCCTTCCCAACTGCCCAACACCTTGCTTTCGGTGAAGGAGAAGATGGCGATGAACACCAGCGGGGCGTACAGGACGACCAGCAGGACCCAGATGTACAGTTTGGCGAAAAACTTCTTCATAGGGCTAGATCAGGCCTCCTTCCAGCTGTTCCTTGTCCTTGTCGAACAGGGTGGTGATACCGATGATGATGAGCATGACGAACGCCAGGGCCGCGCCGTAGTTCCACATGGAGGAGTTGATGTTCTCCTGGATGATGGTACCGAAGAGCTTGATCTTGTTGTTCGTCAGGAACTCGGAGATGGCGAAGGTGGACACCGTGGGCATGAACACCATGAGGATGCCCGAGGTGACGCCGGGCATCGACAGCGGCACGGTAACCTTCCAGAAGGCCGTCCACGGGGTGGCGCCGAGGTCGACGGCCGCTTCCGCGTAGGACTTGTCCATCTTGGCGAGCACGTTGTAGATCGGGTAGATCATGAACGGCAGGTCCCTTGCCCAGGGTGATGCCCAGCATCGTGAAGAGCTGGGCCGTGGCGAGGGTGCGCATCAGGGCGTTGATCCACATCGGCATGATGAACAGGACGATCGTGACCGCGCTCTTGTTGTACTGCTTGTTCGCCAGGATCCACGCGGCGGGATAACCGAGGAGGATGCACAGGGCCGTGTTCTCGAGGGCCACCTCGATGGAGACGGCGAACGTGGAGAGCGCATCCTTGTCCGTGAAGAACTTCGCGAGGTTCCCGAGCGTGAAGTGCCCCTGGGAGTCCTGGAAGGCATACACCATCACGAGGACCAGCGGCAGGACGACGAAGAAGACCAGGAAGATGACGTACGGGATGCTCCAGTTACTGCGCTTGCTCATCTTTCTTCGTGATCTTGATTTCCTTCTTGCTGTTCTCGGGATTCAGCCGGATGCCCACGAGGTCACCCTTGTCCCAGATGTCGTTCGTGTCGACCCAGAGGAAGTCGCCGTCGTCGGTCTTGATGGTCAGGTGGTAGTGGTTGCCCATGTACAGGATGAAATGGACCTCGCCGTCCAGGACGCCGTCGTCCAGGTTGTCCATCAGGTCGATGGCCTCGAAGGGAATCTCCACCTTGACCTCGGTGCCGGGCTCGAACTCGCTCTTCAGCGGGAATTCGCCGCCGAGCAGTTCGATGTGCTCCCCGTCCTTGACGGTGCCGTACAGGGTGTTGCATTCGCGTTCCTTCTTCATCACCTGGATGTCGTCCGGGTCGATGTACAGCATGACTTCGCTGCCCACGGGGTAGGGGTCGTAGTCCTGGATCATCAGCTCGTAGCCGGTGTCGGTGTCCACCCACATCTCGTAGTGGACGCCCTTGAAGGTGCAGGTGTTGACCTTCGCCTTGAACTGGCACTTCGCCGGGTCCGTGGTGAAATAGATGTCCTCCGGACGGACGACGACATCGACCTTCACATCCTCGCCGAAGCCCTCGTCCACGCAGTCGAACTCGTGCTTGATGAAGGCGACGCGGCGGTCGCGGATCATCCGGCCCTTGAGGATGTTGCTCTCGCCGATGAAGTCCGCGACGAAGCAGTTGACGGGCTCGTTGTAGATGTCCACCGGGGTGCCGATCTGCTGGATGCGGCCCTCGTTGAGGACGACGACGGTATCGGAGAGGGTGAGGGCCTCCTCCTGGTCGTGGGTGACATAGATGAAGGTGATGCCCAGTTTCTTGTGCATCTCCTTCAGTTCGATCTGCATGTCCTTGCGCATCTTGAGGTCCAGGGCGGCGAGGGGCTCGTCCAGGAGGAGCACCTTCGGCTGGTTCACGATGGCGCGGGCGATGGCG
>ONJB01000048.1 GCA_900318015.1 uncultured Bacteroidales bacterium | reverse complement strand
GCGCGGCTACCACAAGCGCAGCGGCAACTCCAACGACGGCTGGAACGTCATCGGCTGCCAGAGCTTCCTGAACCAGCCCCTGCTGGCCTGGGCCGGCGAGATCGAGAACCCCGTCCTCCTCATCCACGGTGAGAAGGCCCACAGCCGCTATTTCAGCGAGTATGCCTACAGCCTCCTGACCGGCAGCAACAAGGAACTCATGATCATCCCCGGCGCCTCTCACGTGGACCTTTATGACGACGTTGCCGGCGTGATTCCCTACGACAAGATGGAAGCTTTCTTCAACGAGAACTTGAAGTAGTATGTTCCGTCCGATCCTTATCTGCCTCCTGGCGCTGCTGTCGTGCACCAAGGATCCGGATCCGGTTGTGACTATCCCAGACCCGCCCCAGGAGAAGCCGAGCGATACCGGCGGCAACAACGGAAATAACGATACATCCATGCCTACTGAGATCAAGATCACGGTTTCCGGGAAGTCGCTCCCGGTGAAAATCGAGGACAATGCGGCCACGAAGGCCCTTGTCGCGGCCCTTCGTGAGTCGTCCATCACCTATGAGGCCGACGATTACGGCGGGTTCGAGAAGGTGGGCGCCCTGGGCCGGTCACTCCCGACCAGCAATTCGCAGACCACCACGCAGCCCGGCGACGTGATCCTGTACAGCGGCAACCAGATCGTGCTGTTCTACGGAAGCAATTCCTGGAGCTATACCCGGATCGGCAAGATGGAATATGGGACGTTGGATGAATTAAAGTCCTTCCTGAAGGCCGGACAAGGGAAAATATCCGTAACTTTGTCTTTATAACGATCGACAGCTGATGCCCGGAAGGCGGCAGAACCCACCCCAGGAAAGCGACAAACGATGAGAAAACTGACTTTTACCTTGGCGGCTATGTTCTTGACAGCGACCGGACTGTGGGCGTAGATCGACGTCCACAGCCATGCCATCACGGCCTCGTATTTGGATTTCGTCAAGGCCCATGGGGCCGAGATGGACGAAGGATTCCCGATTCCGGGCTGGAACGTGGAGGAGCATCTGGCCTTCATGGACCAGGCAGGCATCGAGACCGCCGTCCTGACGATGCCGGCGCCGCAGCCCTGGTTTGGGGACGGTGCCGAATCGGCAGCTTTCTGCCGCAAATACAAGGAGGGCACGGCCGATATGGTCCGGTCCCTCAAACTGATCGACACCATCCCGCTGGTGATGGCGGAGTTCGTGAAAAAGGCGCAATAACAAGACAACCGATGATGAAGACAAGAATAGGCATGCTGGTCCTGTTGCTGACCGCATCCGTTTCACTTTTTGCACAGAACAATATGGCACTGACTCAGAAACAGCAGGCGCTCGCGGCCATCGCGGCCAACGAGGCGAAAGGAAATATCGACGGGCTGAAGGCGGCCCTGAACGAAGGACTTGAACAGGGTTTGACCGTGAGCGAAGCCAAGGAGGCCCTATCGCATCTTTATGCTTACACAGGCTTTCCTCGCTCGCTGAACGCGTTGGGCGCCCTGCAGCAGGTCATCAAGGAGCGCACGGACGCCGGTCTTCGCGTGGAGGAAGGCCGTGAGGCCGACCCGCTGCCGAAGGACTACGATGCGCTCCGGCAGGGTACCGAGGTGCAGACGCAACTCGTCGGCGGCCAGCCGTTCACCTACGCTTTCGCCCCGCAGACCGATTTCTATCTGAAGGCCCATCTGTTCGGCGACATCTTCGCCCGGAACAACCTGACTTTCGCCGAGCGCGAGATCGTCACGGTCAGCGCCATCTCGGCCCTGCCCGGCTGCGAGCCACAGCTGGTGGCCCACGTCTCCGGCGCCCGGAACATGGGCGTGTCCGATGTCGAACTCCGCGCCCTCCCGGCGTTCCTGGAGGAGAAAGTAGGCTTCGCGGAGGCCGAGCGGCTTCGCGGCGCGCTGGCTTCCGTCCTCGGCGGCACCCATACGCCCGTGCAGACGGTCGATTTCTCCGTCTGGCCCCAGGGCGAGCCGAACTCGGCCTATGCCCAGTATTTTACGGGGAACAGCTACCTCGCGCCGATGGAAGGCGGCATCGCCAACGTCACTTTCGAGCCCCGCTGCCGCAACAATTGGCACATCCACCACAAGCAGGTGCAGGTGCTGATCTGCGTGGCCGGCCGCGGCTGGTACCAGGAATGGGGAAAGCCGGCGGTGCCCATGACGCCCGGCACGATCATCGCCATCCCGGCGGAAGTCAAGCATTGGCACGGAGCCGCGAAGGATTCCTGGTTCCAGCACCTGACTTACCACAAGGACGTGCAGGAAGGCGCTTCCAACGAATGGCTCGAGCCCGTGACGGACGGTCAGTATGATGCGCTTTGATGCGGTCTTTCCGCAAAAAAGCGTATCTTTGTGGCTATGAAAGGATTGAAAGGATTATCGGCAGGGAAGAGATTCCTGATGTCGCTGCTGGCCACGACGGTTTCCATCGTGCTGACGTTCGGTACCACCGCCATCGTCGACCGCAAGAAGCAGCGGGCCGAAAAGCGGGAGATGGTGTTGATGGTCATGTATGACATGCGGGAATCCCTGCGGGAGTGTGAACAGTGCCAGGAAAACATGGACGCCTTCTGTGACTTGCAGGTGGACTTGTTGGCTCATCCGGAAAAGTTTTATGCCTCTGTCACCAATCTGTTGGTAAACGTCCCCGTCTTGCACTATACCACGACGACGGAGAATATCTTCAAGTCCAATATCGAAACGCTCCGCACCATCGGCAACATTCTCTTTGTCGAGTCCGTCTCCACTTTCTATGAGTATCGGGACAAGTACAAAAATGATGTGGTGGATCAGTATCTGTTGGAGGGAGATAGGTCCATCCAGAATTATGGGGGCTTGTCGGAATTCGATGCTCCTTACTACGCATACATGGGCGGGATGTACTATAACATCTTGAAACAGCATTTCGAGGAGTGCATGGCTCTCATGAAGGTGAGTGAAGAGGATTTGGATGTGTTCAGCAAGGAACGGAAGCGCGTGGAGGAGTCCATCCTCGGTGAATCCCTGAGCGAAAAGACCGGAAAGCTGATTGAGGAACGTCATCAGCGGGATGCTGCCCTGCAAAAGGCCCGCGAGGAGGGCCGGAAAGCGCTCGGTCAGGACTGACCCCAGCCGTCAAACGCCGGCCTTTTTGGTGAAGGCCAGCGAATCACCCCAGGCGTTATACAGGATCTTGTGGCCGATGGCCGCCAGCCGGATGTCCAGGCAGGACTGGCACTGGTCGGGCGTGTCGTGGACGCATGCCTTGTCCGGGTAGATGAAATAGCTCTCGCGGTATTCCCCGGGCGTGAGGTTCGGCATGATGACATTGGCCCCGGCGGAAATGGCCTTTTCCCGTCCCTGGGGATCGACCGTCTGGTTCGCCGTCGCCGCCACCATGTTGATTTCGGGCATCAGGAGGCGGAGGATGGCGATCATCTTGAGGGTCAGGTCCATGCGCTCGGCGGCGGAAGGAATGAGGTCCTTGAACTTGTACAGGGGCGTGTCGGGGTGGGGGATGTACGGCCCGAGCCCGACCATCGCCACATCCATCCGCTTGAAGAAAAGCAGGTCCGCGGCCAGGTGGTCCAGCGTCTGGAAGGGGAGGCCCACCATCACGCCGGTACCGGTCTGGTAGCCGGTCTTTTTCAAAATCTCCAGGCATTCGACCCGGTGGCGGAAGTCGTGCAGGCTGTTTTTCGGATGGATCTTGTAGTATAATTCCTCGTTGGACGATTCGATCCGGAGCAGATACCGGTGTGCCCCGGCCTCGAACCAGCGCCGGTAGGTTTCCTCCGTCTGCTCTCCGAGCGAAAGCGTGATGCCGAGGCTTCCGTTGTCGATTTTCTTGATTTCCCGGACCAGGCGCTCGATCCGCTCGATGAAGGCCGCATCGCTGCGCTCACCGCTTTGCAAGGCCACGGAACCGTAGCCCAGTTCGTGGGCCAGACGGGCGCAATCGAGGACTTCCTCGTCGCTGAGGCAGTAGCGTTCCACCCGGTCGTTCCCGCTCCGCAATCCGCAGTAGAAGCAGTTCTTCTCGCAGACATTGCCGAACTCGATGAGCCCCCGCAGATGGACATAATTGTCCAGGTGCTGTAATTTGACCGCCAGCCCGCGCCGGAGGAGGCGCTCCTTTTCGTCGCCTTCTGCGGCCAGGAGAACCTTGATTTCCTCCAGGTTCAGATCCTGCTTGCGGAGTATGTCGTCAAATGCCGGAATCATCGGGCGCGATCGTTTGGAAAACGAATCCAAAGATAGCAATTATTTGACAAATGGACAGGATGCAGGAATAATCCTAATCCAGACTCGTTCTGACCTAAAAAGTCCCGTTCCTTTTGCCGATATTTGCAACCTCAAAAGATCGGTATGAATTACAATGGCATCCTTGTCGGCGCGGCCGTATTCCTGAGCATCGGCATCTGTCATCCCCTGGTCATCAAGATGGAGTACCAGTGGGGGAAGCGGAGCTGGTGGATCTGGCTCGTGGCGGGCCTGGCGTTTTGCACCCTCTCTCTGCTCGTTCAGAACGATATCCTGTCCATCGTCATCGGCGGTTTCGCCTTCTGCTGCCTCTGGGGCATCCATGAGATGTTCCTCCAGGAAAAGCGCGTGCTCCGCGGCTGGTTCCCGGAGAATCCGAAGCGTCACGCCTATTACGAGGCAAGACGCAAGGAACTGGGAATCAACGGATAAAATTCATTCCCCTCCATGGTTCGTCGGCCCGCCCCGGAGCCGGTTTTCCGCCGGTAGCCTTGAGCAGCCAGGCCATGTTGTTGGCCAGGGCGCGCATCGTCTGAAGACCATCCGTGTCCAGCGATGCCTGGCCGGGGGCCGCACCATAGAGGATATTCCAATACTGGGAGCCCACCACGGGCATGTTCATCATCTGGAAGGGCATGTTCAGGGTCTCAAAAGAGGCGGTGGCGCCGCCCCGGCGGCATACCGCGACCGCGGCCGCCGGCTTGCCGGAAATGCTCGCCCCATTGGAGTAAAAGGCCCGCTGGATGACGCTGAGCACGGCACCGTTCGGCTGTCCATAATAAACGGGAGAGCCCACGATCAGGGCATCGGCCTCGGCAAACTTCTCGCTGATGCGGTTGCAGATATCATCGTCAAAGACGCACTTCCCGGGGTTCCGTGAGCAGCCCCCGCAAGCGATGCAACCCCGGACGGCCTTGTTTCCGATCCAAACAATCTCGCTGTCGATGCCGTTGACCTTCAGCTGTTTGGCGATTTCGTCCAAGGCTACGGCCGTGTTGCCCTTCTGATGCGGGCTTCCATTGATCATCAGTATTTTCATGGTCTTTCCATTCTTGTCGTTTGCCAGTGCTTCAACGCCCGTGGCCGACAGCAGAGCTCCGCTGGCCGCCAGGGCCGATTTCTCGATGAAATCTCTCCGGTCCATAAATACGGTTTTGATTGATGCGAAGTTAACAATTATTTCCATATCTGCGTAGGACCCCGGTTTGCCGATATCCGGAAAAATGAGTAAGTTTGTTCGGATAAGCGACGATCAGTATGGCTTGCAACGCAGATTTTGTACAATTCATTGTCGACCAGTGCTCGGGCGCCGGTGACATCACGGTCAGAAAGATGATGGGGGACTATTGCATCTACTGCAACGGAGTCTTGTTCGGTCTCATCTGCGACAATAATTTCTATGTCAAGGTGACGGAAGCCGGGGAGGCCGTCCTCGAAGAAGTCGAGCTCCGGCAGCCCTATGAAGGCGCCAAAGACTATTTCTTTGTCGGCAATGTCGATAACCGGGATTACCTGGAGGACATCGTCAAGGCAACGCTGCCCGAGCTCCTTTCCCCGAAGGCCAGGTCCCGGAAGCAGGCGCGGAAGAATCGGCAGGTGCCCCTTTCGCTGGACGAAGTCATCGCCCCCGATCTGGTCTGTTCACAGGACCTGCGGGCCTTCTTCCAGCAGCATCTGGGCCCGGATTTCCGCTTCAAGGTGGAGTTCCAGGACTGGCTGCACCGGAACGCCGGCCTCACTTACCGGGATGCCGTGGAGGCTTATAGACAATTCGTTCCGCTTCATTTTGACTGAAAACCCTGAACTATGATCATCAGACTGGAAAAACCCGAAGAATACCGCGCGGTGGAAAACCTCACACGGGAGGCATTCTGGAATGTGTACCGCCCCGGCTGCACGGAACATTTTGTCCTGCATCAATACCGGAACAATCCGGATTTCATCCCGGAGCTGGACTTCGTGATGGAGGAGGAGGGCCGTCTGATCGGCCATGTGATGTTCTCCAAGGCCGAATTGGTCTTGAATGACGGCTCGAAGAAGCCCTCCTGGACCTTCGGCCCTATCAGTATCCATCCGGACTATAAACGGAAGGGCTTTGGGCTGCAACTGCTCCGCTATGCGCTGGAGGAGGCCCGCAAAATGGGCGTCGGTTTCCTCTGCATGGAAGGAAACATTGACTTTTACAAGCACGCCGGCTTTGTCCTGGCCAGCACATTCCATATCCACTATCACGACTTTCCCAAGGAGGAGGAAGTCCCGTTCTTCCTGGCCCAGGAGCTCATTCCCGGCTGGCTCGCTTCCCAGGGAATAGGGGAAGCTACTTATTGTCCGCCCAAGGGCTATTTCGTGGCCGATGAGGATCCGGAAGCGTTCGAGTCATACGACGCCACTTTCCCGAAAAAGGAAAAGCTTCGCCTGCCGGGGCAGCTGGGGTATGACGGCGTTTTCCTGGAATCGGGCCGGATCGTACTCCGTCCCTGGCTGGAGAAGGATGCGGCCGCTTTGTATAAATATGCTTCCGACCCGGAGGTCGGACCCCGTGCGGGCTGGCCGCCCCACAAATCCATCGGGGAAAGCCTGGAGATTATCCGGACGGTCTTCCATAGTGACACGACCTGGGCGATTGTGCTGAAAGAGACAGGGGAGCCGCTCGGAGCGATGGGGTATATGTCTTCCGAAGGCAACCTGCTGCCTTCGAGGGAAGGGGAGCCGCTGGTGGGTTATTGGGTCGGCAAACCCTATTGGAACAAAGGCATCTGCACGGAGGCTTTACAACTGATGCTGGACCACATCCGGAAAACCACGGAGATCAAATCCCTGATCGGCAGTCACTTCATCGACAACCCGGCCAGCGGTCGGGTGATGGAGAAATGTGGATTCGTCCCGACCGGCGAAACCTGTGTGGATGAATCCCTGGCCGGCTCCGACAGACCGATGCGGGTGCTGAGATTAGAAATCAAATAATGTGAAAAAACGTCATGGAACAGAAGTTTTGCCAGAGCTGCGGAATGCCGCTCACCGATGAAATCCTCGGCACAAATGCTGATGGAAGCAAGAATGAAGATTACTGCATCTACTGCTACAAGGACGGCAAGTTCCTGCAAGACTGCACGATGGATGAAATGATCGAGCACTGCGCCCAGTTCGTGGACGAGGTGAACAAGAACCTGCCGCAACCCATCACGAAAGAGGAGTACATCGCCCAGATGCAGATGTACTTCCCGCAACTCAAGCGCTGGAGCAAGGCATAGAAACAGCCATGAAACAGGTTCTGGGATACTTTCTAGGGTTCGCCATTTTTATCGTCGGGATTCCGGCCTTGATGTGGCTGGTCTCTGGGATGCCCGCTATTGCGAGTATTCCGACGGGACGTCTGGTTCTATCTGCCCTTATTGCTCTTGCAGGGCTGTCGCTCAGCGTTTGGAGCATCGTCTATATGAAACGTGTCGGGAAAGGCAATCCGTTTGATGCGATGGGACACGAGGTGGCGCCCCGGACCAAACATCTGATGACGGACGGGCCCTATCGGCTGTCCCGGAATCCTATGCTGTCTGGGACTTATCTTTATTACATCGGCGTTGTCGTTGCCTGTTGGAGTTGGTGGGCGCTGCTGGTTTTTGCCGCCGTGGCCGGCTTGATGATGCTGCAAGTCCGCTCGGAGGAGAAACGCCTGGAGGCGGATTTCGGAGAGGATTATCTGGAATATAAGAAGCGCACAGGACGGTTTATCACGTTCCATGCCGCTCGCTGATAAGGTCTTCGGCGGCAGAAAAGACGAGGCCTACTGGAGCGCGTCGACGGGGAGGGGGCTGCGGCCGGTGTAGGCCTGGCCGGTGAAGGTGGCGATCCGGACGCCGTCCTGGTTCGTGACCTCCACTTCGGCGGTTGGTAAGCGATGGTGGGCACAAGAAAGGCGCCCTTCCGCCCGGAGCGTGTCTCCTTCCCGCGCCGAAACGTGGTAGTAGATGGTCGAATTGATGGCGAAAGTGAGATTCTCGCCCTGATTGACCAGCGCCGCGAACACCAGGTCGGCGAGGGTGAAGATGGCTCCGCCCTGGCAGACACCACCTGCATTGAGGTGCGCCGAGGTCACTTTCAATTCGGCGACGGCCGAGCCGGGGGCGATTTCCACGAGCCGGGCTCCGCTGCCTGCCGCGAAACGGTCGCCTGTGTTGAGGTAATCCTTCAGAGTCATAAGCAATTAATCTTCCCAAAATTAATCGTTTTTGGGCATATCGCCAAATACGCTCATTTCCGGGAAGGCGTCTTGCCGCCCGCTTTGCCGGGCTTCAGGATCATGAAGATGACGGCGGCCACGCAGATGGCGATGCCGATGGCCATCCGGAAGGTCAATGGTTCTCCGAACAGCAGGGTGCCGATGAGGATGGCCGTCAAAGGTTCGAACACGCCCAGGACGGCGGTCTTGGTCGGGCCGATGTAGCGGGACGAAATCGCCAGCGTGAGCAGGGAAATCATCGTGGGGACGATGGCCAGGCCCAGAAGATTCCCCCAATCGGCGGGGGTGTCGATCCCTTCCAGCATCCCTCCGCCCTGCGTGGTGCGGATGATGGCGAACAGCAGGGCGCCGGTGACCAGCGAATAGAGCGTGATTGTATGTTCGGACATGTTTCGGATGCGTTTGCTCCGGTTCACGATCACCAGATAGAACGAGTAGCACAGGGCCGACCCGACGGCCAGCAAGATGCCGGGGATGCGGATCTGGGCGTTGCCGGAAGGGGCGGAAAGCAGGAGGATGCCGCCGAAGGTGGCCAGGATCGAGAGCCAGGTCTGCCAACTGGGATAGATCCGGAGAAAGACCATGATCAAGGCGACGAATACCGGATACAAATAGACCAGCGTCGTGGCAAGCCCGGACGGGATAAAGTCGTAGGAAAAGAAAAGCGCGAGGCTGCTGCCCGCAAAAAAGAGCCCCAGCAGAACCAGGAGGCCGATTTCCCGCCGGCCGGCCCGGAAAGACTCTTTCCGCAGCAACATCCAGACGGCCAGGATGGCGGCTGCGATTCCATATCGGAAAAAGAGCATCACCAGAATGGGGACGCCGCTTTCCATCAAGGCCTTCCCAAACAGCGGGTTGGTCCCGTACGAAACGCCGGCGATGATGCCCGCGACAAGGCCGATGAGCCTTTTTTTGCCGATATCCAGCTTCCTTTTCATGATCCTTATCCAGGTTTGGGGCGCAAAGATACGTTTTTTCAGTGATAAATCGCCATAAATGGGGATTTCGCGCGAAAGGAAAGCTCCGTAATTTTGCAGTCGTGAAACGTAAGACTGTAAAACTATGAAACCCATTTTCAAGCTCATCCTGCTGGCAGTCGCCTATCTTCTCACGTACGTCCTGGGCTCTTGTACCGGCCTTATCCACCCGGCGTGTTACGCTTATGTCGGGGCGATTCTGCCCCTCCTGACCGCATTCATCTATCTTTTGACCTGCGCAACGATCCGTGGTTTTGGGGCGGCGACTCTCTTGAACGGATTCGTCTTTGTCATGCTGTTGGTAGCGGGCGAGGCGGACCCGACGCTTGCCATCGGTTTCGCTATCTTGACGGCATTGGCCGAGATCATCCGTTACCTCTGCAAGTATGATACGCTGAAGGGCGTCCGCTGGAGTTTCATTCCCTTCGCTTTCTCCTTCTTTGCTTACACCGCCCACTGGTGGACGGACACGGAGGGCTCACTGGCCGCGGCCGTCGAGGAAATGCGCGCCGGATACGACCAGCTGATGATTCCGGTCATCGACAACATCCCCGTGCTCATCGTCGTCCTGGTCCTGACCATCCCCGTTGCCCTCCTGGCCATGCGCCTGGCCGAACGGTCGCTGAAGAAGCAGACGGAGGGATTGAAATAGACCCTGGAAGCTACTCTTCGGCATAATACAAACCCCGGCAGTCTTGGATGATTGCCGGGGTTTATTTGAACACACAAGTCTTCGCCGGGTTTGATAATGTGCCGTGGAATTCGTATGTTTGTTCAGAACAATCGGCGTCATTGAACACAGAACAGCTTTATTCATATGAAAATCAGAATCACCGCCGTCAGGAAGGCTTCGTATCCGGATTTGATGGCGAAATATGAGAACCCGATCGAGCACACTTGTGATGTGCTGGAGGAGCAGGAATGGATTTCTGTCGATGGAAAATGCCCGGAAGGGATGTGCCCGTCGGCCTGGGGCTCTATGCGGGAATTCGTCGAGGCGCTGGCCCGCGGTGAGGGAAACTTCTTTGACGGATGGATGAAGAATCCCCTGAGCGCCATGATCAGCTGTAACGACGGCTTCCGACCGGTGAGTTTCTATATAGAAGTGATTTGAGGCATTGTGCCTTGCCCTGAAATCGGTTTACCGGGGGGCTTAGTCAATCAAGAAACTGCGGGGATAAAAATCGCTGTAGAAGCGGCCATCGATCGCTGTGAACTTCAATACACAGTAGTTTGGATCAGTGACACCGGCGGGATAGTATTGTGTGTCACCCTTGCGCCAAATCATTTCCTTCGATGCAGCATCGGTCAGCACCTCCATCGTACCTCTGAGCATCATGCCCTTGAATCCTTTTGCATCGCAAAAATAGATGCAAGCCTTAGGGTTAGCCTTGTATTGAGCCACCCGTATTGAGAAGGTGTTGGTCGTGAAATAGAAGGTTTTGATACCCTCACGCTTACGAGGCTTCAACATGGCCTTGGCCCAGGGAAAACCGTCCTGGTCGACTGATGAGATGAAAGCGATGGGCAGTTTGTCGGCCATCCGGGCAATGAGTTCTTTTATGCCTGCCAAAGCAGGGTTGACATGCATGACTTCATCGTTGCTGACATTCAACGTTTGGCGCCAACGCTTCAGCTGGGGGAAATACGCTTTCATCTGGCCGATATACTCCTCTTTGGTAATGGGTTTCTCCAGCCCCTCGTTGACTGCACCGACAAACTGCGCGCAATGCTCGATCATCTCTTCCATCGTGCAGTCCTGCAAGAATTTTCCATCCTTGTAGCAGTAGATGCAGTAATCTTCATTCTTGCTTCCGTCGGCATTCGTGCCGAGGATTTCATCGGTGAGCGGCATTCCGCAGCTTTGGCAAAACTTCTGTTCCATCATTTGTCCATATTCTATCATTTACAAAGTTAGTGCATCCTGCGTTCCGAAACAAACAACGAGATGGACAAATGTGTATACAATCAGGCGCCCTTGCGGAATTGCCTGCAGGGGCGTATCTTTGTAAGCATAATAAATTCTCAGAAAGATGGCTTTTGATTTCAAGAAAGAATACAAGGAGTTTTATCTCCCGCCGGCAAAACCGGTCGTTGTGACGGTCCCGAAGGCGAATTACATCGCCGTGCGCGGCAAGGGCGATCCCAACGAGGAAGGCGGCGCTTATCAGCAGGCCATCGGCATCCTGTATGCCGTTGCTTACACCCTGAAGATGAGTTATAAGACGGACCATCGAATCGAAGGCTTCTACGACTATGTGGTGCCACCGCTGGAGGGTTTCTGGTGGCAGGAGGGTATTGATGGCATCGATTACAGCGACAAATCGACCTTCTGCTGGATTTCCGTCATCCGTCTGCCGGATTTTATCACCAAGGCTGATTTTGACTGGGCGGTCCAGGCCGCATCCAAAAAGAAAAAGATAGATTGTTCCAAGGCGGAGTTCCTGACGATTGACGAAGGTCTTTGCGTGCAGATCATGCATATCGGTCCTTACGACGATGAGCCGGCATCCGTTGCACTCATGGACCAGTATCTGGTGGAGAATGGCTATATGAACGATCTTTCGGACACCCGCCTCCATCACGAAATCTATCTCTCCGACGCCCGCAAGGTAGCTCCGGAGAATTGGAAGACAGTTATCCGGCATCCCATTAAGACAGCATGAACCGACGAAATGCCTTCTGGCGGCATGGGCCGAATATCATTTCGGCGCTGACGATTTTCGGCTCCGTGGGTTTGTTGTTCTGCAAGCCAGCCGGGGCAGCCTTCTGGGCAATCTATGCCCTCTGCGGCATTAGTGACATGGCCGATGGTTGGTTGGCCAGGAAGTTCCATGCGGAAACCAAGGCCGGGACCATCCTGGACAGCGTGGCCGATCTGTCATTCGTGGTCTGCTGCGCCATCCGGCTGCTGCCGCTCCTATCGATTCCCTCGTGGCTTTGGATCTGGGCCGGAATCATCGTCGTTATCAAGATTGTCAATCAGGTATCGGCCTTGGCTGTCTTCAAACGGTTCTGCTTCCCTCATACCATAGCCAACAAGCTGACCGGCTTCCTGCTTTTCCTGGCCGTTCCGGCTTTATTCCGGACCGTGATTCCCGTCGCCGTCGTGTCCGCTGTTGCGACCTTTGCGGCCATCCAGGAGGGGCGAGTGCTAGGTGACGGCAAATACGTCACGAACGAGCAGATGAACGATAAGCGCTTCCTGAAGGTGATTGGCAAGTAAATAGGACATTATCGGCATAAGACAACCCCCGACAGTCTTGGATGATTGCCGGGTTTTGCATCGAAATTTTCGCGGAAATCGACTTTTCAGACAATGCAGAATCAGAGTGCTTGTATAGGTCCCAATCGTGGACCGGTACAAGCAAAAATGGCCGAAAATGCTTGTATGGGTCCAGAAAATGGACCTGTACAAGGCCGCGGGGGTGCTCGAGGGGGCTGCTCCCCTCGTTAGATAGAAGTACGGGGTCGTTAACTTATATCTAACTCTTTTGGAAGATATGGAAAGGATGTATCTGATTGGTATACAGGCTACTAATACTTAATCTTGAAGTAGTCGAGCAGCGCTTTGTAGTTGTCCTGTGCCGTGAGGCAGGTGTCGGTGAGATAGCCGTTGATATGGCCCCATTCGCGAAGACCGCGGTAGTAGAATAGTTTCAAGTCGTCCGCGATGATGAACGGGACGATTCCGTTAGCCAGGCATTCCTTGAACAGGATCAGACGCCCCACACGGCCATTTCCGTCCTGGAACGGATGGACCCGCTCGAACTTCTGGTGAAAGTCGATGAGGTCTTCCAGCGTTTTCTCCTTTTTGGCATGGTAGGCGGATAGTAAATCCTTTATCCTTCGATGGACCTCCTCCGGTGGGCAGGTGTCCATTCCTCCCACCTCGTTGGGCAGTTTCTTGTAATCGCCCACATGGAACCAGGCTTTCCGGCTGTCCGACGTGCCGGACTTCAGGATCCGGTGCAATTCCTTGATCAGGTTCTCGGACAGCTTTTCATCGGCCCGGTCGATGATCAGGTCAATGCATCGGAAGTGGTTGGTCGTCTCCACGATATCGTCGACATTCACGCTTTCGTCCGTGATGCCGATAGTATTGGTCTCAAAGATGAAACGCGTCTGCTCGTGTGTCAGCCGGCTCCCCTCGATGTGGTTGGAATTGTAGGTGAGGTCGATCTGGGTACGATGATAGATTCCACCTCGAACTTGCCCATCCTTCTCTTCCCTAAGCCTTTTCAACAGAGGCGTTTCTTTGACCTTGCCTTTTCGGGGCAGGGGAGCATCGGCAGGGATACTCCAAGTCTTCCCCACGAGCACGGCCCCCTGCATCTTTCCGGCCGCGCACCAATTCCTGACCGTCCTTTCCGGAAGGCCATGAAGCTCGGCAAATTGGCTGACAGTCATGAAATCCATATCGGCAAAAAACCTTTGGTTCCGGATACAAATATAATAAAACTTGCCGATATCGGCAAGTTTTAGGGGGTTTCGTACGGGACCGTTAACAATTATCGAACCAATTTTGACGATTATTCGGATGTGTATCTATTTGTTATTCAGGTAGATATGGGAAGCCTTGAGAAATTGGCCGATATTTGTTACCTTTGTCAATATGGACAAGATAACCAACAGGCCCGATCCGAATGTGGCATTCCCAAATCCGAAGATTCCCAGCCTTTGCTACATCAAGAATGTGGTGAA
>ONJB01000017.1 GCA_900318015.1 uncultured Bacteroidales bacterium | reverse complement strand
TCGGCCTGACGGGCGTCTACTTCGACGGCCACACCGCCATGGACATCTCCTCCGCCCTCGGAAAGATCACGGACCATCCTGAATTGTACAAGGAATACCAGGCGGGCTTGATGGCGAACCAGGGTGTCATGGCGATGGTGATGTCCGCCGTCATGGAAATGCGGGCAATGGTGGCGGACGGCCAGGCCGTCGAGGCGCTGCGCCCGAAGGTCTATGGCGAGGGCGTGA
This sequence comes from uncultured Bacteroidales bacterium, assembly GCA_900318015.1. Lineage (GTDB taxonomy): Bacteria > Bacteroidota > Bacteroidia > Bacteroidales > UBA932 > Cryptobacteroides. Next base: position 36,737 of record ONJB01000017.1, on the reverse strand, counting down.
CTTACGTCAAGAAGGGCGATACGGCCGTCTGCGTGTTCGATTCGTTCAACGAAAGAAATGAAAAGGCCTGGAAGGACTATTATGCCGGCACCGGCCCGATGCCCACGGTCGAAAACGCGCCGAACGACGACATGGTCATCTTCCTGGACGCGCTGAAGAAGGCCGCGGCCGATCCCGAGGTGAAGAACTTCGTCATCGACATCACCGCCAACGGCGGCGGCTCCGCGGACATCGTCCTGGCGATGACCTCCCTCATCCTGGACAAGAGCTACATCAGCCAGGACAACTCCCTCACCGGCCAGCGGTCGATCGTGGAGTACGAGGTGGACCGCAATTTCAACGGCGTGTTCGACGCGGCGGACCAGGATGTCCACTACGACCTCAATTTCGCCGTCCTCACGTCTCCGATGTCCTTCTCCTGCGGCAACCTGTTCCCGTCCATCCTCAAGGACAACGGCGTTCCCGTGCTGGGCGCAACCTCCGGCGGCGGCGCCTGCGCCATCCAGGCCATGTGCACGGCCGACGGTTTCTGCTTCCAGATTTCCTCCTTCCGTGCCCGGCTGAACTCGCTGGACGGCGACAACATCGACAGCGGCGTCACCCCGGACATCCCGATCGACAACGACGGGAGGGTCGAGGTGAAGCTCTCCGAAGAGAACTCCCTGATGGTCAAGGATTACTCGAAGTATTTCGACATCGACTACCTGCGCTCCCTGCTGGAGAACAGGTAGTCTCCTCCCCTACCGGAACAGCATCGGGGCGAACTGGTGGAGGGAGCGGCGCCAGGTGAGCCATTCGTGGCCCGTGCCCGGGGACTCGTAGTAGAAATGCTTGACGCCCAGCTTGTCCAGGGCGAGATGCAGGTCGCGGATGCCGGCGTACATCTGGGCGGGTTCGTCCGTGCCGATGCTGATGTACAGCAGGTGGTAGTCCTCGTTCAGGGACTGCGGATACATCTCGGCGTCGCGGCGGTCGCCCGGGCCGCGGCCGGAGCCGCTGAAGCCGCCGATCCAGCCGAACAGTTCCGGATGGTCCAGGCCGATGGTATAGGCTTGGAAACCGCCCAGCGACAGGCCGCAGATGGCGCGGTGGTCGCGGTCCGTGAGCGTACGGAAACGGGCGTCGAAGGTCGGGAGGGTCTCCTCGACCGTCACTTTCTCGAAGGCGTCGAAGTTGAACAGGTTGAAGCCGCCTGCGGGCTGGGCGCCGGCGAGGGTCGCCACGGCATGCTCGCAGACGATGATCATCGGCTCGCAGGAACCTTCCGCGATCAGGTTGTCCATGATGTCGCGCATCATGCCCTGGGTGGCCCAGCCGGTCTCATCCTCGCCGGCGCCGTGCATCAGGTACAGCACCGGGAAGCGGCGCGCCGGCTCGGACGCATACTGCGGCGGCAGATAGACATAGCAGGTACGCTCCGCCCCCGTCAGGGCGGAGTTGTATTTTTCGATGCGGATCTCCCCGTGCGGGACGTCCTTCTCCAGGTAATAGTCCACCCCCGCCTCGGGAATCTCGATGCCGCTGGACCAGAAGCCCGAGCCGAAGAACAGCCGGCTGTTCGGGTCGGAAACCCGCTTCCCGTCCACATTCAGCGTGTAATAGTGGAAACCGGGCACGAGGGGTTCCGTCTTGGCTTCCCAAACGCCGTCCGCACCCTTCACCATCGGATAGTTCTTGCCGCCCACGTTCACGGCGACGGACTGGGCCTCGGGATAGTTGTTGCGGAACACGGCCGTCAGGTCCGGATTGACCTTCGGGAACGCCTGACCGGGCTGGTTCGTGGTCGCGGGCGTCGGCTCGGTGAGGACGCCGACGGTTTCCTTCTCAATCAGATACGACCGCAGGCGCGCGATTTCCTCCGCCGTGAGCGGGTCCACGCTGGCGGAATGCCGGGTGGTCGCCCAGTTATAGATGAGCTGGTGGATGTCCGTCACTTCCGGCCAGCCGAACTTGCGCAGATGCTGGACGGCTTCGTACAGGATATGCGTCTCTTTCCCGTCGTCGCGGAAATCCCGCAGGCGGGTGTTCGGCCCGGCGAAGGTCGTGATTTCATAGTCCTTGGACATATCACTTTCGGAGACGCCCAGGAGCCCTTCGATCAGGAAGGCCAAAGTACCCGTGCGGTCCGCGCCGCCGGCGCAGTGGAAAAAGACCGACCGCCCTTCGCCCAGATAGCCGATGATGGCCCGGATCGCCTGCTGATACAGCTCCTGCGTATTGCCGGTGCCGCGGCCGAGATTCTTCTCCACGGGGAACTTGATATATTCCACGCCTTCCACGACCGGGCCTACATTCGCCTCGCTCTCCTTGATGCCGCGGAGGTCCAGGTCGACGGAAATGCCCAGGTCTTTCTTGAAGATCTCCTTGGCGCGGTCCGTCGTCCGGCGGCTGCTGAGCGCGGCACCACGGTACAGTTTGCCGTAGGCGATGTGCCCGCCGTCGGCCTTCCAGCCGCCCAGGTCGCGCATGTTCGAGACTACTCCGGCTATCATGCGCAGCGGGCCGACCGGCGTGAAGCTGGCCGAGGACAGGACCTTCCCGTCGCCGTCCAGCACCTTGTAGTAGTATTTCACGCCCGGGACCAGGTTATAGATCTCGGCGACATTCGCTTCGACCGGAACCTCGACCGCCGCCTCAAAGAGCGGAGACGGGGACACCAGCACCTTGGCGGCGTTTCCTTCCGGCCAGGCGACCGTCACCGGCTTCGGCCGGTCCGTCGCGTGCAGGTTCTTCCGGTATTCCCGGGCGAAGGAAACGACATACGCGGTGTCGGCGGAGTAATCCACCTCCTCCAGGAACCGCCGGGTCCCTTCATTGACCATACCGATTTTGACCTCCTGCGCAGCCGCGCAGACAGTCAGGGCCGCGAAGGCGGCCAGGAGCAGGAATCTTCTTTTCATGCCAGGGGTTGTTTTCATATCACAGTTCCTCCCCGCTGTTCAGGCGGGAAAGGAGAGCACGGGTATCCTCGAGGGTCTTGGGGAGGGAGTGGGACTTGAGCCAGGCGTCCAGCTCGTCCTTGCGCTGCGGAAAGCGCTTCCGGAGGCTGCGCTTGTTGATGGGGGTGACACTGCCGGCCTGGTACAGGAAACAGGACTCGGTCACGTTGTACGGATAGCTTTTGGAGGATTGCAGGGTGTACATCATCCCGTCGGCCTGCAGCGAGCCCACCTCCCGGATGGAACTGGTGCGGGACTGCGTCCCATAAGCTCCCTGCTTGACATCGCGGAGGATCTCCACGTCCCGCCGGAGGGCCAGCGTCAGGTCGTCAGTGATGGGATAGAGCCGGTAGAAGGCGCCGTCGATCCGGACAAAGACGAGGTCGTCCACGACGACGCGGTTGATATTGTCGGCGCCGGACGAGAGCTCCTGGTCCTTGTCCATGAACCGCAGCGTCTGGTCCACGGCGCAGATGTTCAGCGTTCCCTGCGCCGGCCGCTGGTCGGAGAAATAGACCATCCCCTGCCGGAATTCCGGCAGCAGGTAGAAGACGTCGGCGGGGATGTCGCCCTTGGCCTCCTGGCCGAAGGCGGAAAGGCCCGCGAAGAGCAAGAGCAGCAGTAAGATACGTTTCATCACTTGTGGAGACCGACCGCTATCCGGTCCATCTCCACAAAGATAGAACTTTTCGGGAAAAGATGAAATTACTTCCGGGCGGCTTCCGCGAGTCCGGCGCGGAGGTTCTCGATGACGGCCTCCGAGCTGTAGGTGGCGCCGGAGACGGCGTCGAGCTTCATTTTGGCGGCATCGCTCACCTTCTTGCCCACGACGGCCTTCAGGAGGCCGCCCTGGATGACGCGCTCGAAGTAGCTGGGCGATTCGGTGTTCGGAAGCGCCTCGACCTTGGCGACGACGCCATTGACCACCTTGATGACGAGGGGCGTGGGGCCGTCATAGCCGATGACGTCCTTGCAGAGTTCGGTCGTGTTGATCACGAGGGTGTCGGCCGGGGCCGCCTGCGCGGGACGGGCACCGTGGGCGCTGCTTACCAGACACACCGAAACGAGGAGGGCGGCGACGGCCGCCAGGAGTATCGATTTCTTCATGTTTATCATAGTTTGGGGAACAAAGATAGGGTTTTTTCCGGGAAAAATGCCGATATTTGTGTAAATGCTGACCACTATGAAACGGATCCTTCTTTCCCTGGCGGGGCTCCTGGCCGCCGCCACCCTCTTCGCTCAGAACAGTTTTGTCCACGAACAGTCAGACGGTTACGTCTGGCCGGACGACCCGGCCGTCCTCGAGAAGCTGGACCAGTGGCAGGACCTCAAGTTCGGCGTCCTGATGCACTGGGGCCTGTACAGCGTCCCCGGCATCGTGGAATCCTGGAACCTGTGCAACGAGGACTGGATCGTCCGTCCGGAAGGAAGCACGTATGAGGGCTACAAGCAGTGGTACTGGGGCCTGTCCAAAGTGTTCAACCCGGTCCGCTTCAATCCGGAGCAGTGGGCCGACGTCTTCGAGGATGCGGGCATGAAGTACATGATCTTCACGACCAAGCACCACGACGGCTTCTGCATGTTCGACACGGAGTACACCGACTTTTCCGTGGCCAAGGCCGGTCCTTTTTCCGGCAATCCCAAGAAAGACATCGCCAAGTACGTCTTTGACGCCTTCCGTCCGAAGGGATTCATGATCGGCGCGTATTTCTCCAAGCCCGACTGGCACTGCGAGTGGTTCTGGAACCCCTACTACGCCACCCCGCGCCGCGGCATCAACTACAAGGTGGACATGCACCCCGATTGGTGGCAGAACTACGTGGACTTCACCAAGAATCAGCTGGGCGAACTCACCGGCGGCCGCTACGGGAAGCTGGACATCCTCTGGCTGGACGGCGGCTGGATTACCGGCGACCAGGTGGGCCTGAACGAGGTCCTGCCCCAGGCCCGGAAAGTGAGCCCCGGCCTCATCTGCGTGGACCGCACGATCCAGGGCCCGAACGAGAATTACCAGACTCCGGAACAGTCCGTCCCGAAGACCCAGCTCAAGCACCCCTGGGAGTCCTGCATGACCCTCGGCACCGACTGGGGATGGACCCCGAACCCGCGCTTCAAGACCGCGCGCCGGGTCATCGGCACCCTGGCTGAAATCACCGCGAAGGGCGGCTGCCTCGCGCTCGGCGTGGGCCCGACCCCGGACGGCGTCATCGAAGACAAGGCCATCGTCATCCTGCAGGAAATCGGCGCCTGGCTGCGCCGCTGCGGCGAGGCCATCTACAGCACCCGCATCACGGACCACTACAACGACGGAAACATCTGGTTCAACGCCTCCAAGGACGGCAAGACGCTCTACGCGGTCTATGCCCTTCCCGACGACGAGAACCTCCCGGCCGAACTGACCTGGACCGGCAATCTCCCGAAGGGAAAAGTAACCGTCCTCAACAACGGCAAGAAAGTGAAAGCCGTGGTCAAGGACGGTAAAGTGACGGTCAAGCTTCCGAAGGGGCTGGCGCAAGAGCCCGTCGCGTTGAAGTTCAGCCTATAGCCCACGCTGGGGCACCAGGAAAGGCCGTGACTGTTGCCTAACCGGCATAGCGTCCAAAATACGGACAAATTCCTCCGGGGTGCAGAATTGCATCCCGGTTTTCGTCGGCCTGTTTTTCAGTTTCCGGTCAGACGTTATGAAGAAATCGCACCCGACACTTTCCGCATGATAACACTGCAGCTCATCTTCAAAATCTGACAGGCCGGAAAGCAAAGCATCCGTCAGATCGGAATAATCCAGGGGCTCCAGGTTCACATAATTCCGGATTTGAAGGATTCTGTCGCGAAACAGGTCCAGAGAGTTATTGTCACGCCGGAAAACATAGGACGCATCGACGATGCTCTGAATGGTCATGACCCCCTCCAGCCGGCAGTTTCTGATTTCTTGGAAGATGCGGTCTGAATAGTCCGTGGAAGGGCGTCTTACGGCGGACAACACATCTATGAGGACATTGGTGTCCAGAAAAACCTTAATACTCAACATACTTATTCCACAGGTATTCCAGTCTAGGGTCGGCGGCGAACTCCTCTTCGGTCGGACGGGTCAGGTTCAGGCAATGTAATTGCTTGATTTCATCGGAAATCTGGTCTCCCTCGAGAAAGGCAGGCAGTTCCAGCCGTGTTTCCCGATCCATCGTCTGCTCTACCAGTTGATTCAGGGAGACTTTTTTCTTTTTCGCCATCCTTTTCATTCTTTCCAGCAGTTCCGGCTCAAATCTAAAAGCCGTCTGGACGCGTGTTACTGTCTCAGCCATCTTGATAACATTTTTTCAAATATATAACATTTTCCATAACAAAGCAAAAAAAGAGGCCCCTTAGAGCCTCTTTTGATTCAACCGGAACAACCCGGTCAGAGTTTCACTTCCACCATGCAGGGGAAGGAATAGGAGAGGTCGTTGCGGGTGTAGAGGGTCTTCTTGCGGAGGGCGTCGGAAGGAGTAAGCTTGCCCTCGAAGAGGGTCTTACCCTCATGGACGACCTTGACGGGCTTGCTCAGGTCCACCATCTTCTCGTTCAGGTAAATCCGGACGGAGGAATAGTCGCAATTGCCGATTGTGACGGTGTTTCCGTCGATATCGGCATAGAGGACGCTGCCCTTCTTGGCTTCCTTGACCGGAACGCCCAGCCAGTAGAAGTATTCCTTGTTGACATCACCCTGGACCCAGACCACCTTGTTCGGATAGGGGTTGCGGGTGTATTTCGCCATCCACGGAACGGCGGCCCGGTCCTCGCCGTCCATCCAGTGGGGCTTTCCTGCGACGATGTGACCGGAGTGGATGTAACCTTCCGGATCCTTCGCCTGCAGCTCGTCCATCTCCTTGATGCGGGCCTCGCATTCCTTGTTCCGGTTATAAGCGTCATCCAGGGCGCCGCACCAGATCATGAACGGAAGATTCCGCAGCGGCAGGAGCGACACGTCGCCCGGGTGGCCCGCCATCATGGACGCGGCGGCCCAGTGGTCCGCCATGCGCGGAGCGATGCGCCACACACCGTCGCCACCGGCGGAATAGCCCATGATGTACACCTTGTTGGGGTTCACGTCCAGGAACACCACGGCCATCTGGATGATCTGCTCATAGAAGCCGTCCGATTCCGGACGGAAATGCAGGTCCCAGGTATCCGTGATCGCCCGGGGGCACAGATACACACCTTCCTTGGGCTCGTAGAGCCTTTTCTGGTTCTCCCACTGCTGGTTGTTCGTGGCTGCCGGAGCGTTACCGCCACCGTGCAGGGAAATGTACAGGGAGCGCCCGTCCACGGGCTTGTTGCCATAGACTTTCCACCACAGGGGCATCTCCTTCTGGCCAATCTTGAGGACTTCGTCCTGATAGGCATATGACAGGGCGGTATGGACGGAATCCCGCCATTGACCCTCGAGGGTGCTGAGGTCGGCCTTGTAAGGGTCAGCCTTGGGCTGTTTTTCCTGATTGTCCTGGTTATCCTGATATTCAGGGTGGCCGTCATCCTTGGGCTGACAGGCATGGGACATCGCCAAGGTCGGAATCAGACACAGGGCGACAAAGGTGAAAAGGCGTTTCATAGATCAGTCGTGGATTGTTTCTTTATTCGCCGAGCAGGCGGTACAGTTCGGAAAAGAGCTTGAAGGAGTCCTCCGCGGAAGTCATCAGCAGGCGGTTCTCCTTGGCATAGGCCTTGAGCGCCGGAGCCTGGGCCGGGAAAGCCTTGTACAGGTCCTTGAGCTTCCTGGCCTTGTAATCCTGGCCGTCCACCGTGAGGAAATAGGTGTTCTCGCAACGGATGGACCAGATGTCCAGCGAATGCTCGCCGGTGCGGTCGTCCGCCGTGGCATGGCTCCCGGCCGTCCAGAGGACGTCCACCCGGTTCTGCGTGGTGGCGCCCATCGCGCCCTTGGAACCCTTGTTCACGTTCCGGAACTTCCAGTTTACCAGGACCTTGTTTCCCTGGAGGTCATAGACCTCGCACAGGAGCCCGTCGTGCATGACGAACGTCCGGTCCCCGATCGTGAGCGTGCGCAGGTCCTGCAGGTTCGTCAGTTCCATGACGTCATTCCCCCGGATGTAGTACAGCGTCTGACGGATGGTGTCGAAGTCCACTTCCGCGTCGGCGGAGGTGCCGTTGGCGAACACTAGATGACCCCGGACGAAATCGGGGAAGAGGAACGACTCCTGCTTCTGGCTCTGGGCCGAGACCGGCAGGAGGACGGATACAAGGGCTATCAGGCTGATAATAAAATGTTTCATAAGCGATAAATGGGGGTGGCATCCCTATGACACCACCCCCAGATCCATCAAAAATCAAGCCAGCCGACTACTTGCCGGAACCCCACTGCGGGGCGTTCTTGTCCTGCCACAGGCGCTCGGTGTTGAGCACGGTGGTGGTGGCGAAGCCCATGCCGGACTGGTTCTTGCCCGGCGTCAGGCCCTGTTCCTTCAGGCTCTCCATGCGGATGTCGTGCATGATGTCGGTCGGAGCCGGCTCGGAGAACTCGAAGCGGCGCGGGATGGCCGCGAGCTCCGCCTTCTGGAACTTCACGAACGGAAGATAATCGGATCCCACCTTCGGGTAACCGGAGCGGCGGGCCGTGACGTACATCTCGTCCGCGAGCATCGTGAAGTTCATCAGCTGCTGGAGATAGATCTTCTCCATGGAGCCGTCCCACTTCACGGCGTCGGTCGCGAGCATGGCCTCGATTTCGCCATCCTTCAGCTCGATGCTCTCTTCAAGCGGGTCGTAGCCGTAGGTGGTACCGTAGTACGGGATCTTGTTCTTGCCGGCGACCTTGTCCCACTCCTGGACGGAGAGGGTCACGCCGCGCTCGTAGTAGTTCTGCGCGGAGCCGGTGCTGATGACGCCCAGCTGACGCAGCTCGGCCAGGTACAGGTTGGTTTCACCGGCGCCGAGGTACATGCCCCACCAGGGAACGTCATCGTTGTCACGGATGGTCGGACCGCCGGGAACAGTCGGGAGCGTGAAGTCCACGCGGCCGCGGATCATCTCTTCGGTCAGGGAGGAGAAGATGCTGTAGGACTTCTTCGCCTCGCCCACGGTGAGCTGGTAACGGTCGGTGTAGTCGAAGTAGATGCCCTTCATGGCTTCGTACTCGTCGGACATCTCCCACACGACGGGACGGCCCTGATAGCGGTTCCAAGGCTCGCCGAGCTTGTAGGACTCGAAGTTGCCGTCGGCGTCCAGGTTGATGTTCTCCTGCACGAACGGAGGAAGATTGTCATAGAGACCTTCGGTGATGAACTCCTGGATGATCTTGGAGTTGAAACCGTTCTTGGTGTAGAAGAAGCGCACGCGCGGGTCGCGGGAATCGATCATGAAGTCGATCACGTTCTGGCTGGCGCCCATCATGGAGACGGAGTTGCCGGTCTGGTAGGCGAGGTCCCCGCCCGTTCCGGCATCGGCCTTGTGGAAGATGAAGGCGTCATCGACGCTGTCGATGTAGCCGGCGCTGTTGGAGAGCACGCCCTGGGCGATCTGTCCGGCCTTGGCGGAGTTGTTCGCCAGGAGGCGGACGGCGACCTTCAGCTTGAGGGTGTTCGCGAGCTTGGCCCACTTCTTCATGTCACCGTTGTAGATGATGTCCTGCTTCGCGACGACGACCTGGGTATCATCCTGGAAGATCTTGATGTACTCGTCCAGTTCCTCGACGAAGAGGTCGAACAGGTCCTCGACGCGGTCGTACTTCGGGGTCAGCGGGCCGCCGTAGCGGTACTGGGACGCTTCCGTGTACTGGATGTCGCCGGTGATGTCGATGGCGTAGATGGCGCCGTAGACGGCCAGGACGCCGCACATCGCGGCATAGGCCTTGGCATCCTGGCGGTCGTTCGCCTCGATGAAACTTTCGATGTCGTTCTTGTAGGAGAGCATCGTGATGTAGCCGGTCTGGCGGTGCACCACGCTGGCGTCCATGCCGTAGGAGCCCTCGGAGAAGACACCGGAGTTGCCCATCTGGGTCCACCGATAGTAGTAACTCTGGTTGTAGAACCAGAAGAGATAGTCGTTGATCTCGAACAGCGTCATCGCGCGGGTGGCCAGGAAGGACGGCTCGGCCGTGGTCACGGCGTCCGGCTTCATGTTCAGCTCGGCGAACTTGTCACGGCAGGAGGTCAGGCCCACCACCGCGAACAGGGACAATGCAATGAATATTTTGGTAGCTTTCATGGTACTTTCCCGGATTAGAATCTTGCGTTGATGGTGAAGGTGAAGTACGTGGTCACGCCCTGGAGGTTACGGATACGGAACTCGGCGGCGGCAGTACCGCGGACGGCTTCCGGATTCTCCTTGTTGGGCAGGGAATTCATGAGGTAGCCCAGGTTGTGGGCGTTGGCCTGCAGGGTGACACCCTGGCACTTGACGGCGTTGGCCCACTTGTCGGGAATCGCCCAGGAGACGGAGAGGTCACGGAAGGCGATGTAGTTGAGCTTCGTGAACCAGGAGTCACGCAGGGTGAAGTTGCTCCAGCTGTGGGTGAAATAGGTCCAGGAGGAAGCGTGGCAGGGATCCACACCACCCTTTTCGTACACCTCGCGGAAGGTCTCGCCGGTGCCCCACTGGCCCTCGCCGACCACGTAAGGATCGCCGCTGGGCTGCGGGATTTTGGTTCCCGCCGGGAAGATACCCTCGGGGATGACACCGTCATCATAGGAGATGCCGTCCCAGCGGGAGGTGTAGCTGATACCGCCGTGAGCGGCGTCGGCACCCTCGAGGGCGGTATACATGTAACCGTAGGCGGTACCGTAGTGGGCCGGGTAGGAGGCTACGTAGCCGCCGAAGCGGGCGTCGAAGGAAGCGCGGATCTGGAAGCGCTTGAAGCGGAGGCCGGTGTTGATGGAACCGAGGAAGTCCGGGACGGAGTTGCCCACTTCCTCCACCTTGCCGCTGCGGCGGTACAGGGTCGTACCGTAGTTGGACTGCCAGTTGTAGAGGACCGGGAGGCCGGAACCGCCGGTGATGTTGCCGTCCTCGTCGTAGGTGTAGTCCTTCAGCGGAGCGGCGTCGGACATCAGGATACCGTAGGTGCCGCCCACCTTGGCGACGGAACCGACGCGGTAGTTACCATAGTCGGCATCGCCCTGGAGCTTGATGTAGTTCGCGACGAGGTCGGAAAGCTCGATGATCTTGGACCAGTTCTTCGTCCAGGTGAAGTTGAGGTCCCAGGCGAAGTTGCGGGTCTCGATCGGGGTGGTGTTGAGCGCCACCTCGAAGCCCATGTTCTGGATGTTACCGGCGTTGATGAATGCGCTGGAGACGCCGGAGGCGCCCGGCAGCGTCACGCTCATGATCTGGTCGCGGGTGTTCTCCTTGTAGAAGGTGGCGTCCAGGCCGAGGCGATTGTTCAGCACGCGGAAGTCGGTACCGAGTTCCCAGGAGGTCTTGCGCTCAGGACGCAGGTTCTGGTCGTAGACGGACCCCGGAATGCTCATGTAGTTGGTACCGGACTCGCTGTCATGCAGGAAGTTGCTGATGGAGTAGGCCGTATTGATGGTGTACGGGCTGGTGTCGTTACCGACCTGGGCGATGGAGGCGCGGAGTTTCCAGAAGGAGATGGCCTTGGGCATGTCGAACGTCTCGTGGATCAGCCAGGAGGCGCTGAAGGACGGATAGAAGTAGGAATAGTTACCGTGCTTGTCGGCATACACGAGGGCGGAGGACCAGTCGTTACGGGCGGTCGCTTCCAGGAAGAGGAGGTCGCGGAAGGAAGCGGTGAACTGACCCGCGAGGGAGAGCATGCGCTTGGTGCCGCTGACGGAACCGGAACCCTTGACGGGGTTCTTGGAGTTGGACAGGAAGTAGCGGTTCGGGACCACGAGGCCGCCGTCGGTCCAGGCCGCGGTCGCCTCCTGGTAGTTGTTGAAGTATTCACCGCGGATGAAACCGCCCAGCTGCCAGTCTTCGTTCACGTGGAAGTCGAACAGGAAGTTGGTGTTCAGGTTCGTCTGCTCCTGGGTGCTGTTCTCGAGGCGGTAGCCACCGCCGCCGCCGGCATTCGCATAGCTGGAATCCGGGGTCTTCTGCTCCCTGCGGGTGTAGTAGTAGTTGTAGCTGCCGTCGGTGACCCACTTGAGCCAGGGGGCGAGCTTGATGGTGATCTTCAGGTTCGGACGGACCACGGTCTCCTTCTGGACGGTCTCGTTCTCCCAGATGCTCCACCACACGCCGCGGCCGGGGATGCTGCCCCACTTGTCGCCGTGGGCGGTGCTGGCGATACCGCCGTGGTCGCCCTTGTACTTGTCGCGGAAGTACTTGGCGTCATAGGTACGGTCGAATTCGCCTTCACCGATGAACTGCGAGCCGATGTTCGGCTGGGCGTTGCGGGGCTCGGAGTTCGTGAAGGTCACGGAGCTCTCCACCTCGATGGCGTCGTTCAGCTTGTGGCTGGCCTTGAGCAGGGTGCTGAAGCGGTTGAAGCTGTTGTTCGGGAGGGTACCGGTGGAATACTTCTCGGAGATGGAAGCATAGATGGAGCTGCGGTCGTTGCCGCCGGAGAGGGTGATGTTGGTGTTCGTGTTGAAGCCGGCGTTGAACGCGTCCACGAAGTTGTTCTCCTTCGCCTGGAACGGAACGAGGTTGCCGTCCACCCACTCGACCTGGTCATAGGCGTCGAAGCGGGCGCCGAAGGACATGCCGAAACCGGCGATGTCGCGGTAGATCTTCAGCAGGGAAGGAACCGTTCCCTCATGGCCGTCCGCCCACACATTCATGCGGTGGACATCCCAGCGGGACTCGCAGTCGAAGTAGTTGCCATAGCCGGCGGGATAACCCTCGGAGAAGACATTCTGGAACTTCGGGCCGGAGGTCACCTTGTCGATACCGATGGTCTGCGTCACGGAGACACCGAGACCGTGGGAGCCCTTGCCGCTCTTGGTGGTGATGATGATGGCGCCGTTCAGACCGCGGGAACCGTACAGGGCCGTAGCGGCCGCACCCTTCAGGATGGACACGGACTCGAAGTCGTCCGGGTTCAGGTTCTTCAGGGAGTTACCGTAGTCCAGGTTATCGGCATCCCAGTCAGCGGACGGGTCCACGACGTCGTTGTCGAGGATGATGCCGTCCACGACGAAGATCGGCTGGTTGTTCTTGCCGAGGGTGGAAGCGCCGCGGATGAGGATCTTGTTGCGGCCGAACATACCACCGTCGGAGGCGTTGATCTCGACGCCGGCGACCTTGCCCTGCAGGGCGGAAACCGGGTTGATCAGGTTCGGGTTGAGCTGGTCGCTCTTGATTTCGGTCACCGCATAGCCCAGGGCCTTCTGGTCGCGGCGGATACCGAGGGCGGTGACGACCGTTCCCTCCAGCATCTCAGCGTCCTCGGCGAGGACCACGTTGACGGGACCGCCCGTCCACGTGATGTTCTGGGTTGCGTAACCGATGCAGGACACGACGAGAACGTCGCCGGACTTCACGCCCGGGAGGGCGAAGGAGCCGTCCATGTCGACGATGGCGCCGTTCTGGGTCCCCTGCACAAACACGGAAGCGCCGATAACGCCGTTGCCGGCCGCATCCTTCACAGTTCCCCGCACGGTCGTTTGCGCGTAGGCCGTCAAGCCTGCCGCCAAAAGAGCGAACACGAGGGAAAGTCTGATAAACAGATTCTTCATGTGCGTTGGTTTTGTTGGTTAATGAAATAGGTTGGTTATGATTTAGGTTCTACAAATCTTGTTTTGTCGCGCAATCGACCGAATCGTGATTTCTTGGTTCCGATTTGTCGACAAAAGGCCGCCAATTCTTAAATTCTTTAATTTTCTCCCTTATAATAAGCGAAGATAAAGAAATATTCTTGATATTCACGGCTTTTCTATAAAAAATCGTCATTTTCTTTTAAAAATGACCCATTTCCGGGCATAATCCGGGAAAACCTCCCTGCTTCCAACGAAAACGGGCGGCCCGAAAGGGTCGCCCGCAGGATTGTTCAGCCAAGAAGGATTATTTCAGCTCCTTCGCCCAGAAGAGGACGGTGCTGTTGTCATCCTTGAGGGTGTTGGCCTCGTAGTTGGCCTTGTTGTTGGTCTTCTCCACGATCGGATAGAGGACGCGCTGGATGATGGTCCGGTTGGTCTGGGACTGGGAGTCCTCCGGATAGGTCAGGGCCGGGAAGCCGGTACGGCGGATGTCGGTCCAGGACTCGTGCGCGTTCATCAGGCCCATGTGGACCCACTTCTGGGTCATGATGGCCTCGAGCTTGTTGCTGTACTTGCCCCAGACGGCGCTGGCGTAAGCCTCGATCTCGGAATCGGAAGGGACCGCGGTGGCCTTGAAGTGCGTGAACGGGTTCATGTTGTGGGCCTTGCTGGTCATGTTGCGGTCGTACCATTCGAGGATGGACTGCCGGACACCGTTCTTGAACGCTTGCTCGGCGCTGCCGCTCAGGCCATAGGCCTGACGGGCCTCGGCGAGGAGGAACCAGGTTTCGGCCGGGGAGACCACCGGGTTCTTCATGCAGCTGTTGGTCATGAAGGTCACGGAGTCGAGGGTCGCATACACGCGGTCGCTCCAGCCCTTGGTGTCGGCGGCGTCCTGGTCGGCCTTCTTCTCACCCACGTGCTTGCCGACGAACTTGCCGGCGGCGTTCGGGTTGTAGATGACCTTCAGGCGCGGGTCGTCGCTGCCCGTGATCTGCATGGCGTCGATGAGCTTCTGGGAAGCCGTCACGTTCTTGCCGTCACCGGCGAAGCCGTCGCGGTACCACTCCCAGAACATGCCGGAGTTGTTGGTCAGCACGTCGACCGCGCCGAAGATGCCGTTCTCCATGGAGTCGGCCAGCTTGCGGCCGGCGCACTCGGCGATGACGGTCTTGGCCTTGCCGGTCAGGCTGCCCTGGGCGGCGACGTGGGTCGCGAGGCGCAGGCGCAGGGAGTTGGCGTAGCGGAGCCACTTGTCCAGGTCACCCTTGTTCAGGAAATCCTGGGCCTTCATCTTGGCGGAGACGATGGCGCTGGGGCTGGAAGCGTAGCCGTTGATGGTGTTGTAGAGCTCGCCGAGACGGTCCAGCATCATGCCGTACAGTTCCTCGTCGTTGTCATAGGCGGGATAGGAGGAAGCGAGGTCGCCGGTGATGCCCAGGTAGCCGGCCTTGGAATAAGGCACGGGGCCGAAGACATCCACCAGCTGGGAAAGCTGGTCGAGGACGAACACCTCGGCGCAGGCGACGAAGATCCCGTCGGTCTCCTGGTCGGCGCTCTTCTCATACGCGTCCTGGAGGAGGCGGAACTGGGCCAGCGTCTCGTAGAAGTTGTTCCAACGGTCGGTCGCCCAACCGTCCTGGATGAAGTACACGCCGCCGGAGTTGTTGTTGAAACCTCTCTGCTGGGTCAGCTGGGCGAAGAAACCCTCCCAGGTATACAGACGCCAGTACGTGTTGTAACCGAAGCTCTTGTACTGCTCGCAGCCCACATAGAGGACGCCGGAGAGGAGCTTGTCGCAAGTCACGGTCGTCGTCTTGGACGGATTGTAATACTTGCTGTCGAAGTCCTCCTTGGAGCAGGAGAACAGGGACATCAGGACCGTGAGACCAAGCGTAAGTGCAAATATCTTTTTCATTGTCATTATCCTTTAAAAGTTCACGATCGGTTAGAAGTTGGCACGGAGCGAGAAGCCGAACGTGCGGGTCGCATTGGTGGAACCCTCGAGGAAGGCCTGGTTGGTCCAACCGGTGGAGTCGGAGGCTTCGGCATCCCAGATCGGGAGGTTCTTGTAGATGTAGAACGGGTTGCGGGCGAACACGGACACCTTGAGGCCGCTGCACCAGCCCTTGGTCAGGCTCTCGGGCAGGGCGTAGGTGAGGGTGAGTTCGCGGCACTTCAGGTAGGTGTTCTTGAAGATCGCGTGGGAGTAGTAGGTCGGATCGCCGACACCCCAGTTGTAGGTCCAGTTGTACCAGACATCGGAGCTGATGATCTGGTCGTTCACGGAACCGTCTTCCTTGACACCTTCCACGATCATACCGTTGTGCCAGATCTTCTGGCCGGCGGGACCGGCGGCATCGGTGTGCTTCGCAGGCACGCAGAAACCGTTGGCGTCGAAGTAGTAGGCCAGACCGCCGTGGGCCTCGTCACGATACTTCATGGAATCCTCGAGGGTACCGCGGCCCATCATGTACTCGTAAGGGGTATTGACCACGTCACCGCCGATCTGGTAGTTGAAGTTGGCGTCCAGGGTGAGGCGCTTGTAGCTCACGGAGAAGGAGAAGCCGCCGATCAGGTCAGGAAGGGCGTTGCCCACCTTCACGGGCTCCGGGGTCAGCTTGGCAAAGCCGTCGCCGAGCGGGTCGCCGAGGGTGGAATAGACGATGACCTGGCCCTTGTCGTTGGTCAGCGGGGCATAGGCGTAGAGGTCGCCCATCTTCTGGCCCACGTCGGAGTACAGATAGACGGCGCCGCCGTCCAGGCTGCGGTGCTGCAGACGGTCGAGACCGTCGGCGAGCTTGACCACCTTGCTGGTGTTCCAGGCCACGTTGCCGGAGATGTCGACTCTCCAGTCGCGGTTCTCCACGACGGTGGCGTAGGCGTTGAACTCGACACCCTTGTTGTTGAGCTCACCGACATTCATCCAGATGGAGGAACCGCCGGCGGACATCGGGGCCGTGGTCTGCAGGATCTGGTCCTTGATGTTCTTGTTGTAGAAGGAGAGGTCGAAGCCGAGGCGGTTCTTGAAGAACTTGCCCTCGAGACCGGCCTCGAACTCGTAGGTGGTCTCCGGACGGAGCGCGTCGTTGTTCAGGCCCGTCTCCATCTTGTTGTAGGTGTAGTTCTGGCTGTCGATCGTGAAGGACTTCTGGGTGTAGGTCATCGCGGCGGTGTAGGCGGCGGGAGCGTTACCCACGACACCGTAGGACAGGCGGCCCTTGAAGAAATCCACGGCGGCCGGCATGTCGAACAGTTCGGAGAAGACGATGGAACCGTTCACGGACGGATACCAGTAGGAGTTGTTCGGGGTCTTCAGGGAAGACACGGTCTCGTTGCGGATCGTACCCTCGAGGAAAGCCCAGTTGCCATAGGACAGGGACAGGGTGCCGAAGACGGCCTGCTTGAGGAACTCGGACTTGCCCATGTTGCCCTTCGGCGTGTTGGCGCCGGCGTTCAGGTGGAACCAGTTCTCCACGGTGAGACCGCCCTCCGTGTTGGCGGAGGAGTTGAGCATCTGCTCGTTGCGGGCGGAATAACCGACGACGGCGTCCAGGCCGAACTTGTCGGTGAGCTGGGTGCTGTAGTTGAGCATCGCATCACCGTAGATGGTGGTGTAGGTGTTGTTGGACACGCTGTAACCGCCGGAGTAGCTGCCGAAAGCGTTGGACGTCTTGGTCGGGTCCATGTTTTCGATCTTCTGGCCGGTGTAGTCGGTCGCGATGTTGCCCTTCAGGGTGAGACCCTTGACGATCTCCCAGCTGGGGGTCACGCTGGCGATGAGGCGCTGGTTGTTCTCCAGCTGCGTGCGGGCCAGGATGTTCCACAGGTACTCGTCCACGATGGAACCGAAGGAGAGACCGTACGCCCAGCCCTCGGCCGGATTCTCGTGCGTGCTGCTGTTGTAGTTGCGGTTCTGGTAACCGGCGGCGGTGACGGTGTGCTCACGGACGTAGGCGACATCGTCGAAGGCGCCGAACATACCGGAGAAGTTGTTGGTCAGACGGGAGATACGGTAAGGACGGTTCTTCACGTTCTGGTTCATGTAGTTGATGGAGTAGCCGAGCTTCAGGGCGCCGTTGGCGCTGAGGTTCTGGCTGCCGGAGAGCGCGAAGTTATGCTTGCCCAGGTGAGAGTTGTACTGGTTGGGCATGTTGTCGAAGAACGTGTAGGAGAAACGCATGCTGCCCTTGTCGGTACCGGCAGTCACGGCGAAGTTGTACTGCTGGGTGAGACCGGTGCGGAAGAGGTCGCTCCAAGGGTTGGCGTTGATCGGGTTGAACTTGCGCATGGTACCGTCGAAGTAGTACACGTCGCGGCCGTCGTACTTCGCACCGAAGTAAGCGGTAGCGGACGGGACACCGAGGACCTTGTTGCCGTTCTTGTCGTCACGATAGTAGAAACCTTCGTCGGTGTAGCCGTTGGAAGCCCACGCGCCGTTGCGGGCGCCGGGACCGTAGGTGGTCTGGTACTTCGGCATGTAGGCGACGAAGTCACCCTGCACGGAAGCGCCGAACTCGACATGGACACCGCTGTTGCGCTTGCCCTGCTTCATGGTGATGAGGACGACGCCGTTAGCGCCTTCGGAACCATAGAGGGAGGTCGCGGAAGCGCCCTTCAGGATGGTGAGGTTCTCGATATCCTCCACGTTGATGTCGGTCAAGCCGTTGGACTGGATGCGCTGCATGGACCAGTAGTCGCCGTTGTTGGCTTCGCCGTTGCGGATCGGAACACCGTCCACGACGATGAGCGGCTGGTTGGAACCGGTGATGGAGCTGAGACCGCGGACCTGGATGGAGATAGCGCCCGTGGCGCCGCCGGGGGCGGTGCTGATGCGGACACCGGAGGCCTTGCCGTAGAGGGCGGAACCCAGGGACGGGGCCACGGTGTTGTTCAGGGTCTCGGCGGAGATGGAGCTCACGGCGTAACCGACCTTCTTCTCATCCTTGCGGATACCGAGGGCGGTGACGACCGTTCCTTCAAGCATTTCGGAGTCCTCCTCGAGGACGACGTTCAGCGTACCACCGTTCCAGGTGATGACCTGAGAGGAATAGCCGATGCAGGAGAACTCGATCTTGTCTCCCACGTTGGCGTTGGTGAGGGTGTAGGAACCGTCCATGTCGGCGACCGTGCCGTTGTGGGTTCCCTGCACAAACACGGACGCGCCGATAACGCCGTTACCGGTCGCATCCTTCACAGTACCCTTGACGGTCGTCTGCGCATAGGACATCAGTCCGGTTGCGAGGAGGGCGGCCACGAGGGAAAGTCTGATGAACAGATTTTTCATGTGCTGTTTGGTTAAATTAAAAAATGGTTTGGTTGGTATAAGTATTCTTGTAATCATTTCCTCTTTATCATGCACGCGCCTAAACTTCCAAAACGGTTGAAAATCTGTCGATTCGTAACCGGATTGGCGGTTTAAGGCGCGTATACGAAGCGCAAAGATACGATTTTTTAAGGAAAATGAACGATTTTTTAAAACTTTCTTTGGAATCGAAAGCTTATCGACGGCCTTCTTCGCGCAGCATCCGGCGCACCGTAATCTTCTTTTTATGGTCGGCCCGGTGCCAGAGCCAGCCGAGGCCGATGACCGCTACCGGGATGATCGGGGAGACCCAGGACAGCAACTCCAGGGTCCCGAAATCGGCGGAACTGTTCTGGATGGTCAGGGAGCTCTGGAGGTCGGTGAGGGACGGGAAGTAGGCCGTACCGTTGAAGCCGGCGAGGAAGAAGATGCCCATCACCACGAAGACGGTGCCGGCCCCGGTGAGCCAGAACCCTTTCCGGCGGGACTTCGTAAAGACGCCGAAATACAGGCCTCCGGCGAAGAGGAGGGCGCCCAGGATGAACATCGCCTGTACCGGACGGTAATGCAGGACGGTCATGAGGTACTTGTACTTTTCCATCGACACGACCCCGTCGGAATTCACGGAGAAACCCGCGCGCAGCATCAGGAAGACGACCCAGACGACGGACAGGACCAGGAGCGGGACCGACAGGATATGGACGGTGCGGCGCATCTGCTTCCGGACGGCATGGTCGTCCACGACGCGGATGACGTACAGGGCGCCGAGCAGGAAGGACAGGCACACGTGGACAAGGCCCAGGAGGACCGCCTGCGGATGGTGGAGCATTTCCAGACCGTGCCAGGGGCCGTTCCAGAGGCCCGTCGCCGGGGTGACCGACCGGTCCACGGTGAACTCGGCGCCGGTGAAGAAGGTGCCGATGGTCGTCCCCAGGAAGAACGGAGCCAGGAAGCCGATCACCATCAGGAGAATGCGGTATCCCGCACTGCCCAGCAGCTTCCCGTCGGTCCAGCAGCAGATGGCATAGGAGGTCCATTGGGCGGCAAAGGCGGCCACGAGGACCATCCACACCCGGCAACCGCTGTCGAAGACGGTATGGAAGAACACCGGGAAAGCGAGAAACAACGTGATTCCGAAAGCCAGGAGGGAGAGGAAGGCATATCCGCATTTACGGCCTGCCGCCTTAAAGACGGCCCGTTTCCGGAGCAGGTCCAGGTTCACACTACCCAACAGAAGATTGGCGCCCATCACGAACATCAGGGCGACCAGCAGTCCGCCGAGCAGGGATACAAGCACCCACCCGTAGTTCTGCAGGAAGGTTTCGGTCATCGTTTCGTGTCAGTTATTTGCGGTTATCGTGCAAATATAGCAATAGATTTATGGAATCTAGTATTTGTGCCTTGTTTTCTCAATCTCTTCCCGGGTAATCTTCCGATGGTCCATCGCGCGCCAGGCAAAGGCGATATAGGCTACGACAAACGGAATGAGGAGGGAGACCCAGGACATCACCTTCAATGTGAAGTAGCTGGAGGAACTGTTCCGGATGGTCAGGGAGCTCTGGAGATCGGTCAGGGAAGGATAGTAGGCCGTCCCATTGAAACCGGCCAGGAAGAAGACGGTCATCACCACGAGGACCGTGCCGGGGAAGGCAAACCAGAAGCCCCGGCGAAGCTTCGTGAACACGCCGATGTACAGTCCTGCCAGGACGAGCAGAAGGCCGGCGACGAACAGGGCGGACAGCCACCATTGGTGCAGCAGATTCTGCAGGTATTTGTAGGGCTCCATCGACACGACGCCGTCCGTGCCCACGGAAAAACCGTCCTTCAGCATCAGGATCACGAACCAGGCCACAAAGAAGAGCAGGAACGGGACCGCCACGATCTTCAGGGTACCGCGCATCTGCCTCCGCACGTCGTGGTCATCCACATTGTTGAGGATGTACAGGGCGCCCAGGATGACCGCGAGGAAAACCACCGTGAGGCCCAGCAGGACGGCATGTCCTTGTCCGAGGGCCTCCAGGCCGTGCCAGGGGCTCTGCCAGGTACTGATCACCGGGGAAGCCGGGTTTGCGATGGCGGCTTTGTCCACGGTGAACGGGGAGCCCGTGAAGAAGGTGCCGACGGCCGTGCCCACGAGGAACGGGGCCAGAACCCCGTTCGCGAACAGGGCGATGCGGAATCCCTTTACTCCCAGCAGATTGCCCTTCTTGTTCTGGAATTCGTAAGAGACAGCCTGGAAGACAAAAGTCACCAGAAGGAGCACCCACACCCAGTAGGCGCCGCCAAAGCTGGTGCTGTAGAACAGCGGGAAAGAGGCGAAGAACGCCCCGCCGAAGGTCACGAGGGTGGTGAAAGTAAGTTCCCACTTCCGGCCTGTGGAATTGAGGACCATCCGCTTCTGGACATCGTCCAGGCGGTGGTTGACCAGGTGGATATTGGCGCCCTGGACGAACATCAGGGCCACGAGCAGGCCGCCCAGCAGGGCGACGAGGAACCACCAGTAGTTCTGCAGGAATTCGTACGTCATGGCTTAACCCTCCGTAATTTGCGGTCCTTTCTTGATGGCGCCCAGCATGATGCGGATCTCGATCACGAGGAAGAGCGCGAAGATGGCGAGGAACAGGAAGAAGGTCGTCTTCACGGCTCCGGCGCTGAGGCTGGAGATGGCGACGTTCACGGGCAGCAGGCCCTGGATGGTCCAGGGCTGGCGGCCCACCTCGGCGACGATCCAGCCGCACTGCCCGCAGAGGAACACGAGCGGGATGCAGCAGAGCGCCGCGATGTAGAACCAGTTCTTCTTCTCCAGCTTGTCTTTCCAGGCGAACCAGAGCGCGAGAAGGAGCAGCAGGGCCATGAGCATCCCCAGGCCGATCATCAGGCGGAAGGCCCAGAACACCACGGGGACGGGCGGAATCACGTCCTCCGGTTTCTCCAGATGGCCGTAGCCCATGTACTCGACGTTCTCGTCCAGGACGGCGCGGGCGACGGCGGCGGAGTCGGGATCGCTTTCGCGGAGCTCCCGATAGACGGCCAGGGCGTCCAGCGCCTCGCGGCCGCGCGCCATCTTCTCGGCGACGGGAGGAACAACCTTCCCCTCATTGTCCGTGTAGCCGTTCAGGATGTCGTTGATGCCGGGAACCACGCCGTCAAGGTCGTGGGTGGCGAGGATGGACAGCATGCCGGGAACTTCGACGCCCGGGACGATGGAGAAGGGCGCGCGGGGGCCGCCGTCCCGGAGACCTTCGGCCGCCGCCAGCTTCATGGGCTGGTACTTGGCCGCATGGACCCCGGAAGAGTCGCCGGACAGCATCACGGCGCCGGTGCCGACGAGGCCCACGATCGCGCCGATGAGCATGCTCTTCCGAGCGAAATCCTTCTCGCGGCCCTTCAGCAGGTACCAGCCGCTCACCGCGACGACGAAGACGCCGCCGGTGACCCAGCCGCTGGTGACGCTGTGGAAGAACTTGGATACGGCCACAGGGTTCGAGACGACTTCCCAGAAAGCCTGGGCCGACGCCATCTCGCTGCGGACGGTGTCCGGGTTGAAGGTCGTGCCCACCGGATTCTGCATCCACCCGTTCGCGACGAGGATCCAGTACGCGGAGATGGTGGCGCCGATGCCGGTGAGCCAGGTCGATGCCAGGTGGAACCGCTTGGAGACCTTGTTCCAGCCGAAGAACATCACGGCGAAGAAGGTCGCCTCCATGAAGAAGGCCAGGATGCCCTCGATGGCGAGCGGTGCGCCGAACATGTCGCCCACGAACCAGGAGTAGTTGCTCCAGTTCGTGCCGAACTCGAACTCGAGGATGATGCCGGTGGCGATGCCCACGGCGAAATTGATGGCAAAGACCTTGATCCAGAACTGGGCGGTCTTTTTCCAGAAGTCGTCTTTCTTGACGACATACAGGGTTTCCATGATGGCCATGACGAACGCCAGGCCCAACGTCAAGGGGACGAAGAGCCAGTGGTAGGCGGCAGTCACGGCAAACTGGAGCCGGGACCAGAAGATTGTGTCCATGGTTGTTCAGTCAGGTTAATAGTTTCGGTGTGTCGGTGGTTGCGGGTCAGGTTCTCCCCCACCGTCTCGCTCTTTTCCGCATCGGTTTTCCCGCCCAGGACGGGCCGGAAGAAGAAGAGCCGGAGGATGGCGAAGAGGATGAAGAATTTCAGGACGACCAGCCAGATGAGCGGACGGCCCCAGGTCTGGTTCTTGAAGCCATCCCGGTAGAAAAGCCAAACTTTTCTCAGAAAAGCCGCCATCGTCGTGTCGTTTCCCACAAAGATAGCAATATTTTTTCGCGTTTTTTTACTATCTTGTCCCCGTTGCACAAAACTATGACCCGATGAGCAAACTCCTGAACAAACTCAACGACCTCTCCAAGATCACCCGCCGTGCCGCGTTCTCCGACATGGAGCACCAGATCAAGAAATACAAGTACGGCTCCGACGCCTTCATGCAGATCCTGGAAAGCCGCTATTCCTGCCACGCCTTCACCCACCATCCCGTCTCCGACGCCAAGCTGCAGATGATCCTGGACGCCGGCCGGATGGCGCCGTCGGCCGCGAACCTGCAGCCCACCCGCATCTGGGTGGTCAAGAGCGAGGAAGCCCTGGCCAAGCTGCACCAGGTGCATCCCTGCTACGGCGCGCCGGTCGTCCTCATCGTCGGCTGCCGGAACGAGGAAGCCTGGGTGCGCCCGTACGACGGCATCAACGCCGCGAAGACGGACGCCGCCGTCGTCCTCACGCACCTAATGCTCACCGCGACGGACGTGGGTCTCGCGAACATGTGGATCTGGGATTTCGACCCGAGCAAGATCCGGGAAGTCCTGCCCGAAACCCGGGAGCACGGAATCTACGGCCTCCTCGCCATCGGCCATCCCGCCGCCGGCGAAGGCAAGCCCACGGAACTGCACGACCAGCGCAAGCCCCTCGAGGACCTGGTCATCGACCTGTAATCCCTTGAAACGGATCGAAGTCGTCGCGGCCCTCATCGTCAAGGAGGGCCGCGTTTTCGCCACCCAGCGGGGCTACGGACCCTGGAAGGACTGGTGGGAGTTCCCCGGCGGGAAAATGGAGCCCGGTGAAAGCCGGGAGGACGCCCTGCGCCGGGAAATCTCCGAAGAACTCTCCTGCTCCATCCTCGTGGGCGACCTCCTGGATACGGTCGAATGGGACTACCCGGAGTTCCACCTCACGATGCATTGTTTCCTGTGCGCGCTGGACGGGGAGGCGCCGCACCTGAATGAACATGAAGCGGCGCGCTGGCTCTCCGCCGGCGAGCTGGCCTCCGTCCACTGGCTCCCGGCCGACTACGGCCTGCTGCCGAAACTCGCCGAACACCTATGAGAGTCGTCATCCAACGCGTCCTGGAGGCCTCCGTGTCCATTTCCGGCACGGTGACGGCCGCCATCGGCCCGGGCCTCCTCGTGCTCCTGGGCATCGGCTATGAGGACGGGGCTGAGGACATCGACTGGCTCGTAAAGAAGATCGCAGGCCTGCGCATCTTCGACGATGCGGACGGGGTGATGAATGTCGATGTGCGCGACGCCGGCGGCGACGTCCTCGTCGTCAGCCAGTTCACGCTCCTGGCATCCACGAAGAAGGGCAACCGGCCCGCCTACATCCGTGCCGCCCGGCCCGAAGTGGCGGTTCCCCTGTACGAGCGCTTCTGCGCCGCCCTGTCGGAGGCGCTGGGCAAGCCGGTCCCGACCGGCAACTTCGGCGCCGACATGCAGGTCGCCCTGGTCAACGACGGACCCGTGACGATCTGCATCGACACGAAGAACAAGGAATAACTATCTCCCCAGTATCAGACGCACTCCCCCGACCGCCAGCAGGGACTGAGCGGCCAGATAGGTGACCATGACCACGAAGTGGCGCAGGGGGAAGGTCATCACCCCGAACGTACCCATCGCGATGCAGGAATCGGAGAAGGTGAAGAGGAGGGCGCCGCCGAGGAGGATCCACCAGGTGGCCCGGCGGCCCCGCGGCATCCGGATCACGCCGGCGAAGGCGCTGAAGATCAGCAGCATCAGCACGAAGCCATAGACCGTCATGGGCCAGAACATCTCCCCGGAGATGCCGATGGCCTTCACCAGGGCGAAGACGATGGCGGCCATCGCGAAGACGGAAACGGCCCACTGCCATCCGGTCAGGCCCCGCCAGGATTGTCCGCCGAAAAGGGTGATGTAGCAGAGATGGCCGATGAGGAACGCCACGATGCCCCCGACGAAGAGCCAGAAGCCGTCCGGCATGAGCAGGATATCCCCGGTGCACCCAAAGAGCTGTGCCGCCAGCAGGAGGGCGATCCCCGCCGTATCCTTCTGGTGCCCATGGCCCAGCAGGTAGGCCAGCGTCGTGGCGGAGAGCAGCGGCAGGAGGGCCGGCTTCACCATCGCCGCCAGTTTCGTCCCCTGGATGCAGCCGAGGAGATTAAGCGCGACGGCGACCAGGAAAAAGGCGCAGGGAATGCACCAGAGTGTGTTTTTTCGCATAGTTTCAGTTTGTTTGGCCGTGCAAGTTAGCCAATCCCCGCGAATATTGCAACCCGGTTGCACGCGGGGCGCCGTACCTTTGCCTTCGGAAAATGAACTGAACGATGATACACGAAGACCATCACCACCATCACGAAGAAGCCTGTGAGCATTGCTCCGGACACGAGCATCATGAACACCATGGGCACGATCACGAGCACCATCACGAAGAGGGCGGCGTCAAGGAGACCGTCGTCAAGATCGCGCTCGCGACCGTGCTGCTCGTCGCAGCGGTCATCCTCGAGAAGAAGACGGACTGGCCGACCTGGGCCTACCTCCTCATTTACTTGATCCCCTATCTGATTGTCGGCTTGGAGACGCTGACGGAAGCGGCCGAGGCGCTGGTTCACGGCGAGGCGCTGGACGAGAACTTCCTCATGGCCGTCGCCACGCTGGGCGCGCTCGCCATCGGCTTCCTGCCGGGCGCCGAGGCGCAGTTCCCCGAGGCGGTGTTCGTCATGCTGTTCTTCCAGGTGGGCGAACTGTTCGAGGGCATCGCGGAAGGCCGCAGCCGCAAATCAATCGCGCACCTGATGGACATCCGGCCCGATACGGCCCATGTGGAAAGGAACGGCGTCCTCGAGACGGTCGCGCCCGAGACGGTTGCGCCCGGGGAAATCGTCGTCATCCAGCCCGGCGAGAAAGTGCCCATGGACGGAGTCGTCCTGGAAGGCCGCTCGAACCTGGACACGGTCGCCCTCACGGGTGAGAGCGTGCCCCGGAGCATCGGCCCGGACGAGGAAGTCCTCTCGGGCTGCGTGAACCTGTCGGGCGTGCTCCGGGTCCGCGCGACGAAGGCGTTCGGCGAGTCCACGGCCTCGAAGATCCTGGACCTGGTGGAGAACGCCGCGGAGCGCAAGTCCAAGAGCGAGAGCTTCATCACGAAGTTCGCCAAGGTCTATACGCCCATCGTGGTGGGGCTGGCGGTCCTGCTGGCCGTCGTCCCCTCGCTGGTGATGGGAGAATGGGCCACGTGGATCTACCGGGCGCTGATGTTCCTGGTGGTGTCCTGCCCGTGCGCCCTCGTCATCTCCGTGCCGCTCACGTTCTTCGGCGGCATCGGCGGGGCCTCCCGGAAGGGCATCCTCGTCAAAGGCGCCAATTTCCTGGACACGCTCAGCCACGTGAAGACGGTCGTTTTCGACAAGACCGGCACGCTCACGGAAGGCGTCTTCGAAGTGACGGCCGTGCACCCCGAGCTCATCGACGAGAAAGAGCTGCTGCACCTGGCCGCCCATGTGGAGCGCCACTCCACGCACCCCATCGCCGCCGCGCTGCGCAACGCCTATCCCAACGAGCACGACGACTGCGTCATCACCGATGTCATCGAGACCGCCGGTCACGGCGTCATCGCGACCGTCAACGGTCGCCGCGTCGCCGTGGGCAATGAAAAGCTGATAGCGCGCGAAGGGGCGTTATCGCATCCTTGCGAGCTGCAGGGAACAATCGTGCACGTGTCCATCGACGGCACCTACGCCGGGCACATCGTCATCTCCGACCGGGTGAAGGCCGATGCGGCCGAGGCGGTGGCCGCCCTGCATCGCGCCGGCGTCCGCCGGACCGTGATGCTCACGGGCGACGAGCCTGCCATCGCCGCCGCCGTCGCCGCCGCCGTCGGCGTGGACACCTACCACGCCGGCCTCCTCCCCGCCGACAAAGTGACCCACGTGGAGGCCCTGCTCTCCCCCGCCGGCGCTGGCCAGACCGACCGTCATTCCCGGCCTGACCGGGAATCTCCCGCCGGCGCGGTCGCCTTCGTGGGCGACGGCATCAACGACGCCCCGGTCCTCGCCCGCGCGGACCTCGGCATCGCGATGGGCGCCCTCGGCTCCGACGCCGCCATCGAGGCCGCCGACGTCGTCCTGATGGACGACAAGCCCTCGAAGGTCGCGGAGGCCGTCCGCATCGCCCGCCGCACCCTCGCCATCGCCCGCGAGAACATGATTTTCGCGATCGGCATCAAGGTCCTCGTCCTCCTGCTCGCCGCCTTCGGCCTCGCCACCCTCTGGATGGCCGTCTTCGCCGACGTGGGCGTCACCGTCCTCGCCGTCCTCAACGCCATGCGCGCGTTGAAGGTGTGAGGACCCCCGTCGCTTCACGCTGAGGAAGGGCCTCGCCCTCCTCTCCGAGCTTCTCCTCGTTATCCGCACCGACCCTAGCACGGCGCGGATAACGTTTTTTGGCGTTTTTGTTATCTCCCACATGCTGGAGCACGGCGGAGATGACATTTTGGGCCCTTTTTGTTATTCGCCGCGTGCTCACGACACGCCCTTACTTGTTATAACGTTTGGAGCGGATTGCCTGGGAAATGACACGGGCAGGAATGAAGAGCACGCGAGACAAGGTCAGCGCATCCAACCGGAACCGCCGGTTCAACTGCACGGCCTGTTCGCATTTTTCATCGGGAGAAAGCGAAGAGAGCGACCGCCCCGACTTCAACAATTCCATATCGACAATATCCCTGGCCTCCTCCACGGAGAAGACAATCTCTTCCCCCACCTGGTCTGCAATTTCGACGAATGCTTCATAGTCTTTCACAAGACGCGTCTCATATTCCTTCGCCGTCGGGAATAATTTGTACAGCACATCGAAATCGACAAAACCTTGAGGCAAGGCCATCCCCAAACCCGGATGGATCGGACGGTCGGGAGGGATGGGCGACCACGTCTTGAACATATTCCTCAACGCCCGCGCCGAAAGGTCCCCCGCCCGGATGGTTTCGAAGAGACGAGACGCCTCGGAATAGAAAACCAAAGAGGATCCGAACAGATACGTGCCCGGGCGGATATTCAGGACTTCCGAAGCATTGCGGGCGATATACACGGCATTATTCCGCATCTGATCCTCATCCACGACAGGAATCAACTTGAAATCATAATCCGCCGGAAGCGGAGGATGTCCATCCGTCACCAACCGCTTGTTGATTCGGCTTCTCACATAATCGAAAACGGCCACACAATCGGCCCCCCGCCCTGAAAGGAGCAGGTGGACATGACTTCGCATCACCTCGTAGAAGTGCACTTTCACGGGAAACAGCAGGTCCAGCAGGGATATCGTGTTGACGAGATACACGTATTCCGCTTCGTCGTGGCAGATCGTCCCTTTCTTTCCATCCGTACATAGATGATAATAACCCTTTTTCCAGGATTTGTACTCGGCTCTTCTTTTCTGTCTTTTATCCATTTCAATCTATTTCTTTTCCCGGCTTCTCGCAGGGATTGTTCTTGTCAAAGTTCGTCACAGCACAGCTGAGGGAACGTATTATTGGGTTATCGTGCCCCCGCGCGTGCTCCAGCACGGCTGAGGGAACGTTTGGTGACTTATTCGCGCCCCGCCGCGTGCTCGCGCCCCTCACGGGCCGGAGGAAGGGGTGGAGGAAGGGGTGCCCTCGACGGCGGCGAGGGTGGCGATGGAGATGCGGGCTGTGGTGAAGGGGCGCAGGGCGGCGTAGCAGGCGTACAACGTGGCACCGGTCGTGAACGTGTCGTCCACGAGGAGGATATGGCGGGCCGATGCGAGGACCTTGGCGGGAGATTCCCGGTCAGGCCGGGAATGACGGGTATCATCCTGCTTGGACGGTTCGCCTTCGTCATGGCCGACTTTGATCGGCCATCTGGGGGAACGGAAGGAGAAAATGTGGGACAAACGGCTGATAATCCGCGTCCACAGGGAGAAGCGTTCGGGCACTTGGAAGGCGGAGGCCACGTTTTGGGCCTTCTGGTCCACGGAGACGCGGGTCTGGGTGCGGGTGCGGCGGGCTCGGACGAGGAGGTCCGTCCGGACCTCGGGGAGGCTCCGGGTCAAGCCCGGAATGACGGCCGAAGGGGCGCCCGGAATGACGGTGGTGGGGGCGGCTCCTTCGTCATGGCCGGCTGCGACCGGGCATCTCTCGGATACGGAAGAAGGGGACGCGGCGGAGGCACCAGGGGCGGGGGCGGCGCGGAAGGCGTCGACCAGGGCGCGGGCGAGGACTTCGGCCTGGTTGTAGCCGCGGGAGCGGAGGCGGGTCCAGTGGAGGGGGACGGGGATGACCAGGTCGATGTCCGCGAAGTGCGGAGCGGCGGCGAGGCGGCGGCCCAGGAGGGCGCCGTAGTGGCGCCCGGCCGCCAGGTCGCCCTGGTACTTCAAGGCGCGCGGGATGGACCGGTATGCTCCCTTGTAATAAATGAGCGCAGCCGCGTAGGCATAATCCATGGGCTCGGTCCCCCGATGGCGCTCCAGGACCGCATTGAAGCGGTCCGCGAGCGGGTTGTGCGGCGCGAGCCAAAAACGCGTGTATGGCACATCCGCAGCGCACGAGAGGCACAGGTGCCGCTCGCGCATGCCCAGCCTGCATCCGCAGGCCAGGCAAGCTCGCGGCATGAACAAATCGCCCAACGCGACGATAAAGTCAAAAAGCCGGTTCATCAAGTTGATCTATCACGATACTCAGCATTTTAGGCTCGCTCTAGGGGAAGGTATATATTTCCTCCGACACCTACCTGAAACCTTGTTTCGTTTTCGTGCCGCCACACGTGCTCCAGCACGGCTGAGGGAACATTTGGGGCACTATTCGTGCCGCGGCACGTGCTTCAACCCATCACCTCGCCCGAGGGCATGGTCACGGCACCCAGACGGTGGCGAGGCGCACACGCCCACCCCGGGTGGGGTCCCAAAGTTAGGCCGGACAAACAAAAAACAACACGGGTTGTGGATAACTCGTGTTGTTTCAGTATGTATTTTATGTGTTTCTTACTCCCCGTAGATGTACAGGTGCTGCTCGGGGGTGAGGGTGTCGATGGTGATGCCTTCGGAGGCGAGCTTGCGGAAGGCGACTTCCGTGTCGATCTCCGCCGGGACGTTGTTCAGCTTCTGCGGGAGGGCGCCCTGATGCTGGACCAGGTAGCGGGCGCTGAGCGCCTGGATGGCGAAGGACATGTCCATGATTTCGGCCGGATGGCCGTCGCCGGCGGCGAGGTTCACGAGCCGGCCCTCGCCCAGGATATAGACCGTACGGCCGTTCTCCAGGGTGAAGGCTTCGATGTTCTGCCGGGCTTCGCGCTTGGAAACGGCGTTCTCGCGCAGCCACGCCACGTCCACTTCCACATCGAAGTGGCCGGCGTTGCAGCAGATGGCGCCGTCCTTCATGGACAGCAGCTGGTCCGCCGTGATGACGTCCTTGCAGCCGGTCGCGGTGATGAACAGGTCGCCCAGCGGGGCGGCGTCGGCCATCTTCATCACGCGGAAGCCGTCCATCGCGGCCTCGAGGGCCTTGACCGGATTCACTTCCGTGACGATGACGCGGGCGCCGAGGCCTTTCGCGCGGAGGGCGATGCCCTTGCCGCACAGGCCGTAGCCCGCCACCACGACATCCTTTCCGGCCACGATGAGGTTCGTGGTCCGGTTGATGCCGTTCCACACGCTCTGGCCGGTGCCGTAGCGGTTGTCGAACAGGTGCTTGCAGTCCGCGTCGTTCACGAGCATCATCGGGAACCGGAGGGTGCCGGCCCGGTCCATCGCCTTCAGGCGAAGGATGCCGGTGGTCGTCTCCTCACAGCCGCCGATCACGTTCGGGATGAGTTCCGGGAACTCCTTGTGCATCAGCGTTACCAGGTCTCCCCCGTCGTCAATGATGATGTTCGGGCCCACCTCCAGCACGCGGCGGAGGTCCGCCTCGTACTCGTCCATGGTGGCCCCGTGGATGGCGAACACGTTCAACCCTTCATGGACCAGCGCGGCCGCCACGTCGTCCTGCGTGGACAGCGGATTGCAGCCGGTGGCGTACATTTCGGCGCCGCCGGCGGCCAGGCACAGGCACAGGCGCGCCGTCTTCGCCTCCATGTGGACGCTCAGCGCGACCTTCATGCCGGCAAAGGGCTTCGTTTCGATGAAATCCTTCTCGATGCCCGCAAGCAGGGGCATGTGGTCACGGACCCACTGGATCTTCAGTGCGCCGCTTTCCCACAGGTTGATGTCTCGGATGTGGCTGGACATAAGCATGGTGTTTCAAGGCTGCAAAGTTACCGAATTCCGGAGTATTTTCCTATCTTTGCAGTCCATTTACTAAAACGCTGAACTTATGGGTATGTTAGACGGAAAGGTGGCCCTCATCACCGGCGCCGCGCGCGGCATCGGCAAGGCCATCGCACTGAAATTCGCGCAGGAAGGCGCCGACGTCGCCTTCACCGACCTCGTCATCAACGAGGCCGCCGAGGAAACCATTGCTGAAATCGCCGCCTTCGGGCACAAAGTCAAGGGTTACGCTTCGAACGCCGCCAGCTTCGACGAGACACACACCGTCGTCGAGGAGATCCTCAAGGAGTTCGGACACATCGACATCCTGGTCAATAACGCCGGCATCACCAAGGACGGGCTCGTGCTCCGGATGAGCGAGGCGCAGTGGGACGCGGTCATCGCCGTGAACCTCAAGAGCGCCTTCAACTTCATCCACGCCGTCATCCCGTCGATGGCCCGCCAGAAGGGCGGTTCCATCATCAACATGGCCTCCATCGCGGGCCAGATGGGCAATCCCGGCCAGATCAACTACGCCTCCTCCAAGGCCGGCCTCATCGCCATGGCCAAGACCGTCGCGAAGGAAATGGGCTCCCGCGGCATCCGGGCCAACGCCATCGCCCCGGGCTTCATCGTCTCCGAGATGACCAACGCCCTCCCGGAAGCCGTCCGCGAGGAATACATCAAGAGCATTCCGCTCAAGCGCGGCGGCACCGTCGAGGAAATCGCCAACACCGCCCTCTACCTGGCGTCCGACCTCTCGTCCTATGTGACCGGTCAGGTCATCGCCGTCAACGGCGGCCTCTACTGCTAAACAAGAAGCCCGGTCGAGTCGACCGGGCTTTTTCTTTAGTTCCGCAGGAGGATCTGGCCGCCGGCGGAGTCGACGGTGATGGCGCTGTCGCGGTGGACGGTACCGTCCAGGATGGCCTTCGCCAGGAGATTCACCAGCTCACGCTGCATCAGCCGCTTGATCGGACGGGCGCCGTAGGACGGCTCGTACCCGTGCTCGACCATGTAGTCCTCGAAGGCCGGGGTGAAGACCACCGTGATCCCGTTCTCGGAAAGCTTGCGGCGCAGGTCGTCCATCTGGATGTGCAGGATGTCGCGGATGTCGGCCTTGGACAGCGGATCGAACATGATGATCTCGTCAATGCGGTTCAGGAACTCCGGCCGGACCGTCTGCTTGAGGACGTCCAGCACCTTGCCGCCGCACTCGTCCAGCAGGGACCGGCGCTGCGCGATGGCCTGGGCATCGACCCCGTCCACCTCCGGCAGGCGTTCCATGTAGCTCTGGATGATGTCCGATCCGGCGTTGGAGGTCATGATGAGGATGGTGTTCTTGAAGTCCACGGTACGGCCCTTGTTGTCGGTGAGCCGGCCGTCGTCCAGCACCTGCAGGAGGACGTTGAACACGTCCGGATGGGCCTTCTCGATCTCGTCCAGCAGGACCACCGAGTACGGCTTCCGCCGCACGGCCTCGGTGAGCTGGCCGCCCTCGTCGTAACCCACGTATCCCGGAGGCGCGCCCACGAGCCGGGACACGGTATGCCGCTCCTGGTACTCGGACATGTCGATCCGGGTGATCATGTTCTCGTCGTTGAACAGGAATTCCGCCAGGGCCTTCGCCAGCTCGGTCTTGCCGACACCGGTCGTGCCCATGAACAGGAACGAACCGATCGGGCGCTTCTCATTGGAGAGGCCTGCGCGGTTGCGGCGGACGGCGTCGGACACGGCCTGGATGGCCCGGTCCTGGCCGACCACCCGCTTGTGCAGCTCGGCCTCCATCCGCAGGAGCTTCTCCTTCTCGCTCTCGAGCATCCGCTTCACGGGGATGCCCGTCCACTTCGCGACGACCTCGGCGATATCCTCGGGCGTGACCGCCTCGGTGACGATGGGCTCCTTGATGGCCGCCGCCTTCGCCGTGAGCTCGTCGATGGTCTTCTGCGTCGCGACCATCTTGCCGTAGCGCAGCTCCGCGACGCGGCCGTAGTCGCCCGCGCGCTCCGCGCTCGCCGCCTGGATCTTGTAGTTCTCCATCTCCTGGCGGGCCGTCTGCAGGCCGGCGAGGATGTCCTTCTCCTCGTTCCACCGCTTCATGAGCTCGTCCCGCTTCGCGTTCAGCTCCGCGAGCTCGGCGTCCAGCTTCTCCATCTTCAGGGACACGCCCTCGCGCTTGATGGCCTCCTTCTCGATTTCCTTCTGGCGGATGGCGCTGTTCAGGTCGTCGATGGGTTCCGGCACGGAGTTCATCTCCAGCCGCAGCTTGGACGCGGCCTCATCCACCAGGTCGATGGCCTTGTCCGGCAGGAACCGGGAGGTGATGTACCGGTGCGAGAGGTTCACGGCCGCGATGAGCGCGTCGTCCTCGATGCGCACCTTGTGATGGTTCTCGTAACGCTCCTTCAGGCCGCGCAGGATCGCGATGGATTCCGCGGGCGAAGGTTCGTCGACCATGACCATCTGGAACCGCCGTTCCAGGGCCTTGTCGGTCTCGAAGTATTTCTGGTATTCGTCCAGCGTGGTGGAGCCGATGGTGCGGAGCTCGCCGCGGGCCAGGGCCGGCTTCAGGATGTTGGACGCGTCCATCGCGCCCGAGGTGCGTCCCGCGCCCACGAGCGTATGGATCTCGTCGATGAACAGGATGATCTCGCCGGCGGAGTCCACGACCTCCTTCACGACGCCCTTCAGCCGCTCTTCGAACTCACCCTGGTATTTCGCACCCGCGATGAGGGCGCCCATGTCCAGGGAGTACACCTGCTTGGACTTCAGGTTCTCCGGCACGTGGCCGGACACGATATTCTGGGCGATCCCTTCGGAGATCGCCGTCTTGCCCACGCCCGGTTCTCCCACCAGGATGGGGTTGTTCTTGGTTCGTCTGGACAGTATCTGGAGCACCCGGCGGATCTCGTCGTCCCGCCCGATGACCGGGTCGAGCTTGCCCTGGGAGGCGCGCTCGTTGAGGTTCACTGCGAACCGCTGCAGAAAAGAGTTTTCGTTATTTGCCATAGTTGTAGTCTCCTTTTCGCCCGGCGGGTATGCAGTGATAGCCGTCCGCCCGACCGGGCAAACGGCTATCTTCAAACGTTATTCCTTAGGCAGGATGACTGACAAATTGTCAGCCCTCGCAATTACTCCTGGGTCGGGTCGGCCTGGGGGATCTCCACCGGGAACGCCGGGGTCTCGGAGGCCGGGGCGGACTGGTTGAGGATCTCGGAGCTCACGGCTTCGCTCGCGCTCTTGCCGGTGCCGCGGCTGATGACCAGCGTGCTGGCGATGGCGAGGACGAGGATGAAACCGATCAGCCACCAGGTGGCTTTCTCGAGGATGGTGGCCGTCTGGCGGACGCCCAGGGCCTGGTTCGCGGAAGTGAAGTTGGTGGCGAGCCGCCGTCCTTGCCGTTCTGCAGGAGGACGACCACGATCAGCAGGATGGCCGCGAGGACAATCAGGACGACCAGGATGGTGAATGCGACGTTCATATCTATACTACTTTTAACTCAATTTGTCGATAAGGGCTGCAAAGTAAGCACTTTTTTCCGGATTTTCCAAAATCAGACGGGAATAAATGCGTCTTGCCTCCTCCACACAGCCCTGTTCTGCAAAGATTTCAGCCAGGGTTTCGGTGGCGTAACGGTCCGCGATGTCCGAGCCGGTCCGGTCGTCCTTCACACCGTCGGACTTGATCTTTACAGCGAACCGGGTGAAGATGTTGTCGTCGGCGCGGCCCACGCCCTTGTACTGGGCCTGGGAGAAATAATCCCCGCCCACCACGTGGACCTCGCGGCCGGGCTCGCCGTCGGTTTCCGCCTCCGGGGCCGGGGCGATGTAGGTGCGGAGGATGCGCTCCACGTCCTTGTCGGCATAGCGGGCCTTGTTCCCGGCGCGCAGGAGGGCCGCCACCTTGCGGCGGTCGCCGATGTAGAGGGCCTCTTCGGCATACTGCTCCACGCCCCAGTCGTCACCGCCCAGGCGGGACATCCGGGAGCACAGCTCCTTCCGGGCCGAGGCGAACCAGGGGTACAGGTGGACCACCCCGGCGAGTTCGTCCATCGTCAGGGAGCCCAGGTCGATATATCCGTTTCCGTTTACCATTGCGCAACCGTTGCGTTGAAGATGTCCTCGACAATCTTTTCGATGATGGTTTCACACAGGCCCCCTTCCACGGCATCGAGGGACTGGGTGGCCTCGAAGTCCTCGTAGGCGGAGAAGGACTGGCTCACGTCGTCCTCGGGATACTTCCGGTTGGAGAACTCGACCTTCACCGTGAGGGTGAGGCGGTTCATCGAGGCGACCTCGCCTGCGGTGATGCCCTTGGCCTGGACGTCGTAGCCCGTCACCTCGCACACGAGCTCCAGGTCGCCGTCCTGGTCCACCTGCTCCAGGGAGGTGAGCTTGCGGAACTTCTCCTGCAGGGCCTCGGTGAGGTCGTTGGACAGGGACGGGTTCACGCGGAGCGCCTTGTACTCCACGAAGGGGATGGTGATGGTCTTGACGTCGGGCTGGATGTTCGTGCCCGTGAAGGAATAGATCCCACAGGAGACGGCCGCGGCGGCGAGGAGGATGAGCAGGAGGAACTTCTTCATTTCTTGCGGTATTCGGGCGGGAGCTTGCGGTAGAGGGTGCGCTCGGACATTCCGAGCTCCTCGGCCGCGAGCTTGCGGTTGCCGCCGTGCTTTTCGAGGGCTTTGCGGATGAGTTCGGCCTGCTGCTCCTTCACGGAGAGGGTCTGGGGCTCCTGCTGGGGCTGTTCGTCGGCGTCGGCCTCGACCACGCGGCCGGAAGGGGCCGTGAAGTCCTGCCCCTGCCACTCGGCCTCCTCCGTGCGGGACGCGGCGGCCGGGGCCGGCAGCGAGCGGCGGTCCACCCGCGCCTCGAGGTCGTCAATGCGCTGGTTCAGGTCGAAGATGGCCTTGACGATAGGCTGCAGGTCCATGGCGGGTGCGCCGGCCCCGGGCTGCGGCCCCGGCTGCGGGCCGGAGAAGAGCACCGGGATGGGCTCTCCCTGCTCCACCGGCATGAACGGGGCGAGCTCCGCCGCCGAGAGTTCGATGCGCTGGAGGGTGGGGGTCACCTTCCGGGAGACCTGGGCCGTGAGGGCCTGGGTGAAGCCCATGAGCTGGCGGACGTTGCCCGGCCAGCGGTAGGAGCACAGCAGCCGGATCGCATCCGGCCGGAGGGAGATCTTGCACATCCCGCTCGTCTCCGAGAAATCGGAGGTGAACTTGCGGAACAGCAGGTAGATGTCGTCCTGGCGGTCGCGCAGGGCCGGGATCCGGATCTGCGCCGCGCTCAGGCGGAAGTAGAGGTCC
>ONJB01000062.1 GCA_900318015.1 uncultured Bacteroidales bacterium | reverse complement strand
TCAAGTAGCCTCACATACTTAAGGCGGTCCGCATAAGTGTGCTTTTTTCGCATAACAAAACCCCGAAAGTTTTTTGTCTAACTTTCGGGGTTCATGTCAAATGAGGCCGGCTTTTTCGTTGGCTTATCCCCCGTCATGGCTCCTCCGGGGACGGACGCGGGTGCACGATCTTCCAGCCGATGGCCGCGATGCAGATGGACATCAGCGGACTGATCAGGTTGAAGAAGCAGAAGGGGGCGTAAGTGAGGGTCGGGACCGAGAGGATGGTGGCCTGGGTCATGCCGCAGCTGGACCAGGGGAAGAGCGGCGAGGTGACCGTGGCGGAATCCTCGACGGAACGGCTGAGCAGACGTCCTTCGTAACCGCGGTCGCGGAAGGTCTTGCCGAAGATGTTGGAAGTCAGCAGGATGGACAGGTACTGGTCCGAGACGATGCCATTGAGGGTCGTGCCCGTCACGACGGTCGATGCGACCAGTCCGGTACGGGTGCGGGTGAAGGGGTCCAGCAGCTGGGCGAGGCGGGCGATC
Organism: uncultured Bacteroidales bacterium; assembly: GCA_900318015.1. Classification (GTDB taxonomy): domain Bacteria; phylum Bacteroidota; class Bacteroidia; order Bacteroidales; family UBA932; genus Cryptobacteroides. The sequence goes on along the minus strand of ONJB01000062.1, from coordinate 17,330 downwards.
ATGCCGCTGGCCTGCATGCAGGCGCCGAAGCACATCGCGCAGAGGATCAGGAATACCGTGTTGAGCATGCCCAGCATGCCGCGGGTGGCCAGGAGGCCGTCCACCTCGGGATGGCCCGTCTCCAGGGACAGCGTATTGTAGATGCTCTCCACCGTGCCGGCAAGCAGGACGCGGGCGCGGGAGCCTTCGGTGACTTTCGCGCCGATGTCCTCGATGATGCCGGGCTGGAAGACCAGGGCGGCGACGGCGGCGACCAGGACCGAGATGGCCAGCACGGGCAGCGCCGGCATCCGCTTCCAGATGAGCGCGAGCGTCACGGCGGGAACAAGGAACAGCCAGGGCGTGATGTGGAACTTGCCGGCCAGGACCGTCGTGTACAGGTCGATCTGCGAAGCGTCGGTCCCGTCATGCGACAGGCCCAGGACCGTGAAGATGACGAGGGTGATCACGATGGACGGCACCGTCGTGAAGAACATGTACCGGATGTGCGTGAAAAGGGGAACCTTGTTGACGGAAGAAGCCATCACCGTCGTGTCCGACAGCGGGGAAATCTTGTCGCCGAAGTAAGCGCCGGAGATGATGGCGCCGGCGATCATCCCGTCGGAGAAGCCCTCGGCCCGACCGATGCCCAGGAGGGCGACGCCGATGGTGGCGATCGTGGTCCATGAGCTTCCGGTCATCACCGATATCACGGCGCAGATGACGCAGGCGGACAGGAGGAACACCTTGGGGCTGATGATCTTGACGCCGTAGTAGATGAAGGTCGGGACCACACCGCTCATCGTCCAGGTGCCCGAAACCCCGCCAATGAGGAAGAGGATGAGCGTGGCGCCGGCGATGTCGGAGAAGTTGTGTCCGATGGCCTTCTCGAACTCTTTCCAGGGGGTCTTGAAGAAGAGAGATGCGAGCAGCACGCAGACGCCGGACGAGGTGAGCAGGGCCACCTGGCTGGCGCCCAGGATGGCGTCGCTGCCGAAAACGCCGATGTTGATGGCGAGCAGCGTGATGAGGACGAGGACGGGGACGAGGGAAATGACCGCCGTCCAGGCGGGGGATAGTTTCATATACGTTCGTCTTACTGGACACAAAGATACGAAAAAAGCAGTATCTTTGTATGTATGAGACGATGGATCACTGCCCTCGCGGCCGCGCTGGCGGCCCTGACGGGCGCCGCACAGGAATACGGCGTCGTGGATATCTCCGTGTGCAACCTGCGCGCCACCCCTGATTATGACGCCGAAATGGTCTCCCAGGCTCTCCTGGGGACGCCGGTCCACATCCTCCAGATCACCGATAAGAACGACTGGCCTGAGGTCCAGACCCCGGACACCTACACCGGCTGGGTCCATAAGGACGCCATCACGCTCCTCACCTTCGAGGAGTATCACGCCTGGAACGCCGCACCGAAAATCATCGTGACGGCGCTGACGGGCGTGGTGTACGAAAGGCCTTCTCCCCGGTCCGCGACCGTTTCCGACGTCGTGGCCGGTGACCGGCTGAAGGACTTGGGACGGGCAGGACGCTACCATCGCGTCGGTTTTCCGGACGGACGGACAGGTTATTTGGACAGGAAACTGGGGCAGCCTGAAGCCCAGTGGCGGAAATCGCTGGACCAAAGCGTCGAGTCCATCCTCGCCACCGCATTGACCATGAACGGCTTCCCGTACCTATGGGCCGGCATGTCCCCCAAGGGTATGGACTGCAGCGGCTTCGTCCGGACCGTCCTCTTCATGCACGACATCATCATCCCGCGGGACGCCGGTCCCCAGTCCCGGACGGGCGAACGGATCTACGGGACGGAGGATCTCCAGCCCGGCGACCTCGTCTTCTTCGGCCGCAAGGACGCGGCCGCGCCGAAGGTCTCGCACGTGGGCTTCTACCTGGGCGACGGCAAGTTCATCCACTCGCTCGGACTCGTCAAAATCGGCAGTTTCCGTCCTGAGGACCCGGAATACGACGCCTACAATACCGGCCGGTACCTGTTTGCCAGCCGGGTCCTGCCCTTCATCGACAGGCAGGAAGGCCTGAACACAACTATGACAAACCCCTATTACCTGGAATAATCTCATGCAGAACAGACGCGAATTCCTGAAAGTGGCCGGCCTGGCCGCCGTCGGCGCCGGCCTGGCGGTCGGCTGCAAGCAGCGCCGGGTGCCCGATCCGGTCGTACCGCCTGGCGGCGACACCCTGAAACCGGTCGAGCCCGTCGTCGTCGGTCCCCGTCGGATGAAGCTCCGCTTCTATCCTTACGAGCTCCAGCTCCAGCATACCTTCACCGTCTCCTCCTACAGCCGCAACACCACGCCGGACGTGCAGGTGGAAATCGACTACCAGGGCTACACCGGCTACGGCGAGGCCTCGATGCCGCCCTACCTGGGCCAGAGCGTCGACTCAGTGACCGCCTTCCTGGAGAAAGTGAACCTCGAGCAGTTCGCGGACCCGTTCTGCCTGGAAGACATCCTCGCCTACGTGGACAGCCTCTCCCCCGGTGACAACGCGGCGAAGGCCGCCGTCGACATCGCCCTCCACGACCTCGTGGGCAAGCTGCTCGGCGCCCCCTGGTACCGGATCTGGGGCTACAATCCCACGAAGGCCCCGTCCACGACCTTCACCATCGGCATCGACACCCCCGAGGTGGTCCAGGAGAAGACCCGGGAATGCGTGGACCGTTTCAACATCTTGAAAGTCAAGGTGGGTACGGACAACGACAAGGAACTCATCGAGACCATCCGCACCGTCACCGACCTCCCCATCGCCGTCGATGTGAACCAGGGATGGACCGACCGCTTCCAGGCGCTGGACATGATCTACTGGCTCCGGGACCATGGCGTCGTGCTGGTGGAGCAGCCGATGGCCGTGAACCGGATCGACGACCTGGCCTGGCTCCGGGAGCGCAGCCGGCTGCCCATCTTCGGCGACGAATCCGTCCAGGGACTGGACGATGTGCAGCGGGCCGTGGGCGTATTCGACGGCATCAACATCAAGCTGATGAAATGCGGCGGCCTCCGGAATGCGCACAAGATGGTGGAACTCGCCCGCGGGCTCGGACTGAAAGTCATGCTCGGCTGCATGACCGAAACCTCCTGCGCCGTCTCCGCCGCCGCCCAGCTCTCCCCGGCCGTCGATTTTGCCGACCTGGACGGCAACCTCCTCATCTCCAACGACCTCTTCGAGGGTGTCGGCCTGCACGAAGGCAAGCTCGTCCTGCCCGACCGTCCCGGCATCGGCGTGGTGAAACGCGCCCCCGCCGAAGAAAGTTAGGACAAAATACGCTTGCATTTCCACGACTTTTTCGTATTTTTGACCACACGAACTGTAGTCATTAACATTTATCCCTATGATGCGCTTTATCATCCTCATTGGCGAGATTCTTTGTATCATCGCTGCCATCGACGTTCTGAAGAAACCGATTTCGGTTATCGGGAAGGTTATTTCCATCATCCTTCTGCTCATTCTTCCCTGGCTGGGCGGAATCATTTACTACCTTTACGCCAAAGACCACCTCACCGAGTGGTTCAAGTAAGGTCCAAAAGATTGCAAATTGAAAATTTAATCGTAAATTTGCAGTCCCAACGGTGAGGTGTCAAAACAGGTGTACGTTTGCGCGTACCGGGGGTTCGAATCCCTTCCTCACCGCAACCAATTGCAGCCCAGCGCTTTAGCGCCGGGCTGTTTTGGTATGCGGCGGACGGGAGCTTGCTCCCGGACGGCCTATACCGAAACAGCACGAACGACCGTCAGGTCGTGGGCTGCAATCTGGTTGCAAGGGCCCCGCGGCGAGCGGTCAGGGATGCCGGCGAAGCCGGAATCCCAGATTCAATCAGACTTGTTATTTTTGATTTCCAGGCACAGCATCGTCAGGTCGTCGCTGGCATCGGCCCCGGCGACATGTTCCGCGATGGCTGTCTGCATGCGCTTGATGGCGGTTTCCGCATCGGTATAGGGTTCGCTCAAGACGGCGAGGAGACGGTCGGAGCCAAAAATCTCATGCTCCGGATTCTCCGCTTCGTTCAGGCCGTCCGTGTACAGGAACAGCGGCGTGTCCTTGAAGCCGTCCAGATGCTCGCCTTCGAACTTCGCGTCCGTGAGGATTCCGAGGGACATGTTGGCCTGGCAGGCCAGGAAGGCGGGCTTTCCGCCGTGCGGGAGGACGACCGGCGGATTGTGCCCGCAGTTGCAGAAGTCCAGCCGCCCGGTCTGCAGGTCGATGGCACCGATGAACATCGTCACGAACATCAACTCCTCGTTCCCCTCGGAAAGGATATCATTGATCCGCTGCGCGATTTCGGCGGGTGACAGCCCCCGGCGGCCGGCGGCGTGGAACAGGTTCCGCGCCACGGTCATGAACAGGCTCGCCGGCACGCCCTTGCCGCTGACGTCGCCGATGCAGAAATAGAGCCGGCCGCCCTGGATGAAATAGTCATACAGGTCGCCGCCCACTTCCCGCGCGGGCACCATGGATGCATACAGGTCGATGTCCTTCCGCTCCGGAAACGGCGGGAATACCTGCGGAATCATGCCCATCTGGATATTCCGGGCGATCTGAAGTTCCCGCTCGATGCGGACCTTGTTGGCGGTCGTCCGTTGCAGCTCGTCCATATAGGTGACCAGGGAGGACTGCATGTCGGCGAAGGAACGGGACAGGGTGCCCAGCTCATCGGGCCGCGTATTCTTCGGAAGGACGGTGTCGAAATGGCCGGAGGCGATGTCCTCCGCCTGCCGGGCCAGGTCGCTGAGCGGCTGCATCGCCCCCCGGATGACCCGGAAGCACGAGAAGAACAGCAGGAGCAATCCCAGGAGGATGATCGTCATCACGAGGCCCCCGAGCCGGTTGAACCGGCCGAAAATGTCGCTTTCGGGGCAGACGATCGCCATGCTCCAGCCCGTCGCCTTGAGGGGCGTGAAGAAGACATAGCTGCGCTTGCCGTCGATCTCCAGCCGCCGGTAGCCCGCTTCCAGCGCCAGCATGCTCCTTCCCAGTTCGTCCTGGTCGGGTTTCGGGGTGATGAGGCCCTCCGTGAAGATGGTCTGGTAGAAGAGCTTGTCGGGATCCGGATGAACCAGGTAGGTACCGCCGCGGCTGATCAGGATACTGTAGGCGTTCGGATACGGCTTCACGGACGAAAGGTTGTCGGACAGCCATTTCAGGGAAATGTCCAGCGAAAGGCTGCCGATATACCCGTCGGAGGTCGTCAACGGCTTGCAGTAGGAAACCATCCGCTGCGTCTGCCGGTCCTCGGCGTCGTCCTGGTCCCAGTCGCTGTAGGGCTCGGTCCAGCAGGGCTGGTTCAGGAGCTTGGGCTGGAGGTACCAGTCCAGATAGAAATACTGGTAGTCCTCGTCGCCCTCCTGCTCGGTCTGCAGGGTGCCGCCGACATAGCCCGAATAGGCCGAATAATAGTGGCGGCCCTGGTAATAGTCCGGTTCGAAAGAGATGGAACAGCCGGACAGGACCGGATTGCTCTGCACCGTGGACCGAGTGTACTCCATCATCGTCTCGGGCTCCTCCAGATGACGGTAGACCAGCCATTCCAGGTTGTCGGCGGAAAGCTGCACGTCCTCCAGGATGTTGTTCAGCCGGAGGACCGAATTCTCCACGACCTGGGTGGCCCGGAGGATGGCTTCCTCGCGGACGAAATGCCGGGACACGACGAAAAAATAGGCCATTGCCGCCAGGAACACGAGGGCGGCGAAACTGACCACCCAAAGGCTCAGGCGCGCCGAGAAGGAGCGGCGGAAGGTGTCGAGCAGTTTCTTCATGGCAACAGGTCCTCACAGGTGATCCGCCGGGAAATCATCCCGGCCTGCTCCATCATCTCGTTGGCCTTGTCCACCATATCGGGGCGGAGGCGGAATTCCTTTTCCCCCGAATCGTGGTCATGCTGCAGGCGGATGACCTCCTTCAGCATCAGTTCCTGCAGGGTCCGGTTCGTGGGAATGCGGAACTCGCGGACGTACCGCATCACCAGGTCCAGGGTCTCCTGCGGGTGTTCGTCCGCCCATTCCCATCCCCGGCGGCTGGCACGGGCGAAAGCCTCGGCCTGCGCCCGATGGGTCTGATAGTATGCCCGCGTCACATACACGCCCTCTTGCTGGACATTGTATTCATGGTCCTCGAACCGGTAGATGCCCGTATCCGGCTGGATGATCCGCGTCTGGAGGAGCTGGTAGTACTCGTCATAGCTGCGGGCCAACGTGGCGTCGACGGCGCCGGCGATGAAGATATTCTTGACGGAAGCCGCCTGGATCCATTCATAATCGAGGTTCTCCATCTCGGCGAAACTGCGGGCCAGCTGGCCGAATCCGGCCCGGAAGGCCGCCACCTTCGCCCCGCGGAGCGTCAGCGGATCGTCTCCCCAGCGGGAAATGATGACCGTCGCGCTGTTCATCGAGGTCTGGAGGATGTTCACGAGGGGCAGGCCGCCGTCGATGGTCCGCATCGCCAGGGACAACGGCAGGATGGTCGCCTGGCAGACGCCCGCCCGGATATTGTCCACGGCGGAAGTCGTGGCGTAAGGATGGGCGATCTCGACATCCAGTCCCTCCTCCGCATAGAAACCCTGCTCCAGCGCCACGTAGTAGCCGGCGAACTGAGCCTGGGCGGTGGACTGGGGCGTGAATACGAATCGCCCCCCTGTCTCCTGCGCGGCTAATGACACGAAGGCAAACAGGGCGCTGACGATGCCAATGAGTTTGCGGATCATGAAGCGGAGGCGGAGGGATTCGAACCCCCGGGACGTTGCCGCCCAACAGTTTTCAAGACTGCCGCCATCGACCACTCGGCCACACCTCCGGATTTTATTCCTCCTTCGAGAAGAATTTCCACTGGAACAGGATCAGGTAGATCGCGCCTACCGTGACGCAACTGTCCGCGAAGTTGAACACCGGTTCGAAGAAGATGTCTCCGCCCACGAGCGGGACCCAGTCGGGCCACGTCCAGAGCGGGAAGTAGAACATATCCACCACTTTGCCCTGCATGAAGGGGGCGTAGTGGCCCCAGGTGGCGACCACGCCGGGGGCGGACTCAGTAAAGACCAGCCCGTAGAACAGGCAGTCGATGATGTTGCCGAGGGCGCCGGCGGTGATGAGCGTCAGGCCGACGAGGACGCCGGTGGGGACCGGAGTCCGCTTGTCGGCGCCACTCCCCCGCTTCAACAGCTTGGAAATCCAAACCGTCAGGACGACGAACAGGATCATCCGGAAGGCGGTCAAGGCATACTTGCCGAGGACCCCGCCGAACGACATCCCGAAAGCCATCCCCTTGTTCTCGATGAACAGGATCTGGAACCAGTCGCCGAACACGTTGATGTGCTCACCGATGGACATGCTGGTCTTAACCAGGACTTTGATGACCTGGTCGACGACCACGAGGAATGCCCCGAGGATGAGCAGCCACTTGCCTTTGCCCAGCCGCATAGGGGAACTAGTTCTTCCCCTGACGGGCCAGCATTTCCTTGGCTTCCACGGTGAGCGTGGCGTGCGGGACCAGACGGAGGCGCTCCTTGGGGATCAGCTTTCCGGTCACGCGGCAGATGCCGTAGGTGACAGCTGGAAAGCGCCGTCGTCCTCGACCGTCTTGAAGGTCGGGGCGGTGTCCAGGATGTCGTTTCCGCCGGCGTTCATGATCACCTTGCGGAGGGTGGCGTATTCGGCGCGGGCCTTGTCCAGCATCTCGTTGATAATGCCGCGGAATTCCTCGAGCTCCTCGTCAGAATAGCGGGTTTTGGTGTTCTCTTCCATCGTATCTGTCATTTAACGTTTTACTGCGATTTGAATGGTGCCTTCGGTCCACTCCACCTCGCGGGCATCGGCCGGGGCCTCGGCGGCCGGGGCCAGCGTCACGCTGCGGGAGAGGGTCTGGGAGCCGATCCACTCGCCGAAGGCGGCGAGGGCGGGCGCGATTTCGGGCGCATCGGCATAGACGACGGTGTCGATGCGGTCGGTGACCTCGAAACCGGCGGTCTTGCGGAGGTTCTGGATGCGGTTCACCAGCTCGCGGGCCACGCCTTCACGGCGCAGGTCGTCGGTGAGTTCCACGTCCAGGGCGATGGTCAGGGCGCCTTCGGAGGCGACCAGCCAGCCCGGCATATCCTCGGAGGAAATCTGGTAGTCGCCGGGATTCAGCACGACCTCGCCGCCCGGGAGGGCGAGCGTGTAGGCTTCACCGGCGGTTTCGGCATTCTGGATGGCGGTGATCACGGCCTGGTCCAGCGAGCCGAACGCGGCGGCGATCTCCTTCATCCGGGCGCCGTACACCTTTCCGAGGGTCTTGAAATTGGGTTTGATCTTCTTGGTAAGGATACCGGTGGTATCCGTCACGAATTCCATCTCCTTCACGTTCACTTCTGCGAGGATCAGGCCCTTGACGGCCTCCAGGCGCGCACGGACGGCGTCGGAGATGACCGGGACGAGCATCTTCGCGAGCGGCTGGCGCACGGGGATGCCCACCTTCTTGCGGAGGGCAAGCACCATGGACGTGGCCTGCTGCGCGAGTTCCATCCGCTCCTCCAGTTCCGGGTCGATGACGGAGTCGTCGGCCTCGGGCATGAGGACGTAATGGACGGACTCGGAGGGGCCGCCGAGGTCCAGGTAGAGCTGGTCCATGAAGAACGGGGCGATCGGGGCGGAGAGGATGGCGACGTCCATCAGCACGTCGTACAGGGTCTGGAAAGCATCCTTGTCCCCGCTCCAGAAACGGGAACGGTTCAGGCGGACGTACCAGTTGGAGACATGGTCGCACACGAAGGTCTCGATGAGGCGGCCGGCGGTCTTGACGTCATAATCCTCATAGGCGGCCTTGACCTCCCGGATGAGCGTGTTCAGCTTGGAGTTGATCCAGCGGTCGATCTCGGAACGGGCCTCGCTGCCTTTCTCCACGTCGACCATGCTTCCGTCGACCTCGACCATCTCGACGCCTTCACCGGGCGTCCACCCTTCGATGTTCGCGTACAGCGCGAAGAAGGAGTAGGTGTTGTACAGCGTGCCGAAGAACTTGCGGCGCACTTCGTCCACGCCGTTCTCGTCGAACTTGAGGTTGTCCCAGGGCTCGGCGTTGGTAAGCATGTACCAGCGGAGGGCGTCGGCGCCGTACTTGTCCAGCGCATAGAAAGGATCCACGGCGTTGCCGAGGCGCTTGGACATCTTGTTGCCGTTCTTGTCCAGCACGAGGCCGTTGGAGATCACGCGCTTGAAAGCCGGCGTCCCGCTCACCATCGTGTGGATGGCATGCAGGGTGTAGAACCAGCCGCGCGTCTGGTCGACGCCTTCGGCGATGAAGTCGGCCGTGGCGCCGAAGCGGCCGCCGTCGAGGCCGCGGAGGCCTTCCTGGGCGTACGGCATCGCGCCGGAATCGAACCACACGTCGATGAGGTCGGTCTCACGGACCATCTTCTTCCCGGAGTCGGAAACCAGGAACATGCCGTCCACGTAAGGACGGTGAAGATCGATCTTGTCATAGTTCTCCAGGCTCATGTCGGCCGGATCGAAGCCCTGGTCCTTCAGCGGGTTGGACGGCATGATCCCGGCGGCGACGGCCTTTTCGAGTTCGTGGTAGAGCTCTGCGGCCGAGCCGATGCATTTCTCCTCCTTGCCGTCCTCGGTGCGCCAGATCGGGAGCGGAGTGCCCCAGAAACGGCTGCGGGAAAGGTTCCAGTCCTGGATGTTCTCCAGCCACTGGCCGAAACGGCCGGTACCGGTGGATTCCGGCTTCCAGCGGATCTGCTTGTTCAAGGCCACCATCTGGTCCTTCACCGCCGTGGCCTTGATGAACCAGGAGTCCAGCGGATAATACAGGACCGGGCGGTCGGTGCGCCAGGAGTGCGGGTAGCTGTGCACGTGCTTCTGCATCTTGAACAGGGTACCCTCGGCCTTCATCATCAGGCAGAGGTCCACATCCAGGCTCGTTTCCTCGGTCTTATGCTCGAAATACTCCACATAACCGGACTTCACGTACCGGCCGGAGAACGGGGCATAGGACGGGTCCACGGTCGCGGCATAGGCGGGATCCAGGTCCTCCAGGCGATAGAAGCGGCCCTGACGGTCCACCTGCGCCTGCGGATTCCCGTCGCGGTCCACCGGCATGATGGCCGCGATGCCGGAAGCGGCGGCGACGCGCTTGTCGTCGGCGCCGAAGGTCGGGGCGATATGGACGATACCGGTACCGTCCTCCGTGGTCACATAGTCGCCCGGGATGACGCGGAAAGCGTCCCCGTCGGGCTTGAACCACGGGATCAGCTGCTTGTAACGGATGCCCAGGAGGTCCGTTCCCTTGAACTTGCCGTCGAGGACCTTCCAGGGAACAACCTTGTCACCCTTCTGGTAGCTTTCCAGGGGGATATCGGCTCCCTTCGCGTTGAACCAGGCTCCCACGAGGGCTTCAGCCAGCACGTAGATGGCCGGCGCGCCCGTATAGGGGTTGAAGGACAGGACGCGGACATAGTCGATGTTCGGGCCTACGCAGAGCGCGGTGTTGGAAGGCAGGGTCCACGGGGTGGTGGTCCAGGCCAGGAAGTACACCGGCAGGGTTTCCGTTCCGAACAACGGCTGGGAGGCGCCGTCCTTCACGACCTCGAACTGGGCCGTGGCGGTGGTATCGGTCACGTCCTTGTAGCAGCCGGGTTGGTTGAGTTCGTGCGAGCTCAGGCCGGTGCCGTCGGTCGGGGAATAAGGCTGGATGGTGTAGCCCTTGTACAGGAGCCCCTTGTCGTAGATATCCTTCAGCAGGTACCAGAGGGTCTCGATGTAGCGGTTGTCGTAGGTGATGTACGGGTCGTTCATGTCCACCCAGTAGCCGACGCGCTGGGTCATGACCTCCCATTCCTTCGTATATTTCATCACCTCCTTGCGGCAGGTGGCGTTGTACTCGCCCACGGAAATCTTCGTGCCGATGTCGGCCTTGGTGATGCCGAGCTTCTTCTCCACACCCAGTTCCACCGGGAGGCCGTGGGTATCCCAACCGGCACGGCGGTGCACCTGGAATCCAGTCTGGGTCTTGTAGCGGCAGATGGCATCCTTGATGGACCGCGCCATCACATGATGGATGCCGGGCATGCCGTTGGCGGACGGCGGTCCCTCGAAGAAGACGAATTCCGGACAGCCCTCCCGGACTTCCAGCGACTTCTCGAAGGCGTGGTTCGCGAGCCATCTCTCGAGAATCGCGTTCCCCGTCGATACCAAATCAAGACCCTTGTATTCTTTGAATGTCATATTTTTTGCCTAATTTTGCAATCACACCCTTTATTAAGGGTGCAAAGATAAGCATTTTCAAGGACAATGGCAACACTCGACATCATCCTGCTCTGCTGCTTCATCCCCGGCATAATCCGCGGATTGTCAAAGGGTTTCCTCGAACAAGCCCTGGCGCTCGCGGGCATCGTCCTGAGCGTGTGGGCGGCTTTCCGGTTCTCCACCCTGGTCTGCTCCTGGCTGAAGCCCTATGTGAACATTTCGGAAACGACGCTGAACGTCCTTTCCTTCGCCCTCATCCTCATCGTCATCAGCCTGCTCGTGGTCCTCGTGGCGAAACTCCTCACGAAAGTGGCCGAACTGGCCATGCTCGGCTGGCTGGACAAGACGCTCGGCCTGGTGTTCGCCCTGGCGGTGAACGCCCTCATCATCGGCGTCGTCATCATCCTGTTCGACACCGTCAACGCCAAGTTCGCTTTCGTGAAACCCGAAGTCCTGGACAGTTCCATCGTCTATACGAGCCTCCGGGACCTCAGCTACCTGGTCTTCCCCTACCTGAAATCCTTCTTCTTCAAGCAATAGCATGGCCCGCATCCTCCTCATCGAAACATCGACCGCCCAGCTCTCCACCGCCCTCGCGGAGGACGGCATCGTGACGGCCTTCCGCATCTGCGGAGAACCCCGTATGCAAGCCGCCCTCACCGCTCCCTACGTGAAGGAAGTGCTGGACGAAAAAGGATTGACCATCAGGGATTTGGATGCTGTTTGCGTGGGCCGGGGACCAGGGTCCTACACGGGACTCCGCGTGGGGGTTTCCACCGCCAAAGGCCTCTGTTTCGGCGCCGGGATTCCCCTTCTCTCCGCAGGCACCCTGGATGTCCTCGTCAGCGAGGCGCACCGCCTGGCTGTGGTCCCTGAAGGCTGCCGGGCCATCGTGCCCATGGTAGATGCCCGCCGGATGGAGGTCTATGCCGCCGTATTCTCCCCGGACGGCCGGCAGCGCACCGAAACGAAACCTGTCGTCGTCGATGCCGGCAGCTTCGCCGCCGAGCTTGCCGAAGGCCCTGTCCTCTTCATCGGCGACGGCGCCCTCAAGTGCCGGGAAGCGATCCAGTCTCCGAACGCGTCCTTCGCAGAGGCCTTCCCTACCGCCATGGCCATGGCTCCGCTTGCCGAAGCCGCCTACCAAGAAAAACGGTTCGAAGACGTGGCGTACTTCGAACCGTTCTATCTGAAGGATTTCGTGGCGACCGTCAGCCGCAAGAAACTGTTTTAAAGCTTGCTCTGCAAATACTTGCGCATGGACGCCGCATCGGTCACCGATGCGTTGGGGTCCATTTCGCCGTCCACCAGGAAGTAGGCGGTGGGCAGGGCTGTCAGGCCGTACTGCGTGATGACCGGGGACTGGTCGCCGCGGGTGTCGCAGACATTGGTCCAAGGGAGCTGCTGGCTGCGGACCACCGTCGCCCAGGCCGTCTTGTCGACGTCCAGGGATACGGCGTAAATCTCGAAGCCACGGTCGTGGAACTCGTTGTACACCGGAATCAGGGTGTCCATGTTGAAGAGCTTCTGTTCGTCGGTCGTCGCCCAGAAATAGAGCATGACGACTTTCGCCTTCGCATCGGAGAGCTTGGCGTTCGTGCCGGCGAGGGTCGGGAGATTGATGTCGAAGAAACCCACCTGCTCGGCTTCCTGCAGCCGCTGGTTGATTTGCAGGAGATTGGTCCGGCGGGCGGCTTCGCGCTCCAGCGCCTTCACATAGCGGGAGTCGGGATACACCGCCTTCAGGGAGTCGCAGATGCTGCCGAACAGGATCCCGTCCGTGGGCTGGTCAAACACGGCCAGGCCGTCGTTGACCCGCTGGAACAGGACCGGTACGGAAGTCAGGGACTGCGGATGCTCCATCACGTAGCGGACGCTCCGGCGGTAGTAGTCCACGTAGCGGCGGCTGAGCTCCGCATTGGCGTCCGGGTCCGTAGAGAGGCGGGCCATGTCCAGCATGAACTGGGCATAGCTGTTTTCGACCTCCTGCAGGAGCAGGGACTCTTCAGAGCCTTCGACGGTATAGTTGCCCAGGGTGTCGGCGGTCACCTTCACATGGTCCCCCTGCTTGAGAAGGAGGGAAGCGATCTTCTTGTCCCCGTAGAACAGGTAGATGAATTCCGGGCAGTTCTCCTGCAGCTCGGGCTTGAAAGTGAAGGCGCCGGCGGCGTTCGTCTTGACCGTATCCAGCACCTGGTACCGGTTGACATCCAGGAGTTTCACGATGACGGGCGCTTCGGCCTTGTCCTGCAGGGTTCCGTCGATGACGGTCTTCGGGCCGCAGGCGGCCAGAAGGAAGGCCGTCGCGAGGACGGCAAGGATCTTAACGGTTTTCATACGCGGCAAGGATGGCATCGGCGATGGCCTTCATCTCTTCGGGGGCCAAGGTAAGCTTGGGCTTCCGGAAGTCCATGTCGGCTTCGGACTGCAGGGGGACGAGGTGGATGTGCGTGTGCGGGACTTCCATCCCGAGGACGGCGACGCCCACCCGCTTGCACGGGACGGCCTGGCCGATGGCGACGGCGACCTCGCGGGCGAACTTCGTCAGGCCCTCGTAGGTCTTTTCGTCCAGATGGAAGATGTAGTCGTCCTCCACGTGCTTGGGAATCACGAGGGTATGGCCCTTGGCCATCGGAGCAATGTCCAGGAAGGCGTAGAAATCATCGTTCTCCGCGCACTTGTAGGAAGGGATCTCGCCGTTGGCGATCCGGGTGAAAATGGTAGCCATGTTACAGGGAGATATCCAGGATCTTGAACTTCATGATGCCGCTGGGGACCTTCGCCTCCACGACTTCGCCCTTGCTATGGCCGATGAGGGCCTTGCCGATCGGAGTGGACGCGGAAAGCAGGCCCTTGGAGAAGTCCGCCTCGGACTCGCCCACGATCTGGAACTGCATCTTCATCTTCGCGTTCAGGTTCTCGACCGTCACCTTGGAAAGGAGCTGGACGGTGTCCGCCGAGAGCTTGGACTCGTCGATCACGCGGGCATTCGCCACCTTTTCCTTGAGCCGGGCGATCTTGACCTCCAGGAGGCCCTGCGCGTCACGCGCGGCGTCGTATTCCGCATTTTCGGAGAGGTCACCCTTCTCCCTCGCCTCCGCGATCGCCGCGGAGATGACCGGACGCTGGGCCAATGCGTCGGCCAGGTCCTTCTTGAGTTTATCGTAACCCGCCTGGGTCATGTACTCAATTGCCATAGTTTATCGTTGTTTTTGTTATTCTTGTGCAGTTAAAAAGGAGCCGACGACCGAAAATCCGGTCGTCGCCTGCTGGTTTTTGCAAAGATAGCAATTATTTTTGTTCCCGGCAACATTCCCGGTCCTTTTCCAACTGACCCTTCAGCGCTTCCAGCGACGGGAAATGCACTTCGTCGCGGAGCCTCCGGAGGAAAGTGACGCGGAGCGGCAGGCCGTAGATGTCTTCGTCGAAGTCGAGAATGTGCGTCTCGATGGTCGTGGAGGAACCGCCCACCGTCGGCCGCAGGCCGATGTTGGTCATTCCCCGATACTTCTTCCCAAGCACCTCTGCCTCAACGACATACACTCCCCTTCCAGGCACCAGTTTCAACGGCTCGTACAACTTCATGTTCGCCGTCGGGAACCCGATGGTCCTCCCCAGCCGGTTCCCCGCCACCACCACGCCCCTGAGGGCATACCCATACCCCAGCATCTCCGCTGCCGTTTCCACCTTTCCCTCTTCCAGACTCTTCCGAATCACCGTTGAAGAAATGTGAGTTAGGGATGGGTGAACATCCGCAAACCTATGGCCACCCTGACCAAACGGTTCTAATTCAATAAGCTCAATACCTATTGAAGAAGCGATCGGCTTCAGGGAAGCGGCCGTCAACCGGTCGGAACCCAACCGGTTGTCATAGCCCATCAGGAGGGTGGTGACCCCGAAACGGTCGCGGAGGATGTCGCGGAGGTATTGTTCGGCGGTGAGGGCGGCGAAGGAGCGGGTGAAGTCGAGGACTTCGACCCGGTCCACACCGAGGTTGCGCAGCAGTTCCTTCTTCTCTTCCAGCGAGTTGAGCAGACGGAGTTCGCGGGCGCCGTCCTGGAGGACGGCCCGCGGGTGCGGCCAGAATGTGACGACAAGGGACTCGTCTCCGCGCTCATGCGCAAGGGAGACGAGTCTCTCGATCACAAGACGGTGGCCGAGATGGACACCGTCGAAAAAGCCGGTGGTGGCGATCATCCTAGACCCACTTCACGCACTCGAAGTCCTGCCGGTGCGGCAGGAGCGGGTGCTTCGCGAAGATGCGGAGGCCCACCTGGTAGGCGCCCGTGGTGGCCGGCATCACGTCCACGGCGTAGCGGGCCGTGCCGTCCTGGGCCTCGACCACCTGGAGTTCGTTCACCTGGTCGATGTGCAGGTTGCCATGGATGTCGTTCTGCGCAAACACGAGCTCAACGCCCACGTACTCCGGACGGAGGTCGCCGAGGTTCAGTACGATCTCGCTGTGCAGCGGGTTCTTCTCGGAGATGTCGTAGGCCGCCTGGGGTTCCGTGCGGGAAACCACCTGCACGTCATCCCAATTGCGGCGGACATGCTTCTTCCAGGCTGCGATCTCGCGGGCCACCTGGAAGTCGTTGTCCTTCACCTGGGCAGCGCGGGCCGCCTGCGGCACGTAGTACTGGTTCATGTAGTCGGTGAGCATCCGGTTGGTGGTGAATTCGCAGGCCACCTGGGCGATCGTGTTCTTGATGTAGCTGATCCACTCGTGGCTGCGGCCCGTGGTGCGGTCCACATTGTAGTAGGCCGGGGCGATGTCGTTCTCCAGGATCTGGTAGATTGTCGCGGAATCCAGCTCGTTCTGGAAGCCCTGGTCGTCGTAGGTGCGCTCCAGCGGAAGGGCCCAGCCGGCGCCTTCCTTGTAGCCTTCCACCCACCAGCCGTCCAGGACGGAGAAGTGCATGGTTCCGTTCATCGCGGCCTTCTCGCCGGAGGTGCCGGAGGCTTCCAGCGGGCGGGTCGGGTTGTTCATCCACACGTCCACGCCCTGGACCATCCGCTTCGCGAGCGTGATGTCATAACCGGGGACGAAGATGATCTTGCCGATGAAACGGGGATCCTTGGAGATGTCCACGATCTGCTTGATCAGGTCCTGACCCGCCTTGTCGGCCGGATGGGCCTTGCCGGCGAACAGGAACTGCACCGGGCGGTGCGGGTTGTTGACGATGGCGTCCAGGCGGTCCAGGTCGCGGAACAGGAGCGTCGCACGCTTGTAGGTCGCAAACCGGCGGGCAAAGCCGATGGTGAGGACATCGTCCCGGAGGTTCTCCAGGATGGTCACGATCTCAGCCGGAGAATAGTGGTTGGAGATGCGCTTGTCCTGCAGGCGCTCACGCACATAGGCGACGAGCTTCTTCTTCAAGGATTTCTTCACGCTCCAGACCTCCTGGTCGGACACCTCGTAGATGCCCTCGAAGCACCGCTTGTCGTAGTGGTGCGTCTGGAATTCGTCGCCGAACACGCGGGCGTGGACCGGCTTCCATTCCGGGGCGCACCAGGTGGGATAGTGGACACCGTTGGTGACATAGCTGACGAAGAGTTCCTCCGGCAGGTAGCCCGGATACATGTGGGAGAAGATGTCCTGGCTCACCTTGCCGTGGAGCATGGACACGCCGTTCACGTTCTGGGAGATGTTGGCGGCGAGGTTGGACATGGAGAACTTCTCGTTCGGATCCAGCGGGTTGTCCTTGCCGAGGGACATCAGCGTCTCCCAATCCACCTTGAGGCGTTCGGGATAATGGCCGATGTACTGGCGCAGCATACCCTCGTCGAAGGCGTCGTGACCGGCAGGAACCGGCGTGTGCGTCGTGAAGAGGGAGGAGGCGCGGACCACCTCGAGGGCTTCGGAGAAGTCAAGATTGTCCTCCTCGATGTACTCGCGGAGGCGCTCCAGGCCGATGAAAGCGGCATGGCCCTCGTTACAGTGGTACACCTGGGTGTCGATGCCCAGCTTGCGGAGGGCGCGGATACCGCCCACGCCCAGCAGGAGCTCCTGCTTGAGCCGGTTCTCCCAGTTGCCGCCGTACAGGTGATAGGTCACCTCGCGGTCCTCGGGGATGTTGGCCTCATAGTCGGTGTCCAGCAGGTAC
>ONJB01000069.1 GCA_900318015.1 uncultured Bacteroidales bacterium | reverse complement strand
TCTCCGGGGCCATGTCGCAGGCCATGACCGGTACGATGACCCAGCTCATGACGGCCATCCAGACCAATCCGGCGCTGGCGCAGGAATACATGTCCAGCCCCATGTGGCAGACGGTTCTCGGCATGCTTCAGAAGATGGACCCTTCTTCCCTTGTACAACTTCAACTTCCGGATATTTCCGAACCGGTGAACGCTATCGGCGCGGACATCGACAAGGCGCTCCATCCCGACCTGCACAACATCTGGATGGGGGCCGTGACGGTGCAGCAGCCCGTGTTCGTGGGGGGAAAGATCCTGTATTCCAACAAGATGGCCGCCTGGGGGGAGGACCTGGCGCAGTCCAAGTATGACCTGGAGGAGGCGCAGGTCGTCCTGGACGTGGAGCAGGCCTACTGGCAGATTGTCTCCATCGCCGGAAAGAAACGCCTCTCGGAATCCTATGCGGACCTTCTCCACACGCTTGAATCCGACGTGAACGCTTCCGTGAAGGCCGGCGTCATGACTGAATCCGACGCTCTCCAGATCAAGGTCAAGGCCAATGAGGCCGATATGCTCCGGACCAAGGCCACGAACGGCCTTACCCTGGCGAAGATGCTGCTGTGCCAGCGCATTGGCCTGCCATTGGACAGCGACATCGAACTGGCCGACGAACACCTGGACATGGTCCCGCTCCCGGAACGCCCCCGGGACAAATCCCTGGATGACATCTATGCCGACCGGCCGGAAACCCGCAGCCTGGAGCTGGCCTCCCGCATCTATGACGCCAAGGCGAAGGTAATCCGCGCCGACGGTCTTCCGAAGGTCGCCCTGACAGCGAACTGGCTGGTTTCCAACCCGAATCCCTACAACGGGATCCAGAACACCTGGAACGGGGGGATGCTGAGCACCGGCGTGATGGTGAACATCCCGATCTTCCATGGGCTCGAGAATACGAACAAGTACCGCAAGGCCCGGGCGGAGGCTTCCCTTTACCGTACCCAGCTGGAGGATGCGAAGGAAAAGATCGAACTCCAGGTCGCCCGTGAGCGCAAGGCCTATGGCGAAGCGCTGGAGAAACTGTCCATGGCGCAGGCCCATCTCGCCAGCGCCGAGGAGAACCTCCGCACGGCCACCATCGGTTTCGAGGCAGGGGTCATCTCCACCAGCACGGTCCTCTCCGCCCAGACCGCCTGGCTTTCCGCCCACAGCGACTGCCTGGATGCCGGCACCGAACTGCAGATGGCCGCGGCTGCGCTCCGCAAGGCCGAAGGAATGAAATAGAACAAAAGAAATAAGCAAAATGGCAAAGAAGAATTACAATCTCCTCATCGGAGTAGGCGCCCTGGTGGGCGTGGTGCTCCTGATCGCCCTGGTGGGGTATCTGGTAAGCAAACCCCGTCCACGGGTGCTTCAGGGCGAAGCCGAAGCGACGGAATATCGCATTTCCTGCATGGTTCCCGGCCATGTGACGGAACTCTACTGCCGGGAAGGACAGCAGGTCCATAAGGGCGATACGGTGGCGTTCATCGATTCGCCGCAGGTTCGGGCGAAACTCGCCCAGGCGCAGGCTGCGCGCAGCGCGGCCCAGGCGCAGAGCGCCAAGGCCCGCAACGGAGCCCGCAAGGAACAGATTGCCGGCGCCTATGAACTATGGCAGCAGGCGCTGGTACAGGAGGATGTCATGAAGAAGTCCTTCGAACGGGTGAAAACGCTCTACGACCAGAAAGTGATCTCCGCCCAGAAATATGACGAGACCAAGGCTCAGTACGATGCCGCCGTCGCGCAGGCGAAGGCGGCCAAGAGCCAGTATGACATGGCCCTGGACGGCGCCCGGGCCGAGGACCGCGCCGCGGCGGCCGCCCTGGTCCATCAGGCCGACGGCGCCATCCAGGAGGTGGATTCCTATCTGCAGGAACTCTATCTCGTCTCCCCGGCGGACGGTATCATTTCCAGCGTTTATCCCAGGCAGGGCGAACTGGTGGGCCAGGGCTCTCCGGTCGCGACCGTGACGGACCTTTCCGACATCTGGTTCACCTTCAATATCCGGGAAGATGAACTTCACAGTATGCAGACGGGCGACGTACTGACCGTGAAAGTGCCGGCCCTGGACGGCCGGACGCTGAAAGCCCGGGTCAATTACATGGCCGTCCGTGAATCCTACGCCACCTGGAAGGCCACCAAGGAGACCGACCAGTATGACGCCAAGACCTTTGAGGTGCGCGCCGTGCCCGAGGAGCGCACAGAGGGACTCCGTCCCGGAATGACTGTCCTGGTGGTAAAATGACCTTCTTCGATAAAATAGACAAAGTCATCCGGCGGGAAATCCGGATCTGGGCGCGCCGTCCCATCTATTTCCTAGGCTCCGTCGCGGTAATGGCATTCTGTACGGTCTTCTACCTGACCTTCCTGGGGCAGGGCGTACCTTCGGACCTGCCCATTGCCGTGGTGGACCTGGACGGCAGTTCCACCTCCCGGAACTTCTGTCGGCAACTGGACGCCACTCAGTTGGGGAAGGTGATCCATTACGGCTCCTTCTCCGAAGCCCAGGCAGACATGCAGGGCGGCCGCGTGACCAGCATCTGCGTCATCCCGGAAGGATTCAACCGGGACATCCAGGCACAGCGGCAGCCGACGTTCAGTTTCTACGTCAACGGCCTATACTTTCTGGGCGGCTCCCTGGCCTGGAAGGACATTCTGACGATGGTGAACCTGACAGCGGGCGCCGTGCAGCGGGAAGTCCTGCGGATGAAAGGTGTCCCGGAGAGCGAGATGGCCGGCCTGCTCCGCCCCGTGGACGTCGACGTCCACCAGATCGGCAACGCCACGATGAACTACGGCGCCTATCTGGCGAACATGATGATCCCAGGCATGTTGCAGATGGTGGTGGTCATCGTCCTGATCTATTCGCTGGGTGCGGAACTGAAATACGGTACCAGCCGGCATCTGCTGGACACCGTCGGACATGACATGTATGCTGCCGTGAGCGGGAAAATGGCCCTCTATACGGTGCTGTTCACCCTCATCGGATGGGCCATCGAGGTCATCCTGTACAAATGGCTGCATTTCCCGCTGGCGGGCCGGCTGGGGCAGATGCTCCTGGCCTGCTTCCTGCTGGTCGTCGCCTCCGAAAGCGTGGCTGTGTTCATCATCGGCTGCGTCCCGGTTTGCCGCTTTGCGCTGAGCATCGGCGCCCTGTACAGCGTGCTGGGCCTGTCCCTGACGGGGTTCACCCTGCCGGTGGAAGCCATCCCGGCCGGCCTCCGCGGCCTGACGATGATGTACCCGCTCCGTCATTATTACGAGCTGTATGTGCAGGTGGGCATTTTCGGCAGCGGTTTCGGGCAGTGGTATGTTCCTGTCATCGCCCTCCTGTTATTCTGTTTCCTGCCCTTCCTGGTGATGGGGCGCCTCGGCAGGGCCTATACCTATCTGAATTATGAAAGGAATTAGAGAGACTTACCTCGGACGCTGGCTGGGCGACGCCCTCCGCATCTTCAACCTGGAACTGCGGAACATCCTCCATGACGGCGGTGTCATGATCATTTTCGTCGTCGCCGGATTCCTGTACCCGATCCTGTACAATTTCGTGTATAGGAACGGCATCCTGGAAGAAACACCGATCGCCGTGGTCGATGACGCCGCCTGCAGCGACAGCCGGCGCATGATCCGGGAGATGGATGCGACGCGGGAGATGGACATCGCCTGGCGGTGCGCCGACATGGAGGAGGCGAAAGCTCTCCTGCAGCAGCGCAAGGTGAACGGAATCGTGTATTTCCCGTCCGATTTCGGCGACCGCCTGGCGGCGAAGGAGACAGCGACCTTCAGCATCTACGCCGACATGAGCAGCTTCCTCTACTACAAGAACCTCCTCATGGGCTCGGAGTTCGTGATGCTGCATGAAATCAACGGGATCAAGATCGAGCGCCTGTCCCTGGACGGGCTCACGGACCAGGAGGCCGATGCCTCGGTGAACACCGTCCTGTACGAGGATGTCAATCCCTACAACCGGGCCTTCTCCTACAGCATCTTCCTGATATCGGCCATCCTGATGCTGATCATCCAGCAAGTGATGTTCTATGGCATGGGCATGTCCGTAGGGACGATGCGCGAGGAGAACCGCAGTTTCGCCTCCCTGCCGGATACTCTGACGGGAAGGGGCGTGGGCCGTGTGGTCCTCGGACGCGGAGCCGTTTACTGGCTGCTTTTCATGATCATCGGCATCTACGTGTGCTGCGTCGTTCCGGCGATGTTCGGCTTTCCGCAGCGGGGCCGTTTTCAGGACATTCTCATCCTGCTCGCCTTGTTCGTCACCGTGTGCATCTTTTTCTCCATGACCTGGACGACGTTGGTGACGCGGCGTGAATCTGCCTTCCTGTTGTTCCTGTTCATGTCGCCGGTATGTGTGTTCCTGACGGGTTTCAGTTGGCCGACGACGGCCTTCCCGGGTTTCTGGAAACTGTTCTCCTACCTGTTCCCGTCCACTTTCGGCTGCCAGGCTTTCATCAACCTGAATACGGCGGGCGCTCCACTCCCGGTCGTCGCGCCGCAACTCCGCGCCCTGTGCATCCAGGGAGTTGTTTATTACATCCTCGCCTGCGCGGCGGTGTATGTAGAGAATTTCGTAGCCAAGAAGTCCGGGACGGTCTTTTTGGCCTCTTCTAAATAATTGCTTATAGATTAATATAACACAAAATCTAAATCTTGCTTTCCGCTCCAAACGCCTCGCAGTCCTGCGGGGCGTTTTTGTTTGTGGCCGGGTGCTACACGAATCCCTTCTTAGAAACCTTCTTCTTTGTACACATCGGCAGCGTACAAATCCAAGCGCCTTCCGTTGGAACAACTATAACAAATCGGCGTAAAACTATATAAAATTGTTGCACAACTAAAAATTTTAGTTATATTTGCAAAAAAAAAGAATTTCCCGTCATGAAACGACTCACGAAGAAAGAAGAGATTATCATGAACCATTTCTGGGAGAAAGGACCCCTGTTTGTCAGGGAGTTACGCGATCTTTACCCGGAACCTAAACCGCAATTCACTACGCTTTCCACGCAGGTGCGCAAACTGGAGGGAGAAGGGTTCATCGACCACAAGGATTACGGGCCCACTTATCAGTATTTCGCAAAGGTGACCAGGGAAGAGTACAAAAGCCGTTCGCTCGTCGGGCTTATCGACAAGTATTTCGACAACTCCTTCATCAACGCCATCTCTGCCCTGGTGAAAGAAGACAAGGTTTCGGTGGATGAGCTGAAGGAACTCATCGACCTGATTGAAAAAGGGAAATAGTCATGCTTCCCTTCCTCATATACGAAGGCAAGGTCGCCATCGTTCTGGCTGTCTTCTCCCTGTTCTATCGGCTCCTGCTGAAGAGGGAATCTTTCCATCGACTGAACCGGGTGGTTCTGGTGGGGATGATGCTCGTCGGCTTCCTGCTGCCGATGTGCGTCATCACCATCCATAAGCCGATGGAACTGGCGTCGCAACAGATTCCGGAAGAGGTCTCGTCAATAGCCGGAATCGCAGGAACCGCATCGGGAGCCTGGTGGCCGATGGCTTTGTCCATCCTTTTTTTCGTCGGCGTTGTCTTCGTGCTCGCCCGCGAGTTGGTTTCCATCCTCTCCGTCCTCCGCATCATCCGGCAGGGCGAATTCGAGGGCGAGGAAGACGGATGCAAAATCGTCGTCACGAACCGGGATGTCGGTCCGTTCAGCTGGATGAAATACATCGTTCTGTCCAGGCAAGACTGGGCGTCTCCCCACGCGTCCATCCTAACACACGAAAAAGCGCATATCCAATATCGACACTCTGTCGAGCTTCTCCTGGTGGATATCCTCTCGGCCTTCCAGTGGTTCAATCCCGCCATTTGGGTGCTCCGAATGGATCTTCAGGAACTCCATGAGTATGAGGCCGATGACGCCGTGCTCCGGAGTGGCGCCAATCTCAAGGATTATCAATACCTGCTTGTCAAGAAAGCTGTCGGCAAGAGCGGCTACTCAGTTGCCAACAGTTTCAACCACAGTATCCTTAAAAACCGAATTACTATGATGTCAAAAACCCAATCCACACTCACTAGAGGATTGCGGGTGTTATGGCTTATTCCGCTTATGTGCATGTGCGTAGGCCTGCAGACGCAGACCGTCTATGATGATTTGCCCATTCGTCCCGAAAACGCGGTTGTCTTGAACCTAGACGCGGACGGACTCGTCTATGTCAATGGCCCGGGCTATGGGTTCGAGGTCGAAGGGGTGGGCCCCTATCTTCGCGGTAGGATCGGTAACCGGGTTTACCCGCCGATGGCCATCCAGGTCGATGCCTCCCCCGAGGCACCGGCGGGCAGCGCGGAACAGCTGCAGGACGAACTACGGAAAGTGGGACTCCTGAAGATAAACCGGGTGCGCCATGAATAAGACAATCGTTGCCGTCTTTGCGCTCGGCGCGGCGCTCCTTTCCTGTTCCCCGGAAAAGGACCGCACAACCCGGATATCCGGCACTTTCAGCGGGGACAACGTCCCCGATTCCGTTGAAATCCAATACTAGATTCCGACGGACACCGTCCTACTGGTCAAAACAAAGAAGATCCCGGTGGTCGACCGACGCTTCGAGGGAGAAATTCCCAGCTGTGTCACGCAATTCGCAGAAGTGTTCGTTCCTGGAGATATCGTGAAGTTCATTGCCGATGGTTCGACGCTGACCATCGACATCGAAACGCATCAAGTCTCTTCTTCAGATACGGAGGGTGTTCAAAGCCGTTACAATGCCTGGTATCAGGAGTGGATTGACCTTGAGCATGAGACGGTCAGTAAAAATTATGCGTTGAAGGACCGTGCTGAAGCCGGAGAGAATATCAGGGATGAAACACAGGCGCTGGAAGAAGAATACCACCAAAAACTCGTTGCCATCCATCGAAACGCTATCCGGCAGAATCCGGACAACATAGTGGGGGCCTTTGCTTTGTCCGCTCTGGAAAGTTCCGAACCGAAAGTCGCTCTGTCATTGGTGGGTACGCTCTCTGAAGAGATGACGAAGAATGCAACGGTCCAGGCGATTTTGCCCACACTGGAAGCCCGCGCCCATACGGCCATCGGCGACCAGTTTACCGATTTCGAGGTGGTGCAAGATCCCTCCGATCCTCACTCCATGGTGAAACTGTCGGATTATGTCGGAAAGGGGAAGACCATCCTGCTGGTTTTCTGGGCTTCCTGGTGCGAAGAGAACCGGAAAGAAATGCCGGGACTGAAGAACATCTATGAAAAATATCACGGAGACGATTTCGATATCGTAAGCATCGCCGTTTCCGACGCTCCCGAGAATTCACTGGCTGCGGCAAAGGAAATGGGAATCATGTGGAACCTGATTGTCAATGCCCAAATCATTCCCCTGGAAACCTATGGCGTACGCCGGATTCCCGACATGATCCTCTTCGGACCGGACGGCACCATCCTGCTGAGAAACTTCTGGGGCTACGATGACCTGATCCTTGATTCCATCATCGGCAGGTACCTCCGGGGAGACCGCCCTGCACAACCGGGAGTACTATGATGGCTTAATACTGTGTAACCGACAGCTAATTGGACTACTTTCTTCCGGCTGGTTACCGGAAACGGCCAGGGAACGCAGGGATGCGTTCCCTGGTTTTATCGTTGGAAAACCGCTAATACGCCATAGCAAGCCAGATGCCGAACAACCGGTTCGTCACAGAATAGGTTGTTCCGTCTTTTCTGACAATTCCTTTGTCGTGAAGGACGCGCAGGGCGCTCTGTACCGTGCTCGGGCTTTTCATTGAATGTTTCTTGCAGAAGGCTACGGATGTAACCTGCTGCGCCTGCCCATCTTTGGCAATGGCAATCAAAAGTTGCTTTTGCGCTTCCGGATATGAGCTCATCTGCTCTTGGAATGTGCGGGCATATGTCTTGATTACAAAAGTAAGCGCATCGGACGCCATCTGAGCATCGGCCACTTCTCCGGGTCTGGTCCATGCGAACATTTCATTCATCAAGCGCTGCACATACCAGGTGTGACCGTCAAAGAGTTCGTAGACTTGTTTGAAACTCTCTTCCTGAAGGCTTTTCCCGGCCGCCTCAAAATGCTGTCGGGCAAAAGCCAGATAGTTGTCATATTGAATGGCGTCCAGATACAAAGGAGAGCAGCTCATATAGAACGGCTCCGACGGATTATTGAACAGTTTTTCCATCATACGCCTGTCGCTGCCGGCAAAGATGAACCCGGTGTGCTTGCATTTCTGGACATAAGTACGCAGCAATTCCAGCACGTTATTATCCGGATACTCCGCGATCTGCTGGAACTCATCCATCGACACAAGACAGGGGACCTCGCTGCCTTCCAGGTATTGGAAGATTTCCTTCAG
>ONJB01000061.1 GCA_900318015.1 uncultured Bacteroidales bacterium | reverse complement strand
GTGTTGGACTCCTTCTCGAAGAGGTCCCACTTGTTCACGACGATGACGCAGCCCTTGCGGTTCTTCTGGATGATGTTGAAGATGTTCATGTCCTGCGCCTCCATGCCGAGGGTGGCGTCGATCATGAGGATGCACACGTCGGAATGCTCGATGGTGCGCATCGCGCGGAGGACGGAGTAGAACTCCAGGTCCTCGGTGACCTTCGCCCGCTTGCGCATGCCGGCGGTATCGACCAGCATGAACTCGTGGCCGAACTTGTTGTAGTAGGTGGAGATGGAATCCCGCGTGGTGCCCGCCACGGGCGTCACGATGTTCCGTTCCTCGCCCAGGAGGGCGTTCGTCAGCGAGGACTTGCCCACGTTCGGGCGGCCGACGATCGCGATGTGCGGGATGTCGGAATGGTCTTCTTCCTCGGGCACGTCCTTCGGAAGCACCTTGACGATCTCGTCCAGGAGGTCGCCGGTGCCGGAGCCGTTGGCGGCGGAGATGGTCCAGACCTCGCCGAGGCCGAGGCCGTAGAAGTCGTACGCGTCGTACATCTTCTCGCCCGTATCGACCTTGTTCACGCACAGGACGACGGGCTTCTTGGAACGGCGGAGGAGGTCCGCGATCTCCGCGTCATAGTCGGTGATGCCGGTCTGCGCCTCGCACATGAAGAGGACGACGTCCGCCTCTTCCACAGCGATGACCACCTGGCGGCGGATGGCGTCCTCGAAGACGTCGTCCGAATTGGACGTGTAACCGCCGGTGTCCACCACCGAGAACTCGGTTCCGCACCACTCGCACTTGCCGTAATGGCGGTCGCGGGTCACGCCCGCCGTCTCATCGACGATTGCCTGACGCATGCCCACAAGGCGGTTGAAAAGGGTGGACTTGCCCACGTTCGGGCGTCCAACGATCGCTACTAATGCCATATCTCAATCAATCTTACTTAGTCTTCAAATATACTGAAATTCTCGTCAAAAATGGGACTTTCCACGCCGAAAAAGTCCAAAACCGTATGGAACACATGATGTTGCCCCACCAGGGGGAGGTCCTTCAGGCGGAGGGAAGGGTCCGAGGTCCAGACGACGAAGGGGATTTCCAACTGCTCGCGGGGGGCCATCGAGTAAGGGACCCCGTGCATGTACAGGTTGTTCTCGCCGAGGGATTCGCCATGGTCCGAAACGAACAGGACGCAGCCCCTGCGACCGGTTTCCCGGACGATGTCGATGACCGTATGGACCATCCAGTCGGTATAGACGAGGCTGTTGTCGTAGGCGTTGAACAGCTCTTCCTGGCTCACCTTGGACATCTCCACGGTGCTGCTCACGGGGGTGAAGACCTCGAACTCCGGCGGATAGTTCGTGTTGTAGGACGGTCCGTGGTTCGTATAGGTGTGAAGCACGCCGAACACCTGGTCCTTGCCGCCTGCGAGGATTTCGTCCTTCAGGCCGACGAGGAGGTCGCCGTCGTACTTGCCGCCGGTTTCTGGAAGCCGCTTCCGGAGGTCGCCGATGGTCTCGTACGAGCGCACGTGCACCGGGGGCTCGCCCCAGTTGCTGGTGCGCCAGAACACGTCGACCCCGGTCCGGTACAGGTAGTTGGGCAGGATCTCGTACAGTTCGTCGGTATCCTTGTACTCGAGGATGGCCTTCACGCCGGCGGCGGTATAGGTGGCCGAGGCGTCCGCCACATAGGCCTTGACCGTATCCTTCACCGTGTACGGATTCGTCTCCTTGGGATAGCCGTACAGGGAGAAATGGTCCCGGCGGGCGGACTCGCCGATGATGAGGATGCACACGGCCGGGCTGTCGTCCGTAAGCGTGGCGTCCGGGAGCAGGATTTCCTGCACGTTCTTCCGCTTTTCGGCGGCCTGGTAGCGGAAGGAATTGACGATATAGGACCATGGCATCAGGAGGCTGCCCAGTTCCGTGGAATTGCGGTCGATCCAGGGCCAGTTCTTCATGTTCCCGAACACGAGCACGAGGAGGGCCGCCACGCAGCCGCCGATCCAGCCCAGGAGCCGTTTCCAGGAACCGTACTCCACCTTGCGCCGGAACACGTAAATGCACGGCACGACGCAGAGCAGGAGGATGTACAGGATGAACGAGAAGGAGAAGAAGCCCGACGCCTCGGAATACTGCGTCCGGAACACGTTCCCCATCATCTCGTCCGTCACGAGCACATCGTAATTGTTCACGAAATAGAGCATCACGGCGTCGCCGAACAGGGTGAACGCCACGATGCACTTGCCCACGAAGCGGAGCAGCCACACCAGCACGTAGTACAGCAGGAAGTCCAGCACAAGCAGCAGGAGGGCGGCCGTCACGGCGATGATGACGCCGTTGGTGCCGGTTTCCACGTTGGCAAACAGGTGCCGGAAGAACGGCACATGGAACGCCACGAGCGTGAAAACGGCGAGCACGAGGCTCCAGACCGCCAGGGAGACTTTCTTACCGGGCTTGTTCATCGCTTGAAAAGATACTTGAGCCACAGCCGCACGGTTTCTCCGAACAGGACGAGGAGCAGCAGGTTGTACAGGATGGTCCAGACGATGCTCACCCGCTGGGGGGTATCGTCGAAAGGACTGGCCGCGAGGGCCGCGTCATACCGGGCGAAGGGGTTGGAATAGATGACCTCCCCTTCCGGGAAAAAGGCCGTCAGGCGGGCGTAGGAATCCTCCGGCCGCATCCGGTAGGCGATGCTGTCGCACCGCTCCGCGAGCGCGAGCGTCCGGTGGTCCTGGCCGGTCACGCGGATGCTGTCGGCGGGTTCGGACAAGGTCATATGGACGGTATCCCCGCGGAGGCCGATGGCCTTCACGAAGGGAAGGTCGCGGTTCTTCGCGTATTTGACATCCCAGTCCCCATGGCCGTAGTCCGGAACGCGCATCGCATAGAAACCGCCGCCGAGAAGGGTCTTCTTCAGGTCCTCATAGCGCCCGGAAGGCGTGCACAGGAAGTCGCAGCGGACGGCGATGTTCACGGAATTGTCGATGTGATGGAAGTCGTCATTCGCGAGGCCGAAGCTGTAGTGGCCGGCGCTCAGCGCCCAGTCCCAGTATTCGTTCTCCGTGCTGATCCCGGTGTCCAGTTCCATGATCCGGTAGCCGGAGAGCGCCTCCAGGTCGCTCCGGGACAGGCTCACCGTCCGGTAGGGATGGTTGATCTGGATGAAGTCCGCCCGCTTCCCGAGACGGTCCAGCTCGAACTGCATCTGGGAAACCAGCAGCGGGAGGAGCGGGTCGAAATGGGCCACCCGGTCGCTCCCGAATACCAGCTTGTGGAACTTGAAGGGGCTGTAGCCCTGCTCGTACACATTGACCTGGAGGGTGGAATCGAACGGATGGCGGGTGATTTCGTTGTGGTTGGAGAAGGTGACGATGTCATACCCGAACCGTTCATACTCGGCATACGTCTCGTCCGGCCACAGCTCGCACTCGTTCGGCGGGAAGGGGCCCTTGACCCGGGTATGGGTGTGGAAATTCGCCCGTTTCCAGCAGTTGGCCGTATCCAGGTTCCGGTACGGATCGAAGATGTCCGGCCCGCTGAAGGAGTGCGGTTCGCGGAAGTCGTAGATGGGGCTGACGGAGGTGACGAGGACCCCGAGGAAAAGCAGAACCAGGACGGAATAGACAATCTTGAGCAGGATGTGACCCATCCTGCTCAAGACATGACCTTTGTATGTGGGTTTCTTTCCCATGCTAATCTTTCCGGTACAAACCGCAGGATGCGCAGGCATCTGAATAGTTTCCGTCGCAAACCGTCTTCCCTTTCCGCGCCGCGAGCATTTCCAGCTCTTCCTCCTTCGCGCACTTGATTCCCCGCTTCCGCATCTCCGGGTTGGTGGATATCTCCCCGTCCGGGAAAGGGCGGTGGAAAAAAAAGATATTCACCCCGAGCAGCAGCACGGCGAGTCCCACGAAGACCAGGGCGGCGAGAAAGACTTTCATCCTTTAGAGCGGGAATTCGGAGGAGATGGGTTCGTAATTATAGACCCTGAGGATCATCCGGGCGAAGGTCTCGGCCAGGGAGACCACACGGATCTTGCCCTGGAGGGCCCGCTTCTCGGGATTCAGGGGGATGGTATCGGTCACGTACACCTCGGACAGGGCGGACGCGTCGATCCGCTCGTAGGCGGGACCGGACAGGACGGCGTGCGTGGCGAAGGCGCGGACGCTCCGGGCGCCCCGCTTCACGAGCTCGTTCGCCGCGGCGGTCAGGGTGCCGGCCGTGTCGATGATGTCGTCGATGATCACGATGTCGCGGCCCTCGACCTCGCCGATGGGCACGATGCGCTCCACCACGTTGGCCCTTGCGCGGGTCTTGTGGCAGATCACCACCGGGCAGTGGAGATTCTTGGCATAGGCGTTGGCCCGCTTCGCGCCGCCCATGTCGGGCGCGGCGATGGTGAAGCGTTCCGGATCGGCTTTCTGCATCTTCTTGAGGATGCCCAGGAAGTCGTAGCTGGCATAGAGATGGTTCACCGGGAGGTCGAAGAAACCCTGGATCTGGTCGGCGTGGAGGTCACAGGTCATGAGGGCGTCGGCACCGGCGGCCTTGATCATGTTCGCGACCAGCTTGGCGCCGATGGACACACGCGGCTTGTCCTTGCGGTCCTGGCGGGCCCATCCGAAATACGGGATCACGGCGATCACCTTGTTGGCGGAGGCGCGCTTCGCCGCATCGATCGACAGGAGGAGCTCCATGAGGTTGTCGGTGGGCGGGAAGGTGGACTGGAGGATGAAGCAGGTGGCGCCACGTACGCTTTCCGCGAAGAAAGGCACGAATTCGCCGTCGCTGAAATGGGTGACCTCGAGCGGACCGAGCACCACTTCCGGATCTTCCGGCCCCTTGAGCCGGTTCATGGCCGCGACCACCTTTTCGGAGAAATACCGGGTGGCTTCACAGGTGAAAATGGCCATCCTGTGCTTATGGACTTCGTTTATCATAAGTTTTGGAGTACGGTTCCGATATAGTTGAGAATCTCTTCCCTGCCCAGTCCGCTCACGGAGGAGCTGACTAACACCGGGGGCAGTTCCTCCCACTGTTCCAGCAGGCGGGCCTTGTTCTTCTCCACCTGCGCGGCCGTGACGGTCGAGCCCTGCTTGTCCGCCTTGGTGAAGATGAGGCCGAAGGGAATCCCCTTCTCCCCCAGTTCCGCGATGAAACGGAGGTCCACCTCCTGCATGTCGTGGCGGGAATCCAGCAGGACGAAGAGCATCACCAGCTCTTCGCTCCGGTTGACGTAGTCCCAGATGATGTGGCGGAGCTTGGCGCGTTCCTTGTCCGGCAGCCGGGCGTACCCGTAGCCGGGCAGGTCCACGAGATACCAGTTGTCGTTGATGAGGAAATGGTTCACGAGCTGCGTCTTGCCCGGGGTCTGGGAGGTTTTCGCCAGACGGGAGTTCCCGGTCAGGGCATTGATGAGCGAGGATTTGCCCACGTTGGAGCGGCCGATGAAGGCGAACTCCGGCAGCTTCCGCGCGGGTTTCTGCTCGACTTTCGTGCTGCTGCCGGAAAATATGGCGGTCCTGATCTTCATGGTCTCTCTCGTTTTCCGGCACAAAGGTACAAATTATTTCAATAATTTGGGATAGCGGACCGTGAAACAAGCGCCTCCGAGGGTGAAAGATTTCGCGTAGCCGATCTCGCCCCCGCACCGCTCCACGATGTTGCGGCAGATGGCCAGTCCAAGGCCCGTTCCGTGCGACTTGGTGGTGAAGTCCGGGGTGAACAGTTTCACCCGGTTCTCCTCCTTCACGCCGGGGCCGTTATCCTCGACCACGATGTCATAGAACCCTTCCTTCAAGGAATTCCGGAGGGAGACCACGACCTGCCCGTCCTCCCGGCCTTCCAGGGCCTGGACGGCATTCGTCACCAGGTTCACCAGCACGCGGGTGAGCTGCGGCTTCGGACCCGACACCTCGGCGCCTTCCAGCCCGTAGTACTGGAAGGAGATATCGTCCCGGGCGGAGAACATGGACACTTCCTCCCGGATGAGGGCGTCCAGGTCGATCCGGACCGGCTCCTCGGAATAGAGCTTGGCGAAGGTGGAGAACTCGTTGGCGGTGTCCGCGAGGATGTCGATGTGCTCGAGGACGGTGGCGGAGACCTCCTCGAACTTCTCCTCCCAGCCCGGCCGGCCTGCCTGCTTCATGCGGATGAGCATCTGGAGCTGGAGCTTGATCGGCGTGAGCGGGTTCTTGATCTCGTGGGCCACCTGCCGGGCCATCTCGCTCCACGCCTTGTCGCGCTCGGCCTGGGCCAGCTGCCGGGTGGAATCCGACAGGTCATGGACCATCAGGTTGTAGGCCCGCACGAGGGAGGTCAGTTCGTCCTCCTGGTCGTAGATGATGTACTCGAGGTGGTCCACATCGGAGACTTTCATCTTGCGGCCCATCTCGCTGAGCGGCCGGAACATCCTTCCGATGACTGCCACCGTGACCACCCGGGCGATCATCAGCAGGAGCAGGAAGACCGTGATGATGGAGGCGATATGCACCAAGGCTTCGTTCTCGAAGTCGTAGCTCTGGTCGGTATATGGGGTGGAAGCGATGGCCACCATGTCGCCGTTCGCGTTGAGCACAGGCGCATAGAGGGCATAGAAACGGCGGTTGCCCCACCGTTCCAGTTCGATGCTGAACCGCCGGTGCTGAAGGACGATGCTGTAGTACGCTTCCTCCGCGATCCGGCAGCCGGCCACCATCCGGTCATAGATCTCCGGGGTGGTGGACAGGACCATGCGGCCGTCCGGGGTGAACAGGGTGATGTCGCACTTGAGGTCGTTCCCGGCGATCTCCACGGCGCTTTTCGCCGCCTGGGAACGGAGGTCGTCCTCGGTCGCCGCCCCGCGCAAGCCGCCCTGCAGCATGGACTGGAGCGTCGTGATGCGGGACGTCATGATGCTCTGGAGGTCCGCATTGTTCCGCCGGTACACGAAGTACACGCTGAACGCCGCCATCGCCACGAGGGTGAGGATCAGGGACATGTACAGCACGACATTGATCCGGGTGCGGTAGTAGTTCCGCTCGCCGGACCGGTTGCGGCGCGGACGGAAGCCCAGCAGGGTGAGCAACAGGTAGGCGACGATGCCGAACAGGACGGCTTCCACGATATAGTTGAGGACTTCCGTCTTCTCGCGGGAAATGACCACCAGTTCGTCATCCGAAACCGTCTGCACGAAATGCATGTACCCGTCCAGGACGACACTTCCTTCCTCATTCGTCCGGACCAGCTGGCGGAACCGGTCAGACACCACGGTCGCATACGGGAAATCGCCCTTGTACAGGACCAGATGGTCATCCACGTACCGGGCATAGGAATAGTACGGCGGGATGGAGACGCGGCCCGGCTCGGTCAGGCCCAGCAGGCTCAGGTAGCCCCGGTCCTCCCGGTTGGACTTGGATTCCACCAGCACCAGGATGGAGGAAGAGCCGTACTGGGGGTTGAAATAGGTGAAAATGCCCGAATACTGCGCCCGGCCGTTGGTGCCGGTGCTGTAGAAGAAATGCGAATTGTCCGCCAGCCGCACGCCGCTCCGGATCCGTTCGTTGAACAGGACGTCCGTCGCGGGCGAGGGCGTGGGGATCACCACGGAGATGTCGTAATCCTGGGAAATCCGGGTCAGGTAGGTGTTGGCCAGGCGCCCCCGGATCATCTCGTGGCTGTTGTCCAGCAGGGAGAGCGCGCCGATGACCGAATCATCGGAAATGGCCCCTTCCGCAGCCCGCAGCTGGAGTTCCAGGCTGATGTCCCGGTCCATCGCGAGGCGGTTCGCCCACACCTCCACCCGGTTCTTCTCCTTCTGGAAGCCGAACAGGGAGGACGCGACGGCAAAATATGCGCCGGCGGCGACGGCGAACACCAGCCGGCCGGTCCGCGAGAACATGTCGTAGCGGAACCCCGTCAGGCGCCGCAGCAGCGGAGAAAGCAGCTGGAACAGCAGGGGGATGGTGAGGGCCAGGGCCAGGAAGGACAGGTACACGACAGCCGTATAACCGTCGATCAGGTTCACCTTATAGAGCTCGAGGCAGATGCCGGAGTTGAAGACGATGCTCTTGAAGGCCCGGTGGATGTACAGGCAGATGGCGACGATGACCGCCACGTCCGCCCCGACCGCGACGATGTCCCGCAGGCGCGAATCCTTTCGGCGGAACCGGCGCAGCAGGGTCCATCGGATGGAGTAGAGCGAAATGACCAGGGTGGTGATGAGCAGGTTCACCAGCACCACCGCCCCGAGGGAGTAGAAGAAGGGGCCGTCGGCATACAGCAGCGGGGAGAACAGCTGGGAAGCCTGCCCCAGCTGCCGGCCGTACAGGTAGATTCCGCCGACGAACAAGGTCTGAAGGAGGCCTGCCCCCAGCGCCGCCGGAACCGTCGGCTTCACGTTCAGAAGCAGGATCGTTCCCGAGAGAGACAGGAGGATGGCCAGCCAGAACAGGAACACGTTGTGCCGCTCCGGCTCCGAAACGGTCTCCGCCGCGATCTTGAACACGGGCTGCCCGTTCGCCACCACGGGGACGCCCACGCTGCCCGTGAGCGGCTGGATCGAATAGCGGTCGCCCAGGCGGAAGCGCGGGTTCACCCCGTTGAAGGGACTGGATTTCAGTTCATTGATCACTTCCAGGCCCACGATCACCGTCATCTCCCCTTCCCGGACGGAGCGGGCCAGGAACCATTTCGGGCCGTAATTGACATAGGTGACGGCCGACGTGAGCGCGGCAAGCGGCGAGGCCGTGTTGCTCCGGCCGTCGCCCAGCCGCTGGATCAGGGTCCGGGAGCGGATATCGTCGTTTCTGAGCGGGAACTGATGTGCCCAGGACTGAAGGGTATCCTCGCGGTACCGGTACACAACCATATCCTCCGGCAGGTCCTCCAGGCGCAGCCAGGATTCCGGATCGGACGTCAGGGCCTGCGCGGCGAAACGGTCCAGCAAGGCAAGCCGCTGTTCCACCCGGCGGCCGAGGTCGCGGGCCGTGGAGGCGGTGTCCGGGTGAGACTGGTTCGCCAGCAGGGAGGCCACCAGCAGCGCCAGAGCGACGGAAAGGACCGCCACTCCCGCCCAGAACCGTATGCGGAGGATCTTATTCATGGTGATAGGGCTCTCCCTTGATGATGGTGAAAGCCCGGTACAGCTGTTCTGCAAAAATCGTTCTCACCATCTGGTGGGAGAACGTCATCCGGGACAGGGAGACCAGGCCTTCGGCCCGGTCATAGACCTTCTGCGGGAATCCGTAAGCGCCGCCGATGACGAACACAAGCGACTTCCCGCCCCGGGCGAGGCGCTGCCGGATCCAGTCCGCCCATTCGACGGAACGGTATTCCTTGCCGCGCTCGTCCAGCAGGACGACGGCGTCGCCGGGGGCTACCTGCTTGAGGATCAGCTCCCCTTCCTTCTCCTTGATCTGCTCCTGGGAGAAGGCCGACACGTTCTTCAGCTGGGGGATCTCGACGACCGAAAAAGGGACGTAGTGCTTGAGCCTGGAAACATAAAGGTCCAGGCCGTCTTTCACCCATTGCACGTCGGTCCGGCCGACTGTCACGAGTTTCACGTCCATTCTTTCGCAAAGATACGCTTTCGGCTCGGTATTTGCAAGCAATATGCACCGATGAAACGGTTGTTCACCACGCTTGCAGCCCTCCTGCTTCTTACCGTTACGGGGCTCTCCGCCCAGGACAAAGGCTATGACGTCTTCGTCCCGATCGGCAAATACATTTCCCAAGGGGATGCCGCCAGCCTCTCCGCCTGGTTCGCCGACAATCTCGAGGTCTCCATCATCTCCTCCACCCGCAACTGCTCCAAGACCCAGGCCCGCCAGATCGTCAAGACCTTCTTCGACACCTACACGCCCCGGTCCTTCGACATCTCCCACAAGGCTTCCCGCTCCAACATGAAGTATGCCCTGGGCCAGTTGAACGCCGGCGGCGAAGTCTTCATCGTGACCATCTTCGTCTCCTCCAAGACGGACGGGACCTACCAGATCCAGCAGTTCAAGATCGACCGGCAAACCGCCGTCTATTAACGAAAATTTGCATAAAACCTTGTAAATCGTTATTTTTGCGTGCTAAATCGTTATTTTTGCGTGCTGAACCGCGAAATAACGATTAATTCATATTTTTATGGCAACAACAGCTGACCTCAAGAACGGAATGTACATCATGTTCAACGGCAAACCCTGCGTCGTGGTGTATTTCCAGCACGTGAAACCCGGCAAGGGTCCCGCCTTTGTCAAGACCAAACTCCGCAACCTCGAAAACGGCCGCATCCTCGAGAACACCTTCACGGCCGGCGTCAAGCTCGACACCATCACCGTGGAACGCCGTCCCTATCAGTACCTGTACGATGACGGCGAGGCCTTCAACTTCATGCACGAAGAGACCTACGAGCAGATCACCCTTCCCCACGACGTCGTGGAGAACGCCGACCTCATGAAGGAAGGCCAGCGCGTGGAGATGATGTTCCTCACCGATCCCGAGGAGCGCTGCCTCACCTGCGAGCTCCCGACCTACGTGACCCTCGAAGTCACCTACAGCGAGCCCGCCGTGAAGGGCAACACCGCTTCCACCTCCGCCCTGAAGGAAGTCACCCTGGAGACCGGCGCCAAGATCATGGTCCCGCTCTTCATCGAGACCGGCGAAGTCATCACCGTCAACACCACCGACCGCTCCTACGGCCAGCGCGTGAAGTAAGTATTCTTCCGGAGAAAAAGAAAGCCGGTCCCATTCGGGGCCGGTTTTTTCGTATTTGCCAATCCGGGCTCGCCCCGGAATCTAGATCACGTAATCTTCGATGTCCTTCACGCTCACGGGATTGCTGCCCAGGATGAGCAACCGCTCGACGACGTTGCGGAGCTCGCGGATGTTGCCGGTCCAGGATTTCTGCACCAGCATGTCGATGGCTTCGGGGGAGAATTCCTTGCGGGGCATGGCGGTTTCGGAGCAGATCTGGTCCAGGAAGTGGTTGATCAGGAGGGGGATGTCGTCCTTGCGTTCGTCCAGGGTGGGAACCTTGATGACGATGACGCTGAGGCGGTGGTAGAGGTCTTCGCGGAAGGTGCCTTTCTTGATCTCTTCCGCCAGGTTCTTGTTCGTAGCGGAGACCACGCGGACGTTCACGGTGATGTCCTTGTCGGAGCCCACGCGGGAGATCTTGCGCTCCTGCAGGACGCGGAGTACCTTCGCCTGCGCGGCGAGGGACATGTCGCCGATCTCGTCCAGGAAGAGGGTGCCGCCGTCGGCCTGCTCGAACTTGCCCTTGTGCTGCTTGATGGCGGAGGTGAAGGAGCCCTTCTCGTGGCCGAAGAGTTCGCTTTCGATGAGTTCCGAGGGGATGGCGGCGCAGTTCACCTCCACATACGGCATCATGGACCGCTGCGAGAGCTGGTGCAGGCTGCGGGCGACCAGTTCCTTGCCGGAGCCGTTGGGGCCGGTGATGAGGACGCTGGCATCGGTGGGGGCGACCTTGTCGATCATGTCGCGGATGTGCCGCATGCCCTCGGACTGGCCCACCATCTCCTGCCCATAGACCTTCTTCTTGAGGATCTTGGTCTGGGTGACGAGGTTCGCCTTGTCGGTGGCGTTCTTGATGGTGATGAGGATGCGGTTCAGGTCCAGGGGCTTGCCGATGAAGTCAAACGCGCCTTTCTTGATGCAGTCCACGGCCGTGTCGATGTCGGCGTGGCCGGAGATCATGACGACCGGGGTCTCGACCCCGTCGGCGATGAGCTTCTGAAGGACTTCGGTACCGTCCATCCCGGGCATCTTGATGTCGCAGAAGATGGCGTCGTACTTCTCCTTTTCCGCCATTTCACAGGCGTCGGCGCCGTTTTCGGCCGTATCCACCTGGTATTCTTCCATCTCCAGGATCTCCTTGAGGGAGTTGCGGATGGAACGCTCGTCGTCAACAATCAGAATCTTCATACACTCGAAACATTTATGCAAATATACGGACTTTTTTACTACATTTGTAAGGCCGGTTCAACGAAACGGCCTTACAAATACGATTATGAACGTTCCTGACATCATCATCGCCGTTGACGGCTTCTCGGCCACCGGCAAGAGCACCTTCGCCAAGATGGTCGCGAAGGAATTCGGTTTCCTGTACCTGGACAGCGGCGCGATGTACCGCGGCGTCACCCTTTTCTCCATGGAAAACGGGATGATCGCGGAAGATGGTGCCATCGACGAGGCGGCCCTAAAGGCCGTCATCGAGGGCCTCGACCTGCACTTCCGCAACGATGACGGCAAGACCTGCCTGTACCTCGGCGAACGTTGCATCGAAACGGAAATCCGCACCCTTGCCGTGTCCTCGCACGTGAGTCCCGTATCCGCCATCCCGTTCGTGCGGAACTACGTGGACAAGCGGCTCCGCGCCTTCTCCGAGGGCGGCCGCGTGATCATGGACGGCCGTGACATCGGAACCACCGTGTTCCCGAACGCGGAACTCAAGGTCTTCATGGTGGCCGATGCCGAGGTCCGCGCCCAGCGCCGCTACGACGAGATGGTCGAGAAGGGCGACACCCCGGTCTTCGAGGACATCGTCAAGAACCTCGCGGAGCGCGACTACATCGACTCCCACCGGGAAACCTCTCCCCTCCGCCAGCCGGAGGATGCGTATGTGATGGACAACACCCACATGACCCTGCACGAGGAACTCGTCTGGTGCCTGGGCGTCATCCAGGGCAAGTTCGGCATCCTCGAGGCCCCGGCCCTGTCATGGTAAAGGTCGAAATCGACAGCCGGTCCGGCTTCTGCGGCGGCGTCATCCGCGCCATTTCCCAAGCGGAGCGCTTCCTGCAGGAAAGTGACCACCTCTATTCCCTCGGCGCCATCGTCCATAACGAAGCCGAGCTCGACCGCCTCGGGGCGGAAGGGCTCCGGACGGTCGCGTCCATCCCGGACGTCCCGGAAGGCGAAACCGTCCTGATCCGGGCCCATGGCGAGCCGCCGTCCACGTACGCCGCCGCCCGCCGCCGCGGCCTCACGGTCATCGACTGCACCTGCCCGGTGGTGCTCAAGCTCCAGGAACACATCCGCGAGGCCTATGCCCGCCTGCATGCGGACGGCCTGCACGGAACCCTGCTCATTTTCGGGAAGATCGGCCACGCCGAAGTCCTGGGCCTGCTGGGCCAGGTGGACGGCGACGCCATCGTGGTAGAGAACCGCGCCATGCTGGAGGAAGCGCTCCCCGGCATCGACTTTTCCCAGCCCGTCGAAATCTTCTCCCAGACCACCAAGAGTCCGGCCGAATACGCGGAGATCTGCGACCGGGTGCGCTCGCTCAGCCAGCGCGTCACGGTCCATGACACCATCTGCGCACAGGTGGCGAACCGGCACGAGCACCTCGCCGCCTTCGCCCGAGCCCACGACCTCATCCTCTTCGTCGCGGGCGAATCCAGTTCCAACGGCCGCGTCCTCTTCGACCTGTGCCACCGTGTGAATCCGCGCTCCTACCGCATCGGCGCCCCCGCCGACATCGACCCGGCCTGGGTCCGCGACGGCGACCGCGTGGGCGTATGCGGCGCCACCTCCACGCCCCAGTGGCTGCTGGAGATGGTCGCCGGAGCGGTACGGGGGCTGTAGGAGAGCCCTGAAAACAATAGAGGCGGGTCTTGCGACTCGCCTTTATTGTACCTTATTAACTAACCAACTTTAAACTAACCGGCTAGTTCTAATGCAAGGGGTGTGCCAAACTATTCGGAAGTCTCCTCATTCGCGGGAGATTCGTCGACAGATCTCTCGACTCCGGCTTCGCCTTCGCTCGAAATGACAGGGGCCGGGGCGGGGTCTTCGCTCGGGGTCACGACGGGATCTTCCATCGGAACGTCCTCGGGAGCAGGGGCTACGGCGGCTTCCGCAGCGGCGGCGCGGGCGGCGGCTTCGGCCTCCGCTTCGCGGCGGGCGCGCTCGACGCTGACGGAGCGCTTGAGCCGGAAGCCGGAACCGAGGTACTTGGTGCGGACATCGTCATCGGCGGCCAGCTGTTCGGGGGTGCCTTCCTGGAGGATCGTACCTTCGTACAGGAGGTAGGCGCGATCCGTGATGGCGAGGGTTTCGCCCACGTTGTGGTCGGTGATGATGACGCCGATGTTGCGGAACTTGAGCTTGGCGATGATGTACTGGATGTCCTCCACGGCGATCGGGTCGACACCGGCGAAGGGTTCGTCCAGAAGGATGAACTTCGGGTCCACCGCGAGGGCGCGGGCAATCTCGCAGCGCCGGCGCTCGCCGCCGGAGAGCTGGATGCCCAGGGACTTGCGGACCTTGGAGAGGTTGAACTCGTCGATGAGCTGCTCCAGGCGGGCTTCCCGCTCCGCGCGGGTCATCTTGGTCATCTCCATCACGGACATGATGTTGTCCTCGACCGACATCTTGCGGAAGACCGAGGCCTCCTGCGGCAGGTAGCCGACGCCCTTCTGGGACCGCTTGTACATCGGGAGTCCGGTCAATTCGTCATCGTCGATGAAGATCCGGCCCTCGTTCGGGACGATCTGGCCGGTGATCATGTAGAAGCTCGTGGTCTTGCCGGCGCCGTTCGGGCCCAGGAAGCCGACGATCTCGCCCTGGTTCACTTCCATCGAGACGCCCTTCACGACCGTGCGGACGCCGTATTTCTTCACAAGGTTTTCTGCGCGTAATTTCATGACAGGATCTATTTTGTATCCAGGCCGAGGTCGGCCACGAATGCCCGCACTTCGGGGTGCTTGTCCATCAGGTCCTTCGCCTTCTCCTCGGGCATGTAAGGTTTCTTTTCGCCGGGCTCCTCCTCGGGGATGTCGTCCACGTGGAGATTGACCTTCCGGCTCTTGAGGATCTCACGGAAAGCGTTTTCCATATCCCGGAGGATCTTGTCCTCGATCCACTTCTTCTGCGCGGCGTTGGACACGGAGAAGAACACGGACTTGACGCCATTCTCCTCCGTCATCCTGAGTTCCGTCTTCGCGAGAGCGCTCGCCAGACGCGGCTGGGACTCATACCGGGGAACAAGTTCCTTCCACCGGGTGCGGATGGTATCATCATCGGGCAAGGCCTCCTCCGCGGCAACAGGTGCCTCCGCTTCCGGTTTCTCCTCCTTCTCCTGCAGGATGGCACTCATGGACAGGGCCGATCCCGTCTTGGGCGCGCGGCGCTGCCGCGTGGGGGCGGACGGCGTGGCGACGGGAGATTTCTCGGCTGCGGCTTCGCCTCCGCTCGAAATGACAGGGGCCGGTTCCGGTTTCGGCGCCACGGCCGTCTTGTCCGCGGGAGCGACAGCGGCCGGCGCAGGCGCCGGAGCGGCCTGCGGCACGGCGACCGGACGCGGCGTGGTGGACACGTCCGTGCGTCCCGTGAGGAAGCTGAGCTTCATCAGGGCGAACTCGATGTGCAGGCGGGGGTTCACCGCCGCCTTGTAACCGGCCTCACAGGCCGTGGTGACGCCGAGGGCGTCGTACAGGAACTGGAGCGGACAGCGGGCCGCCTGCTCGCGGTAACGTTGCTTCAAGGAATCCGGGAGTTCCAACAGGGCGTCCAGCCCGGCGGTGCGGGCAACCACGAGATCACGGAGATGCGAACTCAGGGCGGCCACGAAATGCAGGGCATTGAAGCCCTTGGACAGGATTTCGTCGAAGGAGGAAAGGGCGGCGGCGTAGCTTCCCGACAGGAAGTTCTCCACCATCCCGAAACTGTAGTCGTAATCGAGGACATTGAGGTTCCGGACCACGTCCTCGTACTTGATGTCCGTTCCGCAGAAGGCGACCGTCTGGTCGAAGATCGTAAGGGCGTCGCGCATGGCGCCATCGGCCTTCTGGGCAATCACATGCAGGGATTCGTCGTCGATGGTGATCCCTTCCTTGGCCGCGATGCCGCGGAGATTCCGGACCATGTCGGGGATGCCGATGCGGTTGAAGTCGTACGTCTGGCAACGGGACAGGATCGTGGGCAGGATCTTGTGCTTCTCGGTGGTGGCGAGGACGAAGATCGCGTGTGCCGGCGGCTCCTCGAGTGTCTTGAGGAAGGCGTTGAAGGCCGACTGCGACAACATGTGGACCTCGTCGATGATATAGACGCTGTACTTGCCCACCTGCGGCGGAACCTGGACTTGCTCGATCAGGGCCTTGATATCGTCCACGCCGTTGTTGGAGGCGGCGTCCAGCTCATGGATGCAGTAGGAACGGCCTTCCTGGAAGGAAACGCAGGACTCGCATTCCCCGCAAGGCTCCATGTCCGGCCCGGGATGGGCGCAGTTGATCATCTTCGCGAAGATGCGCGCCGTGGTGGTCTTCCCTACCCCGCGCGGGCCGCAGAAGAGATAGGCGTGGGCGAGCTGCCCCCGCTTGATGGAGTTCGAAAGGGTCCGGGCGATATTGTCCTGGCCGAGCAGGGTCTCGAAGGAGTCCGGCCTGTATTTGCGTGCCGATACGATATACTGACTCATAGCTTACAAATATAGCAAGTAATTTTGAAATACCGGGCCGTAGCATTATCTTTGTAAGGAAAGAAAGCATGAAAATGAAGCGACTGATTCTCCTTTTCACCCTGCTCTGCATGAGCACGGTCCTGTTTGCCCAGGGCAAGGTCACCACCCGGAAACACCTGTTCGCCGACTTCGCCGACAAGATCACCAAAGTCGTGATGAGCGGGAACGAGATCCTGGACGGCGCCCTGCGCCAGGAGGTGGTGGACCTGTGGACCCTCTCCCCTTTCGAGTTCTGTTCGATGGCCGAATATGAGTCTCTCAAGAAATCGGACACGTACTATTTCCTCCTCATCACGGCCGGCCAGGCCAAGGGCGAAGAGGAGCCGATGGTCCGTTTCCTGACCCTCGAGAAGGGCGGGGCCGAGAAGGGGGACAACATCGCCCTCCGCACCGAGGTCATCTCCCTGCCCCTGTGCCCGGTGGACGGCGGTTCCGGGCGGGAACTCGTGTTCCTGCCGGCCCTCGTGAAGGGGGTCCAGGAATTCACGGCCGAAGCCATGGCTTCCGAGAAGGCCGCCTACTCCGGCATGGCCTGGTTCAACGAACGTTTCGACCGCAAAGGCGCCATCAAGCGCATCTACCTGGCGAAGGAGGACATCTCCACGTCCGTCTCCGTGAAGGAACGCGAGAAATACATGGACGAGGACATCATCCTGTGCGACGAGGACGAGGCCGACAAGGCCTACACCGACAAGACCTATAACACGCTGGTCAGCTACACCGTCTCCGCCGGCACCTGGAGCTACAAGCTGCTCGTCGAGGCCGATACGGACACCGTCTACTACCTCCGCAAGCACAAGGTCAATGCGAAGAACGCCCCCGGCTTCCTCGCGGAAGACCTGAAACGGATCTCGAAGAAGCGGTAATGCGGAGCGGAACGGCACCCTGCGGGCTCCGCTACGCCGTCCGGCGCGGCGGGTCCGCCGTCGGCTACTGCGCCCTCAGCCTGCGCTGCGGGACGAGGGACGAGGCCGGCTTCGGCAACGGCATCGCGCACTTCGCGGAGCATACCATCTTCCGCGGCACGGCGCGCAAGAGCGCATCCGTCATCAGCAGCTACCTGGACCGCCTGGGCGGCGAACTCAACGCCTATACCACCAAGGAGGAGATCGTCCTGCACGCCACCGTGCTGAAGGAGGACCTCGGCAAGGCCGCCGGCCTCCTCTTCGAACTGGCGACGGAAGCCACCTTCCCCGACGCGGAAATCGAGACCGAACGGGGCGTCGTCCTGGACGAGATCATCTCCTACAAGGACAATCCGGCCGAGGATGTCTATGACAAGTTCGAAGGCATGCTCTTCGAGGGACATCCCCTGGGCCTGCCCATCCTGGGCACCTCCGCATCCGTCCGGCACATCAAGCCGGAGGACCTCCGCCGCTTCACCCGGACCTTCTTCGTCCCGGCGCGCATGGCCTTCACGGTCGTTGCGGACCTGGACGAGAAAGTGATGGAAAAGCGCGTGCTGAGGCTGGTGGAGAAACTGTTCGGAGATTTCTCCGCGCGGCCTGACGGCCTTGGTCGAAATGACAAGGCACCTTCTCCCTGCGCTCCGCCTTTCTCCAAGACCGTAGACAAGCGGAACCACGAGGTGAATGCCGTCATCGGAAACCGAGCGCCGTCCCTGTACGATCCGGAGGACCGCATCACGGCCGCCGTGTTGTGCAACATCCTGGGCGGCCCGGCCTCGAACTCCCTGCTGAACAAGGTCTTGCGCGAGAAGAACGGCTGGGTGTACGGCGTGGAGTGTACTTACACGCAGTATGCCGACACCGGCATCGCCGCCATCACCTTCGGCTGTGACAAACCCAACCTGGACCGGTGCCTCACAGCGCTGGACAAGATCCTCGCGCGCATCCGCGAGGTACCGCTCTCCGAGCGCACCCTGAAGGCCTACAA
The DNA here is from genome assembly GCA_900318015.1 of uncultured Bacteroidales bacterium. Classification (GTDB taxonomy): domain Bacteria; phylum Bacteroidota; class Bacteroidia; order Bacteroidales; family UBA932; genus Cryptobacteroides. The sequence continues at coordinate 2,349 of ONJB01000061.1, read as the reverse complement.
GAAACAGCTCCTCGGGCAACTCGCCATCTCTTCCGACAACGGCGAGGCGCAATGCCTGTCCATGGGCAAGAGCCTCCTCGCCTGGGGGCGCATCGACACCTCCGCCGAAATGCGCGCCCGCATCGAAGCCGTCACCCCGGCCGCCCTGCAACAAATGGCGGCCCGGATCTTCGACCCGGACCGCCTTTCACGGTTGATTTACCTGTAAGCTACTTGCTCAGATTGATGAACGGCAGGGCGTTGGACCCGTTGTAGGTCGGGAGCTCGCCGTTCCACTTCTCGATGGCGTACTGCTGGACGAGGAGGGCGTTGAGAGACGCGGCCACGACGCGGTTGTAGTAGGCCTCGCCGTCGCCCGTGATCTTCTGCGCCTCGGCTTCACCCTTGGCCTTCGCGATGGCGATCTTCGCCTCGGCTTCGGCCTCCTTCACCTTGTTCTCGGCCTTGAGGGCGTTCTGGACGGCCTCGTTCTTGGCGTTGATGGCCTCAGTCAGCGAGGCCGGCGGGTCGATCTTCGTCGTGAACTCGCGGACGATGAAGCCTTCGGCGTTCATGGACTCGTCCAGGCGGGCGCGCACCTCGGTCTCGAACTTGGCGCGGTTCGCCATCAGCTCGTCGGACGTGTAGTTGTTCGCACAGGTGCGGTAAGCCTCGAAGATACAGGTGTTGATATATCCCATCTCCAGTTCACGGACGGGCTTGCGGTACTTCACGAAGATGTCCACGGCCTTGTTCTCGTCGATCTGATAGGCAAGGGTCGGGGTCATGGAGAAGATGGCCGCGTCCTTGGGGTTCACCGTGAAGGGTTCGTAGGTGACCCGCTGGATGTAGGTAGGATACTCGAAGATGCTCTCGGTGATGGGGTTGTACCACACCCAGCCGCGGCAGGTGCCTTCCACGCCGCCGCGGAGCTCCGCGTTGGAAGACCACTTCTTGAACTTGATGCCCACGGCCGCCGAGTCGATGGTCGTGCAGCAGGATGCCATCACGATGATGGTGAGGATCGTAACGCCCAGGGAAATCCAGGTGGCCTTTCCCAGGGAGAACTTGCGGGGATTGATGGTTTTCGTTGCTTGCATATCGGGGGAGTTTTCAGTTTAATTGATCTGGGCGCCGTTCACGACGGCCTCCTGCGGGGTGATGAAGCGCATCTTGCCGTCGCCCTGCTTGGCCATGAGGATCATGCCCTTGGACTCGATGCCGCGGATGGCGCGGGGCGCGAGGTTCGCGAGGATGCAGATCTGCTTGCCGACCATGTCCTCCGGGCTGTAATATTCGGCGATGCCGGATACGATGGTGCGGGTGTCGATGCCCGTGTCGATGGTGAGCTTCAGGAGCTTGTCGGTCTTGGGGACGCGCTCGGCCGCGAGGACCGTGGCCGTGCGGATGTCCATCGCGCCGAACTGGTCGAAGGTCACCTCGGGCTTCTGCGGCTCGACCTTCTTCGCGGCCTCCTCGGCGGCCTTGGCGGCCTCGGCCGCTTCGCGCTCGGCCTTGATGGCCGCGAGGCGGGCGATCTGCGCATCCACGACACTGTCCTCGATCTTCTGGAACAGCAGGACGCTCTCACCGAGGGCGTGCCCGGCGGGCAGCAGCTCGGGCGTGCCCAGCATCGGCCAGGAAAGGACGATAGATTCCCGATCGGGGTCGGGAATGACGTCGTTTTCCGTCATGCCCGGCTTGACCGGGCATCCCTTGGTATGCAGGGCCTTGCCCTCGCCCGGCTTGTAGAAGTTCACGGTCGGCGTGCCTTCACCGGCGCGGTGGTCGATGCCGGCGTCGATGCCCACGCGCAGGGCGTGAAGGGCTCGAAGGCGATCGCGAGGTCCGCGCAGATCTGCAGGCAGGTGTACAGGATGGAGGCGGTGCGGTCCATGTCGGTCTTCGCCACCTTCCAGGGCTCCATGTCGGAGATATACTTGTTGCCGATGCGGGCGATGTTCATCGCCTCCTTCAGTGCTTCGCGGAAATGGAAGGTCTCGACGTATTTCTCCAGGGCCTCCTTGCAGGGGACGATGGACGCGAGCGTCTCGGCGTCGATGGGTTCGGGCTTGCGGTTCTCCGGCACGACGCCGCCGAAATACTTGTGCGTGAGGACCACGGCGCGGTTCACGAAGTTGCCGAACACGGCGACGAGTTCGCTGTTGTTGCGCTGCTGGAAGTCCTTCCAGGTAAAGTCGTTGTCCTTGGTCTCCGGGGCGTTGGCCGTGAGGACGTAACGCAGGACGTCCTCCTGGCCCGGGAACTGCTCCTCGTACTCATGGACCCAGACGGCCCAGTTGCGGGAGGTGGAGATCTTGTCGCCCTCGAGGTTCAGGAACTCGTTGGCGGGGACGTTCTCCGGGAGGA